>JAZLFZ010000024.1:0-71695 GCA_045616065.1 Bacteroidaceae bacterium | reverse complement strand
TTTACAGACGAAGCTGTCACTATCCCATTTGATTTCTGAAAGATACTTGTAGCAAGGATCTTCAGAGTTGAACTGATTGTAGAACTTAAGAGAGTTCACGCCTTTGAATATATTTCGTTCCATACCACAAAGGTAGGACTTATCTTTGAATTAATACATAAATTAACAAATCTTAGTGCGCACTAAGCGCCTATACCTAAAACTTTTTTTCCGTGCCGGAAAAACTTATTTCCCGTGCCGGAAAAACTTGGTGCTTGCTGCGGCGACCGTTTCTTGCTGAGTTAGGGATTATTCTTGGGTTTATTCTTAACGCGAATTACCGTTAATCAGACGTGAATTTCCGGAAATTTTCGTTTCATTCGCGATAATTCGCGTTTAAGATAATTCAACTTTCGCAAGTTACGTATATTATTTTTCTTTTTAGATGTTTATTAAGATTTTGGTTGAGATTTTGAGCATCTTTGATGCGATCCAAAATCAAATCGTTCGTCGCAAGCTCCTCGAAATCTTAACTAAAATCTTTATAAAAATCTATAATTTAAGTAACTGTGCAGAATGATTTTTATAATGGTATATTAAAATTATATTAAAAATATATTAAACTCCATTTTGTGACACTTTCGAGGTTTAATCTTATTTTAATATTAGTTTAATTTACCACAATAATTATAAAAATTAATTTGTTCACTAACTTGACATGCGAAACTTCAATTAAGATAATATTCTCCGTGAATAATACTGGTTGGGGATTTCGTCAACTCGAATGGCAGATATTATGTGGCAGCGTAGCAAATGTGTTTTTTTACTTTCAGCCTTCAGTCATACCTCGTAACGTACACGTCCTCTGTGTGTTACGTGGCTGAAAGTGAAGCGCTTTTACTTTCAGTTGCTTTCAGCCTGCTTCAGTGGCTTTCAGGATGTGGAGAGGGTTCCGGCATCTGCCCCTTCCGCTGAAGGTGGCTGAGGAAGGCTGAAGGCGGCTGAAAGTAAAACGAGTTTACTTTCAGTGCTATAACGCGCAGTATGTCTGTGTGTTACGGGGTGTGGCTGAAGGCTGAAAGTAAAAAACGACATTCTATTTTTTTACCAAGTTATTTTTTAGTCATCACTATAGTAAGGCCTGAAAATGGCCGATGGGGTGGCCCCATCAACCATTTTTGTTACCTTATATATAATATGTGCGCGCACGCACGTTGCCATGGCTTACCATTCGTTGTCCCAGAGGTTGGAGCGGTTCATCTCCTGCGCCTTGACATCCATGCCCGCATCTTCTTTGGCAAATGTGTCATTCACGACCGAGAGCGATTGCAGGTAGCAGTCCTCCATGATGGCCCATTTCTGTGCAGGTATAATATATTTCTTTTTCATTTTCTTATTGTTTTTATTTATGGGAACAATATACTCTTTTAGGCACATAAAAATTCATGAAAAATTTATGGATAATTTATGGCAAATTCATGTAGTGCCGCAGGCATCATATAATATTTTAACACGAATGTCCATAAATTGATCACAAATTTATTCAAAAATTTAAATTTTGTCTAATTGCAGTCATTGCCTTATTTACAGTCGTTTGTTTACTTCACGATGAACTTCTTGCCGTTCTTGATGTAGAGGCCCTTGTTGACCTTGCTCACCATGCGGCCGCTGAGGTCGAAGATGACGTCGTTGCTGGGCTCGCTCTCAACCTCCTGGATGGCGGTCTCTGTGTCGAACGTGTCGAAGGTCAGCTCGTAGACCTTGACGCTCGAAGGCTGACTGGTTACCAGATAGCAACGGTTCTTGCTGCCATTGAAGGTCTTACCGCTCTCCACCTGATAGAACGCCTGCTTGCCGTTCTGGGTCTGCAGCACGTATGAGTTGCCATCACCCGTGATGAGGGCGCTGTTGTCCTCAGCATAGCTCTTGTAGAAGCCTACGAGGTGACCGACCTGCTTGCTGACTGCTGCCTTGTCGGCCTCAGAACGTGTGTCGAAGTCACGATAGTCCATGGCGAAGTCTTTCTCGCTCTCGTTGTAGATAATAACGGGCGTTGAGGCTGATAGCGTGCTGCCGGGCTCTGCCACACTGGTCAGGCTCACGCTGGTTTTTTCCTCGTTGAGCGTGCCGCTGTAAGCCGTTACGCCTGCGGGCATCTTCACGTCGAAGGGTGCGATGAACGTACCATACTTGCCTGCCTTGACCGACATGTTGGCCTCTTCCAGCGCGCTGCTCAGCTGCTCAATCTCGATGTTCTTGAAGGCAACCCATGAACCAGCCTCTGCATCGATGCCGTTGCCCAAACGCTGGGGATTCTCTATACCGAACTCCACCTCGGTATCGTCGGTGGGTACGTAGAACAATATGCGGTTCTGGTAGGTGTGAGCATCGAGAGCAGCCGTGGCCGATTCCACGTCGGTGGGAATGGTGCCCGTGGTCTCGGTAATAGACTTGAGCTGTGACTTGTACATCACGTCGCCCACCTTCACGTACATATAGGTAAGGCCGCGGAAACCCTGATTGGCCTGAAGTGTAGAGAGCGTCATTGCCTGCTGGAAGGCATCGCAGTTCATGATGTACATACCTGCCTTGAGGCTTCTCTTTACCTTCTCTTCGCCCACGAGGTCGCGGGGCGTGCCTTCCCATACGTCGGCTGCACATGCCAGCTCTTCGTTCTTCTTTTCGAAGTATTTTGCAGCAAGAGTTTTCTCCTCTTCGGTCTTGGGGAAGATGATGTTCTCATTCTTCACATTGCCCTCGCTGTCCTTGATGCTGGCTTCCAGTTCGGTGATCTTTGCAAAATACTCTTCTGCATTATTTACCATCATACCCGTACGCTGAGCCACACGCATGGCCTCGTCGTCACGGATGCTTTTGAGGTGTTCGGCGTATTCTTCTGCCGTCAGTGCCTCGAACTGGAAGTAGTCAGCGTTGCCACCCTCGTTGACGGCATCGTACTCTTCGCTGTTGATGTAGTTCGAAACGTGGCTTAGGTACTTGTCGCGGGCAGGAGTGTAGAACTGGAACTCACCCTCGTGCTCACCCTCGCCGGGCATCAGGATGTAGCGACGAACCTTGTGGGCTTCAGAACCCTGTATGTCGGTGAAGAGCCAGTCATCGCTGGGGTCAGATCCGAGGAATGCGTTGTTGTCGAGGAACTTGAACACGGTGAGACCGGCCGTCTGTACCATCATGGGTACACCATAGTAGTCGAGGATGGCCTGCGTCCCCCAGCCCTTACCACGGCTGACGTGCTTACCGGTACCCTTTACCACTACGAAATACTTGCCGTCCTTCAGAGGAGAAGCCACTGCCTGCACCTCGAAGGCCTTATTGCCATGACCAGCCTGTGTGTAGCCGAATACGTTTGCGGGAACCTTCACGGTGTAGGTCTTCGTCTCGTCGAAGTTGGGGATGTAGAGACCGAAACCATTGGTATAGTGAGAAGAGCGGAAGTCGCTGAGGAGGTCGGCATCGGCAACCTTTGCGCCATCCACCCATACTTCAGCCTTGGAGTCAGCTGCGAGTGCCCAAGGAGTCTTGGGGTCGTTGGTGTAGTTGTCACGCCAAGTGATTACGAGCAGTGCATCGTCTTTGTGGGCATCATCAACCCCCTCCATAGGCGTGCTGGTGTAAGCTGGCTTGCTGAGGTAAGAACCATCGAGACGAGTACCATTGTTATAGGTCAAACCGGGATCTGCGTCACCATAGTAGGTGAGGGTGAAGTTGTCGGCATTGAACCAAGTGTACTGCGTTTCGCCGTCGGTGGCGATAGAAGATGTGGTAATAGCAAGGGTTCCGTCTGTTACCTTGCAAACAACACCCATGTCCTTCCAACCTTCGTTGGTTCCCTGTACGTAGTTCGTGGCCGTGTTACCTGCCAAGGTCACCTTTACGTGCTCGGCTGCCTGATACTTCATCTGCAGTACGTAGTATCCATTGGGAAGACCGCTGACGGTCTGAGACATGGATGCGCTTGTTTTCCACCAGCCAGCGGGCTCGAAGAAGTGTGCGCCATCATCGCCGAGGATGCCAAACTCTCCTGTCCAACCGTTCTTTTCGTTTTCTGCTTCAGGGTTGACAATCTTACCAGAAGCGTCGTAAGGTAGCTGTGCATTCAGTGCTGACCTACCTGCTTCAACAGCAGCATTCAAGGTCGCCAAAACTTCTACAATATTAGCGCCATTAACTGATGTGGCCAATGCGTTTGTGAGTTGAGTTTTGATGTCGTCACTAATCAAAGGATTGTCTTTTAGCTTTTCTGCAGCACTCTTTGCTGTATTGTATGCGTCAATGTTGTCATCGTATGCCTTAATCTGCTTGTCCGCTTCGGTGTAGTCAAGGGCATTCAAAGCGGTGATAGCTGTCTCTACATTGGTGTAGTTGACACTTGCGTAAGTCGTAATAGCACTCTGGAAAGGTGATTTTACAGCGTCGGTCAACTTTGCGTTATTGGCATAGTCTTTTGCCTTGTTGTAGGCAGTTCTGTATGTTTCAATATGAGTTGAATATTTTTCTTTCTGTGTTTCTGAAATCAAATACCAATCATTATTTACGCCATTTGTAGAAGCTGCAGTTACCTTGGTGCTGCTTTCTACATTAAAATAGCGAGTACCGGATCCTATTCCGGTTTTAGTGTGTTGGATCTTATAAGCTCCAGATGTTATCGAACTTTGAACAATTGACACTGTTGCAGAGTTCGTTCGTATACTTGCATCTCCACCATTCCAAGTTTTCTCAACATATACATAGTATGTCGTATTGTTGTACGATGTTGAAATTGTTCCGCTTGTTGTTGAAGAGAATTTCCACAATGTTGTAGGCGTGTTGTTTTCAGTTACGGAAACAGAACCTGTATAATTCAAGAATCCTTTGAAACCAACATTATAAAGGTAGTAACTACCTCCCGCCGTCGGTGTTTCTCCCGTCCACGTCCAGTTTTGTGCTTGCGCAGTGATTCCTATTACGATGAGCGTGGCCCATGCGAGGAATCTCTTTCGATAAAGTTTGAGATGTTTCATAGATTTATTTTGTTTATTGTTTTGTTTAAATGAATTGCTTATGATGAGGTTTATAGCCTGTTGGTTAAAACAAGTCCGAATGTGTACCTGAAGTTTTGACTCAGGAAGACTTCGTTTTCTTGCGAGCTTCAAATGCTAAACTTGAATAGTTATATCGTCTTTTTGTATATCTCGAAGTATGTGATGGCGGTTGCCAGGACCAGGATGAGGTGTGAGACGTCCACCACCATGTGGGGATAGATCAGGAGGCCGATGATCCAGGCCACGCAGATGCCTGCGTAGGGCAGCAGCCAGTATCTGCGCCAACGCCAGAGGAGGAGCAGGAAGGGGCAGAAGGGGATGACGAGCCAGTTCCACTGCGTGGCGGTGAGGTTGGAGAGGCAAACCAGATACCACACGAAGAGTCCTATCAGCGTGCCCAGCCCGAGCACAAGGATGCGGGGCGTGCGCCAGTGGAGGAACAGGTTGGCCACGGCCACGGCAAGGATCAGGAGGGAGGCGAGGAGGGGCGTGAACCATGTGTAGCGGATCTCCCTGGTCGGCTCGACGAGTGTCTGGGGCTTGCCGGCGACGAGGGGCTTGCCGTAGGCTTTGGCCCTATGGAGCAGTTCCTCCAGTTCGGCGGGGATGATCACCTTGGACGTCGGGGACACGCCGGGGTCGTCGCTCTCGCCTGCCACGAAGGTTCTCGCGATGGCCCATACCCAGGGGTCCTTGATGCCGGCGGCAGCCAGTTCCTTTCGTGTCAGCTTGTATTTCTCCGGCCACTTGCCAAGGTCGAGGCTGTCGGTGTCGATGGCTCTCTGCAACCATGACAGGACGGACACGGAGCAGCTGTGGTTCAGGAAGTCGTAGGGCACGCTGACGGATAGCTTCTCCTCGTCCATCTGTTGCCACAGGCGTTGCTTCACGGTGGCGGGGAGGTTGAGCTTGTAGGCCACGACGCCTCTGCCTTCCTTGGCGTATTCGGCCAGGTACTCGGACGTGGGGATGGAACGGGTGCCCATCATGAGTTTGCCGGCAAAGAAGCGCAGGATGTTGTGGCTGACGTTCTCTGCCTCGTAGCTGTAGATGTAGTCGAGGTCGTAGGTGGGGCATTCCAGCCTGAGGCATGCGTGTCCTGCCGAGGAGTAGATCTCCTCGCCGGGTGAGGCAATGACGACGGAGGCGGTGACGAAGTCGTCGGCCGTGCGGTCGATGTTGTCGTGAAAGACGGTATCCACGTACTGCTCCTCCTCCTGCTGCCCTGCCTCCTGCGCTGCGGCAGGGAGGGTTGCCAGAAGGAAAAGGCCGGTGAGCAATGCCCATGTGAATAGTCTTTTCAGTTTCATGATCTCTGTATCCGTTATCTCGTTATGTTTGGGGTCACGTATGCGCGGGGGCGTACGCGTGCGTATGTATATTAGAGGTGCAAAGATACAGCAAAAATATGAGGAAATACGTTCTTGGAAGGGAAAAATACGTTTTCTGTACAAAAAAACGAACAGAAAGGGTGTTTTCGGGGTGTTTCGTGCGTTTTCCTGCGGAAACCGAAAGCCTCACTTGCTGCAGACGGGACGGATGGCGAAGCCGTAGGAGCGGATGGCACTCCAGTTGCCCGTGTAGCCCGTGTCGTTGAGCACGTAGGCCGAGGTGGCGGTGGCCGACTGCGACATGCCGCACCAGTAGTAGAGGCGCGTGCCCTGCTCGGTGGGTTGCGTGCCCCACTGCTTGCCGGCCTTGGGCAGGAAGATGCTGTTGCCGTTGGGGCCCGTCACGGTGTAGCCACTGGTGCCGTGGAGCGTCGTCTCCGTCCAGGTGCACTTCGTCAGCAGCTGGTTGATGTCGATGAGCGTGGGCATGCGCCACTGCTCGCCCCATGCCTCCCGTGCCGCGTCGTACTTGGTGCCGCAGATGTTGGCCCCGATGTTGCGGTATTCGCCACCGTCGCAGTAGGCGTAGCTCTCCTCGCTGTAGTCCTCCTTGGGCTGCAGCTCGCCCCATGCGTAGTAGTGGCCCGGTTGCCAGGGCTGTGTGGCGCCCAGGTTGCACGTGGCCCAGCGCATGGAGAGTCCCAGGTCGACGGCCTCGTGCTGCGGTGTCGTGGCGGTGGGCTGGAGGATGAGTGCCACCATAGCCTCCACGTCGGCCGTGTTGTAGCGTCCGTCGGTGTTCACGTCACAGTCCGGTGGGGGCAGGAGTGGACGTGCCAGTGCCTGTATGAGCAGCGTGAGGTCGTGGATGGTCACCTTCCCGTCGCCGTCCAGGTCGCCCTTGGTGACCGGTATGAGCGTCCTGTCCGCCATGCCGGCGAGTGGCAGGCAGAGGAGCAGCAGTAGCAGTCTTCGTCTCATGGGGTAGGGATTGAAAAGGGTCAAATTGGGAAATGCCCAATTTGACCCCCTTGTGCGTTGTATGTTAGCGCATTACTGTGCCTTGACGTAAACCTGGGTGCCGTCTGCGTACTCGTCACCGGCTATGTCGAGGCCGATGCCCTCAGTGGCAGCACCTGTGTTGCGCGTACGATCCTTGTTGACGTACTTGTAGTTCTGGTTGATGATGGCCTTGAGAAGCACATCACCACCATTCTTTGTACAACCGATGTAGTCGCAGAGCAGGTAACTGGTAGGACCTGTGATAGTACCGAGATTGGTAGTAAGCGCAGGATTGTTCGCGCTTGCGTAATTACTTGGGCTGTTTGCGCTACTATTGAAGTTGTAGGTGATAACCTTCTTGACATCAGTACTTGCAGCCGTAATCTGCAACACTCTCTTTACCTCATTCTGCTTGGTGGTACCATTGCTATTATACTTGTCTTGTACATTGGCATTACATAAGCCAATCACACATGACCAATTATCCTTAGTCTCATTATCACCCCAGTTTGTGATGTTAGCAGTATAAGGAATTGTTGTACCTGTGCGGTTTACATAGAAAATCTTACCACGGTAGTCACCAAGATTGTAGTTTGAGTGATCCATCTGCTTAAAGTAGGCCTTGTGCTCTTCGTGGCAAGCTCTTAGTACGGTCCACATCTCGTCAGAGCGGTCGGTGTAGCTTGTATTAACAAGAGTGGCAGTATTATTCTCCTTTGTCATAATGATAGAGATGGCCTCTGTAGGATTAGCTGCAAGGAAGTCCGCAAACATTTTGATTGCATCCACATACTTGGTGCTTGTCTTTGTCACACCATGCCAAATGTAAAGGTTGTCAGCGGTAATTGTTTCATTAAGTAAGTATGCGGGACGAATATCGAAGCAGCGAACACCTGCATCGAGCAATCCCTGCAAGTCTAAATCCTGACATTCGGAGGTAGCACCAAATGACTGTCCCTTCGTACATGCATCATGTGCACCCGGTGTGCTGAGCATGTTGAAGTATATGTTGCTGGGGATGGTAGCCATCCAGTTGCCCTTGCGGGTAGCAGTTGAGGCTGCACCGAAGTTCACCTTCTTGTAGTAAGGCTTGGCTGCGGTAGTAGCACCGGGCTTTACCTGATAGTCGGAGAGAACTGAGTTGATGCCATTTGACACCGTGAAGTCAGCATCGTTACCGATGTCGGTGCTTGTCTTCTTGGTGTAGTAGTTGCCGTTGGCGTCAACCACGGTAACGGTGACACCACCCACGAGCTTGACGGGAAGGATGTAGAAGCGGGCGATGGTAGCATCGCTGGCTACGTTGGTCAGACCGATGACGTCGCTCTGGCTGCTGGTGGCATAGGCGGTACTGCCCGTGGTGCTGACGGTCATACTTCTGTCGCTTACGTTGCACTTCACCTCACCGGCAATGGCTACGCCGCTGTTGGACTTCAGATAAACAGCCTTGGGGGTTACTCCGAGGGTTGCCAGGTTCACCTCCACGACAGAGGCGGTGTGTGCGAAGTTGAAGCCTACGGCATTACCCGTAGCATCAGCCTCTGCTGAGGTTGCCATGTAGGCACCCATTGCACCACCATTGGTGTTCTCTGCATAGTCCTGCTCAGCATAGACCATGGTGGTCACGGTGCTTCCGTTCCAACCCTTCACGGCAGCAGCGGGGTAGCAGCAGTAGAAGGTCTTGCCGGCAGAACTCTCGCCTGTGAATGTTTTGTTGCCCTCTTCGAGAACGTCGAAGGAACAGCTTGCACCATTGGCTTTGGTTACCTTGTAGGTGAAGTTCAATGTACCGTCGCTCACACTCACCTTGTCACCAACCGTCCATCCTGTGAACACACCATCAGTGAGTTCGCTTCGGGTTTCGGTGACGGGCGTGCCGTCCAGGTTCTCCTCGGCCAGTGCCTCAAGACTGGTTGCCTTGTTGCCAGTGAAAGCAATGGTCTCGCCATTCTGAGCATCGGGAGTCAGCTCCGTGCTCACGATATCCTCGTTGCTACATGCGGCCAGTGCCAGTGTAGCAGCCATCAGACTATAATATTTATATCTTTTCATTGTTTTCTTGTTCTGCTAAAGATTATTACCATTCGTTGTTCCAAAGGTTGTACTGGGCTCTGACGCTCAAGTCTTCACTGGGCTGCTGATCAAGTCCTCCACCATTTTCGGCGTCAGGAGCATTACCGCTCACATCCAGCAGTTGTCCTTCCAGTCCCAGTTCTGCAATTCTCTCGCTGGGAATAATATATGTCTTTTTCATCTTATTTCAATACCTTTTTGCCGTTAATAATATACGCACCCTTCTGTGCCTTCTGCACACGACGGCCGCTGAGGTCGAAGATTACATTTTCAACCTTCAACTGTCCATCTTCCATCTTCTCGATGCCTGTCAGCTCGTCGTCGAAGACGATGTTGAGAGCCTTCACACCTGCCGACTGTGCCTTGATGTAGGCACGGAAGGGGTTGACGGTGGGCTGCACATCGCCAACCATGTAGAAGGCTACGCGAGAATCATGCTTCTGGAGGACGTAAGTGTTTACGGGAGCCTCCATTGCCTTGTAAGTACCTACCAGTTCGCCGTTGGTGTAGGTGTCATTGGTGGCGGTAATATCCACGTTGCTTGCAGAATATGTACCAGCAGCGGTAACGATTACAGGGGCGTTTGCAGCAATGGTAGTTGCCTCAGCAGCGTGAATCTCCTCATTGATGCTCACTTGGTCGAGCGTGTAAGCCTTGCCACTATTGGGGATAGAGCTTACTGCGAAAGGAAGCATCAGCGTACCGAACTTCTTGCCGTCAGCCTTCTCAGCCAAAGCTGTCATGTTGTAGCTTGCAGAAGTAGCAGTGAATTCCTTTGTTGCCTTGAAGGGATGACCATCGGTCAGTACAAGTTTAGCACAAGTACCATCTACGACGATGTTGTTTTCTGCAGAAATGGTAGAAGCATTACTTGTATATACAAGACCATTGGGGTTGGTAGCAGTCACGGTTGTTGTACCGCTCAGAGTGGCTCCTGTAAGGTCAACCTCGGGAACTTCATCAGTCAGTTCTACAGTGAGGTCTGCCTGATTACCCACGTAGTAGTGTACACCATTCTCAACATAATCGTATGCATTACCAAGGTAAATCAGCTGGAAGTCATCCACCTGGAACCAGCCACGTGAGTTGTTAGTAAGATTCTCGCCAGAAGAATAGATACCCATCTCAACCTCGGTCTTTTCTGCTATATAGAATGTGGTGGTGAGGGTAACCCAAGCATCTGCAGCATTCCAATTATCAGTTCTCCATGTTGTCAGACTCTCTGAGTTAGAAGTCTTCTGACCATTTACATAAGTACGGATCTGAGTGTTTTTGTCTTCTGTATTAAGAGGCTCTGCATTGGTACGCACCTTTGCAGAGAGGGTGTATGTACCCTCATGAAGCGTTACTTTCTGATAGACGTTGCTGTAGTTAAACTGTGGTGCCCAAGCGTTGAGAACATTTCTGCCATCAGCGGGACCATCAGTCACGGTCTTGTAGTCGTACGTACCGGTTGTGTTGCGGACGTTTGTCCATCCACCTGTACCTTCCTCAAATGAGGGGTTGTTGAGCGCATCCGTCATATTAGAATTAGGAGTGGTCTGAGCCTTAACAGCAGCGATGTATGCAGTCTTTGCCTGTGCTTCCTCACCATCCTTAGTGAGTGTACCATTGTTGTATGCAGCAAGAGTCTCTGCGTATGCAGCCTGACCATCTGTGTCGAGATCAGCAGCCTTGGTGTTGTAAGGCTCTACCTTTGCATAGTTAGCTATAGAAGTATTTGCATTTACAATTGCTGTCTCGAGTGCGGTCTTGAAACCAGTCAGTTCATCAACAGTATTATCGGTTGTACCTGCCTTTGCAGCAGCAACAGCAGCATCGAGAGCAGCCTGCACCTCGGCATTCATCTTACCTGTAGGAACGTTTGCGTCCTCCTCGCCGAGAACATCAGCAATCAGGGCAATGATACCATTCTTACGAACGAGTTCCATAGCCTCTTTGGCGTCATCGTTGTAGTAAAGAACGGGGTCAGCAATACTTACCCAGTTGTGAACTGTGCTTGTAGATGCATCGAAGCGGAAGGTTACGTCCTTAGCCTCTGTAATCTCAAACTCAGCGTAGGCATACTCCCATCCATAGCCATTATTGCTGTTTGCATAAGTCTTGGCCATGTCAAATGTTGCTTCACCATCTGTAGCAATACCATAGCCCGAAGCTCCCTTGTGGCAGAGTTCGTATTCCTCACCGTTTACGGTCATCTTAGATGTTGTCTCAGCAGCAGCACGTACGGTTACAACAAATGCATACTTACCAACGGGCAAGTTGACGGTCTGCTCTGCATAGATGCTCCATGAGTTCTGTCCCCATTGTGCAGAACTCTGCTCATAGTACTTGTATGAATTTGCACCACTCCAGTGCTCTCTGTTGTTCATTACAGTGTAGGTAGAAGTGGTCCACTTTGAGAGGTCTGTCTTGAGAACCTCGTCACTGCTGTTGGGATACTCAGTCTTGATGCGAGCAATAGCGTCTGTGAGAGATTTCTTTTCGTCCATCAGCTTCTCGTTGGCTGCCTTTTTTCTGTAAGTGGCAATCTTTGTGTTGAGCTCTGCAGGCATAGAAACTGCTTCTTCGTCAGTTGAGGGGGTAGCAGCACTAGCAGTAACAACTGCTGCACGCTCAGTAGCTGCATACTTCTCGTCATACTCAGCGAGAGCTGCCTCTGCATCAGCCTTTGCGGCCTTCCATGCTGTGAGGTCGATACCAGTAGCAAGGTACTCAAGACGGAAGTTATCACCAGTCACCCATGAACCATTCTTGAGATTATCACCAGCAATACCGATGTTAATGGCATTGCCTTCGTTGACAATAATAGACGGTGTAGTGATGTCGGCTGCAGCAGTGCCCATATCTACAGTAACCTTCTCGTTTGTGTCTGCATTGTAAATGTAAGCGTACGCACCTCTGTCGTTAGAGTCGCCACAAGTAGCGGTCATGCGATACTTACCTGCGGGAAGACCTGCAATCTGCTGATAGTAGTCGATGTCAAGGTTACCACCAGACCAACCTTCAAGGCGGGTGTCACCAGTAGCCTCCGTAAAGTTGGAATTACCACGAGTTGACTTATGTGCAGTCCAACCACGAGGCATATTAGCCTTGTTGGCATTGTAGATACCAGCATTGTAGATTACACCAGACACATCGAGGGCATTATCTGCATTCACGTTTTCGATGTCTGCAGTGCTGAGGTACTTGAGCTGAACATCATCAATCATCATGACGTAGTGCTGGCCATTGTTAGCACCACCAGGAAGCATGTTTGCCTTGATGGTGAGAGAGGTGTTATCCTCGGTCTTATTGATAAGGACACCACAATTAATCCACTCTGCAGCAGAACCTACATTTGTGTTTGTTACTGCTGTTTTGCTGCCCTCCTGAAGAGAAATAGTCCACTTGGTCTTATCTGGGGCAGAAGAAGAAGTCTTAATCTTCAAAGTCAGCATGTAAAGACCAGCAGGAACATCAGAAGAAATAGTCTGTCCAATACTGAAATTTTTATCAGCATTCCAGTTGTTACGAGTGTAGAAGAACTTGTCGCCAGCGGCAGCAGTAGAAGAACTTCCAATACCTTGAAGTACAGATGAAGAGTTACCTACACCAACCTGCGAGTTGCTTGCACTTGCAGGAAGGATAGTCCAACCAGTAACTCCAGACGTAGACCATGTAGATTTTGTAAGGTCTGCAATAGCATTATCCGTTTCGAAGGACGGATTCGTAATCTTGCTGGTTACATCAGTCCAAGCCTGCTGTCCCCACGCACTCGTCATCCCCACAATGCATAGCATCGCAAGGGATAATAATCTTTTAATTTTCATGAGTATTTTGTTGTTAGTTTAATATGTCAGTTTTGGCATTGCTGGGGTGAGGGCGTGCTGGCGCACGTGTGTTACCCGATATCGGGGACAAATTTACTGAAAATGTGGAATGTGCGTGTGTTTTTCTTGTTTTTTCTGCTCTTTCGTGCAAAAAAACGAACAGAGAGGGCTTTTTTGGGGTCTTTTGTGCGCGTTTGGTGTGATTTTCTGCTGTTTGCGAGATGAACAAAAAAGGTCAAACCAGGGGTGACCTGATTTGACCTTATGTGTGGGGCTCGTGATGGATTACCACTTGCCGTCGTCGATGATTTCGCCGATGGAGAGGCCGACGCCTCCGTTGCCGAAGTCCTCGCCGCCGATGCTTGCACCATCGTTGGTGGCATCGTCGCTCTGTACACCGGGTGAGGTGCAGAGCATGGTATCGCTAGTCGTATAGAGGGTCTCCGTGAGGGGAGAGATATATGATTTCTTCATGTCGTTTGAATGTTTTTAGGGATTATTTTACGAGTACTTTCTTGCCGTTCTTGATGTAGAGGCCCTTCTGGGCAGCGTTGACGCGACGGCCGCTCATGTCGAAGATGGCGGTGTTGTCCTGGCTGCTCTCCTCGGTGACACGCTGGATAGCGGTGGTCTCATCGTCGCTCAGCAGGTAGCAGGTCTTGGCAGAGACGCTGACGGGAATCTGGAGATATGCACGGTTCTTGCCAATCATCATGCCCGACTGTTTAACTTGGTAGAAACCAACCTCGGAGCCATGTACCTGCAGCACGAAGTTGCCTGCGTTGGGAGTGATCTCACAAGGGGCGTCGAAGTTGCCATACATGCAACCGTTTACAGAGCTTATGTAGGGAGTTTTGGGCAGGTCGCTGAAGGTCATGTTGATGGGAGAATCGCTGTAAACGAGGTAGGGGAGGCATGCCTCCATGGTGCCCGTCACTTCCTCCTTCACGAGTTCGTTGGTGGGATCGAGCGATACGGTGTATGCCTTCACACCCTCGGGAATCTCTACGTCGAAGGGAGCGCAGAAGGTACCCCACTTGGCTGACGAGATGGCCAGGTTGGCTTCAGCGTCGAGGCAAAAGAGGGCAAGGGGCTGGCAGGTGAACCAGTTGCCGGCAACGGTGCCCGTGGGGATGCGAACGCCATATTCCAGGGTACCGTCGGTAACCTCTATCTCAGCCATGACGGTGATGGGGTCGTAGTTGCTGATATCGCCTGCAGCCTCTGTGCGCTCGATGACGTTCAGGGACTGGGCGTAGATTTCCGCAGTCTCGTTGGCGATGTATGCCAAGGCAAGTCCTTCACCGCTCGTTACACCACCGTCGCCCCACTGTGCTGCACTGGCAGCTGCGAGGAACTCCACGCGATAGTGGCCGTTCTTCAGACCGGTGAGCTTCTGGTAGAGCACCTTGCCTTCTGCATTGCTGCTGTTGCCACAGTACACCTCGGTCACACCAGCCTGGAACTCCTGCGTCTCGACACCGCTCATGTCGGTATACCAGTTCTCCACCTTGTTACTCATTTCCTTGAGGTTGTCGTACTTGGCCACGAGCTCCTTGGTGCCGGGGGTGCTTTCGTCTGTAGAGCGGGAGCTGAAGGTGAATGTATAGGTTCTATCAACCATTATTTTTGTGTCACCCTCGTACCAACCGTCAAAGGTGTAACCCTTTGTGGGAGCTGTAGCGTATGCGGTGAAGGTGAAGTTCTGGTCATTCGTTTGGCTGTTGCTTGCTTCCATCTCTATCTGGAAATCTTCTTCGTTGACAGCCCCTGCGTTTCCAGTTTTTACATACACCTTGCCCATACCCTCGGTTGTCGAAACCTTGGCTTTGGCGTAGTAGGTTGTTGAAGTTGCCATTGCCTGGCTGCTCCATCCCAGTGCTGCGCAGAGCAATGCACTGAGCATAATCTTACTTTTTACCATAATTAAAATAAATTTTGTTTATTGTTAATGTTGTTTTTGTTTTCTGTTTTGGGGGCTTGGGCTGGTTTGTCTTGCCTTGGCCTGATGGTGTGACGTCGAATGTTTTCCTGTCTTAAGTTTCTGTTGTTTAGTTTCGAATTTTTTGTTATCTATGTAAATTACGGTGCAAAGTTACCACTTTTCTTGCAAATGGAAAGCGTTTTTGTGCAAAAAAACGCCAAAATGACGAGTTTTGCGTGAAAAAAGGCTCATTCGTGCACGTTTCTGTGTCGGAATGAGCCTTAAATCATGTGTAGCATCACGTTGCCGGCTATCATGCGCCAACGCTGGCTGGTGTGGGGGATGGGTGCGTAGGTTTGGTGTTTCGTCTCAGCCTTGCGGCGCAGTTCCTCGTCGGTGTGTGCTGCCAGGCTCGGGTTGTCGTAGTTGGAGGGATGGGGCGCCATGAGGTAGAGGAGGCCTGCACCGCAGGCTGTGTGGTACACGCCGCTGGGATGGTAGTAACGGGCGGCTTCGCTACCTTCCTCCGGGAAGCCGTCGAGCAGCATGACCACGAGAGGTAGGCCGGCTTCGCGCACCGCACGTGCCACTGCCTTCTCGCCCTTGTTGATGGCAGCCGTGAGGGTGATGACGCCTTGTCTGGCCTTGACGAGGGCCTTGCCGACTTCCTGACTTATCTGCTCGTCGGTGAGCGAGCGCGATAGAGCGATGACCTGGCGGTCGGGCCAGTCCAGCAGGCGGGCCTTTCCCATCGTGTCGAAGAGCAGTCCTGCATGCTCCACCTTGCGGCGGATGACGTACAGGTCGGGGTGCAGGCGGCGCATCCAGGCATTGTCGGGGTTGGCGTGTACGTAGTCGATCATCGTGCGTAGCTGTCCGGAGCGAGCCAGGGTGCGGATGAAGGGGATGTCAAGTACGTGTCCGTCCTGCTCTCGCCAGACACCCAGCTCGATGGCTTTCCTCTTGATGCCGATGCGGAAGCCGTTGCCAATCTGACGTATGCTGCGTCCCGTGTCCTTGCGCACCCACACTACGACATGTATGTGGTCGGGCATCACCTGCTTGGCGCAGATCATCAGCCCTTCCACACGTTGCGTCAGCCGCTGTATGTCGTGCGCCACCGCAATGCCGAGGGCCGTCTGCTCTACCTTCGCGCGGTGAGGGATAGGCTGGGCAGCAGGCTGGGTGGCAGGGGCGGCAGGCTGGGCAGTAGGGGAGAGGGTGGCAGTGGGGGCGTGGTGGGCGGTGTCTGTTGCGTTTCCGTTTTTATTTATGGGGGAACGTTTAACGTTCCCAGAATATGTACAGCAACCCTCAGTGGAGCCTTGCACTCCTCCTTGTACCTGTGGTGCACTTCCTCCCTGCTGCATGCTTCCTCCCTGCGGTGCTATTCCTACGAGGCGGCCGAGCAAGGGACGTCTTCCGGCTACGGCAAATGTCAGGTGATAGATGCCCTCACCCTTGAAGATGTCCTTGTGATCTTTCCACTGAAATGCCATGGTCTTGCTCCTGTTACCTTTTTTCTGCTGGCTGGTGTGCTTTTGGTGTTATGAAGCGAGCTGGCCCGTGTGAGCCAGCTCGCCAGATATGCGTGTGGGGAGTGGGTTACCACTCGCTGTCCCAGAGGTTGCGCGAATCGAGTGACTCCTGACCCTTTACGAGTTGGTCTCCGTTATTCACTATGTCTTTGAGGTCTGTGCCACTGTTCATGCCCTTGTATGAGTCTGCGATGAGGCTTTCCAGGTCGATGTCGATGCAGCGGTTCTTGGGTTCTATGTATTTCTTCATTTCTGTGTCCTCCTTTTGTTTACTTAAACATTACTTTCTTGCCGTTCACGATGTAGATGCCCTTCTGTGCCTTGCTGACACGCTGGCCGTTGAGGTTGTAGAGGGTGTTGTCTGCATGGGTGTCGGTTGTTACGTCGAAGATGGCGGTGGCATCATCGGCCTCACCGAAGGCAAAGCCCTTGATCTGGCTTGCTGTCTCTGCGGGTACGGCCAGGTATGCCTTGTTGGCGCCTGAGCTGAAGGCTGCACCATCGGCTGCACCCCAGTAGAAACCGATTGTGGCGCTGTCAGTAGCCTTGGCAAGCTTGTAGAACTTATAGTCACCTGCTCCAGGTGCTACGGTCGTGCCAGCACTGGTTGAGCCGGTCAGGTAGTTGGTACCCTCGACAGGGGTGGCATCTTCCTGTGCACCGATATGATAGGTGTAAGTGCCAGCTGCGTGTGCCTTGATGACTACACCGGTGTTGGCAGGAATAATCTTTCCGGCAGTCCAGGTGTAGGAGAGGTACATCTTGTTGTCCTCAACATTTACAGAAGCAGCCTCGCAGCCCTCGGGAACGGTCACGCAATGGTCTGTGTAGTAGGTTGCGTAGTATGCCTCGGTAGGAGTGTCATAGCCACCAGCAGAGACGGTGATAGAACCTGTACCAAGGGGAGCAGTGGTGAAGTCGGAGTAGGTAATGCCACCTTCAACTTTCCACATTTTGAAAGTGGGGTAATTATTTAAACTTGGATTGGAGTAGAAACGGTTGATTGTACCATTCTGTGCTAGAACAAATGAATATCCAAGTACCTCGCTATTAGCGTTAGTACTGATTGTTGATGGATTATCAGTACCTAACTCAAATTTACTTGAACCAGCTTTAACATAATTGTCATCATCATTCTTTAATACAATACCCTTTTCTTCATATTCAACAGCGGTAAAGATCATCCAGTCATCTTCTGTAGAACTAATTGTTGCACTAGAAGATTCATAGCCTGTTACAGCCTGCTCTGGCTTACCATTAACTTCGCCAAGGCCGAGAACCACCTTGTCGTCTACAGCAAGAGTGGTTGCCTTTGTATAAGTTGCAGCACCACCTTCGCCCTGTGCTGCATAAACAGCATAGAAGGTTTTGTTTGCTGTAGCAGTCTGTTTTGATGTGTTTACAAGAGTAGGCTCTTCGTCAACGGGTTCGTTAATTTCATTTTCTACCCATCCAATAAATGACTTGTCTGCAATAGTTGCAGGAGCGGTTGGGAATGTTAACGCAGTCTTCTCTTCCAGATTCTCCTGAGGATCGGTATTCACACCATTGATCATGTAGTTGATGGTGTAGTACTGGATATCCTTGTAGGTAACGTAAATCTCACATGCAGAGATGTTCTCAGTTGCAATGTTATCAAAAGTTGCCGGATTGTTCATCTTGTACTTTGATTCTCCGTCACCTTCACCCCACTTAGCGTAGAAGCGGCTGAAACGCTTTCCATCAGGAATGTTAGTAACCTCGCAGGTAAGGTTGGTGCCCACGCGAACCGTTGCACCGTTCTCCAAAGTAACATCACCATTCTTGACGGTCAGCGTACCACCATCTGCAGGTTGGGTGATTGTCAGCGTGTAGGTGGGGATGGCGTTGACTGTGATGGACTGTGTGCATGTCTTCTCCTTATAGATGATAGTCACCTCGTTATTGCTGGGGGTTAACGCAGTTGTGAGAGAAGGAACAAAAGTGAATTCTGCAGAATGCTCGTCGTAAGCAACATCCTCGGTGCTATCGTCATCGTAGATGGCGGTGATGACAAGGCCTGCAGGATCAAATTTCTCATCCTCAGTGTAGGTCGTCTTTGTGGGGGCGGTCTTTACTGAGATGGATGAAAGGGTCTTGGATACCACTGTAGTGCAGTAATTAGAGTAAGTTGTGCTACTACCTGAATAAACTACTTCTATGGCCGTAACTTTTACTTGGCCATTGGTGGCGGTGCCAGAGTTGCCAACTTCAAAAGATGCAGTAGTTTTACCTGTCAAAGTGACAGTTGCCCCGCTGTCTATTTTATTATTGTTGTAGTTTAGTGTTCCAGTATTGGAAACAGAGAAGGTAATCTTTGCAGACTTGAGAGTGTATCCTGATTTTGCGGTTATGATTATATTACCATCTCCATTTTGATACAGACGCCAATCGGAATAGTATTTGCCATTGTTTACAGTACCAGTTGTGGATACAGTGATATTTTTATCTAAGGTTATTGACTTATATGCTACGGCACCATTTCCTTGCCAACTATTAGTAGTTGCATATTCAGAGATGTTAACGCTCGCGGTTTCCGTAGAGGAACCAGAGTCTTCTGCTGTTGCAAACACTGCATAGTAGTTCTTGTCGTTATTTCCCATCGTTCCGCTTGTCACGAAGGTGGGAGCTGTGTTTGTAGTGCCGTCAATTTCTGCTTCTGCCCAACCGACGAAGGCCTTTCCGTTGATATCTGCGGGGATAGACGAGGGGAAAGTGATGGCTGCGCCTTCTTCACATGAACCAGAACTTACTTCTGTGCCGTTTGAGTAGAAGGTGTAGTTGTGTGAAGGGTTATTTACTGTTATCTCAATGCTCTTAGATGCTGTTGAACCTTTTTTCCAGGTTGTATCATCGTTTGGAATGTTGAGTGAAGCTGTGATTGTTGCCGTACCCTTACCAACAGCGGTAATAACACCATCGTTGCTAACGGTTGCTACATTTTGGTCGCTTGACTCGTATGTATATGCAGCAGTCCAGCTTGATTGGTTGTTGGTAATTGTTGTCTCAGTTGTATTTCCCTTAATGAGGGTTGTGGATGTAGCTGTAAAACCAGTGAGGTTGACTGCGGTACGGTTATCTGCAACCGTTTCCTCATAAGTTATTTTGAACGATTGACAATAGAGTGAGTTTGTTGTAGCTCCAATTACAATAACAACGTTTTCATCGTTCTTGATGGTATATGAACTGTTTGTCATTGTTGGAGTGACATTGGTATACGTTGTAGTGTAACTACCATTCCATGATGCATCACTAAAGGCTACACCGGAACTTGATGTGCCGATTGATGCAAGTGTTGTTGCTCCTGCTTTAATGGATAGATAGCCTGCACCGGCAGAACTGTTAGAATGCATAGAAAGCGTTATTCCCGTTATTTTTTTACCTGCATATCCTGATAGTGTAAGGGTCATTGAATTTCCTTTAGTTAACTGGTCTTTCGTTGAATATGTGTTAGCGAAAGTCGCAGAGGAACCTGATGGTGCAGTTTCAGTTGCAGATACCGCAGATTTTGACGTGATAGTGTACGTCACATCAGTCGCCCAAACTTTGCCCCCCCCCCCAATCGTGAGCAGGCACACGAGTATGAGCCATGTTTTAAGTAAATTTTGTTTCATGATGTTTTTATTTTATTGTTTCTTGTTTTTGCTTTTGTGGTGAGTTTCGGATAGGTTGTCGTCGACCGGTGGGTGGAATTGCTCGAAGGGCTCCAGAGGGGGCGAACGGGAATTTATGATTTAATTTGTGGGAAATTTATGGGCATTTGTGTGACGCCGTAGGCATTGTCTTTTGTTCTTTTTACACGAATTACCACGAATTGTCCACGAATTTTATCATACATCTTATGGGTTCCGTAGGAAACAACAACAATGCACGGACGGGGTGTCCGGGCATCGGGGAGTGGGTGTCAAGGATGTTGGCGCGTGTCTCCCTGTGTTATCCGCGTGCAAAGTTACAAAGTTTTTTGGAGAAACTGTATATAATAAGATAGAAAATGCTTTTGTGGGGGAGGAATCGTAAAAAAAAATACCCAAAACGAGGCGGAAAGGCTCGTTTTGGGTATGGAAAGGGGATTGCAAGTGGGATTTGCAAGAGGGGGGACTTGGGGGTAAAGGGATTACTTCACCTCCTCCCAGCGGAAGACGGCACCGTTCTTGCGGGCGGGGTCGCTGCCCTTGAAGTCCATGGAGTAGGGACTGCCCGTGGTGGGGTGCTTGCCCACGTAGGTGTGGGTGCGGGTGGAGAGGAGCATGAACTCGTGGTTGAGGTAGTCCTGGAACATGAACTCCTCGGCACGGGCCGGGTCGGTGGTGAAGCGTACGTCGCCGGGCAGTCCGTTGCCCGAGACGAAGACGTAGCGGCCGTCCTCGCACTGCAGGATGACGCGGCCCTGACCCCGGTCGATGAGGCGGAAGTGAGTCTCGCGCGAGTTGTTGCGGGCGTCGATGTCGTACATCACGCCGTGGGGCTGGGCGTGCATGGGCAGGTTGGTGGCCAGGTTGATGATGCGCACGGTCTTGCCCAGAGGTATGTTGCCCGAGCGGTCGGCGTCGAACTCCTGACAGGTGAAGTTGTCAAACTCGGCCGTTCCGCCGTTCTTGCCGTCCTTGTTGAAGGCGAAGAGCGAGATGCGCACACCCTGGAAGGTGACGAGCTGATAGGAGAGGGGCATGTCGGCCTTCATCGACTCGAAGTGCTCGCCGTCGGTGGAGTAGAGCATTTCGAGGCGGTTCTGGTCGTAGTTGCCGTTGATCTGCAGCCATACCTTGCCTTGCTTGCCCAGGAGCGAGGTGATGTCGCGGTCGATGGTGTCGTTGTGCAGCTGTTCAAAGCAACGCAGGGTGAGACGGCCGTTCTGCTTCACCACACCAATCCACGAACAGGGAATGTTGAGGTTGCCCAGACCAGCCACGTCACCCTCCTTGAGCTGCTTGGTGTAGAGCTCCACGGTGCAGAGGCTGCGGGGACCTATGGCGCGCTGTGTCAGGGTGTTGCGTGCCCACATGAACTGGTCGGCGGGCTGGGTCTGCAACTGCAGGCGTCCGCCCTTGAGGCGCCACTTGGTGTCGTCGGGATTGTGGTTCCACTGCCATACACGCCCCAGCTGCTTGCCGTCGAAGGTCTCGTTGCGCTCGTAGGGTGCATGGGGCTTGACATCGGCTGCCGTGGGTATGTCGGGCTTGGTCCAGGTGCGGGGGGCACGACCCAGGTTTCCCTCCAGACCTATCATGGGCCAGCCGTCCTTCCAGGTGATGGGTACGAGGCAGGTGGTGCGGCCTATGGAGTGGAAGTCCTGCATCAGCAGGGCGTACCAGTCGCCCTTCTGCGTCTGCACGATGCCGCCCTGGTGGATGTTGGTGTTGGCCGTGGCATTCACGTCCTCGAAGCCGATGCCGAACTTGGTGCCGTCGGGCATGATGCGGCCACGCCATTGGGTCAGGCCCACGGCATGGTAACCGTAGGTCTCGTCGGCCGTGATGACGCACGTCTCGTAGGGACCGTGGATGTGCTTGGCGCGCGAGCAGAGGGTGCGTCCGTTGGGCTTGTAGTCGGTGGAGATGAGGTAGTACATGCCGTTGATCTTGTACATGTGGTGACCCTCGCCCACACCGTTGCCCTCGGGGATGATGACACTGTCGGTACCCTCGATGGGACCGCTCATGTCGGGCTTCAGCTCGGTGCAGTGCACCTCGCCGTAGCCGTGGATGGCGTATATCTTGCCATCGTCGTCGAAGAGCACACCGAGGTCGTAGATGCGGCCCTGCATGTTATGGTGCTTCCAGGGACCGTGGATGTCCTTCGAGGTGAAGCACTGCAGTCCCTTGCCGTTCACGTTGGAGTAGATGTAGAACTGTCCGTTGGCGTAGCGGATGCAGGGTGCCCAGATGCCTTCGCCGTAGGTCTCCTTGCCATCCTTGAGCGAGAAGGCGGGGTCGTCGAAGTCGAAGCGGTCGAAGCAGTACGATACGTTCTCCCAGTTGACGAGGTCGCGGGAGTGGAGGATGACGAGGCCTGGCACGCAGTGCATCGTGGTGCCGGCCAGATAGTAGTCGTCGCCCACGCGCAGGATGTCGGGGTCGGAGAACTCGTCGTAGAAGAGCGGGTTGGTGTAGGTTCCGTTGCCGTTGTCGGCGGTCCATGAGGTGGGCTTGCCGGTGGCACCGGCAAGGGAACCTGCCTGGGCCGATCCGGGGCTCTGAGCCTGCACGCTGAGGGCGAGGCCCAGAAGTGAGATGGTTAGTAGTTTTTTCATTGAAGTTTGGATTGTTAGGGATAGTTTCTATAGTTTCTATAGCTTCTATAGTTTCTATAGTTCCTATAGCTTCTATAGTTCCTATAGTTCCTATAGTTTCTATAGCTTCTATAGCTTCTATCTTCTCTATAGTTTCTATTTCTTCTCCTTTAGTGCTTTTTCGAGGACCTGTCGGCGCGCGTCCCAGCTCTTGTAGTCACTGGCTTTGATGACGGTGGCGCCCTTTACCTTCTGGGTGGTGATGATGACGGGCTCGATGGTGCCTGCAGCTACGAGGCGGTCGGCGATGAGGTTGGCCTGGCCCACCTTGAACCACGACTCCATGGTGTCGTCCTTGCCGGGTACGACCTGGATGATGCGGAGGCCGCTCTTCTGCAACAGGGCTGGCTGGGTGCCTGTCTGCAGTCCTTCGTTGGGGCCGTAGGTGGCGCTCATGGTGTTGAGGTCGTAGCTTACCTTGCCGTAGCTGATGTTGCCGAGCTTCTGGATGTCGCCCTCGTCGCGGATGTCGGTGAGGACGCTCCACTTGAAGCCCTTGTCGGGCGAGAGGTACATGTTGGTGGGGTCGGCAATGGGTGTGCCGTCCACGATGTAGCGGTACTTGCGGACCGTCTTGTTCTCCTTTACGACGCATGTCCAAATGCCGTCGGCATCCTTGCCCATCGAGAGGGGAGCCTTGTCGTCATCGAACTCGACCACTACCTCCCTGGCGTCCGGGGCGTTGAGGCGCAGGATGACGCCGGTCTCGTGCCACTCGGGCGAGGTGACCTGACGGGGGAAGAGCGTGGCCATAGTGCTGGCAGTGAACTGTGCCTCCTGGCCGGTCTTGGCGAGGGTGGGGGTGGCTGCCTGCATGGCCTTGCGCGAAGCTTCCTTATTGAACAGGAGGGGCAGGGTCTTGCTGAGGAAGTACTTGGCATTCATCCAGGTGTGACCGAACAAGTCGTGCGTGTACTCCTTGACGGCGGTGATGCCGTGGTCGTCGAGGTGCTGCATGTAGTCGCGTGCGTTGCCGAAGAGGAAGTCGTCGGTGCCGACGCCGAGCCAGAAGAGGTTGATCTTCTTGTTCGTCTCGGCAGGATTGTCGTAGACGCCGGGGATGTCGGTCGAGGTGAACGAACTGTAGGAACAGAGGTAGGAGAACTTGTCGAGATTGCGCAGGCCGATGCCGAGGCCCTGGTTGCCGCCACGGCTGAAGCCGCCGATGGCACGGTGGTCGGCATCGTTGAGGGTGCGGTAGTGGCTCTCGACGTAGCGCATGAGGTCGCCCGTGATGTCCTCGCTCACCACGTCGCGGAACATGGGCATGCCGCCACTCATGCCGGGACGCATGCCGCCAGGCATTCCGCCACCGGGCATTCCGCCTCCGGGCATTCCGCCTCCGGGCATTCCGCCTCCGAAGCCGCCGTTGCCACGAAGGCGGTTCTTTTTCTCGACGTCTGAGACGTCGGGAACGATGGGCGTGAGCAGCTTGGTGGGGTTGCCGTAGGGCAGTACGATGATCATCTCCTGCGCCTTACCCTCGGCGATGAGGTTGTCGAGGATGTAGTTCATGCGGCCCACCTTGTAGTAGACCTCCTCGGTGTCGGTGGTGCCGCTGATGAGGTAGAAGACGGGATAGCGGGTATCCTCCGAAGCCCCTTTCCTATGGTAGCTGGGGGGGAGGTAGACGATGGCGGTGTTGACGCCACCCAGTGGTTCGGAGTAGTAGTGGATGTAGTCCACCTGGCCATGAGGCACGTCGGCACGGATGTCGTGGGGCAGGTGTCCCTGCTTGGCGGGAATCTCAAGGAGCGAGTTCTTGAAACCCTCGTTGGGGAAGTACTGGTCGCAGGTGGGGTCCATGACGCTGACGCCATCGACGATGAAACAGTAAGGGTACATGTCGGGGGCAGCAGGGCCGAGCGTAACGGTCCACAGGCCCGTCTTGGCGTCCTTCTTCATGGGGTTGCGACCGGCAAACTGCACGTCAACCTGCACCTCCTTGGCCTTGTCGTTGCGGTACTGGAAGGTCACGGTGCCGTCGGCGTTGCAGAGGGTCTGGGCCGAGGCGGTGAGGGAAATAAACGGGTATAATATGCAGAAATGGATGATACGCGATAGTTTCATGATGAACGTGTGATGGGCTTAATGATTTTAAGTATTTATTTTCTGTCAGTTATTATTTGTTGGATTTTGAGGAGCAAAGCGACGACGTTCCTTTCAAAGCTCATTGTTCGGGCTATTGTATGGTTGATTTTTAGTTTTGATTATGGTTTGATTCGTATCTATGGCAGAAGCCTGTTTTTTCGTCTAGTTCCCAACGTTCGGTGAAGACACCTTTGGGGCCGAAGTTGATGAGCATGCCAAACCTAATGTTGGTCAGTTTCATGTATGACCATAGTTGTTTCCGTTGTGCATCACCTATGAAGTCGAGGGTCTTGAGTTCTAATATTACATTCCCGATTTCAGGGTCACGTGCAACGAGATCCACCTTTCTTTTAATTGGTGTTGGGCGCCTTTTGTAGTAAATGGGGAATTCTTCTTGGCGTATAGGATGAATGCCGGCATCCTCCAACTCTACATACATGCCTGCTTCAAAAACAAGCTCATCTACGCCATAATGCCAGTAATTATAAGAGTTGAATGCGCACCCAATAATCTTGGCAAACAGTATCTCCAGCTTGTTTCTGAACTCAATTTCTGTCATTGCTCTCTATGTTTCTTCGTTCTGAAAATTTTAACAAAAAATCATCCATACAATCTCTTGACTGCGTTTTTTTTTAGGGCGTCGTCGCAGCGCTCCTCAAAATCTTTCTAAAATCGAATTCCAAAATCATTACTCAAAATGATAACTTGATTTTTTTCAAGAAATCGGAAGCGGAGAGGGGCTTCTTAGAAGCCGAAGGGGCGCTGGCCACCGGCGGGCTTGATGGGCTGGCCTACCTCGGAAGCCTCTACATCCTTGTCGTTGAGCTTGAAGAGCATGAAGCTGGGGGTCTCGGCGGTGCAAGGCTTCCAGATGCCTGCGGCCTTGCCGTTGGGGTCGCCGTACTTGGCGAAGTTGGTCCAGGCGGTCAGCATCTTTTCAGAGAGGTCCCAGTCGCCTTTGGTCCAGGGACGCCAGCAATGCTTGAGGCTCTTGAAGACGAACCAGAGGTCGCTTGAGTGGAAGGCACCCTTGAGGCGCTGTGTGACCTCGGGATGGCTGCCGTCATCGGGCAGAGGACGGGCAAACTCGTAGGCCCATGCCTTGTTGCCCTTCAGCTGACGCTCCTTGCAGAACTCGACGATACCCTCGCTCATGTCGCCCATGTCGTTGAGGGTGTAGCCAATCATATAAGGTACGTTGGCAAGGCTGCCGTCGCGGGTGGCGTCGTCAAAACTCTCCTTGCTGACATACCCCTCTACGATGGGCATGGTTGCCATGCGGGTGTTGCGGTCACCGGTTACCATACCGTAGATGGTGGGCAGGGCGTGGATGGTCTCGGTGGCAGCGCGGCGCATGCTGGCCAGGTCCTTGAGGCCGGCCCAGTCCATGATCTTCTTGGTGGCTTCCTCGGCCTGTTGGAGGGTCATGGGAGCAAAGGGACCGGCGGGACGACCAGCGTTGGCCTTGTTGATGCCGTTGGCACTCATGATGACAGCCTTGTGGAAGAGGCCGCGGGCGAGGGGAGACTCGCAAAGGGTGCGTACGCTACCGCCACCGGCGCTCTGTCCGAAGATGGTCACGTTGTTGGGGTCGCCACCAAACTGGGCGATGTTCTTCTTGATCCACTTGAGGGCCTCAATCTGGTCGAGGATGCCATAGTTGCCGCTCACGCGGTGAGGGCTCTCTGCACTCAGCTCGGGATGGCAGAGGAAACCGAAGACGCCCAGACGGTAGTTGATGCTGACGAGGACAACGTCCTTGGCACCCCACTCCTGACCGTCGAACTCGGGCTCGGTACCCCAGCCTTCGCGGTAGCCGCCACCGTGAATCCAAAGCGCCACGGGCAACTTTTTAGTTGGCTGTGCAGAGGCCTTGGTCCAGACGTTCAGGTAGAGGCAGTCCTCGCTATAGGGAGCCTCCTCGCCATAGCCCCACTCGGTGGCGTAACCACCGGGCAGGTGAGAAGCCTGGTAGCTGGGATGACCGAAGATGTTGCACTTCTTGACGCCCTTCCATGCCACCACGGGCTGGGGCTCCTTCCAACGGTTCTCTCCGATAGGAGGTGCTGCGTAGGGGATGCCACGGTAGACGATGACGTCCTTGTGGTCGTCGCAAGCGACGCCCTGCACCTGTCCACCTTCGATGGTGAGTACGGGCAACTGTGTTTTCTGTGCGGTCTTTGCCTTCTGCGCCTGGGCCGAGAAGGCGGTCATCAAGGATGCGATGACGAGTAAAAACAGTTTTTTCATACGTGTTAGATTATATTAAAATAAGTACTTGAATTATCTCGTTTTGCCTTCGGCGAACACGAATGGCCATGAATTATCCATGAATTTTATCATAAATTATTTCTTCTGTGTTCTCGTCTGGGTTGTATTCATAGTCACAATCCACTTTGTCTTCGTACAGCAGATTCATGTCTTTGTCGAGAAGAATACATTCGTTGGTTTCTTTAATCCATGCATATCGCTCACCCTGAAGGCTACTGCAGCCAAAGTTGATAAGCAGGCCGATAGGCTTCTTGGTCAGACGCATGTAATTGAATAGTTGGGCACGGTGGGCTGGAATAATCTCTTTACAGGACTTAAGTTCTACAATGATTTCATCGACAACAATATCCATCTTGTATTTCTTGTCGAGTTTGTGCTGCTTGTAGAAACAAGGGATCTCCTTCTCTCGCTCGTTCTTGATGCCTCTGTCCTGTAGCTCCATGTGGAGTGCTTCTTGATAGATGGGTTCAAGGAGGCCCCAATTGAGATCGGAATGGACCGCCATGGCCGCACCGATAATCCTGTATACTTGGTCTTTGTATTTTCTGTAGTCTGTCATATAGATGAGTGTGCGAAATAATTTATGGAATAATTCGTGGTGAATTCATGGTCATTCGTGTTAAAGTAATCTATGTTGCCTGCGGTGCTGCTTGTCCTTTGGACGTTTGCACAGCAAAAATATAAATTATCTATAAAATAACCATGAATTTTATCATTTTTTTTCCTAGACTTTCATTTGTACAGCTCGATTTATTTTCGTGTTGAAAAGTGTATGTTCTCTTTTGTTATATGTGACCTTTGTCGTAAATAACCCTAATTTTTGCAAATATACGAAATAAATTGCGATTTATGCCGCCCGTCTCGTTTTTTTTCGCCATCTTTGCATCATAATAACTGTTTTGTAACGTATAAGTCGCAATATGATGAGAAAACTCGGTCTTTCGTTCGTTTTGTTGCTGGCTCTCTCGACGTTGTCGTGGGCCCAGAAGAACAAGAATAAAAATGTGGTGCGCATAGAGAGCGGCCTGGTGCAGGGCATCGACCAGGAGGGTACGCAGGCCTACCTCGGTATACCGTATGCCAAGGTGGAACGCTTCATGCCGCCTCTGCCCGTGGAACGCTGGGACACCGTGATGCGCTGCGACCATTGGGGACCGCAGGCCATGCAGCAGACCGCCCGCCCCCTGCCCGAGACGGAGATGAGCGAGCAGTGCTGTGTGCTGAACGTCTGGACCACCGACCGCACGGCCAAGAAACCCGTCATGCTGTGGCTGCACGGCGGCGGCTTCGACTCCGGTACGTCGGCATGGACCCCCGGTATGGGGCTGGCCAAGCAGGACGTCGTGGTGGTGAGCATCAACCACCGTCTGAATATCATGGGATTCCTGGACTTGTCCAGCTGTTCATCCAAGTACAAGCACTCGGGCAACGTGGGCATGCTGGACGTGGTGGCGGCCCTGAAGTGGGTGCGTCAGAACATCGCGCTCTTTGGCGGAGACCCCGACAACGTGACAGTGTTCGGCGAGTCCGGTGGCGGTGGCAAGGTGGGCACGCTGCTCTGTATGCCCGAGGCCAGGGACCTCTTCCATAAGGCTATCATCCTGAGCGGTACCATCCTGAATGTCAATACGAAAGAGATGACGGAGAAGCTGGGCGAGGCTGTGCTGGCCGAACTGGGCATCGACAAGCAGCACATAGACCGCATTAAGGATGTGCCCTACCGTGAACTCTATGCAGCCGGTCAGCGTGCCATGGGCAAGAGCATCGGCACCCGCAAGCCCGGCACCCCGATGATGTGGAGCTTCGGTCCCACGCCCGACGGGGAAGACCTGCTCCAGCAACCCTTCCAGCCCGGCTTTGCCACTATCTCGGACGGCAAACCCGTCATCATCGGTACCACTTTCAACGAGTTGCAACGCCTCACCTACGGTCAGTCCCTCACCCTCGAGGAAGCCCGCAAGCAGCTGGAACCCACCTTCGGTAATCGTACGGACGAGTACATCAAGGCCTTCGATGAGGCTTGGCCCGATCATTCGGTGCAGGATCTGCTGTCCATCGACCACCTCTTCCGTCCCAAGACGCTCATCACTGCCGACTACATCTCGACCCACCGCAAGGCACCCACCTATATGTATATGTTCACGTGGAAGTCGCCCCTGAATCAAGGGTCGGTACACGGTCACGAGCTGAAGTTCTGCTTCAACACGCTCCACCATGCCGCTAACGAACTGCCCCAACCCACCGACCAGGACCAGCACCTGGCCGACCTGATGAGTGCTGCGTGGGCACGTTTTGCCCATACGGGCAACCCCAACATCGAGGGACTCCCCACCTGGAAGACGTACACGCCCGAGGGCGGCGACATGATGATCTTCGACCACAAATGTTACGTGCGCAACAATCCCGACCGCAAGTTGGCCGGCATCATCAACGACTGTTGTTTCAAGCAGTTGCAGGAGTTCAATGCCAAGAAGGCTGAGAACCAGCCCTACGTGATTCCTCAGACCAACATCGGAGGCGACTATCCCCGTCTACTGGCCGACAACAGCGTGCTGCTGCGCGTGCGTACCTCGGATGCCAGTCAGTGGCGCGTCTCGCTCGATCCTTCGTGCCGTTTCTACCGTCAGCCCGACGGCACATGGATGGCCCACACCAAGCCTCTCGTGCCCGGCTTCCACTATTACTGGTTCACCATCAACGGCCTCGACGTGTCCGACCCTGCCAGCAAGAGTTACTTCGGCTGCGGCCGCATGACAAGTGCCATCGATGTGCCCGAACCCGACTGCAACTTCTACGATCGTAAGGATGTGCCTCACGGTCAGGTGCATCAGTTGGAGTACTACTCCGAGGTGCGCGGCAAGCATGTGGGTGTGTGGGTCTACACGCCAGCGGGTTATGAGCAAGGCAAGAAGCGCTACCCCGTGCTTTACCTGCAGCATGGTGGCGGTGAGGACGAGACAGGGTGGATCAACCAGGGCAAGACGCACTACATCTTGGACAACCTCATTGCCGAGGGCAAGGCGCAGGAGATGATTGTCGTGATGGCCAATGGCACCTTCAATATTCCCGGGGCTCCCTTTGGTTATTCCATTCAGGGCATGAAACCTTATGAGAATGACTTGACAAAGACGCTCATCCCCTTCGTCGAAAAAAACTTCCGCGTCAGGGGTGATCGCAAGTCGCGCGCCCTTGCCGGCTTGTCGATGGGTGGCGGCCAGACCTTCTTCACCGGTCTGCAGCACACCGAACTTTTCTCTGCCTTGGGCATCTTCAGTACGGGTGTCTTTGGTGGCATCCGCGAGGCCAATAGCTTCGATGCCGAGGCTGTCATGCCCGGTCTCCTTACGCGCGCGCATATATATAATAAGGTATTGGATGTCCTTTACATCTCTGTTGGTACCGACGATCCGCGTATCACTCCCACCACACAAGCCGTGCAGGACATGCAGCAGCAGGGTCTTGACATCACCTTCCGCACCTTCCCCGGCGACCACGAATGGCAGGTGTGGCGCAAGTCGCTCCACGACTTCGTCCCGCTCCTCTTTAGGAAGTGAAGATTCTCTCCTCGCTGAACAAATCCTCAACGCAGCGTTTCTTCCTTATCTTATTGTCATTTGAAAAATCTTCTCGTAGTGTTCAGGCTTCTATATGCGCTTTCATCTTTTTGCAGCCACAAAAAAATGTTAAAAAATGCTCGCCAAGGTTCTTTACATAACCTCGGCGAGCATTAATTTCTTTTTTATGGGGGGCTTGCTTATAGTGTATTGATCTCGTCGGCAGGTAGTCCTGTGACTTGTGCGATGATGTCGATACTCACTCCTAATGCCTTCATAGACTTTGCGTTGGCAAGATTCGTTAGAGATGCTCCCTCGGCTCGTCCCTCGGCTCGTCCCTCAGCTCGTCCTTCAGCACGTCCCTCAGCACGTCCTTCAGCACGTCCTTCAGCACGTCCTTCAGCACGTCCCTCCAAGCGACCTTCGTATCGGCCTGTCTCGATTACGCTTCGCTGGTAGCGAAGATTCTCCATCATGCGATAGTAGTCAGCTTTCTCTGCGTCGTTGAGCAAGTCCACGCGCAGACGTTCCCGAGCTTCCTGCAATCCGGGAGCCGTAGCCGTTGTGGGGATGTCGCCCGTCTTAAGAAAACTTATCCACTCGTCGAGTGGCGTCGTGGCAACTTGATCGAACATATCGATGCGCAATAGGTAATACTCGGGGAATATCTCAGAAGGAGTTTCACAATGGAAGGCGTCCTTCTGTGCCTCCGACAGTACTAATTCGTCGTTTTCGTCATGCATACTGACAAATTTCGTGGTGCCCTTATAAGCGTAGTCCTTACCCTGCCCAAGCGAGAAGTATACGATGTTGATGGAATACACCTTACGAATCTTCTCGTACGGTTCGCCTTGTTTCATGTATTCGGAGATGCATTTGGAGGTCCCGTATGCCATGCGGTGGAAGTAGTCCAGTTCACGGTTGTTCTGAATCTCGAAGATGTAGAGATTCTCGTTCTCGTCCTCTGCCAGGATGTCTACGCGGTTAAACTTGTCGGTCTCAGTCTCCTTGTTTCCTTCGCTCTCGAGCAATGATTTGATGAGAATCTTCTTGCCTAGCAATGCCGTAAGCAAGCCCTCTACAATACAGTAATCAGCCTTGTTGCGGAGCAATCGTTTGATGGCCCAGTCAAATCGTACCAACTTGTCGGATGTGTACATAAACTCCTCCTTTCTCTGTCGTTTCAGCTATTTTTTGCAAAAGTAAGGTTTTTCTTTGAAACGGCCAAATTTTTATCAAAATATTCGTTATTGGTGCACTGGAGGTTATGTTAACCAATAAGCAACTACAAAAAAAGGAGCCCGATTGGACTCCTTCTTGCGGTGCGTACGGGACTCGAACCCGTGACCCCATGCGTGACAGGCATGTATTCTAACCAGCTGAACTAACGCACCGTTTTGGGGAGAGAGGCATTGCTCTCTCGTTTGCGGGTGCAAAGGTAGGACAATAAATTGAGATTTCAAAATATAATGGAAGGAATTTTTGCGAAAAAGTATAGAAAACGGCATTGAGAGGGCGAAAATTGCTTTGCTATATGTTGTGCAGCATAAAAATACGCCATTTTGACAAAAGCAACCTTGTGTACTGACATTATTGCATGAGGTGCTTGATATAGGTCAATAACGTGTAAAAATATGTTAGAAAACATGTTTTTCGTTTGGCGGCTATCAGAAATGGTGCTACCTTTGCAGTGTCAAAATACGGAAAGGAACTCCCGAGCGAGGGAACCGGGATGCGAAAACATAAGCCATGCCACTATATATTATATAAGGTATTGGTTGGAAAGGTAAAAAGATTGTTCTTATTGAAAAAAAAAGATTGTTCGCAAAGATTGTTTTAGTTAGGTAAAGATTGTATCAGATTTAAGATTGTTTTAAGAAAAAGCAAAGAATTCAAGAGAGAGAGAACAAAGCTCCGTTATGATGAAAGGGCTCGAGCGAGAGTCGAACGGAGGATGTTTAATCAAAAACAACAAAAAAGGTAAAAAGATTGAAGTTATGAAAAAGATGATGATTCTGGCAAGCGCCATCATGATGGCTGCTACCGCAAATGCAAAGCGTGTTGAGACTGCTTCTTTCGACGAAGTTCGTGTTAACGTTCCCGCACGTGTCCGCATCATTGCTGGCGAAACCTACAGCGTGAACGTTGCCGCTCAGAATGAAATGGTGGCCTCTGCTGTCCGCTACGAGGTGAAGGACGGTGTGCTGAAGATTAACAGTCGTGACATCGACGAGTTGATGCAGAGCGAGGAGCCCCTGCACATCACCATCGTGGCCCCCAAGGACCTGAAGTTGACCATCGGTCGCAATATGGAGGCTGTAAATGTGCTCAAGTCCTTCGATGAGAAGAAGGACGTGGCTGCCAACTAAGCCGTTTTTTTTGATAGAAACGATGAGGTGCGTGTGACGCTTATAAATTCTCATTTGACAGTGATAGGGCCTTGAAAAGGGCCCTTTTCGTGCAAAAAACAAGAAAATTGCACTTTTTTTGAAAAAAAGTTGCGAAAAGATTTGGTGGAATCGGAAAATCGTCGTACCTTTGCAACCGCAAACGAGAAAGAACAGCGGTTCTTCAATGAAAATCGAATGCAATGGGCGATTAGCGCAGCTGGTTCAGAGCATCTGCCTTACAAGCAGAGGGTCGGCGGTTCGAATCCGTCATCGCCCACGGAATTATTGAGAGATGGCTCCTTAGCTCAACTGAATAGAGCATTTGACTACGGATCAAAAGGTTGCAGGTTTGAATCCTGCAGGAGTCACCAACTGCCAGAGGGCAGTGGTAAGGGTAGATACCAGAGTGGCCAAATGGGGCAGACTGTAAATCTGCTGGCTTACGCCTTCGGTGGTTCGAATCCATCTCTACCCACTCAAGAAAGCAATGCGAGAAAACGCAGCGTGAAATTGCGGAAATAGCTCAGTTGGTAGAGCACAACCTTGCCAAGGTTGGGGTCGCGAGTTCGAGTCTCGTTTTCCGCTCGAAGAGCTAAACGAGCTCAAGATTCAAAAGCATCGAGTCACGTTTTCCGCTCACAAGACCTTATAATGGTGCGTTAGTTCAGCTGGTTAGAATACATGCCTGTCACGCATGGGGTCACGGGTTCGAGTCCCGTACGCACCGCTAAGTGTTTTTCATGGTATTAGATTTAAGGTTAATAAAGATTGGTTGTCGGGATGACAATCAATTTTTTTTTATACCTACCCGTGATACAATATAAAAAGACAGGCCGCAAGTTCGTTGGAGCTTGCGGCCTGTCTTTCTTTATATTCATAGTTGTTTGGTCATGGTCAGTATGTTCTGCCCGTCGGTCCGTTCGTAGGACACGCTGTCCATTATCTGTCGGATGAGGAAGATGCCGAGACCGCCGATGGCGCGTTCTTCTACGCCCAGTGTGGTATCGACCTCGGGTGCCTCTTCGAGTGGATTGAAGGCTGTGCCCGAATCCCTGAGCGACAAGCTCAGCACGGCTTTGTCGTCCTTGCGTGCCGTGATGGAGAATGTGTGGTCCTCCCCCTCGGGGTAGGCGTAGTTGATAATGTTAGTGGCCGCCTCCTCGAGTGCCAGATTGAGGTTGAATGCCGTGCCCGGGTCGATGCCCAATTCGTCGCTGAGTTCGTCGACGAAGTTTCCCAGTCTTTCAATCTCCTCGATCCTATTGTGCAGGATAATCTCTTTCATGCTCGTTGTTGTTGTCGCACCCACTTCGGGTGTGGCGTGTGTGGTGGTGTCTCTATTCGAATTCGAAGAGACTGTTGAAGCCTGTGATGGTGAAGACGTTCTTCACCTCGTCGCTGAGTCCCTTGATGATGACCTTGCCGCCCTTGGCCATGGATGCCTTGCGGATGGTGAGGAAGATGCGGAGGCCGGATGAGCTGATGAACTCCATGCTCGAGCAGTCGAGGGTGATATTCTTGTCGGCATGTTCGATGAGAGGCTGTATGTCCTGCTGGAATTTGGGGGCAGCTGCTGTGTCGAGCCTTCCGCTGATAGTGGCGATGTACTGGTTTGCTTCAGACGTGATGGATACTGTCATGATGTTTTATGAATTGATTTTGTTTTTTCTCTTGCAAAATTATTCAAAAATACACAATCTGCAAAATAATCTGCATCATTTTTTTGCATTTTGCGGAAAAGATTCTATCTTTGCAGAGAATATACTAATCAATCAAACAGAATACCATCAAACATTATGGACGTAATAAGCAATAAGGAGACCTCCACCATAACCATCACCATCGACGAACCCCTCAACGCAAAACACCTGGAGAAACTGCAGGAGAAGGTCAAGGAGGTGCATCTGGGCTTCGGCTCGCACCTTGTCCTGGATTGTTCTGGCATGGAGTACATCTGCTCATCGGGCTTGCGCGAGTTCCTGGGCATGGCCAAGCAAGCCAAGGAGGTCGGCGCCGATATGACGATCAAGGGTCTTCAACCTCTGGTGCGCAACGTCTTCGATATGACGGGCTTTGCTCAACTGTTTACCATTGAAGACTGACGCGAGAGGGAGGGGGGAGACTGCTTGTATGCAGAGTAATCTGAAGGACAAGACGGCGCGCGGCCTCGTGTGGAGCGCCTTCAACAATGGTGCCACGCAGGTGCTGAACCTTGTGTTCGGCATTGTGCTGGCACGTTTTCTATGTCCTGCCGACTATGGTGTTACTGGCGTGTTGACTATCTTCTCCACCCTGGCCGCCAACCTGCAGGACAGCGGGTTCTCGCAAGCCCTCATCAACCTGCAAAAGCCCACGAAGCGTGACTATGATTCCGTCTTCTGGTTCAACTTCCTCATGAGCCTCGGTCTCTATGCCGTGCTTTTCTGCTGCGCGCCTCTTCTGGCCCGCAACTTCAACATGCCCTGCCTTGTGGAGGTGTCGCGTGTCGTATTTCTCGGCTTTGTCATTGCTGGACTCTCCATCTCTTCGGGGGCTTATCTCAAGAAGAATCTGATGAACCGTGAGATAGCCATTCTCAGTCTCACTGCCCTGGCACTTTCTGGTGTGGTGGGTATCGTGATGGCAGTCAACGATATGACCTATTGGAGCCTTGTGGGACAACAACTTACATATATCAGTCTCATTACTTTGGGGCGCTTCTGGTACTGCCTTTGGCTGCCCTCACTGCACTTCTCGTTCGCCCCAGTGCGTCGCATGATGGGGTTCGGTATGCACATGCTCGTTACCAACGTGGTCAATACGCTCAGCGAACACCTGCTGACCTTCATCATCGGTAGTAGTTTCAAGAACCAGAGGATGGTAGGCAACTTCACGCAGGCCCACAAGTGGAACCTGATGGCCTCGAAGATGGTGTCCGAGACCGTGGGGCAGTTGGCCCAAACCGTGCTCGTGGAAGTCACCGATGACCGGGAACGTGAGCGTCGTGTGTTTCGTAAGATGATGCGGTTCACGGCTTTCTTTGCCATGCCAGCCATGTTGGGTTTGGCTCTCGTGAGCCGTGAGTTTGTCCTTATCTCGATAGGGGAGAAGTGGATTGACAGTGTGCCCATGATGCGTGTGCTCTGCATCGGCGGTGCCTTCCTGCCGCTCTACACCCTGTACCGCAACCTCACTATCTCGTCGGGCAACGGCCGAGCCTATCTGTGGTTGGGCGTGTCGCAGGTCGTCGTGCAGTTGCTGGTGGTGTGGTGCTTCGTGGGGCAAGGCATCATGCCGATGATTGTGGCGTTCGTCTGTTTCCAGGTACTCTGGCTCGGTGTGTGGCAGTTCTTTGCCAACCGCTATATCGCCTATCGCTGGACGATGCTGGCAAGGGATGTGGCCCCCTATCTGCTCGCCTCCGTGCTAACCATGGCCCTGACCGGATATGCCACCTCCGGCGTCCATAACCTCTGGGCCCTACTTGTCAGTCGTGTACTGATGGCCGGTGGAATCTATGCCGCTCTGATGTGGCTGCTGAGGGATGACATCCTGAATGAGATTGTCCAGAAGTACCTAAAGAAAACTCGCTGACACCGCTTGTCACCAGAGCCGATGACGTCGTAGGATTACTGTTGAACCATATTGTAGTTGAGTACATCCTTCACGGAATACACACGTGACATATTTTCGAACGTGAAATACTGGTCGTCAAGAGTATACCACTTTGAACGCTCTTTAACAGGTATGTGCTTAATATCATGGAAGTAACTTACGGATACCATTACCACACGACCATCAGTCAAGTAAACAACCATCATGCCTCGCTTCTATGTAAATTTGAGCTTCTTGATTCCTATATTAGTATCTTTATATTTGCACATAATTGATTATAATACAGCAAAAATATGTCTATGCCCAAGACCATGGAAGGCGCGAAGCCTTAATCGTTCACATGCATCTTACAACAATCTCTTATTGATCTCCTAAAGCATGACAGACTGTGTCAGTCGCGCTCCTTGAGCGCTAAAATACTGATTTTTCTGTAAATAACGCTCACTTCGATGGTGAAAACAGCAGATTGCATATTGTTTTTAACATAAATGGGTAGAAAAAGAGGAAAAGGAGGGTTGAAGAGTGAAAAATGCGAGTTTGTTGACGATTGTTTGAAAGATAATGAGTACCTTTGCAATGATAAACAAACAGGCAAACCTAAAAGGACATACTGACGATGAAAAAACTCTACACCCTTCTTCTCTCACTCCTCACCCTGTCGGCTGCGGCTCAGCAGCTGGTGGACTATGTAGACCCCATGATCGGTACGGCCGACCACGGGCATGTCTTTGTCGGCGCCCACGTGCCTTTCGGCATGGTCAATGTGGGACCGACCCAGATTGAGACCGGCTGGGATTGGTGCTCGGGCTATCACTACGACGGCGACAGCATCGTAGGCTTCTCCCACACCCACCTGAGCGGTACCGGTTGCAGCGACCTGGGCGACATTGCCCTCATGCCCACCATGGGCGAGGTAGAGCTGAGCCGGGAGGGACTGGCCTCCCGCTACCGCCATGAGACGGAGGCGGTGACGCCCGGCTACTACAGTGTGGTGCTGGACCGTTCGCACATCCTCTGTCAGATGACGGCCTCGCGTCGTGTGGGCTACCATAAGTACACCTGGCCCCGTGGCACCGGCGATGCCCGCATTGTTATCGACCTCGAAAATGGCATCGGCGACCGCCTCACGACCGCCCGCATGGTGCAGATGGACAACCAGACACTGGTAGGCTACCGCATCAGCCACGGCTGGGCCAACGAGCAGCATGTGTACTTCTGCATGCAGTTCAGCAAGCCCATGGAAGCCTTCCTCACCGAGGGACCCAACAGTTCCTACGGACAGGCTGTCTTTTCCGTAGGTCCCGGAGAGACCGTGCAGGTCAAGGTGGCGCTTTCGCCCACGAGCGAGATCAATGCCATCAACAATATGGCAGCCGAAATACCCGACTGGAACTTTGAACGTGTGCGCAAGGCCGCTACCGACGAGTGGGAGCGTGAGCTGGGACGCGTGCAGGCCACCTTCCGCACCGAGCGTGAGCAACGCATCTTCTACACCTCGATGTACCACTTCATGATGGCGCCCCAGACCTGGAACGACGTCAGCGGTGACTGGCGCGGTGCCGACTATCAGGTGCACAGGGCCGGTGACTTCGAGAACCTCACTACCTGGTCGCTTTGGGATACCTACCGTGCTGCCCACCCCCTGGCCACCCTCATCATGCCCGACCGCATGCCCAACTATGCCCAGGTCATGCTGCACATCGCTGACGAGCGCGGTGAGTTGCCCGTGTGGCACCTCATGGGCTGCGAGACCTACTGCATGGTAGGCTGTCCCGCCATCCCCGTCCTGGCTGACCTCTGTTTGAAGGGTGTCAAGGGTTTTGACTACGAGAAGGCCTATCAGGCGCTGAAGGCTTCGATGTTGAAGCCCAACCGTGGCAAGCACTACCTGGAGGAACTGGGGTATCTTCCCTACGACGGCACCGAGGGTGAGACCGTGGCCAAGAACCTGGAATACTACCTGGCCGAGTGGAGCGTGGCGCAGGTGGCCGGCATGCTGGGACATAAGGAGGACAGCGTGCACTTCGCCTCCATAGCCCAGAACTATCGCAAGCTCTTTGACCCCCGTGTGCGCTGCATGCGTGGGCTGAGCAAGGACGGTAAGTTTCGCAGCATCGAGGGCTTCAATCCCGGTCATCAGACGGGAGACTACACTGAGGGTAATCCCTGGCAGTACACCTGGCTCGTGCCTCACGATGTACAGGGACTGGTGGAGACGCTGGGTGGTCGTGACGCCTTCATCGGCCGTCTCGACTCACTCTTTACGGCCGACAGCGACTTGGGTGCCAATGCCAACCCCGACATTACCGGACTCATCGGCCAGTATGCCCACGGCAACGAACCCAGCCACCATACCTTATATTTATACAATTATGTGGGGCAGCCCCAGAAGACGCAACGCATGGTGCGCCGGGTGATGGATGAACTCTACACCGATCAGCCTGCCGGACTGTGTGGCAATGAGGACGTAGGCCAGATGTCGGCCTGGTATATTCTTTCTGCTCTGGGCCTCTATCAGGTGGAACCTTGCGGTGGACGCTATCAGATTGGCAGTCCCATCGTGGAAAAAGCTGTGTTGAACGTGGGAGATGGCAATACCTTCACCATCCAGACGCATGGAGGCACTGCCGATAAACCTTGCATCAAGAAGATGAAGTTGAACGGAAAAGCCTACACAAAGACCTACCTTGATTATGCCGACATCATGGGGGGGGGTGTCTGGGAGGTCTGGTATTAAGAGATTTAAAGGAGTTAAGGGAGTGATGGATTCTGCCGTACATCCACTTGTCAGTATGGAGGTGCCGCCTGAACAGTTTACCTTTCCGCATTGCTATACGCCCCACCCCCTGGTGGTGCAGGCAAGTGAAGAGGTCCGGGAGGTGTTGCGTCGGCATCCCGAGTGGGAGGCTGAGATTGGTCGTGGCAAGATGTTCGGTGTGTTGGTCTGCAAGGCGAATGAGGATGAGGGGAAGGCATCGGACACGCTGTGTTATCTGTCCGCCTTCTCTGGTACGTTGGACGGCAGGACTTGTCAGGAAGGATTCGTGGAACCTGTCTACGACCTGATGGGGGAAGGTAGTTACTTCAAACAGGAAGAGGTTGCCATCAGTGCGTTGGTAAAGGACGAGGCCGGCGATGCTGCGGGTCGCACGTCCCGGCATGAGGAGGCGGCTCGTCGTTCCATTGCCTTGCAACGCTGGCTCTTTGCGCAGTATCAGTTCTGTAATGCACGTGGTGAAAATGCGGGGATGCAGTCGTTGTTCGGCGATACCGTCCCCCCCTCCGGGACCGGTGACTGCTGTGCTCCGAAGCTTCTGCAGGCTGCCTACCGCCGTGGCTTGAAGCCGCTCTGCATGGGAGAGTTCTGGATGGGACAGTCACCGAAGCGCGAGATACGCGAGGAGGGGCGTTTCTATCCGGCCTGCAGTGCCAAGTGCAAGCCGCTGCTCCGCCACATGCTTGTGGGACTTGACGTAGAGCCGAATCCGTTGCTGAAAGCCATTGAAGCACCGCTCCGAATTGTCTATCAGGACGATGATATCGTTGTGGTGAACAAGCCGTCCGGCATGCTGGCCGTTCCCGGCAAGGATGCGCTGCCCAGTGTGCAGGAGGAGGTGCGTGCCCGTTTTCCGCAGGCGGACGGACCGCTCATCGTGCATCGTCTGGACATGGACACCAGCGGACTGATGGTGCTGGCATTACACGACACCGCCTACCACACTCTGCAGGAGCAGTTTGTGACGCACAAGGTGCGGAAGCGCTATACAGCCTTGCTGGAGCGCGAGTTGGAGGTGGGCAGCAAGGGACGCATTGATCTGCTGATTTGTCCCGACATCACGGACCGTCCTCGTCAGATGGTCAATGAGCAGTATGGCAAGCGTTCCATTACGGAGTATTGTGTGGTGGCGAATAAGGACGGACATGCCGTTGTTCATCTGTGGCCCCATACGGGTCGCACACACCAGTTACGTGTGCACTGTGCCCACCCGTTGGGACTGGGCAACCCCATCGTTGGGGATCGCCTGTACGGTAATCCGGGCAGACGTCTCTGCCTGCATGCCGAGGAGTTGTCATTCGTGCATCCAAGGACGGGTGAGGTGTGTCGCTTCTGCGTGGAGCCGGCTGAGTAGACGGTTTTTCCCTGTGTGCTTATGGGGTGGAGAGTAACATCATGAGCGTGAGCAGAACGACGCAGCAGAAGGTGGCGGTCAGCCAAACCCTGAGGGAGTGATATTTAAGTGCTACGCCCAGGATGGCAAAGAGACCATACAGCAGGAGGACGTGCAGGACGGAGATGCCTTGCAGGTTAACGGTCGAGTAGGGGAGTGCTGCCGCCAGGGAAAGTATCCAGTCGAAACCGTCCATCAGCAGGTCTTGCAGGATGGAGAGAGGGGTGAGGAGGATTTCGGAACCCAACAGTGACAATGCCACGACGACAACGCCTGTGTGAAGCAGGATGGACGTGGCCGGTACCAGTATCGTGCTGACCAACGGTTGCCATACCTGCAACTGCTGGAAGTAGTAGATGATGAGCGGCATGGTGAACAGCCAGGCTGAGAACGAGACGCAGACGAAGCTCCATAGCCTCTGCAGCCAGGGAAAGCGCGGGGGGGCGTATTCGTCGGCAATGTCCGTCATCATGGTGATGTTGCTCAGGACCGGGGCGAAGAGCGTGAGTCCGACAAGAGCTGCCACGCTCAGCTGTGCACCTATGTCGAAGGCACATTGCGGTTCGATGAGCAGCATCAGGAAGACGGTACTGGAGAGTATTTCGTAGCCGCGTGTGCCGCGGTTGGAGAACTGTCCTACTATGAATAATGTGTACATCAGTGAGGCGCGCATCAGCGACATAGGCATTCCTACCATGAAGGCATACCACCACAGCAGGAAGAGCGTGGCCAGCAGAGCGGGCCATCGCCATCGGGTGAAGCGTGCGCGTCGCAGGATGAGGCTGTAGAGCAGTGTGGTGAGGATGGCTAGGTGAAGGCCGCTGAGTGCAAGTAAGTGCTGTGCCCCCGCATTGCGGAATGTGAGTTTCTGCTCTTGGGTCAGTTTCTGGCGGTCGCCCATCAGCATGGCACTCAGTACATGTTGGTGCTCGGGTGAAAGGCGGCTTCTGGTGAGGCTCTTCTCTGCCTTGATGACGTATGCTGATACCGGTGGCCTGTCCGTCGTTTCGTTGCTCAATTGTGCACGTAGTTTGCTGTAGGTGAAGCCGAAGACAACGATGCTGAGTACGAGCACGTACCAGCTGTTGATGTCTCTGTGAAAAAGAAAAAAGGAAAGTGCGATAAGGATGCTCATGGCCGCCACCCCTTCCCAGATACTGCAAGGAAGGTAGGGAGCCAGGATGACACCCAACAGAAGAGCAAGTGTGACTTCTGTTTTCATTGTTTTCTCATTATGACTTCTGCGGTCTGGTCGACCACACGGAACTTGATCTCTCTCCCGGCATACTCCATCGTGTAGATGCGCTGGTCATCGTGCTGGTAGTGAGGGCGTGGATCCTGCGAGAGTACCTCCCGAAGTGTGTCCAACTGCGTTGTTGAGAAAGGTTGCTTCATTGCCTCGGGTATGACAACCTGCAAGGGACGGATTGACAGGTTAGCCTCGGCGGCAAAGCCACCCTTTGCATCTGGATGGCAGTCGGTGAAAGGCAGGTAAGGCTTGATGTCGAGGATAGGTGTACCGTCCATCAGGTCGGCTCCACTGACCAAGATACGAGGTCCCTCGGGCGATGAGAGCTCAATGTGCTCGATGCGTACCGAACTCAAACCGATGGGGTTGGGGCGGAAAGGCGAACGTGTGGCCCAAACGCCCATGCGCTGGTTTCCGCCCAGACGAGGGGGGCGGACGGTAGGCGACCACTCACCGTCCTTACGATGCGCCTCGCTGAAGTCCCACAGCAGCCACAGGTGCGAATAGCCGTCCAGCCCTCGCAGCGCCTCGACGTTGCGGTAAGCCGGTTCGAAGACGATGCACGCTTCTGCACTGGGTGCCAGCCCGCTCTGGCGTGGCACTCCGAACTTGGTCTTGAAATCGTTCCGTATCGTGGCGATCTTTGTGTATTCCATTGCTTGGTAAAATTAAAAAAGTTCCCGAGCGTCTACAAGAGAACAACCCGGGAACCACCCACCATATGCGAGCTGCTTCCGAGAGTTGAACTCGGGACCTCATCCTTACCAAGGATGCGCTCTACCACTGAGCTAAAGCAGCAACATCAGCAATCATTTCTGATTTGCGGGTGCAAAGGTAGTGCTTTTTTTTTATTCCGCCAAACTTTTTTCTTGTTTTTTGTCTTTTGCATTGTTTTTTTCTGTAACTTTGCATCGTGAAACGATATAATATATATAAGGAACACGTAATAGGTTCATAAATGATGATTAAGAAAATAATGTTGTCTTTCCTGCTATGCCTGGCAGGGATTGGGGGACAAGCCACAGGAAACCCCACATACCTTCAGTGGGATAACGACCCCATGAAGACGCGCATCTACAAGTTGGCAAATGGATTGACCCTCTACCTGAGCGACAATCCCGAGCAGCCCCGTATACAGACCTACATCGCCGTACGGGCCGGTGGCAAGAACGACCCAGCCGAGAGCACCGGTCTGGCCCACTACCTGGAGCACCTGATGTTCAAGGGCACGTCGAAGTTCGGCACGCAGAACTATGCTGCCGAACGCCCCATCCTGGATCAGATTGAGGCTCAGTACGAGGTGTATGGCAAGACCACCGATCCCGAGCAGCGCAAGGCTATCTATCACGTCATCGACAGCTTGTCGTACGCGGCCAGCCGCTTTGCTATCGCCAACGAGTACGACAAACTGATGGCCGGCATTGGTTCGGAGGGTTCGAATGCCTACACGAGTGAGGATGTGACATGCTACATTGAAGATATTCCCGCCAACGAAGTAGAACGCTGGGCCAAGGTGCAGAACAATCGTTTCCAAGACCTCGTCATCCGTGGTTTTCACACCGAGTTGGAAGCTGTATACGAGGAGTTCAATATCCACCTGACCAGCGACAATGACAAGGTTCTGCAGGCCATCAACCGTGCGCTTTTCCCCCACCACCCCTACGGTACGCAGACGGTCATCGGTACGCAGGAGCACCTGAAGAATCCTTCGTTGGAGAACGTGAAGCGCTTCCACCAGCAGTGGTACGTGCCCAACAACGTGGCCATCTGCATGAGCGGCGACCTGGGCGGCAACCCCGACAGCATCGTCACGATTCTGGACAAGGCTTTCGGGGATTGGAAAGCCAATCCCAACCTGCCCGTGATGGCGTTCCCCGCCGAGGCGCCCCTGACGGCTCCGGTCTACAAGGACGTCATGGGACGTGAGCGTGACATGGCCGTGCTGGCATGGCGCATGCCCCGCATCAACGACCGGGAATACGACAAGCTGGAGGTGCTGGCCAAGTTGCTCTGCAACGGCAAGGCCGGCCTCTTCGACCTCGATCTGAACCAGAGTCAGCAGGTACTCACCTCGTACTGCTACGACATGGGCATGGCCGACTACGGTTCGCTCATGGCCCTCGCCCTCCCCAAGGAGGGACAGACACTGGAGCAGGTGCGTGACCTCATGCTTCAGGAGATAGGCAAAGTCAAAAAGGGTGACTTCCCCGAGTCAATGCTCACGGCCATTGTCAACAACATGAAGCGCAGCTACATGCAGAGCCTGGAGAGCAACGAGCAGCGTGCCAGCCAGATGGTCGAGGCCTTCATAAACGGTGTGGACTGGCAGGACGCGGTTGAGCGCATCGACCGCATCAGTAGACTGACCAAGCAGGACATCGTCGACTTTGCCAACTTGTGGCTGAGCGACGGTTACGTCTGCGTCTACAAGAAGCAGGGCGAGGACCCCAACGAGAAGAAGATCGAGAAACCGGCCATCTCGCCCATCGAGATGAACCGCGACAAGCAGAGCGCCTTTGTCAGCGAGCTGCTGGGGCAGCAGGTGAAGCCCATCGCGCCCAAGTTCGTCGACTTTGACAAGGACATGAGCAAGACCACGCTGAAGAACGGCAACTCGCTGCTCTACAAGCACAACGATGACAACGACCTCTTCCAGCTCAGCTACGTCATCGAGCACGGCACCAAGCAGGACGTCAAGCTCGATCTGGCCACAAGCTACCTCGAATACCTGGGCGCTGGAAAGCTGAGTGCCGAGCAGTTGCAGAGCGAGCTCTACCGTCTGGCCTGCGACATCAGCGTCAATGCCGGCGTGGAGCGCACCACCGTCAACATCCGCGGTCTGCAGGAGAACATGAAGGCGGCCATGCAGCTGGCCGAGGATTGGCTCTACAAGTCGAACGCTGACGAAGACGTGCTCCAAGCGATGATTGACGACATCCTGAAGATGCGTGCCGACGACAAGCTGGAGCAGAAGACCAACTTCCAGCGTCTCGTCACCTACGGCATCTACGGCCCCGACAATGCCTCCACCCACCTGCTGAGCGAAGCCGAGATGAAGGCTGTCAAGCCCGCCGAGCTGCTCGAGGCCCTGCGCAGCCTCAAGAACTACGAGCAGACCATCTGCTACTACGGTCCCGCCAGCGAGGCCGAGGTTGGCAAGCTGCTCAAGCTCCACGCCATGAGCAAGAAGCCCATCGCTGCCGCCCCCAACTGCTACTACAAGACGCAAGTGGTCACGGAGCCCGAAATCCTCCTGGCACCCTACGACGCCAAGAACATCTACATGCGCAGCTACAGCAACAACGGACAGTTGTACGACCCCGACAAGCAGGCCCAGACAGACCTCTTCAACGAGTACTTCGGTGGTGGCATGAACACCGTGGTCTTCCAGGAGTTGCGCGAGGCACGCGGTCTGGCCTACAGTGCCAGTGCCTACTACGTGAACCCTGACCACAAGGGCGAGACCAACTTCTTCTTTGAGAACATCATCACGCAGAACGACAAGATGAAGGACTGCCTCGACGTCTTCCACCAGATTACCGAGGACATGCCCCTGGATGAGGGTGCCTTCCAGTTGGCCAAGGACGCCATCCTGAAACGCATGGCCACCCAGCGCATCACCCGTGGCAGCGTGCTCCGCTACTACCTGTCGCTCAAAGACCTGGGTCTGACCAGCGACCCCAACGAGCAAATTTATCGCAAGACGCAGTCCATGTCGCTGTCTGACCTGGCCAACTTCCACAAGGAGAACGTCAAGAACCGCACCTACCGTTACCTCATCCTGGGTGACGAGAAGGAACTCGACATGCCCACGCTGGAGAAGTTGGGCAAGATCAAGCGCGTCAGCACCGAGGAGATTTTTGGATATTGATAAGAAGAGAACGAGTGACTGCCAGACAGTAACGTGCTATGAAACAGCGTAACCATGCCTTCGACTTCCTGTGCGGCATCTGCATCATCAGGATGATCATGATGCACATCACCAACATGTGCAGCCTGAACGGCAACGAGGTGTGGATGCAGGTCATGCACTGGACGTACTATTTCATGTCGTTCTTCTTCTTCAAAGCCGGCTATTTCAACAAGACCGTCGAGGGCGACTCCATGACGTTCCTCAAGAAGAAGACGCGCCAGCTGCTCGTCCCCTACTTTGTCTGGGGCGCCGTGGGCTGCCTGGTATGGTTCTTCTTCGTGGTGTTCTTCCTGCCCAAGAGCAATTCGATGGTGAAGGAGATGACCCTGTCGCACCTTTGGACCACCAGTTCCTTCTGGGGCAACGCACCCACGTGGTTCCTGCTCTCCTTCTTCACGGCCTACGTGGCCATGCATTTCATGCGCAAATGTCCGCCGCTCCGCATCCCTGTCGGCAGCCGTTCCCTGGTGCTCAAGTTGCATTATATTACGTTGTTCTTCCCCTTTGTCAGCTATTGGCTCTGCCTGCATGACAACCCCATTTGGTTCAGTCTGAACAACGTCTTCTGGGGACTCTTCCTTTTCTTCCTCGGCAAGGTTTGGCGCATCCTGATAGCCCGCCTGCGTCCACAGCGCATGATTGTCCTCTCCACGCTGCTCATCGTCGCCTTCTGCGTGCTCAATACCGTCGACGAGGGCGAGTACACCATGAGCACCAACACGTGGACAGGCAGTTTCCCCCTCACCTTCGTCAAGATCGTATGCAGCATCTGCGGCATCTCGGGCCTGTTGCTCTCCCTCGACATGCCCCGCATACCCGCCATCAACTACATCGGCCAGCACTCCATGGTCTTCTTCGTGCTGCACTACCCCATCCTAGTCTTCTACAAGATGGTCAAGGCCACGAACACGCACACCATGAAGGGCTATTGGGACGACTGGATCATCCTCATGCTCCTCGCCTTTGCCTTCTGCACATGGATGGTGCCGTACGTGGAGCGCATCCCCTGGCTGAGCGGACGACCACGCGAAACGAAAACAGAAAAATAAAGAAAAAAGAAACAACGAGAAATCGAGAAAACGAAGCCTCGAAGCCTCGAAGCCTCGAGACATCGAAAAATCGAAAAATCGAAGAATCGAAACCTCGAAGACCTCGAAGACCTCGAAACCCAAACGTCAATTCACATCTATATAAGCAATGATAATAGGATATACAGCCGGAGTGTTCGACCTCTTTCATGTGGGTCACCTGAACCTCCTCAAGAATGCCAAAGGCATGTGCGACAAACTGATAGTGGGCGTTACGACCGACGACCTGGTGACCTACAAGGGTAAGCACGCCATGATCCCCTTTGAGGACCGTCTCGAGATTGTGCGCAGCATCCGCTTTGTGGATGCCGCAGTGCCTCAGAGCGACATGGACAAGCTGACCATGTGCAAGAAGCTGGGGGCCAGCTACCTCTTCGTGGGTGACGACTGGTACGACACCCCCAAGTGGCGCGACTACGAGAAGGAGTTCAAGGCGGCCGGCATACAGATCGTCTACTTCCCCTACACCAAGGGTGTTTCCTCTACGCTCATCAACAAGGCGTTGGGCCAGGTGCGCGACAATCCAGAGACTGCGATAAAATAAAAGGTAATACCCCCAAACGACTAAACGACCAATCCCCCAAACGACTAAATGGAAAATAAAGATTTCTGCCTGAGTTCATACATTGCTTTCCGCTACATCTGGAAGAATGACATGGACTTCTACAAAGGCTTCCACCACCATAACTACGAGGCCATCAAGGACGAGGACAAGATTCCCGTCAAGACCTCGGAGGACATTGACCGCGAGATTCAGCAACAGGTAGACCAGCTCTACCAGCAGTACGACAACATCGGCATCCTGCTCTCGGGCGGCATGGACAGTGCCAACCTGGCAGCCTACCTCAAACCTGGCAGCCACGCCTACACCTTCGTGTCCGACACGGGTGTCTTCAACGACGACGTGGAGCGTGCCCGTAAGTACTGTCAGAAGTTCGGTCTCGTGCACCATCTCATCGAGATCACCTTCGACGACTACAAGAAGTACACCCCCATCGTCATGTCGCAGAAACATGCGCCCGTCCACTCCATCGAGCCTCAGATCTACAAGGCCGCTCTGATGGCCAAGAAGGACGGCGTGGAGATGATCCTCGTGGGCGAGAGTGCCGACCTCATCTTCGGTGGTATGGACAAGCTCATCACGCCCCAGTGGGACTACGAAGGCTTCACCAAGCGCTACACCTTCCTCGAACCCTCCCTCGTGCTGGCCAATCCTGTGGCCGAGGCACAGACCGAGCTCTACGAGCAGTACCGCGAGGGCGAGACGGGCATCGACTACATGCGTTTCATGGACGAGGTATTCTCCATCGAGAGCAGCAGCAGCTACCTCAATGCCTTTGCCGTGGCCGGACTACCGTACTACGATCCCTACGCCCGCCTCGTCATGGCCGAGCCGCTTGACATGCAGCGTGTCCGCAACGGTGAGCCCAAGTACCTCGTGCGTGGTCTCTATGCCCTGAAGTACCCCGAGCTGGAGATTCCCTTCAAGATTCCCATGCCCCGCCCCGTTGATGCCATCTTCCGTGAATGGGAAGGCCCCCGCCGTCCCGAGTTCCGTCAGGACATACCTATGGCTCAGCTCACAGGCAACCAGAAGTGGCAGTTGTGGTGCGCCCAGTTGTTCCTCGACCTTTTTGACTGATAAAAAGCCCCTCTCCCCCGCCTTCCCCGAAAGGGGAGGAGCGCTGCCGCGAACAAGAGAAGCAAGAATGAGGTAATTTCCCTAAACAACTAAACGACCAATCCCCTAAACGACTAAACGACAAGCCCCCTAAACAACTAAACGACATGGACGCTCTGAAAGAAAAGCTGCAGGAAACATTCCTCTTTGCCAAGGACTTCTTCGCCAAGCACGACATACGTTATGTGGCGTGCGGTGGCACCGTGCTGGGTGCCGTCCGCCACAAGGGATTCATCCCTTGGGACGATGACATCGACATCTACTTGCCCCGTGCCGACTACAACCGTCTGCTCGCCATGGGTGACGTCCTGAAGCAGGAGGGCTACGAGGTCATCTCCGTGGCCGACGAGGGCTACTACATGCCCTTTGCCAAGATTTCGCGCATGGACACCACGGTTTGGGAGTTCGAGCGTCTGCCCATGGTGATGGGTGTCTTCATCGACCTCTTCCCCCTCGACGAGTTCGACGAGTCCGACGAGGTCATCACGGCCCGACAGTACCGCAGCCATTACTTCTTCGACAAGTACATCAACGCGTTGAGCCACTACACCTTCGGTTCCCTGTTCCGTTGCCTCGCCAAGGGCGACATCCACGGACTGGGCGTGCGAGTGCTCAACCTGTGGCGCAAGCGCAATCCACAGCGTTACCTACAGGCTTTCCTCGACTTCGAGCAGAGCTACGTGGGCCGCACCGGTCCCAAGTGTGTCTGCGTCACCCAGTGGGAGGGCCGCATCTTCAAGAGCGAGTGGTTCCACGACGTCATCGAGTTGCCCTTCGAGAGCACCACCGTCACCGTGCCCCGTGCCTACCACGACTACCTCACCGTGCTCTATGGCGACTACATGCAACTGCCCCCCGTGGATAAGCGCATCCAGCACCCCAACTACTACCTCAACCTTCAGCAACGCCTCACACTCGAAGAGGTGAAGCAGTTGATGGGTGAATAACATGCATTTCGCTCACTTATTCGTACCTTTGAGCTGCGCTCTTAGGTACTCTCGTTCGGAAATCCTCAAATAAATTTGGCATTTCGCTCACTTATTCGTACCTTTGTACCCGGAAAAGTAACAATTTATAAGGAAAAAAGATTATGCAATACTACAGTACCAACAAACAAGCCCCTCTGGCCACCCTCGAAAAGGCCGTGGTAAAGGGACTGGCCGAGGACCGTGGCCTCTATATGCCCGAGCAGATCAAGCAGCTGCCTCAGGAGTTTTTCGACAATATCGACAAGATGACCTTTCAGGAGATTGCCTGCCAGGTGGCCGACGCCTTCTTCGGTGAGGACATTCCTCAGGAGGACCTTCATCAGATAGTCTGCGACACGCTCGCCTTCGACGTGCCCGCAGTCCAGGTGACCGACTCTATATACAGCCTCGAGCTTTTCCACGGCCCCACACTTGCCTTCAAGGATGTAGGCGCCCGCTTCATGGCTCGTCTGCTGGGTTACTTCAACAAGAAGAGCGGCGACAACCGCCTCGTCAACGTTCTCGTGGCTACCTCGGGCGATACGGGGTCGGCCGTAGCCAACGGTTTCCTTGGCGTGCCCGGCGTTCACGTTTACGTACTTTATCCCAAGGGCAAGGTCAGCCCCATCCAGGAGTGCCAGTTCACCACCCTCGGCCAGAACATCACCGCGCTGGAGGTGGATGGTGTGTTTGACGACTGCCAGGCCCTCGTCAAGTCGGCCTTCATGGATGCCGACCTCAACGCGCACATGAAGCTCACCTCGGCCAACTCCATCAACGTGGCCCGCTTCCTGCCTCAGTCGTTCTACTACTTCTATGCCTACGCGCAGATGAAGAAGCAGGGCAAGGATGAGGTTGTTGTTTGTGTCCCCTCTGGCAACTTTGGCAATATCTGTTCGGCACTCTTCGGCGTCAGGATGGGGCTGCCCATCAAGCGCTTCATTGCGGCCAACAATGCCAACGACATCTTCTACAACTACCTCCAGACCGGCAAGTACGAGCCCAAGGCCAGCGTACAGACCATAGCCAATGCCATGGACGTGGGCGATCCCAGCAACTTCGCTCGTATCTACGAACTCTACAAGCAGGATCATGCTGCCATCTGCAAGGAAATCAGCGGCTGCACCTACAAAGACGAGCAGATTGCCGAGACTATGCGCGAGTGCCTCAAGGAGACCGGTTACCAGCTCGATCCCCACGGTGCCTGTGGTTATCGTGCCCTCACGGAGCAGCTCCAGCCCGGCGAAACGGGCATCTTCCTCGAAACCGCTCATCCCGCCAAGTTCAAGGGTGTGGTCGACGAAATCTGTGGTGGCGATGTTGCCATCCCCGAAAAGCTTGCCGCCTTCATGAAGGGCGAGAAGAAGAGCATCGAAATCGGTAAGGACTTCGAAGGCTTCAAGCAGTTCCTGCTGAAGCAGTAATTATATATGGTATTTAGGAATTAACTCCCCCTATAAAAAAGGAAAGCGTCGACGAGTGTGGTCTTCAATACTCGTCGACGCTTTGTTTTTGTTTCTCTCAGTTTCCGTGCGCCTTTCTTACTTAGAAGATGCGGCCGAAGACGCTGAGCTTAAGGTTGGGATAGACGCATACGTTGCCAGCAATCTTCAGGCCGTTGGACAGGTCGCTGCTGATGCCAGGATAGTCCTTGTTGATGCTGATGTCGCGAACATCGTCGTGCAGAGTAGGTGTACCCCAAAACATGGCACCCAGTTCGAACTTCACACCGATGCGCTTGCGCGGAGTGGTGCGTCCAATGCCAATACCAACGTAGGGCTTGAAGCCGTTGGTCTGGATGGTTGCCTTGGCACGTCCTTGGTCAACACCCAGCTCGTAGCCCTCAAGCAGAATCTTTTCGTTTCCGATTCCGGGCACTCTATTGTCAATGTCGTTGTTGAATTCATGAATGCCGTAGAGCGTCTCGCCACGTGCCTTGATGGTGGCCAGACTTCCGCTGCCGAAATAGGCTCCGACGGTGAAGTGGAACATGCAGTCCTTGCCTGGATAGATGTCCACGAGCAATTTGCCGTTCACCATGTTGAGTTTGCCCTGGATGTCAGTGTTGATGTCATCGGTAGGCAGGTATTGGCGTCGCATAGCCAGTGGGATGTCATACCATCCCGAGGGGCGGTCGAAGTTGATGGTATTGTTGTAGGTAATGCCTGGCATCATGTCCACACCTGCACGCAAGGTGATGAAGGGGCAGACGGTGGTACCTACCTCAAGACCAATACCCATGGTTCCGACGTTGAGGCCGGCCGAGAGATGGTTGAAAAGGTTGTTGTCGCCCTTGATCTGAGCTTGTGCTTGCAGGCCGCAAAGCAGAGCCAATGCCATGAATATCTTTTTCATTGTTCAGTGTCTCTTTACAGTTTATTTGGTATCTTTTTATTTGGCATCTTTCATTTTGATGATAACCTTCATGTCGGCCATGAAAGGCACCTTGTCCTTGCCCGTAGCCTGAATCTGGAAGGAGGATACGAGGAAGCACGTATTGGGCGTGCCCGTCTGGAAGCGGGTGAATCCAGGGACAGCCATCAGATTCTCGTCCACAGAAGAGAAGCTTGCCTTCAGTTCGCCCTTACTCTCGTCGGTCCAGCTCCAGGTAGCCACCTGGTAGTTGTCGCCCTTGTAGTTGGTGATGATGGTGTTGTTGCCAAGGAAGGAGATCTTGTCCACTTCACCACTGAGCAGCTTGACGTCGGTACCAATGGCAGCGCTCACGATGCTTTGGAGCGAAAGGATCGATGCGCTCTTGTAGTTGCCGATGGCCTTCTGTCCGGCATAGATTACGGTATTGTATTCTGTGGGGTACCATGTGCGGCACAGAGTGGCGTTGGCCTCGTTGGTGACCTTGGCAGCAGTCACCTCTGCGGCATACTCTGTGCTGTTGATGATTACGGACTTCTTCTCGGCAGATATGGTGATGGAATATCCCTCGATGGTTGCCGTGAGCGAACCGTCAGGGGTCACTCTATAGGTTCCCTCTGCAAATTCCTTCTCGCCTGCACGCGTATGTGCCTGACTTTTCTGACTCAACCGGCCGATGATCTTACCGTTGTCCATGACGAAGAGGTCGGAGAGAGGAGCGTCGAGCACGGTGATGGTGCCTGTCTGGTCAATATCCTTCACGGCCTCGATGAAAGTGGCAGGCATACTCTTGATTGTCTGGTCAGTCTTGTCGATTTCCTCGCCTGTGATAGGTGCGTCGATGTCGTTGTTGTCACTGCCGCAAGAGGCAATGCCCATGTTCAACGCTATTGCCATGAAGGCAGCGCCCAAAATGTGAATCTTTTTCATGTTTCCTTAAATTTTGATTATTAATTAGTTCAAATTTCATGAAGTCTCATTTAGCCGCACTGTATCAGTAGTGAATCGGCATTTGCTTCATTTGCAAAGTTAATGTTTTTTTTTCTAACACAAAAGAAAAACTCTCTTTTTTTTGCCCTGTTGCCGTATCTTTCCCTCCATATTCGTGTAAATACAGAATGAACACTTGGTTTTCTTTTTGTGGCTGGCAGAATGTTCTGCTGTTCAAAGAAAAAATCCCCATCCTTTGCAGTGAAAGGACGGGGAGAGTGTAGGGTTGATGCTTAGTTGTGGAATGTAAGTGTGTTGGCCTCGGGAGCTTTCTCCACGATGATGGGCAACTGGGTGTTGATGTTGCCGCCGAGCAGGGCCTTGGAGAGGTCGTTGAGCAGGAGGCGCTGGATGGCGCGCTTTACGGGACGTGCTCCAAAGTCGGGGTCGTAACCAGCGTTGGCCAGCAGCTCGATGGCCTCGTCGGTGAGTTCCAGCTTGATGCCGTTCTGTGCGAGCATCTTCTGCACGCTGCCAATCTGCAGACGCACAATCTGCTTGATCTCGCCCCAGTTGAGAGGTGTGAAGACGATGGTCTCGTCGATGCGGTTCAGGAACTCCGGGCGGATGGTCTGCTTCAGGAGGTCCATCAGCTGGTGGTTGAGCTTCTCTTGTTGTTCGAGTGTCAGCTCGTGGTCCTTGGCCTGGTCGATGGTCTGCTGAATGAGATGGCTGCCCAGGTTGGAGGTCATGATGATGATGGTGTTCTTGAAGTTGACCGTGCGGCCCTTCGAGTCGGTCAGTCGTCCGTCATCGAGCACCTGTAGGAGCGTGTTGAAGACGTCGGGGTGCGCCTTTTCAATCTCGTCGAAGAGGACCACCTGGTAGGGCTTGCGGCGCACGGCTTCAGTGAGCTGTCCACCCTCGTCGTAACCTACGTAGCCCGGAGGTGCACCGATGAGTCGTGTGACACTGAATTTCTCCTGATACTCCGACATGTCGATGCGCGTCATCATTGTCTCGTCGTCGAAGAGGTATTCGGCCAGTGCCTTGGCCAGCTCCGTCTTGCCCACACCCGTGGTGCCGAGGAAGATGAAGGAACCGATGGGACGTTTAGTGTCCTGCAGGCCGGCACGGCTGCGACGCACTGCATCGCTGACAGCTTGGATGGCCTCCTCCTGACCGATGACCCGCTTGTGGAGTTCGTCCTCGAGGTGAAGCAGCTTCTCGCGCTCGGAGGTTTGCATCTTGCTCACGGGAATGCCCGTCCAACGGCTCACTACGTCTGCGATGTCATCGGCTGTGACCTCTTCCTTGAGCATCTTGTCCAACCCCTTGTCTCCGTTTTTAGGAGTAGCCTTTGTGATGGTCTCCAGTTCCTTCTCCATGGCTGGTAACTTGGAATAACGAATCTCGGCTACGCGAGCATAGTCACCATCGCGCTCGTACTGTTCAGCTTGATGCTTCAGTTGCTGAATCTGTTCCTTGATGACCTGTGACCGGTTGGCCTCTGCCTTCTCTGCCTCCCACTGCTGGCGCATAGTGTTTTCCTCGCGACGCAGCGCTTCGATTTCCTTCTCTAAGTTGGCCAGTTTCGCTTCGTCCTTTTCGCGTCGGATGGCTTCGCGCTCAATCTCCAGCTGGCGCAGATGGCGTGTCAGTTCGTCCAGTTCCTCGGGCACTGAGTCACGCTCCATGCGCAGTTTGGCGGCAGCCTCGTCCATGAGGTCGATGGCCTTGTCGGGCAGGAAGCGCTCGGTGATGTAACGGTTGCTGAGCTCGACGGCTGCGATGATGGCATCGTCCTGTATGCGCACCTTGTGATGGTTCTCGTAGCTCTCCTTCAGTCCGCGCAGGATGCTGATGCTCTCCATCACACCCGGCTCGTCGACCAGGACACTCTGGAAGCGGCGCTCCAGGGCCTTGTCCTTCTCGAAGTACTTCTGGTACTCGTCGAGCGTGGTGGCACCGATGCTGCGCAGTTCACCTCGGGCCAGGGCGGGTTTCAGGATGTTGGCAGCGTCCATGGCGCCCTGTGTCTGGCCGGCTCCGACCAATGTGTGTATCTCGTCGATGAATAGGATGATCTGGCCGTCAGCCTGTGTCACGTCGTTGATGACGCCCTTCAGTCGCTCCTCGAATTCACCCTGGTACTTGGCACCCGCAATCAGAGCACCCATGTCGAGCGAGAAGAGTTGCTTGTTCTTCAGGTTCTCGGGCACGTCGCCACGCAGGATGCGGTGGGCCAATCCTTCCGCGATGGCCGTCTTTCCTGTACCGGGTTCACCGATCAGTATGGGGTTGTTCTTGGTGCGGCGCGACAGAATCTGCAGTACGCGACGTATCTCGTCGTCACGTCCGATGACCGGGTCCAGTTTGCCGTTTCTGGCATCCTCTACGAGGTTGCGTGCAAAGCGCTTCAGGTTCTCCATCTGCGCCTGTTGGTTGTTGTTTGTCTGTTGTCTGTTCATAGTTATGTGTGGGTTTTAAGTTAGTTTGTTTGCTCCATTTGCGTGCAAACTTCTTGCAAAAGGCAAAAATGCTGACAACGTGGCAGAAAGTACGTCTTTTCGTCTTTCTTCTCAAATCTTTTTCGTAATTTTGTCCTCACAACCCCACCCCCAAAAACCTAAAACCTAAAACCTCAAACCTAAAACCCAAAACCTAAAACCCAAAACCTAAAACCCAAAACCTCAACCCTCAAACCCTAAAACCTCAACATGGCACACAACGACGAGATGAACCTGGCCTGGCGATTCGTGGAGGGCACCGACGTTTCCGTCTTCCTGACCGGTAAGGCGGGAACGGGCAAGACGACCTTCCTGCGCAAACTGAAGGAACTGGCCCCTAAACGAATGACGGTGGTAGCCCCCACGGGCGTGGCCGCCATCAATGCCCGTGGTACCACGATCCATTCGCTCTTCCAGCTCTCTCCGGGCGTGCATGTGCCAGGCATGACGGAGGCGCAGCAGGGCAAGAGCCGCTTCTTCCAGATGAGTAAGGAGAAGAAGAACATCTTGCGCACGCTCGACCTCCTGGTCATCGACGAGATTTCGATGGTGCGATGCGACCTGCTCGATGCCATCGACGGCGTGCTGCGTAAGTACAAGGACCGCACCCGTCCCTTTGGCGGTGTGCAGTTGCTGCTCATCGGCGACTTGCAGCAGCTGGCTCCCGTGGCCACCGATCAGGAGTGGAGCCTGCTGGCTCCCCATTACGACACGCCCTACTTCTTCAGTTCGAAGGCCCTGCAGCAGATACAGTACGTCACCATCGAGCTGAAGCACGTCTACCGTCAGAGCGACAGCAGTTTTGTAGACCTCTTGGGCAAGATACGCGACAACCGCATCGACCAGGACGTAATACAGGTCCTTGGTGCCCGCTATGTGCCCAATTTCCGGCCGCCCGTGGGGGAGGCGTGGATCCGTCTGACCACGCACAACTACATGGCACAACGCTACAACGAGACGCAGCTGGGCATGATCAACGATACGATGCAGAGCTACGTGGCCGAGGTGACGGGCACTTTCCCAGACTCCTCTTTCCCAGCCGACAAGGTGTTGGGACTGAAGGTTGGAGCCCAGGTGATGTTCCTCAAGAACGATCCTTCGGGCCAGCAACAGTATTATAACGGCAAGATCGGCACCGTTGTTCGCCTCAGCTCCGACGAGGTGTGGGTGCAATGCCCCGACGAGATGAAAGCCATCAGTGTGCCCCAATTGGAGTGGGAAAACATGCGCTATGCCATCGACCCCGATACGAAGGAGATAAAGGAAGAGGTGGATGGTACCTTCAAGCAGTTCCCCCTGCAACTGGCCTGGGCTATCACCATACACAAGAGCCAGGGACTGACCTTCGACCATGCCGTGCTCGACATCAACCGCAGCTTTGCCCACGGACAGGTTTACGTGGCACTGAGCCGTTGTCGCACGCTCGAGGGACTGGTGCTGGCCAATCCCCTCCAGCTCGAGTCGATGACCGTGGACCATCAGGTAGATGCCTTCATTGCCCAGGAACTGGAGGCGGCTAAGACGGCCAGCAGCAAGCTCGACGAGATGCGCTTTGCCTACTTCCGTTCGTTGCTGGGCGAACTGTTCAGTTTCGGACGTTTGGCGGCCGACTTCAACTATTTCCTGCGTGTGGTCGACGAACATCTCTACCACCAGCAGCCCGACTATCTTACCTTATTAAAAGACACGCGCGCGACGTTCCTGAAGAAGGTGCTCGATGTGGCCGAGAAGTTTCTGCCACAATATCAGGGCATCCTGCAGCAGATACGCATGGGACAGACCCCCGACCAGTATAGTCGCGACGCTCATCTGCAAGGGCGCGTCATGGCGGCGGCCAACTACTTCCATGCTCAGTTGCTCGCCCTCTTTGCACCCGCCATCAACAAGGCCAGGTTCACCATCGGCAACCAGCAGGTGAAGAAGCAGTTCGGTAATGCTCTGGATGCCCTCACGCTGGAGTACCGCTCCAAGATGGCTGCCCTGCGATGCTGTGCCGACAATGGCTTTGAAGTGAAGACGTACCTCAAGAGCAAGGCGGCAGCCTTGGTGGAAACGGATGCACCGACCCTGCCTAAACGAGGCAGGAAGAAAGTTACTACGCTCTCTGCCACCGAGGCTTGGCGAACAGCCAAAAAGGCTATGGCCGACGAGAGTGTGCTGGCCTCCAAGCTGGGATTACCCCCGATGGAGCACGATCATCCCATAGAAGAAAAAGACACTTCCACCGAGAAGCCGAAGCCCCAGTGGAAGTGGTATTGGAACAAGCGCAAGTGATTTTTGGCGATGTTTCGATGGATCGATGTTTCGATGATTCGATGTTCCGTTGATTCTTATTCGATGACACAGTCGGCAGGGGCTTTCTGGTTCTTGTCGATGATGAGTTCCCCAATCTTACCCTCCACCTTGATGTGTCCGCTTGTGGGGTTCTTGATGCTCACCACGTCGCCCTTGATGGTGGCCTCGATGGTGCTGTACTCGAAGGCCAGGTTGGCGTCATCGCCCATGGTGCAGTCCTCCATGACGAGGTTCTCGCAGTAGCAGAGAGGCTGCTCGCCCGTGATGTGGCAGCGCACCAGCCGCACGTTCTTGCCGTACCAGGCCAGGTATTCTCCGTTTATCTCGCTGTCGATGACTGTTACGTTCTCGCACTCCCACAGCGCATCCTTCGAGTTGAGCACGCAGTTGCGGATCACCACGTCGTGGGCGTACTGGAAGGAGTAGTTGCCGTTCAGCACGACGTTCTCCATCTCCACCTTGTTGGTGTGCATGCCCATGTAGTCGGCTTCGTCGAATCGGCAGTTGGCAATGTGCACGTCCTCGCAGTCCCACAGTGTTTCCTGTGCGTGGGGGAACTGGCAGTCCTCGACCCTGATGCCCTTCATGCGTCGGAACATCTTGGGTGCCTCCACCTGGCAGCGGACGAGTTCGCCGTTCTCACTGTACCACAAGGAGGAACGGGCCGATTCGCGATACAGGCAGTCGGTGGTCTTGAAGCCGCGGCACTCCCAGAAGACGTATTTGCCCTCGAAGGTGCAATGCTCTGCCTGGATGTTGCAGGTCTCTTTCAGCGACGATTCGCCAAGGTGGATGGTTACGTTTTCGAGCTTCAGATCGTGCTCGCAGTACAGAGGGCGTTCACCTCCGAATTCTTCGTTTTTTATTTCTTTCATAGTTTATCTATCAATTTTCAATTTTCAACCTTCAACCTTCAATTTTCGCTACCTGTGGAAATCGTGTGAAAAAGGTCTCTGTTTATATGAACTTGAATGGCCGAAAATGGCCGAAAACCTAAATGCTCAGATTTTTTATGGGGTAAATTTTATTTTCGGCCATTTTCGGCCATTCAAGTTAATAGTTGCCATTTTCTGTCTTCAATTTTCAATTTTCAACTTTCAATTTTCAACTTTCAATTTTCAATCTTCTTCGGTTTCTTGAGCCGCAGTCGGATGATGAAGATGAGGCCGCGCACGCACAGTTCGATGCACATGGCCAGCCATACGCCCTGCAGACCCATGCGCGAAGCCAGCAGCCAGGCCAGCGGGATGCGCACAATCCAGATGCTGAGGAGGTTCATGACGCACGGCACCAGCGTGTCGCCCACACCCACGAAGATGCCGTAGGCTACGATGGAGGCGGCATACATTGGTTCGGCATAGGCCTCGATGCGGAGCGCCTCGGTGCCGACAGCCTGCACGGCCGTATCGATGCTCATGAAGGCCATCAGTTCGGGGGCAAAGATGTACATCACGATGCCCAGCAGCGTCATGGCCGTCATGCCTACCGCCATCGTCAGGATGGAGAAGCTGTTGACCAGGTCGTATCGCTTGGCTCCCACGCTCTGTCCGATGAGGGTGGTGGCCGCCTCACCGATGCCATAGCCGGGCATGTAGCAGAGGCTCTCGACGGTGATGCCGATGGTGTTGGCTGCAATGGCCACGGTGCCGAGAGGGGCTACAATCAGTGTGCTGACGATCTGTGCACCGCAAAAGACGATGTGCTCCACGGCCATGGGAAGGCCGATGCGCAGGGCTCGTCGGATGATGTCCCATTCCATGCGGATGCGTCCGATGGTGCCTTTCAAGTGCAGTTCGGGACTACTCGTCATCAGGTAGGTGGTGCTGACTGCCGCGCAGACACAGGCCGAGAGCGAGGTGGCCAGGGCGGCACCGGTCACGCCATAGCGAGGGATGAGCAGGGTGTTGAACCCCACATCGAGCACGCACATCAGGATGCCCATGGCCATCGGGACGATCATGTTGCCCGAGCAGCGCAGCATGCCGTTGCTCAGATGATGCAGCTGCATGACGGGCACGGTGAGCGACCAGATGAGGAAGTAGTTGGAAGCCTGGCCCACCACGTCGCCCTGGCCGCCCAGCCAGACGGGCAAGGCCGAGTGGATGCTGGCACATAACGCACACACCACGAACGAGAAGAGCATGCAGACCATCAGTGCCTGCCGCAGCACGTCCCGGGCCTTGTCGTTCTCCTTGGCACCGATGTGCTGGGCCACCAGCACGCAGAATCCCGTGCCGATGGAGACGCTCAGTCCGCCGAAGAGCCAGGTCGTGGTGCTCACCAGTCCGATGCTGGCCGAGGCAGACGCTCCGAGGTGGCCCACCATCATGGCGTCGATGTACTGCATGATGATGCTGCTCAGCTGTGCCAGCATGGCCGGCACGCTCAGCAAGCCCACGAGGCGTAGCTTGTCACTGCGCCTCATCTGGCCTCCGTCACGTAGTTGGTTTAGCAGTTGGTCTTTCACCTGTTTAGTCGTTTGGGTGACTTGTCGTTTAGTCGTTTGGGGAAGTTACCACAGTCTCACCTCTCTTTTCGCAGTAGCGCTCCTCGCCCCTTTGGGGGAGAGGCGGGGGTGAGGGGCTGTTTTTACCTCACAAACTTCTTGCCGTTCTTGATGTAGATGCCACGCTGCGTGGGAGTCGTGATGCGCCGTCCGCTCAGGTCGAAGATGCCCTTGTCTGGTGTCTGAAGCCCGTCTGCGGCAAAGGATGCGATGCCTGTCTCATCAGTCTTGGAGAAGTCGTAGACACGGTTGCTCATGGTCTTCAGTGCTGACACATCGCTGGCGGTCAACTCGCGGGCATAGATAATCAGGTCGTCGAAGCAGGCATCCGCACTGCCCCAGAAGGAACCGAAGCCCAGGTTGAAGTATTTGAGCGAGGCCACGGCCTTGACAATCTCGTCCACGGGCAGGCCCTTGATCTTGTTGGTCAGCGTGCCGCTCGTGGGGATGCTGTAGCTCGTTCCGAGCGTCTTGAACACCTTGTTGACACCGTTCACATAAAGGCGTACGCCGTTCTCGGGGCCAACGGTCAGGGTCACCAGTGCCCACTCGTCGGTGGGGATGTTGGTGTAGGTGCCCTGTTCGGGATGGTTGATGTCGAACCAGCTGTCAACGCCATCGTGATAGCCCACGAAACTATTGCCCGTCAGGAAGAGACGTGGAGACGTCTTGTTGCTGGCCACGGTGCTGTTGAAGAAGCACCACAGTGCATCGTACAGGTTGGCATCGTTGCGCTTCATCCAGGCTGAGACGGTGAAGCCCTTGATGGTGTCGTTGTCGAGCAGCGGGTTGGGCATGCGGCAGAAGCTGTTGCTGCCCTGGGCTCCGAAGTATTGGTGTACGAAGGTGCCGTCACGCTCGAAGTCGTCCTCCAGCACGGCAGCCTTGCCGGAGCCTGCCTTGCTGAGACTTGCCTTGTCGGCTTCCTCGCCCAGGGCGGCTTGCAGGAGGTTGCTTATGGGCTTCTCGTTGAAGCTGTAGTAAGCAGCCATTCCGCTCTTGAAGTCTCCTGTCGGAATTACCTCGCTCCTTGCCTTCACGTTGTAGGCCTGCTCCCAGTAGTAGTCACCGCATTCCAGTCGGCCTGTCAGCGTGACGGGCGCTGCCTCGGTCAGTCCGGTCGGGTTGTACTTGCCCGTCTCGCTGATGATGGCGGGTTCCGATGACATCCAGCTCAGCTTGGCATTATGTGTAGTGGGGTAGAGCAACTTGATGTTCGTGCTTACCGTCTGCCCGTCCTTCAGGTCGACGGTGTTTTGGGTGTAGTTCCATGCCACGGCCGACTTGGGAGCCATCTTGTAGCCCCACACGGGGACGCCGTTGTTGGCCACGGCCGTGAAGGCGATAGCCTCCATCTTGGAGGTCTTGTAGTTGGCCGTCGTGGCACCATTGAGGTGCTGCTGGCAGAAGACACCTGTGTAGGTCACCGCTCCCACCGTGATGGTCATCTGCGATGTGCCGTCCTTCAGCTTCCAGGTACCTGCCATGTCGCCCGTCACCTTGCCATCGGGGGTCAGTGTTACGTTCACGGGTGTGGCCTCGGCCTCGTTGTCGTGGTCCTGACGGTAGGGGTGAAGGAGCAGCTTGTAGTTGCCAGCCAGTTCCTCCTTTGTCCAGGGACATCCGTTGGCCAGCGTCTCGTCCGTCTGCTCCTCGCCGCGATAGGCAAAGGGAGCCGTCACGAGCCATCCGTTCTGGTTGACAAAGAGCTGGTGTACTCGGTCCTGGAAACTCTCGTTGCCGTCCTTGAAACGTGTATGGTACACTACGAAGGCCCGTCCCTTACTGTCCACGTAGGCCGAGTTGTGACCCTGGGCACGCTCGCCCACGTTCTGTATCTCGCCCCAATGGTTGTAGGCACTCATGAGGCGCATGCCGCGGTCCGTGTTGGCACGCGGTCCGTAGTTCATCTGGTAGCCTGTGTAGGTTGCCGTGTTGCCCGATGCATCCTTGTAGGGGCCGTCCACCGTCTTGCTGCGGAAGATGCGCATCTCGTAGCCTTTGTTCGACTCCAGGCCACCGTACACTACGAAGAGGTAGTAGTACTCGCCAATGTGCTGAATGTAGCTACCCTCTCCGCTCACATAGTATCCACCGGCAATGCGCTTGCCGAAGTAGGGGTCGGAGGTGAAGTTGGCACCCTTCGTGTCGTAGTCGTTCTCGTAGTGACAGGTGTAGTCGCGCAGTCCCGTCTCGTTGTCGAGCTTGAGCAGGAAGATGCCGCCGCTCCACGAGCCGTAGCTCATCCAGAGCTGTCCCTCCTCGTCGTAGAAGACGCAGGGGTCGATGCAGTTGGGCCAGTAGGTGCCCCAGTCGCCGCGTCGGTAGCGTGCCGGTATGCTCGTCTCGCCCGTCACGAGTGTGTAGTCTGTCTCGCCAATCTTGGGTGCCTGCACGCCATTGTACGTCTGGTCGTTGAATCCGCCCATCACGATGGGAGCCTGGTAGGTGAAGGGGCCCAGGGGCGAGTTGCCGGTCAGCATGACGATGGCGCTTGCCCAGTGGTCGCCGTTCAGACTCATGTACATACACCACTTCTTCATCGTCGTGTTGTAGATGATGTCGGGAGCCCACATGTTGCCGTATATCCAGTTGTCAGCCCCATAACGCGAACAGAAGGTGCGTCCGTCGAAGTTGGGGATGTCGACCATCTGTCCGTCGCGTCCCTTCACTTTTTTTACTTGCTGTTTGCTGAAGGCCTCACCGCCATTGCACGTGTTGCCGCTGGCGGCCCCCTGCGATGCTAGTTTCACGAAGCGTCCGTTGGCCGAGAGTCCGGTCCATTCCACCAGGTCCTTGCTCTGCGCCACGCCCAGATGCGTGCCCCAGATGGTGTAGGTGCCGTCCTTGTACACCACCGAGGGGTCGTGTATGCCAATCACCGAGCCCGATGAGATGGTCGTGTGGCTGTTCATCTCGTTGGGCGTAAGCTGCGTCTGGGCTGAGAGGCCGCAGGTGGCAAGCAGCATGAGTGCAGTCAGAAAATGTCTGTAGTTCATATTTGAAATTGTTTTTTATACGGTTCTTGGTTAGTCGTTTTCATAGTTTTGCGCTGTAAAGTTACGGCTTTTCTTTTTTTTCACAAAAAAAATCAATAACTTTGTACACGAAAACTACAAAACCGAATTCATTTATCAAAAAACAATCGTTAAGTTATGCAATTACAAAACTTACAGACTGACTTCAAAGGCACAGCCTGGAAGCGTGAAATCGACGTACGTGACTTCATTCAGCACAACTACGAACCCTACGACGGAGACGAGTCCTTCCTTGCGGGTCCTACCGAGAAGACCAACAAGCTCTGGAACATCCTCTCTGAGATGTTCAAGGTGGAGCGCGAGAAGGGCGTCTACGATGCCGAGACCAAACTGCCTCAGAGCATCGATACCTACGGAGCCGGCTACATAGACAAGGACAGCGAAGTCATTGTGGGACTGCAGACCGACGCTCCCCTCAAGCGAGGCATCTTTCCCAAGGGAGGCATCCGCATGGTGGAGAGTGCGCTGAAGGCTTACGGCTACGAGCTGGATCCCGCCACCAAGACCATCTTCACCAAGTATCGCAAGACCCACAACGAGGGTGTCTTTGCCGCCTATAACGACGACATCAAGGCAGCCCGCCATGCCCACATCATCACCGGTCTGCCCGATGCCTACGGTCGTGGTCGTATCATCGGCGACTATCGCCGCATCGCCCTTTACGGCACGGCCAACCTCATCGAGGAGAAGAAGCGCTTCCACAAGCGTATCGACATCCAGGAGTTCACCGAGGAAATCGTGCGCTGCCGCGAGGAGGTGACCGACCAGATCAACGCCCTCAAGGAGTTCGAACGCATGTGTGCCCATTACGGCTTCGACGTCAGCAAGCCCGCCACCAATGCCCGTGAGGCTGTGCAGTGGACCTACTTCGGCTATCTGGGTGCCGTGAAGGATCAGGACGGTGCAGCCATGTCGCTGGGCCGCGTATGCGCCTTCCTCGACATCTACATCCAGCGCGACCTGAAGAACGGTACCCTCACTGAGGCTGAGGCACAGGAGCTCATCGACCAGATGGTCATGAAGATTCGCATCGTACGTTTTCTGCGCACGCCCGAGTACAACGACCTCTTCTCCGGCGACCCCATCTGGGCTACAGCCTCGCTCGGCGGTATGGGCATCGACGGCCGCAGCATGGTGACAAAGACGGACTATCGCATGCTTCATACCTTATATAACATGGGTCCCTCGCCCGAGCCCAACCTCACCATCCTTTGGAGTGCCCGTCTGCCCCAGGCCTGGAAGACCTACTGCGCCAAGGTGAGCATGGACACCAGTGCCATACAGTATGAGAACGACGACCTGATGCGTCCCGAACTGGGCGACGACTATGGCATTGCCTGCTGTGTCAGTCCCATGAAGATTGGCAAGCAGATGCAGTTCTTCGGAGCCCGTGCCAACCTGGCAAAGTGCATGCTCTATGCCATCAACGGAGGGCGCGACGAGATTCACGGCACACAGGTGGGTCCCCGCTTCAGTCCCATCACCAGCGACTACCTCACCTACGAGGAGTTCTGGCCTCGCTTCGACGCCATGATGCGCTGGCTGGCCAAGACCTACGTCAACGCCTTGAAGATCATCCACTACATGCACGACAAGTACGACTACGAAGCCTTTGAGATGGCGCTCCACGACGGCGACGTGCAGCGCACCCGTGCCACTGGTATTGCCGGCATCTCCATCGTCACCGACTCCATCGCGGCCATGAGGAACTGCAAGGTTCGCATCATCCGCGACGAGACGGGGCTGGCCGTCGACTACAAGATTGAGGAGGGCGAATACGTGCCCTTCGGTAATAACCATGCCGAGACGGATGAGATAGCCGTCATGCTTACCGAGAAGTTCATGGAGTACCTGCGTCAGCACCGCACCTACCGCGATGCCATCCCCACCCAGTCGCTGCTCACCATCACCTCGAATGTGGTCTATGGTCGCAACACTGGTGCTACGCCCGACGGACGTGCCAAGGGTGTTCCCTTCGCACCCGGTGCCAACCCCATGAATGCGCGCGACGTCAAGGGTGCCGTGGCTGCACTGGCCTCCGTGGCCAAGCTGCCCTTCCACCACAGTCGCGACGGTATCTCCTATACCTTCGCCATTAGTCCCGGCTCACTGGGCAAGGAGCGCGATGTGCAGACCCAGAACCTCGTCAACCTGATGGACGGCTACTTCACGCCCGATGGCGGTCAGCACCTCAACGTCAACGTCTTCGACCGTGAGCTCCTCGTCGACGCCATGGAGCATCCCGAGAAGTATCCTCAGCTCACCATCCGTGTCAGCGGCTATGCTGTCAACTTCGTCAAGCTGACACGCGAACAGCAGCTCGACGTCCTCTCGCGTACCATCAACACGTGTATGTAGAGCGAGTGGTCTGGCGGTAATCCACACATCCCGTCTCACTATCTCACTATCTAACTAACTATCTAACATTTTCTCCCAGGTGTGTCTCCCGGAAAGTGGGTGTCAGAGCAGATTCGCACAAGGAAAGTGCGATGACGTGATGCAGAAAAACAGGGGAAAAAGCAGAACATAAGAATGAATAATGTAATTGTTCATTGAATTATATTATTAATATTCAATATCTTGTATTGGTTTTCTTGCTCTGTTTCCTTCTTCCTCTCCCATCTCACTCTCCCGAGGGATACCTGGGAGAAAATGTTAGATAGTTAGTTAGATAGTTAGATAGTTCAGAGAAAGATGTCTGAAAGTTGTTAGATGGTTGTGGGATAGTTTGGGCTCAAACTTATGTCTTCAATGACTTCGTCACCATTTGCCGGATGAGTCGTTTGTTCTTTCCATCCGCACAGTGCAAAAATCTGTCTGTAAAGGAAAATCTGAATTTTACCCCATTTTCCTTGCGTTATTCTGCTCCATGACCCATCGTGTAGGTATATGCTGTGATGACTAATACATTGATTATCTGCTAAATACAGCGTTGTGGACAGGAGGTGCGCACGAAGGAAATCCCTCAACCGCCCCAAAAGCCTAAAAATGACGCTACGTGTTTTGGAAAATACCGCTGCGTCGTTTGAAAAAAGCCGTAGCGTCGTTTCAAAAACGATGCAGCATTGCTTCTTCCGACACACCAAATCACCCCAAAAGAGCCCCTCCTACGCTCAAAAAGCAACGTATCGCCTCCTGTATTTTTCTAATTGGAGGAAAATCCGGACAAGAATTTGTAAAGAAATAAACAAGAAAGACACGCCACTCTCGAGCTATAACAGTCATTTTCCCCCACTTATAGCCCGAAAGTGATGCCCTTTTGTCTTTTTGCCAGCAAACTTATGGCGATGTTCAACGTACAATATACACAAAAAATGAACATCCGCAAGCATCCTCTTCCAGAGTCGTTGTGAACTCGTTGGAGAAATGATGCTTGCGGATGAATGTATAAGGAACCGTACGCGCTATCCTCCCTAGTAAGTGTATATCACATTAATTGTTATGACTCTGGATATTCTTTGCTCAATCTTCTGCAACCATACCTAGATGATGGACATCTGTTTTATAGTATAGGTTAGAATTCTCAATACTCACATAATTATCATACCATTTCCGAGGATGCATTTCCAATGCCTTGTGAGCTTTACTAAAGTGCTTATACAGTTTTGAGTATGGAATTTTATGTTCTACAATACATCTTAGGTCATTAGTACATAGAGGCATTATTTCTAAGTCAGATACATAATTGTCCGAGTCTTGTGGATCACAGTACATAGCCATTTTTCTCATACGGAAGTCACCAATAACGTTGATATGAAGAAAACTTGTTGCGAAAACGCAATAACTATATTGATTGCCTGTTTTCAAAAGATGGTTGCCAAGATGTCTTGATACCGGTTCCATCTCCATTCTTCTTTGGTTAGTACTATCGGTAAGGGTTGCTTCCAAGAGCAAATTATGTTCTGGATAGTCTATAGTTTGTTTATACTCATATACAATATCTGCTTCACCACCTGCGGCATGGGTAATTGGAAGAAGGTTTGCATCGAGCGACAACTTCAAATAGTCAAGCACTTTTCCTCTTCTTCCGCTTGCTTTATACCAGATAATACCAAGGACATATTCAAAAATCGTTGGAATATCGGCATTATCCGTAACCATTTCACTTATATTATCATCTGTTCTATTGTCAAAGTTATCAAGTAATTTGAGCAATTTTTCGTCAGAAAACTTATCATCTACCAACTTGTTGAAACGGTCATACCTTACCTTGTCAACTTCATCATAAGCTTCTTCTATATTTTCGATATGTGTGCCAAGTTCCTGATTAATACCCGCAATGATTTTAGACTCATTAAAGGTAAGAGCAGGACAAATACTGACCATTGTACAACTTTCGAACAACAAATCACATTTAACGTATGCCTGTTTGTAAAGTTCCTCAATGGCAGAGTTGAAGAATTGCTTGGGCACTATATCTAGCTTAACTTGTTCGTCACTGAATATGAAGCAATTTGTAAGTCCAAGATAACGTCTGTTTAAGTCTAAGTAGTCTTCCAACATAGACTTTGCCTTATTTAGATGCATAGTCAGATAGAAGAATCGCTTAAATGTAGCATCGGAACTTAACACATTGCTTGGCAAAGGCAAAAGACTCCCCTTTGGATCCTTTTTCACAACAGATGTAAGACTTGTGTTAAACATCATTGTTTTCCATTTAATTGCTGTAGTAAGTTTGTTTACAGCCAAGAATAAAGGATAAATTCTTGACCGGTCGTTTTCCATATAAACAGAGTACATCTCTTTAAAGACCGGAATGTATGCTTTGTCGTATTTTGCGCTTTTGCGATTCATGCCCACAGACAGCAATAGGTCACCAGAAAACGGTTCTCTTATGAATCGTTTTAATCCTTCTTGGTAATTTCCCTTGCTCATCAAGAAGTCTACAATAATTTCGTCAACACTACCGCCATTCTTTCTGTATTCCTTTATACTGTCAAGAATGTAATCTGTATTGAACTCTGACGTACATAACGGCATAAGATACCTAAACTCTTCGTATGTAAGATAATCGAGTTCAGATAGTAGATAAAGCACTACGATGAAAGGGCGAACTGTGTTTCCTGCATCATCTGCACTAAGTTTCAACAACTGTTTAAGATATACTTGTGAGTCTTTTGAAATATTCAACTGATTTTTCTGAAGGAATGAATCTTCATCTTTTGAGAGCTCAAGCAACTCACGTCCTACATTCGTAAGTCTATGATTCTCGTCTATAAGACCCATGTCATATAGACCGCTTGTTTTCTCACGTGCTGCCTTGTACTTTACTTCATCGTCACCTCTCGTGAATCCATTCTCAACAAGCCAATCATAATATCTATTCTTTATTTCATAGATGTCTTTTTGACCTGGAGCCATATACTTTCTCTCCCAGCCTTGAGTGCAGTTTTCTGGCTTTTTCCAAAATTCATCAAGTAACTGAAGTTGCCACTCGGTCATTCTGTTAAACTCTCTTGTTCTAAAAGAGGTTGTTCCAAATTTCCATACAAAAGAATTGTACGATATTCGTTCATATTTACCAATAAATTTTTTGTATTCAGCCATAGACACAAATTTTAATAGTTGGTGATAAGAACCTCTTGGGATTCTGCCTTTTTAGTTTTTTTCTGATAGTTGCTATAGTGATAGTCCATGAAAAGGTCGTTCACAGTATAATTGTTACGACCAATCCACTCTTGAAGCAATGTGTTTTCTTTGCCTTCGTGTTGCAAGACATTACTTAGGGCAAATTTTATTCCCCTTTCATTTAAGTTGTCGAGAATGGCCAACAAGTCAAGTTCATCTTGTTCGGTCCAACCGTCTTTTTCATTATAAGTTGCAGTTGTAATCAAATATGGTGGGTCACAATATACAAGGCTGTTGGCTGTCAGATTAGTGAAGTCAAACCTTCTAAAGTCCTTTGCTTGAAACTCGCAGTCTTGAAGTCTTAGTGCATCTAAGAATCTTACAAGCTTAGCTTCAATGGCTGTATTAAAATCACGTTTTCCTACAGGAAGATTAAACTCCCCTTTGTCATTAAAACGTAACTGATTATTGAATCCAAATAGAATCAGCGTATATAGTAGGATATAATACTGATTGTCCTTCTTTGGATATGCATTAAACCTTTCTCTCAGAAGCAGGAACTTCTCTCTGTTGTATGCTGATACTCCTTTGTTAGCATCGCCTCCATAATACTTGAAATTATGATCGCGCGTGCGGCTAAACCCAAACTCATCTATTAACTCATTGATTCGCTTAATTATAGTCTCATTTTTCATTCTTCTCAAAGCTTTAATTAGACTAATCAAAGGCTTTGACGTATCATTGTAAATGGTGTGACTAGCAGGAACATTCATTCCGACATTACACCCCCCACAAAACAAGTCAACAAATATGTCAATGTTCGTAGGCATGAAGGGTAACATTTGGTCAAGAATGCGAGCTTTTCCTCCTATATAGTTCAGAGGTGAAGAAATGTAGTTCTTTATCTGCGTACGCTGCATAGGAATAATCTTTCTTGATTGTCTTTATTCTTCGCTTCATATCCAGCTTCGAATCCGCGGTAATTCATTGTAAACACTTGAACATCACCACGGATAGATAATATACGAATAATCTCTTCATCAGTCAATTTTGCATTTGAACGACATTGTAATTTTTTGCCGTTGTTATTGTAGGAGAAGAGAATGTATCTACAGCGAAGCTTTCTTACCAAATCTTCGAGGGCGACAGCCGCCTGAATACTTTTGCAATACTTGCTTTTCATCTTTGTTCTATCCATTTTCTTAGCCACACCAAAAACCTCTGGTTTATTCCAAAGTGCAATGTTTTCGAGCAAGTGATATGCATCACAGTATTGTCGGCTGTTGTAGGGTGGATCAAGATAGGCTATATCAACTTCATCAAGGTCAGCTATCGTGTTGGAGTCAGCACAATAGATATGATTACCTTTGTTTATTTGATAATCATTGTCTGGCATGCGAAGTTCTATCACTCCTTCATATTTACCATCTCGAATGAAAGAGTCATAGTGACCGCAAGTATGACTGATTCTGTCCATTGCATAGAACAGAGAAGTGATAACACAAGCATGTTCACGTTCATTTATTACACCATTGTGGAGCTTATTTTCAATATCATCTCTGATATAACCAATCTTTTGACAGGTTTCTCTATTGAAATACGTATCACTAAAATTCTGTGACATATAGTTATCTTCGTTTGATGCATCGTAACTATTATATGCTTCCAAAATTCTTTTTAGTTTTTCTCTGTCGATTTTCTGTGGAGAAAACCAACATAGAGCAGCATAATAATTACTTTTCATCATGTCACACACTACTAATCTTTTGTCAGTAAAGGCTGAAGCCACACTGCCAGTACCAGAAAACACATCAAAGAAAGACTCCACATCTGTGCAGTTTTCTTCGATGATACCTTTTATCCAACTTAGTAGTTTGTACTTATTCCCGAGGTAACGACGGTTACTTATATTAAAAGTTTGAAGCATTTTTTCGTGATAAATCGTTGCTAAACAATTGGTGCATCGATCTACCACTCACGTGAGCGCACAAAAAGGGCATGAACCTTCTTATGCGTTCGTCAAGGCTTCGTCTGGAATTTGAGACCTCATCGCTCTATAAGACATGCTCATGCCCAAAGGCATAAACATTGAACTCTTATATAGAGCGATAGGCTCTCCTTTTCCAAGGGATTTGCCTAACCACTATTCTTTGTGTTCTTATCTCAAATTTGTTTTCCAGACGAATTCAGACGAACGCAAATAATAGTCAATGCGCGTTATTAATTATTTTTTACTTTTCCTTTTCTTTCTGTTTGTTGGTTTTTAGGGTTTGTTTCAATTATTTGTTGGGTTGTTATTTCTTTGCAAACTTACATAAAATATTTGGATTACACCACCATTGAGATAAAATCAAGGTCACTTTAGACCTTATTAAGAGTCGCCTTTATCCACACGATGCCTCGACGTTAAGCCAACGGAGCCTCCAACTTGTCACGACGATTTACTCAATTGGCATTTTGCGATAATCCCAAATCGTTCATTAGCGTTATGATGATAAT
>JAZLFZ010000023.1:0-25355 GCA_045616065.1 Bacteroidaceae bacterium | reverse complement strand
GCTTTTTGCCATCGGTCCTGCAGGTAGCCGAAAGACCTACCTGAGCATTGCACTTGCTGTGCGTGCACTGAACAATAAGGAGGTTCGAAAAATTATCCTGTCACGGCCTGCCGGCGAAGCTGGCGAGAAACTGGGATTCCTGCCTGGCGACATGCGCGACAAGATTGATCCCTATCTGCAACCTCTCTACGATGCTCTTGAAGACATGATCCCCAGCCTCAAACTACAAGAACTGATGCAGCAGAATGTGATTCAGATTGCTCCGCTTGCATTCATGCGTGGCCGAACACTCAACGATGCGGTCGTCATTCTCGATGAGGCTCAGAACACCACCACCGCCCAAATCAAGATGTTCCTTACCCGTATGGGATCGAACACCAAGATGATCATCACGGGCGACATGACACAGATTGACCTGCCTCGAGGCGTCAAGAGCGGACTGCGCGACGCAAAGGAGATCCTTACCGGTGTCGAGGGCATCGCTTTCGTCGAACTGACGGGCAAGGACATCGTCCGCCACAAGCTCGTGACACGCATCGTAAAGGCGTATGACAAGGCCGAGAAGGAGCGCAAAGAAGAGATGGACAGAAGACACCCCGTACTCATACCGAATAATACAAACGACTAATATACAAGAAAATGAACGCATTAACCTCAACCTCTTACAACTTCGCCGGCCAGACCGGCAAGTATTGCGGCAAGACCCGCGACTGTTACTTCATCGGCGACGACCTCATGGTCATGGTGGCCAGCGACCGTATCTCGGCCTTCGACGTCATCCTCCCCAAGGGCATCCCCTTCAAGGGTCAGGTGCTGAACCAGATTGCAGCCAAGTTCCTCGATGCCACCACCGACATCTGCCCCAACTGGAAGTTGGCTTGTCCCGACCCACAGGTCACCATCGGCGTGAAGTGCGAGGGCTTCAAGGTGGAAATGATCATCCGTGGCATCCTCACCGGTTCGGCATGGCGCGACTACAAGAACGGCTGCCGCGAGATATGTGGCGTCAAGCTGCCCGACGGCATGCGTGAGAACGAGCGTTTCCCCGAGCCCATCATCACCCCCACCACCAAGGCTGACGAGGGGCACGACCTCAACATCAGCAAGGAGGAGATCATCGCCCAGGGCATCGTCTCGAAGGAGGACTACGAGGTGATGGAGGACTACACCCGCAAGCTCTTTGCCCGTGGTCAGGAGATTGCAGCCAAGCAGGGCCTTATCCTCGTCGATACCAAGTACGAGTTCGGCAAGCACGACGGCAAGGTATACCTCATCGACGAGGTACACACCCCCGACTCAAGCCGCTACTTCTATGCCGAGGGCTATGAGGAGAAGTTCGAGAAGGGCGAGCCCCAGCGTCAACTCTCCAAGGAGTTCGTCCGTCAGTGGCTCATCGACCGCAACTTCATGAACCGTGAGGGCGACGTGATGCCCGAGATTACCGACGAATACGCCATGAGCGTGGCCGAGCGTTACATCGAGCTCTACGAGGGCATCGTAGGCGAGAAGTTCCAGCCCGCCCAGACGGATGGCGACATCGCTGAGCGTATCGAGAAGGCCGTCAGCGAATGGCTGGCAAACAACAAGTAATGTACAAGCAAGAAACCATCAATCCCTACTCATCGCAGGGAGAGAAGCACGAACAGGTGGAGGTGATGTTTGATAACATCGCCCCCACTTATGATACCCTCAACCATACGCTCTCACTCGGTACCGACAAGGGATGGCGACGCAAGGCTATCGACCGTCTCGGCGCCCATCATCCACAAACCATCCTCGACATTGCCACAGGCACAGGTGACTTCGCCATCCTGGCAGCACAGAGGATTTCCCCCACCTCCATCATCGGAGCCGACCTCTCCGAGGGCATGATGGCTGTGGGTCGTGAGAAGGTCAAGAAGTTCGGACTCGACAGCGTCATCACCTTCCAGAAAGAAGACTGCCTGCACCTCTCCTTTGCCGACGACAGCTTCGATGCCGTCACCGTGGCATACGGCGTACGCAACTTCCAGGACCTCGAGGCAGGCCTTGGCGAGATGCTGCGCGTCCTCAAGCCAAAAGGCCATCTCCTCATCCTCGAGTTGGCCACCCCACCCCACTTCCCCATGAAGCAGCTTTTCTGGCTCTACAGCCACGTATGGATGCCCCTCGTGGGTCGCCTCATCAGCAAGGACAAGCAAGCCTACAAGTACCTGCCCGCCACCATGGAGGCCTTCCCCCAAGGCGAGGTCATGGAGAAGATATTATATAAGGTGGGCTACTCGAAGGTTGAGTGGAAGCGCTTCACCTTTGGCATCTGCACCATGTATCTGGCAGAGAAGTAAAGCCTCTCCCCCGCCTCCCCCAAAGGGGAGGAGCACTACCGCGAAGGCGAGGGGAGTCGCACAAGTTGGATGCAGACAAATGAAGGCAAAAGCGAGATGAAGAAATCGTATTAAAACAGAGCAACTATGGAAGGAACAAAGAATCAGTCATCATCCACCCCCTTAAACACCACACTCACCAGCATTGCGGCACCCCCCTCGGGGGGCGGTGAGGGGGTCTTATTTGGATTAATCGGCTATCCTCTTGGCCACAGTTTCAGCCGCAAGTTCTTCACCGAGAAGTTTGCCAACGAAGGCATCGATGCCGAGTACCTCAACTTCGAGATACCCGACGCCACGATGCTGCTCGACGTCGTTCGCGACAATCCCAACCTGCGCGGACTCAACTGCACCATACCCCACAAGCAGGCCATCATCCCCTTGCTCGACGAACTGAGCGACGAGGCGCGACGCATCGGTGCCGTCAACGTCATCCGTATCTCGCGCGATGAGGCCACACTCACCATGCCCCAATCCCAGCAGAGAGGGTTCTACCTAAAAGGCTACAACAGCGACATCATCGGTTTCACCGATAGCATCAAGCCTCTCCTCAAGCCCCACCACACCAAGGCACTCGTTCTCGGCACCGGTGGTGCCTCCAAAGCCATCTGCGTAGGGCTGGAGAAGATGGGCATCGAGTGGCGCTACGTCAGCCGCCGACCAGCCGAGGGACAGTTCACCTACGAAGACCTGACTCCTGCTATCATCCAGGAATACAGCGTCATTGTCAACTGTTCGCCTGTGGGCATGTTCCCCCACGTCGACGAGTGCCCTGCCCTGCCCTACGAGGCCATGAGCGAGCGCAACCTCCTCTTCGACCTCGTCTACAATCCCCTTGAGACCCTCTTCATGCGACGCGGAGCCGAGCACGGTGCCACCGTCAAGAACGGTCTCGAAATGCTCCACCTTCAGGCTCTCGCCAGTTGGAAGTTCTGGAACGAATAACAATCCTTTACCCCCATGTCACTCCTCACCCTCATACGCAAGATATCGCCCTTCGTGCGGCCCTACAAGTGGCTCGTCATAGTCACCCTCGTGCTGACCCTCATCGGTTCGCTCATCGCCCAGGTCAATGCCGTGGTGCTCGACTGGACCGTCGATACCATCAACGGCCTCATCGTCCACAACGGCTCGGGCGACATCGGCGAGCAGCACTTTGCCTGGAGCACTGCCGCACGCATCCTCACCACCATCACTGCCATCCTGTTGGGTAAGGAGATACTGAGCGTCATCATCTCCTACGCCCAGAACTACTATGGCGAACGAATGCGCGTCCACGTCTCTCGCGACCTGGCCCAGACGGCCGTCGACCGCATCCTCTCCTATCGCATGGCTTTCTTTTCAAGAAGCGGCAACGAGGCAGGACGCCTGCAGTCGCGCATCGACCAGGGCGTAGGTAGCCTCTCCACCACCGTGCAGAGCGTCTTCATCGACCTGCTGCCCCTCTTCACCTCTGCCTTTCTGGCCCTCGTCCTCATGTTCCTGGCCAACGTCTACGTAGGTCTGGCTGCGCTCTTCATCGTGCCCATCTACATCTACATCACCGTCCGACAGGCCCGTCGCCTCAAGGGATGGAGACAGGAGATGCGTCAGCACCGCGAGCTGAAGAGCCACGGCATCGTCAACATCATCGAGAGCATCAACGTCATCAAGTCCTTCAACCGCGAGGAGATAGAGAGCCGTAAGCAGCTCGACATACAGACCCGCCTCACCGACAATCAGTTGAAGACACGCAAGGTGATGCTCTATTTCGACGGATGGAAGCGCTTCGTGCAGCAGATTGGTACCGTCATCATCATCATCCTTACGGCCTACCTCGTCCTCATCGACTATCCCGGCATGACCATCGGCAAGATCATGTACCACGTCATGCTCTTTGCCAACGTCACCGCCCCCATCACCCAGCTGCAGCGCGTCTTCGACACGCTCAACGATGCCCTCATCTATGCCGAGGGCTACTTCTCGGTCGTAGAGGCCGATGGCGAGATTGAAGAGAGCGGCACCTACCGCCCCGAACGCATCGAGGGCCGGCTGGAGATAAAGCACGTCGACTTCACCTACCCCAACGGCACCAAGGCCCTTCACGACATCAACATGCGCATCGAGCCCGGAAGGATAACCGCCTTCGTGGGTCTATCCGGAGCAGGCAAGTCCACCATAGTCAACCTCCTCGACAAGTTCTACACGCCCGACTGCGGCACCATCACGCTCGATGGCGTAGACATCAAGGACTACGACACACAGTACCTGCGCGACAACATAGGCCTCGTGCTGCAGAAGAACCATATCTTCGACGGAACCATCGAGGACAACATACGCTACGGCAAACCCGACGCGACCCTCCAGGAGGTTGAGGATGCCGCCCGCAGCGCCTACATCTACGACCAGGTGATGAAACTCCCGCAGGGATTCCAGTCGCAGGCCACTCTGCTCAGCGGAGGCCAGCAGCAACGCATCGCCATAGCTCGCATGTTCCTCAAGAACCCTCCCATCATCTTCCTCGACGAACCCACCGCCTCGCTCGACGCTATCGCTACCGAGCAGATTAAGGCCTCGCTCGACGCCATCAAGCAGGGCCGCACCGTCATCCTCATCAGCCACTCCATCTCCCAGATCATCGACTCCGACCTCATCTACGCCTTGCGCGACGGACGCGTGGAGCAGAGTGGCGATCCCGACTCCCTCTACCACAAGGGCGGCATCTACAAGGACATCGTCGATGCCTCGGCACGCAGCCTCAACGTCGACAAACTGGCACACTTGAAGAGTTAGAAGTAAAAAAATGGTACACGAAGGCACAAAGAGCACGATGACATTCTTTTGTATATCTTAGCCTACACTTAAAAAAACTTCGTGCCTTCGTGTGCTGTTTTGGGTTCCCGCAAAACAAAATATCTTCACACTAAATCCATAATACCCAAATCAAAGCAACTATGAAAGTAATCATCCTTAACGGCAGCCCCAAGGCAGCCGGCAACACCGCCACCGCCCTCCACGAGGTGGAGCGCACCCTCAACGAGCAAGGCATCGAGACCGAGTGGATACACGTGGGCCACCGCCCCATACACGGATGCATAGCCTGCAACCGATGCTGGGACACCGGCCAGTGCGCCTTCGACGACATCGTATGCGACATAGCCCGCAAGGTGGACAAGGCCGACGGACTCCTCATCGGCTCGTCCGTCTACTTTGCCTCCCCCAATGGCACCCTCCTGGCACTCCTCGACCGCCTCTTCTACTCCAACCTCCACAAGGACTGGACCATGAAGGTAGGTGCCAGCGTCAGCATAGCCCGTCGCGGAGGAGCCACCGCCACGATGGACGTCCTCAACAAGTACTTCCTCAAGACCAACATGCCCGTCGTGCCCTCCCAGTACTGGAGCATTGCCCACGGCACCACGCCCGGCGAGGTGACACAAGACCTCGAGGGCATGCAGACCATGCGCCAGCTGGGCCTCAACATGGCCTTCCTCATCAAGTCCATCCGTCTCGGCATGCAGCAGTACGGGTCACCCAAAATAAAAGAAAACCTCGTAGAGACACACTACATCCGATGAGGATCAGAATCGCACACATGCCTAATATTCGAAAAACTGAAATTCTGAAATTCTGAAATAAGGGAAATAGCAGGTAAAAAGGGTTCCCCAACTTGATGAGTGGCTTATAGTCATCATATCGAGTACTTCTTGTACTATTCATAACGCAAAGTTGATTACAAGTATCGATTAACAAAGAAATAATCGATAAAACATAGCACGTTCTTCGCATGAAAGAAGGATCATTACATTACAAACAAGTTAACACACTCTACTATTCCCCTACACATTGGCAGAAAAAAAAGAATTATCGCATTTTACCTTCACCCTTCAGCCACCACCCACAACAAGCAACATACCAGCCACTTACAAAATATTTTACTTTCAGTTTACTTTCAGCATCTTTCAGCCAGCATTCAGTTTCATATTTCCATTCCTGAAGCTGTACTGAAAGAGACTGAAAGTAAAAAACGCACCCTTCAGCCATATAAACACATGGTTTTCTGTACATTGCAAAGAAAAACTGAAAGATGAAGGTATTTTTGCATATTTCATTTTTCTTTCTTACTCACAAAGCCTGTATCTTACGAATTATCTTAACACACGACACTAATCTTCACACAAACCTGCAACGCGCAACTCAACCTCACACCACACCAAGCATTTAGTTGCGCATGCAGCAGAAAAAGTTTTTCTTTGCTACGAGGAAAAAAGTTTTCTGCTGCGAGAAAAAAAGTTTTCTGCTGCGAGAAAAAAAATTCTTTGCTGCGAAAACTAATTCTTTTCGCTACAATCATTTCCTGTTCCTACAGTGTCGTTTGTATACACACGCTGCCGCAATTAGCTATTTCTGCCGCACCGCTCATGTCGGAACTCCAGAGAGGTACGAAAACGGCGGTTTGCGGCTTCCAGTCCGAACATTCGACCCGAAAACAGGCAAGAAGACATAAATAAACAAAAAAGAGGGGCAGAAAAGGTGGATATATAAGATAATTTTATTATCTTTGCACAAAAATTTTCGTATTATGAGTAACCAACGCTATATGATGCGCGGCGTAAGTGCCGCCAAGGAGGATGTTCACAACGCTATCAAGAACATCGACAAGGGTATCTTCCCCCAGGCTTTCTGTAAGATCATTCCCGACATTCTGGGCGGTGATCCCGAGTACTGTAACATCATGCATGCCGACGGCGCAGGCACCAAGTCGAGCCTGGCCTACATGTACTGGAAGGAGACGGGCGACCTCTCCGTCTGGAAGGGCATTGCACAGGATGCGCTGATCATGAACACGGACGACCTGCTCTGTGTGGGTGCCGTGGATAACATACTGGTGAGCTCGACCATCGGCCGAAACAAGATGCTGGTGCCCGGCGAGGTCATCTCGGCCATCATCAACGGTACGGACGAGCTCTTGCAGCAGATGCGTGAGATGGGCGTGGGCATCTACGCCACGGGCGGTGAGACGGCCGACGTGGGCGACCTGGTGCGTACCATCATCGTGGACTCGACCGTTACTTGCCGCATGAAGCGTTCGGACGTGATCGACAACGCGAACATACGTCCCGGCGACGTGATTGTGGGTTTGTCATCAAGTGGCCAAGCAACCTACGAGAAGGAGTATAACGGCGGTATGGGGTCGAATGGTCTGACCTCGGCCCGTCACGATGTCTTCAGCAAGTACCTGGCTGAGAAGTACCCCGAGAGCTACGACAAGGCTGTGCCCGAAGAACTCGTGTATAGCGGTTCGTACAAACTGACCGACGAGGTAGAGGGTAGCCCCATCAATGCCGGCAAGCTGGTACTCTCCCCCACCCGTACCTACGCTCCAGTAGTAAAGAAGCTGCTGGACGACATGAAGGCGCTGGCCGCTGAGCGTGGTGTGAAGTTGCAGGAGGTGCTGCACGGCATGGTACATTGTACCGGCGGCGCACAGACCAAGGTGCTGCACTTCGTGGGTGACAACTGCCGCGTCATCAAGGACAACATGTTCCCCGTACCTCCCCTCTTCAAGGCCATCATCAAGGAGAGCGGCACCGACTATGCCGAGGCCTACAAGGTCTTCAACATGGGCCACCGCCTGGAGGTGTACGTCAGCCCCGAGGATGCAGAGAAGGTCATCGCCCTGAGCAAGAGCTTCGGCATCGACGCACAGGTAATCGGACGCATCGAAGAGGGAACCAAGAGCCTGACCATCAAGAGCGAGTTCGGAACCTTCGAATACTAAAAAGATAAAAGCAGAACCAGTATGAGTGACCTGTCAAGAATGACCCTCAAAGAGTTGGGCATATTTTTCCTATACACGGCTTGTATGCTTCTTATGATGCAGTTTACTTTCCGAAGTTTGAGACTTGGCGAGTACACACACATGTGCATGGAACTCTTAGGAACGATTGGCTGGATAATCATATACTACAAGTACAAGAACGGACTGCGCAACAAGTACAAACGACAGAACTGAAACAGAGATTGAGAACAGCACATGAAAACAGCATCGTATTACATCGAACAGATAAAGCATTACAAGGAATTGAATGCAGACAGACTGGGGATTCAACGAATGGGAATCTTCGGTTCGGTGGCTCGTGGTGAACAACGCGAGGATAGCGATCTGGATGTTTTCATTGATCTCAAGGATGCCGACTACTTCGTATTGTGCAATATTCACGACGAATTGGAACATTTGTGTGGATGCAAGGTTGACCTTGTTCAACTTCACCGTTTCCTTCGACCACTATTAATAAAAAATATAGAAAAATATGCAATCCTGGCATAACGACATAAAAACAGGATTGCGAAAAACAAATAGTTTAAATGATAGAAGATAACGAGTTACTCTCACGCCTTGAAGGCTTGGTTTCGCGCTACGAGGAAGTCAGCACGCTGATTACCGACCCCAGCGTGATTGCTGACCAGAAGCGCTACGTGAAGCTGACCAAGGAATGGAAAGACCTGGGCAAGATCATGGAGGCGAGAAAAGAATACATGGGCTGCCTGCAGAACGTGGAGGACGCCAAGGAGATGATACAGATGGAAGATGACGCCGACATGAAGGCCATGCTGCGCGAGGAGATGGCTGAGAGCGAAAAGCGCATCCCCGAACTGGAGGAGGAGATCAAGCTGCTCCTCATCCCTGCCGACCCCGAGGACGACAAGAACATCGTACTGGAGATACGTGGCGGTACGGGTGGCGACGAGGCTGCGCTGTTTGCCGGCGACCTGTTCCGCATGTACTCGAAATACTTCGAGACGAAGGGTTGGAAGATGGCCGTATCGAACTTCAACGAGGGTGCCGTGGGCGGCTACAAAGAGATTGTCTGCTCGGTGACGGGTGATGGCGTGTATGGCATCATGAAATACGAATCGGGCGTACACCGCGTTCAGCGTGTGCCTGCCACCGAGACGCAGGGCCGCGTTCACACCTCGGCTGCCACGGTGGCCGTGCTGCCTGAGGCAGAGGAGTTTGACGTGGAGATCAACGAGGGTGCCATCAAGTGGGATACGTTCCGCAGCCAGGGTGCCGGTGGCCAGAACGTCAACAAGGTGGAGTCGGGTGTGCGTGCCCGCTACATGTGGCGAAACCCCTTCACCAACGAGGACGAGGAGATACTCATCGAGTGTACCGAGACGCGCGACCAGCCCAAGAACAAGGAACGCGCGCTGGCTCGTCTGCGCACCTTCATCTATGACAAGGAGCACCAGAAGTACCTCGACGACATCGCCAGCCGACGTAAGACGATGGTCTCGACGGGCGACCGCTCGGCAAAGATACGCACCTACAACTATCCGCAAGGCCGCATCACCGACCATCGCATCGGCTACACCATCTACAACCTGCCCGCCTTCATGGACGGACAGATACAGGACTGCATCGACCACCTCATCGTGGCGGAGAATGCAGAGAGGATGAAAGAAGCAGAGCTGTAAAGCCCCACCCCCGCCTTGACACACACTTGGGGAGGACATTCAGTCCTTCCCGACTTCCCCCAAAGGGGAGGAGCTGCATTCACTATTAAAAATAGGCGATTTACTTGCAAGATATGAGCTTCTGGAGCGACGTAAAGAACGAATGGTGCAAACCATTCAAAGGAACAAAGAAGGAAAGGACAGACTTCTGGCTGAACATGCTAGGAACCATAGGTGGTATAGCATTATGGAATCTGTATTAAAAAACAGATGGTATGCCTTTTTATAAAGAGTTATTTGGGCTTGCTCTTACCATTTTTGTATGCGATATTGCCGTTGCTCTCTTTTTCACAATAATAACTAGAATAAAAAAATAGGAAAAATGAACCGCAAAGAACTTGTAAATCAAATAATGCAGAAGAAGTCATTTCTCTGCGTAGGTCTGGACGTTGACCTGAACAAGGTACCCGAACACTTGCTGAAAGAGGAGGATCCCATCTTCGCTTTCAACAAGGCTATCATCGATGCCACGGCTCCCTACTGCGTGGCCTACAAGCCTAACCTGGCTTTCTACGAGGCCTACGGAGTGAAGGGCATCATGGCTTTCGAGAAAACGGTGAAGTACCTGCAGGAGAACTACCCCGACCAGTTTATCATCGCCGATGCCAAGCGTGGCGACATCGGCAACACCTCGAAGATGTATGCCAAGACGTTCTTTGAGGAATACAACGTTGACGCACTTACCATCGCTCCCTACATGGGCGAGGACAGCGTGACACCCTTCATCAGCGAGGGGCATTGGGTCATCCTGTTGGCCCTGACCTCGAACAAGGGCTCGTTCGACTTCCAGCTCACCGAGGACAAGGACGGCGAGCGCCTCTTTGAGAAGGTGATCCGCAAGAGCCAGGAGTGGGGCAACGACGAGAACATGATGTACGTGGTAGGTGCTACGCGTGGCGAGATGTTCAAGGACATCCGCAAGGTGGCTCCCAAGGCCTTCCTGCTCGTGCCCGGCGTGGGCGCACAGGGTGGCAGCCTCGAGGAGGTGTGCAAGTACGGCATGATTGAGGACTGCGGCCTGTTGGTCAACAGCAGCCGTGGCATCATCTTTGCCGACAACACCGAGAACTTCGCCCAGGTAGCTGGCGAAAAGGCAAAGGAACTGGCAGAGCAGATGGCTCTGTTAATTCACAATTCATAATTCACAATTCATAATTAGTGGGCGTGTAAGCGATTGGCATTTCCGACTTGGATAATCCAAAAGCAAGAAAGAAAGTCATGAAATTGCAAAGTCCGCAAATGAGATTGGAGAGTTATAATTGTGAATTATGAATTGAGAATTATGAATTGAGAAAACATGGAATTTACCGCAGGAATGATAGCAAGCCTCATCGACGGCATCGTAGAAGGTGACACTGGGGCTATTGTGAACAATTTTGCAAAGATAGAAGAAGGAAAGCCGGGTTGCATCAGTTTCCTGGCCAACGACAAATACGAGCACTACATCTACGAGACGGAGAGCAGCGTGGTACTCGTGAACAACAACTTTGAGCCCAAGAAGCCCATCAAGGCCACGCTCATCAGGGTGGCCGACGCACGAGAGGCCGTGGCCAAGTTGCTGCAGGCCTACGAGAGTATGAAGCCCAAGCGAACGGGCATCAGCGAACTGGCCTTCATCGACCCCACGGCCAAGGTGGGCGAGAACTGCTACATCGGCCCCTTCGTGGCCATCGCTGAGGGTGTCGTGATTGGAGACGGCTGCGTGCTGCACCCCCACGTCACCATCGGCAAGAATGCCAAGGTGGGCGACAACACGGAGATATACAGCAATGCCGTCATCTACCACGACTGCAAGGTGGGTAACCGATGCATACTGCATGCCGGATGCGTCATCGGTGCCGACGGCTTCGGCTTCCAGCCCACACCCGAGGGCTACGAGAAGATTCCGCAGATTGGCATCGCCATCATCGAGGACGACGTGGAGATTGGTGCCAACACGTGTGTGGACCGCGCCGTGATGGGGGCCACCATCGTGCACAGTGGCGTCAAATTGGACAACCTCATACAGATTGCCCACAACGACGAGATTGGCAGCCACACCGTCATGTCTGCTCAGGTGGGCATTGCGGGGTCGGCCAAGATTGGCGAATGGTGCATGTTGGGCGGACAGGCTGGCTTGTGCGGTCACGTCAGCGTGCCCAACCGTACGATGATAGGTCCGCAGAGCGGTCTCATCACGCCTCCCAAGGAGGAGGGCAAATCCATCATGGGCTACCCCACCATGGACAGCAAGGAGTACTTCCGTTCGAGCGTCATCTTCCGCAAGCTGCCCGAGCTGAGCAAGACCGTCAATACCTTGCAGAAGGAGATCGCGGAACTGAAGAAGCTGCTGGCCGAGAAGAATTAGCATGACCCCACCGACATGCCGGAACATAAAGCCGAAAGAACCCATAGAACAGAGAAGAAAAAAGACATCATAAGACAAGATATGACGAACAAACAATGTACACTGGGAGAGGGCTTCTCCCTTTCAGGTAAGGGTCTGCATACCGGACTTAACCTCACGCTCACCATCCTGCCAGCCCCAGAGGATCATGGCTACAAGATTCAGCGCGTTGACCTGCCTGGACAACCCATCTTTGATGCCATTGCCGAGAACGTAGTGGAAACGACACGCGGAACGGTACTTGCCAAGGGCGAGGCACGATGCAGCACGGTAGAGCACGCTATGGCAGCCTTCTATTCGCGTGGCATCGACAACGTGCTCTTCCAGGTGGACGGCCCCGAATTCCCCATTCTGGACGGCAGTGCCGAGCTGTATGTCAAGGAGATTGAGCGCGTGGGCATCAAGGAGCAGGAGAAGGAGAAAAACTTCTACATCATCAAGAACAAGATAGAGATCAAGGACGAGCAGACGGGATCGTGCATCACCATACTGCCCGACGAGGAGTTCAGCATCACCACAATGATTGCCTTCGACTCGAAGGTGCTGAGCACCCAGTTTGCCACGCTCGATGACATGAGCCACTTCGGCAACGAGATTGCAGCTGCACGCACCTTCGTCTTCGTACGTGAAATCGAGCCCCTGCTCATGGCTGGCCTCATCAAGGGCGGCGACCTGGACAATGCCATCGTCATCTACGAGAACGCGATGCCACAGGAGCAGCTCGACAAGCTCTGCGAACTGACAGGGGCCGAAAAGCACGACGCCAAGGAAATGGGCTACCTGCAGCACAAGCCACTCGTGTGGGATAACGAGCCCGCACGCCACAAGCTACTCGACCTCATCGGTGACATGGCCCTCATCGGGCGCCCCATACTGGGCCGCGTCATTGCCACACGTCCGGGCCACACCATCAACAACAAGTTTGCGCGACTGATGCGCAAGGAGATAAAGAAATACGAGGTGCAGGCACCCAAGTACGATCCCAGCAAGGAGCCCATCATGGACAATATGCGCATCCGCGAACTGCTGCCCCACCGTTACCCCATGCAGCTGGTCGACAAGGTCATTGCCATGGGAAAGAACCACATCGTATGCGTGAAGAACATCACGGCAAACGAGCCTTTCTTCCAAGGCCACTTCCCCACCGAACCCGTCATGCCGGGCGTGCTGCAGATCGAGGCCATGGCACAGTCGGGCGGCATCCTGGTGCTGAACGGAGTGGAGGAGCCCGAGCGCTGGAGCACCTACTTCCTGAAGATTGACGACGTGAAGTTCCGTCAGAAGGTAGTGCCCGGTGATACGCTCATCTTCAAGGTGGAGTTTGTGGCACCTCCCCGCCACAACATTGCCACGATGCGAGGCTTTGCCTTCGTGGGCGAAACATGCGTGACCGAAGCTACATTTACGGCACAGATTGCCAAGAACAAATAAAAATGTTTTATATGAGTAAGATAAGTCCTTTAGCATACATCCATCCCAACGCCAAGATTGGAGAGAACTGCGAGATTGGTCCCTTCTGCTACATCGACGAGAACGTAGAGATTGGCGACAACAATACCCTGATGAACAGCGTGACCATACTCTATGGCGCCCGAATCGGCAACGGCAACATCTTCTTCCCAGGTGCCGTCATCAGCGCCATTCCGCAGGACCTGAAGTTCCAGGGCGAGGAGACAACTGCCATCATCGGTGACAACAACAAGATTCGCGAGAACGTGACCATCAACCGAGGCACAGCCGCACAAGGCCGCACCAAGGTGGGCAACGGAAACTTGCTGATGGAGGGATGCCACGTGGCTCACGATGCCGTGGTGGGCAACGGCTGCATCATCGGCAACAGCACCAAGCTGGCCGGTGAGATTGTCATTGACGACAATGCCATCCTCAGCGCAGGCGTCCTGATGCACCAGTTCACACGAGTCGGTAGCTACACCATGGTGGGTGGAGGCACGCGCTTCAGCCAGAGCATCCTGCCCTACTCCATGGTGGCACGCGACCCTGCAGCCTTCTGTGGCCTGAACCTCGTGGGTCTGAAGCGCCGCGGTTTCGACCGTGAGCTCATCAACAACATCCACAAGACCTACCAGATCATCCTGGGCGGCGGTAAGCTGGCCGACAACATGGAGCGCGTCAAGGAGGAGATACCCATGAGTGCAGAAATACAGTACATCCTCGACTTCATCGAATGGACCGGCCAACGCGGCTTCATCCGTTAGGCCAAGAACGAATAACCAACGGGACACTATACCTTATTTATATAATAGGGAACGATATACCATTTGGCATTGAGCAGTAATGTCATCCCGACGACAGGACTTTTGACTTGATCAAAATGCAGATCTCCGTCCAACTCAACTTTTTGTAAGTCCTCGATGGACTTTTGGAGACGTCCAAAAGTAGAGATTTACATTTTGCCCGCCGGCAAAAGTCGCTACGCTCAGAATGGAAACCGTGTTCCAAAAAGCTTTCAATAACATATAAAATATATCAATGAACCTACGCATTACATTGGCATCCGGCGAGGTCGAGGACTTCGCACTTGAGATTCTCGTGGATGCCAACGCAACATTCCTGGACCTCCACAAGCTCATCATGAAGGCTTGCCAGTATGAGGAAGGAGAGAAGCACCGTTTCTACATCTGCGACGAGGACTGGCGCCCCGAGCAGCGCATCCTCCTGCACGACGAAGGCATCACGGCCAGCGACGAGGATCTCTACCTCATGGAGGACACCATCCTGGGCGACTTCCTTGAGGACGAAGGACAACGCCTGGCCTACCGCTTCGACCCCGACAGCCGTCGACTCTTCTTGCTGGAGCTGACAGAGACGACATTCGGTGAACGCCAGGATAAGCCCGTGGTGAAGCGCCGCGCCGGACAACCTCCCTTGCAGACACTCGAGGAAGAGGATCCCGCTCCCGTGCCTGCCAACAACTCGGTGGCTCCCGAACTCGACGAGTCCTTCTATGGTGACGAGGGCTTCGAGGCTGACGAGTTCGACGAGGAAGGCTTTGACATCATGGAGGGTTAACAGAATTCAGAATGCAGAATAAGACCCTCATCGTACTGCTTGGCCCCACAGGCATTGGCAAGACGGAACTTAGCCTGCGGATGGCAGAGAGGCTGGGATGCCCCATCCTGAATTGCGACAGCCGACAGCTCTTCCGCGACTTGCAGATCGGCACGGCAGCACCGACGCCCGAGCAGCTGAAGCGCGTCAAGCACTACTTCGTCGGTACGCTGGCACTGGATGAATACTACAGTGCGGCACAATACGAAGCCGATGCACTGGCATGCCTCGAGAAACTCTTCCAGCAGTACGACAAGGTTGTGCTTTCGGGTGGCAGCATGATGTACATCGATGCCGTCTGCAAGGGCATTGACGACATACCTACCGTGGACGACGAGACAAGAACCTGCATGAAGCAACGACTGGCCGACGAGGGGTTGGAAAGCCTTTGCGAGGAACTGCGACGCCTCGACCCCGAATACTACGAACTGGTGGACAAGCAGAACACACGACGCGTGGTGCATGCCCTCGAAATCTGTCACATGACAGGACGCACCTACACCTCGTTCCGCACCAGCCAACGCAAGCAGCGCCCATTCCGCATCGTCAAGATTGGACTTCAACGGCCTCGTGAGGAACTCTTCGAACGCATCAACCAGCGCGTGGAACTGATGATGCAGGACGGCCTTTTGGAAGAGGCCTTGAGCCACAAGCCCTACCGCGAGCTCAACGCACTCAACACGGTGGGCTACAAGGAGATCTTCGAATACTTGGACAACAAGGATAAGTCTGCCGAGGAACGACGTTCCCTACAGCTCAAAGGTCACCTTACCACGCTCGACGAAGCCAAGGAACGCATCAAGAAGAATACACGCGTGTACGCCAAAAAACAGATGACCTGGTTCGCCAAGGACAATGATATAACCTGGTTCCACCCTTCACAGATGGACGAAATACTTAAACACATCGAACAATGAAAAAAGCCTGGCACAAGTTCAGAATCTTAATGAACAAGCTGTACGGGGGACGCTGGTACAAGCGACTCTGCATGTGGCTGCTCACAATCTTCGTCCTCTTCCTCCTTTTCCTCGGAATGGTGGACATCAACCTCTTCAACCTCTTCGGACCATCGCCGGGCTTCAACGACATCAAGCAGGCAGAGAACTTCAACAGCGAGGCCAGCGAAATCTACAGCGCTGACAGCGTGCTGCTGGGCCGCTACTTCAGCGAGAACCGATCAGCCGTCAGCTACGAGGAGATATCTCCTGTGCTCATCCGCACCCTCGTGGACACAGAGGACGAGCGCTTCTACAGCCATTGGGGCGTGGACTTCCGGGGCCTCTTCTCAGCTGCGAAGGACATGGCGCAGGGGCACGCACGCGGTGCAAGCACCATCACACAGCAGCTGGCCAAGAACATGTTCGTGCGCACGAAGAAGTCGGCCACGGGCCTGCTGGGCCACAACATCCTCATCAAGAAGATGAAGGAGTGGATCATCGCCACCAAACTGGAGGTGGCGCTCAACAAGGAAGACATCCTCACCATGTACCTCAACACCGTCGACTTCGGCTGTAACTCCTTCGGCATCAAGACGGCTGCACGCACCTACTTCGGCACCACGCCCGACAAACTGAACTACGAGCAGTCGGCCATTCTCGTCGGGCTGCTCAAGGCCACCAGTTACTACAATCCGCGCACCAACCCCAAGAACAGCCTCGAGCGACGCAACATCGTACTCGGTCAGGTCTTCGACAAAGGACACATCCTCATCCACGGCAAACCCGCCACCAAGGCACAGTTCGACTCGCTCAAAGCCCTGCCCATCCGTGTGGTGGAGCACCGCAACGAGAGCAGCAACGACGGCATCGCACCCTACTTCCGTCGCGCATTGACCGACTACATCGACATGCTCTGCGACAAAGGCTTCATCGAGGGCTACGACAAGGAGAACCACCTCGACCTCTATGCCGAGGGACTGAGCATCTACACCACCCTCGACACCCGCATGCAAGGCTATGCAGAGGAAGCCGTGCACCGTCAGATGCAGCTCATACAGGACAAGTTCAACAGCCACTGGCACAGCATGAACCCATGGCGCGACGAGCACGGCGTGGAGATTCCCAACTTCCTGGAAGACCTGGCCAAGAAGACGGGCTACTACACCTACTACGACAAGAAATTCAACGGTAATGCCGACTCCATCTTCTACCATCTTTCCCACGACAAGCACCTCGTCAGACTCTACAGCTACGAGGGCGAACGCGAGGACTCCATCAGCGTGATGGACTCCATCCGCCACATGGTGTCGTTCCTGCACACCGGCTTCGTGGCCATCGAACCCGACACGCGCCACGTGAAGGCATGGGTGGGCGACCTCGACTTCAACTCGTGGCAGTACGACAAGGTGACAGCCATGCGACAGCCCGGTTCCACCTTCAAGCTCTTCGTCTATGCCGAGGCCATGAAGCAGGGCCTGACGCCCAATACCACACGCCCCGACCGCTACAAGGCATACCCCGACACCGTGGACGGAAAGCCCTGCATCTGGGCGCCCCACAATGCCGACGGACACTTCACAAACACCAACCTGAGCCTCAAAACTGCCTTTGCCATGAGCGTCAACAGCATTGCCGTAGGGCTAGGCTACGAATGCGGCATCGACAAGATTGCACGCACGGCACGCGCCATGGGCATCGAGAGTCCGCTGGAGGCCAAGCCCTCGCTGTCGCTGGGCTCGAGCGACGTCAACCTGCTGGAACTCACCAACGCCTACTGCACGCCCATCAACGAAGGCCGCTACAACATGCCCATCATGGTGACCAAAATTATCGACCGCCACGGCAAGGTGATCTACGACGCCAAGCTCAACGAGAAGGAGGCGCTGCCCTACAAGGCCGCCTACCTGCTGCAGAAGCTACTGCAGTCGGGCATGTCGGGCACCAGCTCACGCTTGCGCAGCTACGTCAGCAGCGTCTACCACCTAACAGACTGGGGCGGCAAGACCGGCACGAGCAACAACCATAGCGATGCCTGGTTCATCGGTGTCACGCCCAAGCTCGTCTTCGGCTGCTGGGTGGGCGGTGAGTACCGCAGCATCCACTTCCGCACGGGCGAACTCGGCCAGGGCAACCGCACCGCCCTTCCCGTCTGCGGTGACTTCATGAACCAAGTGCTGAAGGATCCCAACTTCCAGAAATACTGCGTCAAGTTCGGCGAGCCCAAGGAGAAGATTGACGCCAAGGACTACGCAGGTGGCGTGCAGCAGATTGCCGTCCATCAGGACAGCGAGGAAGGCGAGGATACTGAAGGCGGCGAAGCAGGCGCAGAAGGCACAGCCGCAGGCGAAGCAGGCACAGAAAGCTCCGCAGCCGCAACAGGTACTGAAGAACAATAAGGAGAAGCCAAAAAGCAACGGAGAAGGAGAAGCCAAAAAGCAACGGAGAAGGAGAAGGAAAAAGAGCATGGAAGAAGAGAAGATAGACATCAGTGGAGTGGAGTTTCAGAACGCGCTGAACCTCATCACCCACACGCACCAATCCGTCTTCCTAACGGGCAAGGCGGGTACGGGCAAGAGCACCTTCCTGCGCTACGTATGCCAGCACACGAAGAAGAAGCACGTGGTGCTGGCCCCCACCGGCATTGCAGCCATCAACGCGGGCGGCCAGACGCTGCACAGCTTCTTCAAACTGCCCTTCCACCCCCTCGTGCCCGAAGACCAGCGCTTTGCCGGCCGTCGCATCAAGGAGTTCCTCAAGTACAACAAGCCACAGATCAAGCTGTTGCGCGAGCTCGACCTCATCATCATCGACGAGATTTCGATGGTGCGCGCCGACATCATCGACTTCATCGACCGCATCCTGCGCACCTACACGGGCAACTTCCGACAGCCCTTCGGCGGCAAGCAGATGCTGCTCATCGGCGATGTCTTCCAGCTCGAACCCGTCGTCAAGGGTGAGGAACGCGACATCCTCACGCGCTTCTACCCAAATCCCTACTTTTTCTCCGCCCGCGTCTTCCGCGAGATAGAGCTCGTCAGCATCCAGCTCACCAAGGTCTTTCGCCAGAAGGACCCCGTCTTCGTCCGCATTCTCGACCACGTGCGCGAGGGCAGCATCTCCCCCACCGAAATCACTCTGCTCAACACCCGCGTGGAGGAACAAGCGGAACAGGGCGAAAGCCTGTCCATCGTCCTCGCCACACGACGCGACACGGTCGACCACATCAACCAGACCCACCTCGACGAACTGGCGGGCAGCCCCACCGTATTCCATGGCAACATACAGGGCGACTTCCCCGAGTCGATGATGCCCACGCTCATGGACCTGGAGCTGAAGCCCGGAGCACAGATCATCTTCATAAAAAATGACAAGGACAAGCGCTACGTCAATGGCACGCTGGGCACCATCAGCGAGATAGACGAGGAGAACTGCACGCTGGGCGTCATCACCGACAAGGGCGATGAAGTGCTCGTCGAGCGCGACGTCTGGGAGAATGTGCGCTATACCTACAACGAGCGCGAGAAGAAAGTCGAGGAGGAACAGCTGGGCGCCTTCTACCAGTTGCCCGTCCGTCTGGCCTGGGCCATCACCATCCACAAGAGCCAGGGCCTGACGTTCGACCACGTGGCCATCGACTTCGGTGGCGGCACCTTTGCTGGCGGCCAGGCCTACGTGGCACTGAGCCGTTGCCGCTCGCTCGAAGGCATGACGCTGTACCAGCCCATCAATCCCAGCAACATCTTCGTACGTCCTGAAATAAAGCAGTTTGCCACTTCCTTCAACGACAACAAGGCAATGGAACGCGCCTTGCAGATAGCACGTGCGGACATCGAATACGAGGCCGCCATCCGCAGCTTCGACAAGGGCGACATCCCCGAGGCCCTCAATCATTTCTTCGTGGCCATCCACGCCCGCTACGACATCGAGCGCCCCCTGCAGCGACGCTTCCTGCAGCGCAAACTGGGCATCGTGCGCCGCCTCAAGGAGGAGAACCAGCAGCTGCGCGACCAAATGTTCCAGCAGGAGGAACGGCTGAAGAAATACGCCCAGGAATACTACGAGATGGGCAACCAGTGCATCACCGAGGCCAACAGTCCGAAGGCCGCGCTGAAGAACTACGACAAGGCCATCGAGCTCTACCCCACCTTTGTCGACGCCTGGATCCGCAAGGGCGTCACACACCTCGACCTTCGGGACTACCAGGAGTCGCTCCGCAGCCTGAACCACGCCGTCCGTCTCAGCCCCACGAGTTTCAAGGGATGGTACAACCTGGGGCGGCTGCACATGGAGATGAACCACTTCGAGCAGGCCGTGGCCGCCTTTGACAAGGCCACAAGTCAGAAGAAGGACCATCCCCGCACCTACGAGCTCCTGGGCGACTGCTTTGCCCGCCTGGGCGATGAGGAAAAGGCCGAACTCAACTGGAGGATTGCCGAAACGCTGAAGAAGAAGAAGTCGTAGATTATTCAACTGAAGTTGAAGTATAAAACCGCAAAACATTTGGCGGAACGGAAAAAAAACACTATCTTTGCCGACAAATAGGGAGAAAACACTCCCGCCACGAAGAACATGCGCAAGGGAATTCCCTGCCAGACAGACGAGCATACTAACGAATAAACTTTACTATACAATGAAATTCAATCTCAAGAAAACAGCTGTTGCCCTGCTCATGGGCATGGCAGTACTGCCCAGCGCACAGGCTGCCCCCAAGTACAAGTCCTACCTCTTCACCTACTTCACCGGTAACGCACCCCAGGAGGAGCAGATACGCTACGCTCTGAGCGACGACGGCTGGACGTGGAACCCGCTCAACAACGGCAACCCCGTGATCTCCAGCGACAGCATCGCGCTGAAGAAGGCCGTGCGCGATCCCCACATCCTTCGCGGCGAGGACGGCTATTTCTACCAGGTGGTGACCGACATGGCCAGCTCGCAGGGCTGGGCCAGCAACCGCGGCATGGTACTGCTGCGCTCCAAGAACCTCATCAACTGGGAGCACCACACCATCCACTTCCCTGAGAAATATAAGAACACACACTTCGCCCACGTCACCCGCGTCTGGGCACCCCAGACCATCTACGATGCCAGCGTGGGCAAGTACATGGTTTACTTCTCGCTGCTGACCGACGATGGCAGCATCCCCTACGACAAGGTGTACTACTGCTACGCCAACGCTGACTTCAGCGACTTCGAAGGCGAGCCCAAGGTGCTCTTCGACACCGGCGATGCAGCCATCGACACCGACATCGTGAAGGACGACAACGGCGACTACCACATCTTCTTCAAGACGGAGAACGGCCGCCAGAAGGGCATCAAGCAGTTCATTGCCAAGGACCTGCACAACTCCAAGGAGTGGAAGCTGCAGCCCGGCTTCTGCCAGGACACCAACGACGCTGTGGAGGGTGCCGGCGTATTCCGCCTGCATGACGGCACCTGGTGCCTCATGTACGACTGCTACATGGCCGGCCACTACCAGTTCTGCAAGAGCGCTGACCTGATGACCTTCAAGCGCGTGCAGGACACCAAGACCACCGGTGCCTTCACACCCCGCCACGGCACCGTCATCGCCATCACAGCCGAGGAGGAAGCCCTGCTGAAAGCCTGGAGCGAGCTGAGCCTCGCTGCCGAGAACCTCAAGCGCCGCTCCGTGCCCACCCTCTCGCTCTACCAGCTGGAGAACCGCGACGCCATGATCAAGGAGATCAAGCAGACGCTCAGCGCCGAGGCCAGCCTCAAGGCATACCAGGCACAGCAGGCCCGTCTGAAGGCCTTCTTCAGCAAGTAAGCAAGGGCGGTACCAAATATACCTGACACAACAATGAAAAAAACAATACTGACCACCCTGGCACTCGCACTTGCTGTCAGCGCCAGCGCCAAGAACGACATCGAAACCGTGTCCTCCATCACCGAGACGCGAAGCCTTATCACGCCCATCGACCTCTGCATCACCGATGCAGACAATGCCCTCAGCGCCAAGCTCGACATCGCCAACGAGGATGCAGCCGTCATCTTTGCCAACGTCAATCCGCAGAACGTCATCAACAAGTACCTCTCCAAGATAACCATCAACGGAAAGGCAGCCGTCAACAACAGCAACTGCCGTGTGGCCATCTACAGCCACGGTGCCATCGTGCTGCCCCACAGCAAGACGTATCCTGCGCTGACCGTATACCTTGAGCCCGACTTCAAGGGCGAATCGCGCACCTACAGCGCTGGCAGCCGACAGGTACTCAACGGACAGTGGAACAACAGCATACAGAGTTTCACACTGAAACGCGGCTACATGGCCACACTGGCCAACCACGCAGACGGAACCGGCTATAGCCACTGCTACATTGCCGACCGCGAGGACCTGCACATAAACCTGCGCAAAGAGCAGGCCGGACGAACCTCCATGCTGCGTGTCTTCAAGTGGAGCTGGGTAACCAAGAAGGGATGCTCCGACGCCCGCGACGGCAACATGATGAACGAGTGCAAGGCCACCTGGTACTACGACTGGGGAGCCGGCCACAACAGTCGCACGAACCATGAATACGTGCCGCAGCGCCACCACGAGGCCGGCAACTCCAACGGACAAGGCTGGAAGGGTGCCTGGGAGTCGTGGGACAACATCAACGCCAGCGACGAGACCTGCACCCACGTGCTCGGCCAAAACGAGCCCGACAACACGAGCGGTGCCGGCGAGGTTTACACCTACGTGACCAAGATACCCAGCAATCCGCGCGAGAAGTGCGCCACATCCACACTGGCCGACCACGCCAAGGAGTTCCTCTACAGCGGCAAGCGCATCGGTACCTTTGCCTGCTGCAACCCCAGCACCGGCTGGGTGAAGGAATACGTGGACTACTGCCGCGAGAACAACATACGCGTCGACTTCGTGGCTACCCACTACTACATCGGCGGTCAGTCGCCCCAGGGATGCATCGACCGACTCTGGCAGCTCCACAACGTCACCGGCCTTCCCGTATGGGCCACCGAGTGGAACAACGGTGCCAACTGGTCGGGCGAGAGCGGATTCTCCACCGATGCCGGATGGTACCAATGGGGTACGGGCAACGACAACGCCAAGAACGGTGAATGGCTGCGCGACGTGCTGCGCCGTGCCGACCTGCCCCAGAACACGAACTGGCTGGAGCGACTGGCCGTCTACAATGCCGTGGAGGGACGCCGCGAGATCTACACCAACGGACGCATCACGGACGGTGGCAAGATATGGGGTGCCTACGAGAGCGGCCTGGCCTACGACAGCGAGGCAGGCTCCATCAACTACTTCATGCCCTGGACACACCACGCTCCCGAGAACCTCAGCGTGACCTACGACAAGAAGAAGCAGACGGCCAAGTTCACCTGGACGAACCGCAACTCCGACATGACCGAATTTGCCGTCCTCGAGAAGAAGAACGGCACCAAGTGGGAGGAAGTGCAGCAGCTGCCGATGAACGACAGCGAGGCCATGGAACTGACCCTCGACGTCAGCATGCTGGAGCCTGCCCTTCATGAGTACCGCATCACCAACCACGACGTCGATGGCAAGAAGCGCACCACCAGCAAGAGTGCCACGTTCACCATCGCCACGGCTACCGCTGCCGGCCTCCTGCAGTTCGGACAGCTGAAGATTGCCGACCCCGAGTACGTCACCACCGACCTGATGCCCTCGGAGGAAGCGCCCTACGTGGTCATGGGTCTGGTGTCGAACAAGAACACCGCCAACGGCATCACCAACCAGCTGGCCAGCGTCAGCAAGACGTCGTTCAAGTTCCGCCTGCTGCCCTGGCAGCTCAACACGCCCGTCGCCTTCTCCAACGCCGAGACGGTGGACTACATGGCGCTGCCGGCCGACACCGTATACCACCTGCCTCAGGGCGTGATGCTCATCTCGGCCAAGACAGCCACCAACATCAAGGGTGATGTCGTCACCGTAGAGTTCCCCGAAGCCTTCCCCGAGGGATGCGTGCCCGTCGTCGTGGCTCAGCAGTCCACCACCGTGGCCAGCAACCCGCCAGTCAGCGTACGCGTGTCGAACGTCACGAACAAGGGCTTCGACGTGCAGTTGGTACGCCAGGAAGGGCTCACCACCACCTTCGCCAGCCAGAAGGTCAGCTACTTCGCCTGCACGCCCTGCCAGTTGCCCATCGGTGGTGGCAAGCTCCTCAGCGTGGCACGTAACGACCAGACCCCCATCGGAGGTGCAGCCCGCGTCAGCGTCGACCTCCTCGGTCCCGACGGCCAGCCCATGGCGCTCCAGAACCCCATCATCGTGGCCGCTCCACAGACCAACAACTACGCCGCCACCAACATCCTGCGCCAGCACACCACGCAGAAGGATGACAACGGTGCCGTCACCGGCCTGAGCATACGCCGACAGATCGACCCCACGACAAAGTGCAAGGACGCCAATTCGGCCGCTGCCAACGGCGACCTCTTGGGCTACTTCATCATCAGCGACGACCCCAACGGATCCGCCACCGACGAGCCCCTCATCACCGCCATCCGCACGCCTCGTGCCGCTACGGCTAACCGCCTCATCGTCAGCGTCAGCCAAGGCATGATAAGCTGTAACTCGCCCCGTGCCAAGGTCTACAACGCAGCCGGTCAGCCCGTCAGCTTCGAGCATCGCCTGCCCGCCGGCATCTACGTCGTGACCGACGGTCTGCAGACGCGCAAGGTCATCGTGAAGTAGTCATCATTCGCATCATGATAAAGGCCTCGTCGCAACCCCGCGACGAGGCCTTGTTTGTTTGGGATTTTAACCAAAAACAAACGAAAACGGACGAAAACGAATTTGTGGAGTTCTAGCACTGAAGCGATACTTTATTTTGGGCGATGATATACTATTTGGCACGAACTGATAATCGAACGCAAAGACGCAGAGACGCAAAGATTATTACTTTATTTTGCCTCTTGACCTATTAAAAACTTTGCGCCTCTGCGTCGACTTTAGGCCGTCGCCAAAAGTGTGTTTCAAAAAAACATTCTGTGCCTAATTGTATATCGTTCCCTTTTGATTTCTATGGATGCACATGCCAGGATTCAGGAATCTGACTGAAAATCAGAACAAAAAATCACCCCTACAATCATTTGAACGAATTCTTTTTTAGG
>JAZLFZ010000022.1:0-9048 GCA_045616065.1 Bacteroidaceae bacterium | reverse complement strand
TGCTCACTTTTGTGTGGCCCGGATGGCCCGCCAAGATGTGATCTTCTAAGGAGAATCTCCTCCCGAAGAATCGCTCTTTCAATTTCTGCTTGCTCCATTTTTTTGTTGAATTTTCATTCAACTTATTTCAGGGCAAGACAATGAGTTCCATATTGAAGACCCCCTCCGGCTCCCCCCGTTAAAGGGGGAGTGACCCAAATGTGATGAGGGGAAGGGTCAATGTTATTGAAAAACCTTTTTGACCTTAATGACCAATGACCTTAATGACCACGATCGTGGCTGGAAGCCACTACAGCGAGCGAAGCGAGTGGTCAGTAACCGGTTGCATACTCGACGAAGGAGAGGATGCTGCCGGATAAGTGCCACTATCACATCTCTCTGGCTAGAAGCCAGCACCTTGTTTCGCGTATAAGGTAGTGCCCTCCAGGCACATTTTTCAGCGACACCTAACACCCCGCACATCCTTCGTTTCGCTCCGTATGTACGGGGTTACTATCGCTTCGCTCAGTATTGGCTTCCAGCCAAGTCTTATCCGTTTGATATCTTCTGATAATGCCTCTCATCCACCTGCTTGATGAGGCCTTGCTTTCGCCAGTTCTTCAGCATCTGGCGGACGCTGTTGTGTGTGCAGCCGCTGCCTTTGGCTCCCATGGCTTGCTCAAAGGTAAAAGTGTCTGAGAGGCGGTCGTAGATGCGGTCGTTCTTGCCGCCACGCTTGCGGTCAGACGAAAGGCCTGTGTTCTGACTGGCCATTTCCAGCTTCTCGCGGAAATAGAGCATATCGTTGTCTATCAGCGACTCGGCCATCACCTCGTAGGCATCGAGCATGGCGGTTGTCTGCATCTTTGCTGCCAGTTCTGCCGTGAGCTGTGGGTGCATCTTGAGCTGCTTCTCGGCTCCGCTCAATCCGTGCTGCCTGATGAGCTTCTCAGCCACTGCGCAGAGGATCAGGCACGTTGCCATCCTGACAGCCGTACCGTGGTCACGCAGTCGGGCACGAGCCATCACGCGGTCATCGTCCTTCAATGCCTCACGGCGAACCTTCTCCACCCACTGACGCGAGCGTTCTTCGAGCTTCGGGAGGTTCAGCGTACCCTGCATCAAGGGCAAGAGGTGGGCTACTTGCTGGATGCGGTCGCGCAGCTTGTCGGTCATCAGATTGGGCGATTCTTCGAGGGGCGCGAAGGTGTTGTCGGGCGTGTGGGCAATGATGAAGCGACTCAAAAGGCCATCCGTATAATTGTTGATCACACGGTAGAGCGCATCGGGCGTACCGCACATGCAGACGTTCCAGAGCAGATGGTCGATGTGGACAGTGGTAGCATCTGCCGACTTCGCCTCACGGTCGTAGCGACTGCCATCGTACGACTGACGGAGCATCGTCGAGAAATCGCTCATCGACGAGCGCCACTTCTGCGCCACGGTGTCTGCCTCGGGCGTGAACGAAAAGGCGTGCTTGCCATCGGTGTTTGCCAGACGCTCGGCAAGATTCGCCACCGTATTGTTCATCGTCAGGAAGCGCACAGGCAGATGCGGTTCATCGGGTTGCGCCTTCGCATTCTTAGCCGCCTTCTTCTTGGCGCGGTACTCCTCTTCCTGCTGATAGTAGATGCTATTCTTCATCGTTTCCTCCACCATCCAGGCATCCACCACGCCGTCCAGATCGCCCTTGCACGAGGCAGCATCACCCACCACAAACGAGTGCATGTTGAGCTTCGTCTCCTTGCCGTGAATCAGTACCTTCACGTCCGTTGCCAACGCTCCGATGGCAGGACAAGCCACCGCCAGCACCGGCATCGCCATCTTCGCACCCGTAGCCTTGATGCTGTCGCTGATACCCTGTGGCAGAGCCGACTGCGGAATGCGCCGGTAGAAGAAGAGCTCGTCCTCCTGCTCGGCTTCTTCGAGTGCCTTGAACACCACCTCGTCCTCGATGTTCTCCTTCTTCAGTTCCGTGAGCACGTCACGAAGTCGCTTGGGCATCTGCGTCATCTTCGTAGCCAATGCAGAGTCGATGCACGCCATTTTCTCAAGCCCCCCTCGCTCCCCCTTAGAGGGAGATGAAGAGTTCCAATAGTCGGGTATCACTCCATCCATCAACTCACGATCGTAACCACAGATATGACGGAGGTTGACAGCGAGTTCGAAAGTCAGCGTGTTGCGATTGCCTTCACATGGCTCCTGCCCATCGTTGTACATCTGCCACCACTTCCGGATGATCTTGTCGTAAGGGATGCCGAGGTAAGAAAGCGACCCCCTCCCGTCCTCCCCGAGGGGAGCGTTGCTTTCGGATGGTGCCTGGAGGGCACTACAGCGAACTTGCTCGCGGTCATTAACCGGTTGCATCGACGAAGGAGAAGCTGCCGGACAAACGCCTCTACTAACAATCTCTGCCTGGAGGGCAGTACCTTGCTCAAACAGCGTATCATCCAGATAGATGAGGTCTTCAGGAGAAGCCGTAGTCGTGAAGAACACTCGTGTAATATCCTTCGCACCCTTGTCGAACCCCACGCCCAGCAGATCGCTTGCCCAGCGCAGATTATCCTCTTGCGAGAGCTCTGCTTTGCGCTTGAACACCAGATGGTAACCCTCGCCACGCGCCGAGAGTTCCAGCATCAGCAGTCCCAGCTCGTCCTTCTTCGCGAGGATACGCTCCTTCACCTCCAGCATCTGCTCCTTGGCGATGTGGTCAACGTCCATGCCTACGGTAGTCGTCATTTGGGTACTACCCTTCAGCGAACCATCGGCATTAGGCATGCAGCTGTAATTGCATTGCAAGAGACGATGCTTCATCTTGTCATCACCATTTCTGGTTGAAGCCACAATAGCCTTCTGTTTCTCAGTGTTGCGGAGATTTCGGTACTCCGCTGCCGTGAGAACAGGGCGCATCATTTTCGCCCCATTCTCATAGTATATTACGTGACAGCTCATTTTCTTACCATTCTGTACTTGTCGTTCTCGTCTTGATATACGCCTCCATCTTCTCTGTCTCTTCCTTGAAGAGCGATTCGATGAGCGACTGACCATATTTCTTTGGGAATCGTAGAGTAAAGATCACGCTGCTCTGACTCTCCTTCACCTCGCCGTGTGCCGTTGCGAAGAGGCGGTTGTATCGGCTACCGCTGTTGTGACGGTAGTGCTTGAAGTGGCTCGTGCCATCATCCTCGGTGATCATGCGACCCTTCTGCGAGGTGCGGGTGCCTCCTGCCACGATCTGCTGACCACGCTCGAAGTCGCAAGGATAGATGTTAATGTCGCCGCTGGTGTGAAACACTGTCTGTGTCTCCATGTTGAGATTCTCAACAAAAATGTTCTGCTGTTTCATTTGTACTTGAATCGAATTGCGAGCGGAAGACTTCGGGAATGTTGCGCGCTTTACCTAGGAAAATCCTCCTTCTGTGCTTCAACTCAAGTGAATAAAATTTACGAATAATTTACGGGCATTTCTTCGCTCAATATTTTTTGTCTAAGGTGCTCAGGCGAGCAAGCTCGGAATCCGTTACGACGTAGGCAATATTTTCTTGAACGCGAATTACCGTGAATGACCCGCGAATTTTCGTGAATTATTTGTTTGCGAGGTCGTACGCCTCTTCGATGACCGCCTTGTCCTCAATGATGCCGCTCTCCATGTGCGTCATCGAGCATACAATCTCCACAAGGTCATCCTTGTCCTCGAAGCGGAGCGCATGACTCGCGTTGATACCGGTAGTCGAGCTCACATAGTTGATGTACGACTGCGTATTGTTGCCATCGCTCGAAGGTGCCCACTTCGCAATGATCTTGCCGATAGTGTCCTTGCCCTTCGTGATGTACGTATGCAGAATCTTAAATGCTGCACGATAACCATACACGCGACTCTCGAACTGCACAAACTGCTTATCCGTCTGCTTCTCACGCATACCCACCCACTGGCTCTTGCCATGACGGATGTTGAGCGGGTTGTCGTTGCGGAGTCCTCGGGACCCCCTCTTATCCCCCTTAGAGGGGGATGATTTGATTACTGTTGCCATAATGTTGAAGTTTGTTTTACTGTCCCATTTCCTCCCCTTTAAGGGGAGTTAGAGGGGTCCTACACTAGTTTAATGATTCTAACCTCTGTCTGATAGCGCGTGTTGCCATCCTTGTCACGGAAGTCGCGAACAGAGAGTTGAGCTTGAAGTGAATGCATCACGTTCTGGTCGAACTGCTGAGGAAGCGAGCGAGCATAGTCGCCTGTTGCCTCTGCATAGAATGTTTCGATGCCAGTGGTCATTACGAAACCACGAGATGCGAATACCTGATTCTGACCGTTGCGGTCAACGTACGAGCGTTCCTGAAGTGGAAACTGCTGTTGGATTGATACGAGTCTTTCCATCGTCTTACTCCTTTCTTAGATTAATGTTCAAGGTGAAACTCACCTTCCAAACCGAAAAACTGAAATAAAGTGCCATAGGCATATTCTTAGGTGCTACCCGAAACACACGATGCGTTTCATTGTCACCAGCTCCTTGAAAGCTGATGCAAAGGTACGCACTTATTTTCAGCCAATTATCACTTCTAAAATGGGCACCTCCGAACTTCTCTGAACTTCTCCAAATTTCTCTGAATCCCTCTATTTCCCTCTGTACCTGCCACTGCAAAGACGCAAAAAAAGACCGATACCTGACGAATCAAGTACCGGTCTCTTATACCTTATTATATTTATAGAGAAGCTTACTTCCTATAATATTTCTCAAATGTCTTCAGCGCGAATCCCTCACCATTGGGCATTCCCATACGCACCAACTCATCGTAAGCCACATTCGGTTTCTGTGTCAACAGAATCTTTTTCTCACTTGCCATCTGTGACAAGTAGTCGCAGATTTCCCTCACGCCGAATCGCTTCACCAGGTTCTTTACCGCCTGATGGATCTTCACTTCCTCGCTATCCTCCACCTCAGGATGAATAAAGTGGAACAAAGCTTCGCCAGCAGGTATGGCGTCACGATTCGTGACACCATCATTCGGATCTGAAGTCGCATTCTGCTCTCCTTGTTTGCTCACCTCATCTGCATTGGTAATCTGCATACCCATGTCCTTATCGAAGTGTGCTTCTATCTTATCTACATGCGCTATCTGCTGACCAATTGGCGCATTGAAGTTCATTGTCTGTGTTACCTGAGGTCTGTTGGCATTCACCGTCTTCAGCACCTCAGCAAGTTCTTCTGCTGTCATATTTGCTATTATTTGGGGTTCCTGAATAATGATGTTATGGTATTCAGTATAGATTTTCCATACTTTATCAAATGCAGAATCTCTCTCTGCTTTAAGAGCACATAGTTTATCGTAATCAGGAACTTTATGAATGGATCTGTTGTTTAGTACCTTATTCAATTTTGCAATGTCTATTAGGAGTTTACGAACTTCCCTTCTTGCACTTTCCTTTTCCATCCCTTTTTCAACGAAGGTGTCTTTGTCCTCTAGAATACCACCTATTTTGTCTATTGCAATAATGGTCTTCTTGTTCATATTTCAGTCGGGGTGAAATCGGCATACGGCTTCTTACCATCCTTCAATGCGAACACCTTCTCGCGGAGTTCTTCCTTGCTGAAAAGATTATTGTTCTCCATCGTGACTCCTTTCTACCTTGTCAGCATGTGCTATTGCTTGACCGACTGGTGCATTGAAGTTTAATACTTGGGCAGGACTCTCTTTTGTTCCGAGCTGTTTCCATCTTTCAAGTAGTGGTTTCTCAACTCTGCTGATGTCATACATGTCACCAAGAGCCTCCTTCAATATCTTTGCACTACCATTTTGATTTGAAGGATAATGAACTTCTGCGTAACTAATAAACTCTTCCATTGGCAACCGTTGAACTCGATCTGCATCTTCGTGCTTCATCCGTTCCTTTTCCAACGCATTTATCAGTTCCTTTTCTCTCTCCTTCGCTTCCTCCAACATCTGTATCAGTTCGTTGCTGTAGGCTTCAGGTTCATCTTCAGCACGATTCATGTCGGCTTCGATTTCTGCATCCCATTGCGTTCGAATCTCAGGTGGCACAGGCATCGGGTGGGCTCGTAGTTCTTCAGGTGCAACACCCAGTTCGCGTGCCTCATACTCTATGCGTTGCATTTCCAACTGCGACTTCATCACAGCCATTTCGCTGGCTCTTGTCCGCAATTGTGCCTTCAGGTTTTCTATTTCTGCATCCTTCTCATTCATCTCGGTTTCTACCTTCGTGAATGCACATTGCAGGTCGGCATTGGTGAAGTCAAGCCCACCAACACCGGCAAAAAGGTCAATCACCTTCAGCTTGCGTGCCGAAGGCTGCTCCTGGGTTTCGTTTACAACAAGTGAGGATGCATTGATCTCCTCACGCAAAGATTCAAAGAATTCTTTTGTTGCTTTCATCAAATCGTCTGTCTATAGATGTAATCAGAATGGCAGATCATCCGTGTCTGCCGATTGAGTTGATTCTTGTTCTTCGAGGTCGAAAGCCTGTTCTATCATCTGCACGACTTCCAGCTGTTCTTCCTTGTCCTTCCATAGCGCAACCACTTCGCGGATTGTCTCTTGGTCAAAGTCCTTGGTCACACCTTTCCACCAGTTGCTGCCGTAGGTTGGGAACCAGCTATTTACCGCAACACCATTCATCACGGTTTGTCCCTCATAACCAGCATTCCGCATCGCCTTGGGCAGCTCTGGCATTGGTTGCAGGTCAATCTCATACTCCGCACCCTTTGCCTTCTGCTCTTCAACGAACTGCTTGAAGTCGGGAAAGTAGCATTGCTCGGTCTTCAGTTTATTGTCGCGAAGTATTCCGCAGAATCTTGGCATCTGCATGAGAGGATTCTTCAGCAAAGACAATACCGCATACACCATCGAGAAGCACAGGTCGCTTGCGTATCGCCACCCAAGCGTGTCGCGAGCATTATTCAGGTAGTTGCCATAGACGTTTTCCTCTGGGTGCTTGTCCAGCATCAGGCGCACACACTGGTAGCGTACTTCGTTGAACATCTTCACCGAAGGCACTTTCAGGTAGTAGGCGTTATCCTTCACTCGAAGAAACACCTCGTAAATATCCCTCCACAGCTGACTTTCTTCGAGGAACGCATCAATGTCCTCACGACTGCGGTAGATGAATGGGCGTTGGTTGTATTTTGGGGTCATCTGTTACTTCATTTCAATGGCTTCCAAAAGTAAATTTATCGGAGCCATCATTCGTAAATTTGTATAATCTGTCAAGCAATTTAGGGTATGCATCTCAGCTTCGGTGCACTCGGGTATTTCATAGACAAAGCCTGCGTCATGTTCATTATCGCCAAATATGAATTCATGATCAGTTATCTTTCGGAATTCTTTTGAATTACACATTCCAATCTTTATACGTTAGATTATAACATCAAAGAATCAATCTCTTCACACACCTTCCTAACGTGGTCAAGACCATACAACATCGACTCGCTATCAATGTTCATCCAGGCAAACAGTCGATGAACTCGCTCATGTTGGGTGATGATGTAGCTTGTGTCGATAGTCGAAGCACCGAGGGCAAAGCAGATGGGTTCGTGGTGGGCTATGCGATTGCGAAGCGTATTCACCTTGTCAAGTTCATTGAACATGTAGGTATGGTTGTACTGGATGGAGGGGGTTGAGGTGGGCTTATGTGGAAATATTGCAAGCAGACAACGTCCTGTAGCGGCAAACTGCTCACGTGAGAACATGTGCTTCCACACACCAAACTCCATCTCAGAGAGCAATCCCACATGCGAGTAGGGCTTGCCCATTTCCTGTAGCCTTCTGTAACCACCGCGCACGATGTTTGCCGTTCGTGCCAGACGTGGTGTGTCAAAGATACCTCCAACCTGGAATGAATCCATCAGCCAGTCGTTACCGAGTGAGAGGCGCAGATGTTGATCTATGGCGTTGCGCAATGTCACCTCGAAGCAGCTCAATATGGTAAACATCTCCTGCGACAGACGGAGATTGTACCTGTAGAGCGTCATGGCCTTTCGCGTGTCGTTATTGCACGCATCGAGGTATCTTTTGAGCCTTTCTGGTGACAAAGCCTGTTCAAAATCGTTAAAAATCATATAATTTTTCTACTTTTCTGTCATTTTATTTGCTGGAATACAGAAAAAATCCATACCTTTGCATCGTTGATTCCCCGTAACCTCTGACCTCGGTCAAGTTACGGGGTCTAGTTTTTTATGGGGGTATCTTTGCTGTCACATTCCCAAATTCCGTTTAATCCTTATCATTTTTCGATAGGCTTTCTCACTTGCCAATCGTCTTTGTTCGAGGTTGACGGTGTTGTCTTTGGGGTAAAGCGCGTCGTACAACTTGCTTGCCTGTTTTTCGGCATACTCACAGGCCTTGAGGTTCCTCTCATAGACAGACTCCAAGCCATCACCATACAATCCCAGTTGGTCGCTTCTGAGGATTGATACAGTTTCCCAATCTGATGGGTTATTTCTGTGTAAGGGTTCGCCTGCGTATATCATGTTTATCTGTAGCCTTTAATTGCTTTATATTTGCCAAGTGAAGGTGCGTGAGCATCCGATGATTTGGCTGCGACGAAGAGTTGTTTGTGAAGTGCTAATTCCGTTACTCAGTCGAGTCAAGGATGTCAAGTATTCGTTTCTTTATTTCATTGGCAATCGCAAGTTATTTTGTTTTTGAATTATAATCACGTATGGGCATAATCACCCAATCTAAGGTTGCAAAGATAATAAAACTTTCTCAAATAATCATAGATTATTGATTTTTAACGCGGAAATTAACAAAATCAGGTGTTTGTGGCACGTTTGAGTGGCATAAGGACCCTCTCCCGGCCTCTCCCTTTAGGGCGAGGAGTAGCTGTTGATGGTGTCACGTATCGTAGCGTCAGCCATTGTTATCGTAGTGAAACGTATCGTAGCCATAGGCGTATCGTCATCGTTGGTGTGGTTGTCTTGTACTGAAATAGGTTTACACATTTAGGCAAGAATTTAACAAATCAACCCTAAATGTTAAAAGCCTATGGCAACAAGAAAACGAGGCAGGATCTCGAAGGCCTTTAAGCGCGAAGTCGCAATCGAGTACATACAA
>JAZLFZ010000021.1:0-86691 GCA_045616065.1 Bacteroidaceae bacterium | reverse complement strand
CCAAGGATTCGTAGATGGACGGAGAGGTTGTTGTTGCCATGGTGCAAAGGTACATCTTTTTTTTGAGAATCTCTACCGTTGCACTCTGATATTTTGGGTAGTCAGTGATGTGGATTGCCACGGAAAATATCTACTGAGCCGGAATATCTATCGTTTCTCTATCTTCTCTTTGGTGAATTGCGATGCCTGGGCAATGGCTTCCGAAGTACGACAAAACGATGAAACGACCAAAGGAAAACGGGAAAAAGTTACTATTGCTGCGGCCCCAAACGTGTGACACTCGGGCCTTGTCCTTGGGGCGGCCACAGGTCGCTGGGAGGACAAGGCCCGAGTGTCACACGTTTTGTTTTCCCGTCAGAGTAAAGCCTAGGCTACGGACAAACAGGCCGCACGGATCGGCCATAGTTGCGGTCGGAATATCTCAATGTTACTTTGCCAGAAAAGAAGTCCACAATGTACACATTTCCCGAGGACGACGTGCCGAGTATATTCGACCAGTAAAAGCCGGCATCGCCGGCAAGGATGAGGCTACCATCGGTGGAACGATAGCCGGCAGCAGGCAAGAAGATGGATGCACCATTCTTCTTTGAAGTTACCACGTAGCCTTTCCTGCTGGAATCCCATTCCCATTCGCATTGGGTTCTTAGTTCTGTCCAATCATTCGCGCGCGGCATGCGCCATGTGCTACCCCAGTTGACAGTGGCAGCATCGTCGGCAGGCTCCAGCTCATCAAGGTTCTTTATCCATTTACCGTCAACGTGAGTACCAACGTAGGTTCCGTTACTATACCAGACTGCACTCGTTTGTCCGTCAGTACGGGTGTACTTCAAGCAACCGGTCCAGTCATTGATGGTGTGGTCCATCCACTTGTAGTGGGCCCAGTCAAAGAGGTGACCATCGCTGGTGTCAGACGTATAGCCTTTAGTTTCGCCCCACGCAAAGTATAGACCAGCGTCCTCGGGATTCTCGGCACCCACATTGCAGGTAGCCCACTTGACGGACAGTCCCAAATCGACACACGCGTGGTGCGTAGGGGCGGCATTATCAATTTTATCTTTCAGGACGGCCAGTTCGGACAGAGCGCCTGCAAATTGTTGTTTCAGATCTTCAAGAACCTCTATCATCTTCTCGGTACTGACCACCGTCTTGTCCTGGACTGGCGTCTGAGCGCTGGTCACAAGTGTCGTAGCGAACAGCGACATCACAAAGAAAAGTTTTCTCATAATATTGAAACTCTTGTTTTTTTGATTCTATCATCTATTGCATGGTTCCACATGCGTTATACATAAACGGACGAAAGTTGACACGTGTCCTCTATGGGCATACGGGACGAATGCTTCGGCCTTCGTAGCGGTTGTAATCATACATGTACTTACGGTTCGAATCGAAAGTCAAGTAATTCGCATAACTTGAGTTGATCGCACTGAGGTCGCTCGACCAGTAGTTGCCCTTGGTGCCGGCACCTGTGACACGGGTGCTGCGTGACCCGGCAGCGGGCAGGAAAATGGAATTACCATTCTTCTTGGAAGTTACCATGTAACCCTTCTTGTCGGCATCCCACGACCACGTACAGTTGTCAATCAACTCTTCCCACTCTTGATCCGTCGGCATGCGCCAGTTGCCACCCCAGTTGACCGCAGCGGCATCGTCGGTAGCATCAAGTGTAGTGAGGTCCTTCACCCATGAGCCGTCTATCAGGGTACCGATATACGAACCATCCTTATACCAGCCGGCACTCGTTTTTCCGTCGGCAAAGGTGTACTTCAGGCAACCCTTCGAATCATCGAAGGCGTGGTCCATCCACTTGTAGCTGGCCCAGTCGAAGACGTGACCATCACCGGAATTGGAGGTATAGCCCGTTGTCTCTCCCCAGGCAAAATAGAGGCCGGCATCCTCGGGATTCTCGGCACCGATGTTGCGAGAGGCCCATTTGACGGACAGCCCCATATCGACATAATCGCGCGAGAAAACAATATCAGCACCGCTCGCTTTTGCTTTTAGCTCACCCAATTCGGCCATGACGGCTGCCAACTGCTGCTTCAGTGCCTCAATCACACCGAGCAGCTTCTGGGTGTCGGACGACGTGTCGGAGGTGGCATTGCTGGTCAGCCTCTTGGCCAGAAAAGGCACATCGGAGACGCTGACCTTACCGTCCTGGTTCACGTCATACACCGAGTGAGCCTTCAACTCAGACTCCTGTGCGCTGGCCACAAGCGTCATGGCGAACAGCGACAATGCAAAGAACAGTTTTCTCATATTTCTCTCTATTATTTGTTTGACTTAATCCTCAGTGGTTCGCGCAAAGGTGCGGACTTTGGATTATCTATAGTTTCTCTATCTCCTCTATGGTAAGTTGCGAAGCCTGAGCAATGGTTTCCAAAGGTAAATTCAGTTTCTTCATATTGGCAGCAATGGCATAGCGTTCTTCTACACGACCTTCAGCACGACCTTCAGCACGACCTTCAGCACGACCCTTGGCCTCGCCTTTGACTATGCCGATGGCTTCACCTTCTATAAATCCTTCAGCACGTCCTTTCTTTTCCGCCGTCTCGGTCACGGCAAAGAGATCCCAGAAGTCCTTCTGGCTCTCGCGATAGTCGCGACGCTCGTCGGAAGTGAAGTTAGCTACCTCAGCCTGCTCGAAGAAGCGCTTGAAGACGGCCTCCTGAAGGGCGGCGGGACGGTCGAGCAAACGGTAGAGGTTCTTCATGGCGAAGAGCCACTTGTCGAAGATGGTCACCAGTTCGTCCTCCTCCTTGCGGAACTTCGGCATCTCGAGGTAGATGTACGTCAGCTTGTCGTAGAATACCTCCTTCGAGCGCGTGTCCATCAGCTTGACCTCGTGGTGCAGGTACTCGTCATCCTTCTTGTCGAACACAAAATTAAGGATTCCGATGGTATAGACCTTGTTGAGGTGGAAGTTCCACTTGCCTTGCGGAGCCTGCTCCTGCACGAGGAACGACGAGTAGTAGATGCTGCGGTCGATGAAATACTCCTGCTCTGCCTTCTGCATCTCGATGAGGAACTTCTCCCCCTGCGGATTCTCGCACAGCACGTCGAAGACGGCCTTGCGATCGGCGGCCGCATGCCCCAGGTGCTCCACGTTGAGGTACGTGAGGTCCACGATCTCCTCCTTGCCGTCAAACAAGGCATTCAGGAAACTCATCAGACACTCCTTGTTCGCCTCCGTTCCAAACAGCTTCTTGAAGGCAAAGTCAGTGTAGAAATTCGCGTATCGCTCGTGTGTATTCAGTTCGCCCATAACCATCTGTATTATTCAGTTTTTGCAAAGGTACGACAAAGAAATGAAACGGCCAAGGATTTACAAGAAAAACATCCCCATTGTCCCTCTTCTCACAGCTTCTCCTTGAACTCCACCTCGACGATGCGGAGCTCGCTCTTGACCTTCTCGCCATCCTTGGCCTTGAAGAGGTCGAGCTCACCAGCGGCAGGAGCAGCGACCTCGGTGACCTGACCAAAGGCATCCTTCTCCTGGGCCGCACCCTTGAGGCGGATGGTGATGCTGCGGGCCATGCGGGGACGAACGGGGATGTGGACGTAGCCCAGCGAACGCTCGGTCTGTCCGCTCCAGACGAGTTCGTCATCGGCATAGATCTCAAGAGGATAGCTGCGCATGCGCCAGCCTGTCAACTTGAGGCAGACCTCGTCGACCTGCGCCATGCGTGCCAGCTGGTACGTTATCCATGCAGTAGAAAGACGACCGTCGTTCTTCCATTCCGACAGCTCGTTGTCGTCGTAGCTGTTCTGAGCATCCTCTTGATTGGCACCTGCCTGTACGGAAGCAATCTCCACGTCCACAGCCCTGTCCTGATAAGAGGGTGTGGAAGGGGTCTCGCCACGGTTGAGACGACCAGGCAACAGCTGCGATGGGATGTAGGAACTGAGTCCGTCGTGCTCCTCGATAGACGTGGTATGAAGGGTGAGCACAGCGGGTTCCAGGCCGGGAGCCTCAGCACGCAGCGTCACGGTACCACTCTGAGTACGGCTGCGCAGCAGGGCACGGTTCACGCCACACTCCACAGGGAAGGTCTGGCAGAGAATCCAGTTCGTACTCTTGCCGCCCAACGCCTCTGAGTAGCCTTCGCCCTGTGCCAGGCCGCCTCGCCATTCGGCAGGGCCGTCGAGGGTGAAGGACACGGTATCGTTGGCCAGCGGGCAACGGCGGCCTTCGCGGTCTAACACTTCTACCTGCACGAGGGCAAGGTCGGCTCCATCGGCCTTCCATCCCAAGGGATTCTGGATGGCGGTGAGCTGAAGGTGGTGGGGAGCGCCGGCGGTGTGCAAGGAGGTTGAGACCTCCCCCCCGCCTCCCCGAAGGGGAGGAGCTGCATTACCGCGTGAAGGTAGGTTGTAACCGATGGCTACGAGTTCACCGGGCTCAAATTTCACGTCAGGAAAGGTGAAGAGGAATTGCCATTCACGCTTCATGCCGGGCAATGGTTTGCCGTTGAGGAAGAGCGCCACGCTATCAGTGTTCGACACCACGTAGACGGGCTTAATGACAGAGAGGTCGTAATTCCAATGCCCCACGATGTGTATTCTTGGCTGCTCGACGTCCACCCAACCGTCCCACATCACCTGGTGGGCAAAGTAGAGGTCTTTGGGGATGCGGAGCGGGTCTACATCACCCGAGCGACGATAGTTCTCGACGCCACGGAAGTGCGTATTGGTGTCAGAGAAGATTATCTTGGCACCACCCGAGCTCACTCGCCTACCCGTTCCGGGACGCTCCACGTAGTAGTCCCACCAGCGGTGCACGTTCTCCACGACAAACTGGTCCTGGTTGTGGTTGTAGGCCGAGGCATCCTTCTGCTGCGAGGTCTGGCCCGTCATGGCCGACAGGTAACCCGTATTACCCTGTCCTTCGGGATGGTATGGGTAGGACCACTCGTCCCAGTACTTGCGGAGGCCCTCATCGCGACAATACTCCATGGCCCACATGGGCGAGTGGGCACTCTTGTTGATGTAAAGCATCTCGCCGCCGTACTCAGCCTCGCGGATGTCCAGCATCTCGCGGCTACCGATGGCACGACCGCCATAGTAGTCGAAGGAATCGCGCACGGCACGCATCTCCAGCATGTGCTCACGACTGATGCTCTCGTTGCCGCATTCGTAGAAGAGGATGCTGGGGTTGTTGCGGTTGTAGATGATGGCATCGCGCATCAGTTCCACACGCTGTTCCCATCGCCTGCCCTCCACGTCCTTCTCGGCATCACCGGCCTGCATGGCCTGAATGAGTCCCACACGGTCGCACGACTCAATATCCTGCTTCCAGGGCGTGACGTGCATCCAGCGAACCAGGTTGGCATTGCCCTCCACCATGAGACCGTTGGAGTAGTCGGACAGCCAGGCCGGCACGCTCATGCCCACGGCGGGCCACTCGTTGCTGGTGCGCTGAGCGAAACCCTTGAGCTGCAGCACGCGGTCGTTGATCCACACCTTGCCCTCGGCAAAGCGCGTCTTGCGGAAGCCGGTGATGATGACCTGTCTATCTAATTCATTTCCAAGGTCACACCTTACCTCATACAGATACCCATATCCCCACGACCAGAAGTGCAGTCCGCCAACCTTCTGGCTGGCCTTGAGGACTGCCATGCCACCAGCCGGGATGACCTGCGGATCGCCCTGGTAGACGGCGATGGACTTGCCGTCGCGGTCCACAATCTCCACGGTCAGGCAGCGAGTGACGGACTTCTTCGTCTCGTTCTTCACCTGACTCTCCACATTGATGACGGCCGAGCGACCCTCGATATCCATCTCAGAAGCATAGACGTAGGTACCCGTGGTACCGAGGTTGCTGTAGAGTGGGAGGGTCTGGTACACCTTGTCCGTCACGTGCAGCCAGACGTTCTTGGGCAGACCACCGTAGTTGGCATTAAAGTTCTTGTCGTCCCACTGGTACTTCTGCTTCGTGCTGCGCTCGCGGTAGTTCCAGTCGTTGTCCACACGCACAGCAATGACGTTCTCCTTGCCGGGCTTCACCACGTCGCTGATGTCGAAGCCGAAAGCCATCACGCCATTCTCGTGCTGCCCGACCAACTTGCCGTTGACGTAACAGTCCACACCCTGACGGGCACCCTCGAACTCAAGGAACACCTTCCTCTGCTTGGCGGAAGCTGGCACCACAAAGTGCTTGCGATACCACATCACCGTGTCGGTGAGGTCGTGGATGTCGAGGCGGAAAGCCTCATCCTCATTGAAGGCATGCGGCAAGGCAACCGCCTGCCAACCTCGGTCATCAAAGCGCACCTCACGTGCCAACGAATCATCGCCCACATGGAGCAGCCAACGCGAGTTGAAGTTGTAGCGTTCGCGCGGCAGGGCCATGGCGAACAGGGGCATCAAGACATAAAGTATAAAATATCTGAGTCGCATATTTTCTTCAAATTACTTCTTTACTTTCTTTCCATTCACAACATACACCTGTCCTGCACGCTGACGCTCAACCCTGCGACCGCTGAGGTCGTAGGCCGTGCCGTCGGCCTCAGCCTCAACATCCCGTATGCCATCCGCATCCTCAGCAATGGTAAGTATACCCTCGGAGGCCAGGCGCGAGGTGTCCCACTTCCAGCCCTGCTTGGGACGTTCGGGGATAATGGTAATCGTGCCGCTGACCGTACGCTTGCCCGTACCACCCAGCACCTGCAGCTCGGCATCGTCGGGCAGGTCGGTGGTTGATGTGGTCTGCAACTCGATGACGGGATTCTTCAGCACGGCGGTTCCATTGATGGTAACCTTGTCGCAAGTGGCCGTGGTGCGCGTGGCCTTGTAGTTGACCAGCAGACGACCAATATTCCACGTACCCGTGCCCAGCGTTCCCGTTCCGGTCAGCGTACCGATCTTGTGCGTATAGGCAGCCTCATCACCCTTGCCGGCCTTGAAGCCCGCAGCATAGCTGCCCTCGTCGAGCTTCAGCGTGGCCTTGCTCAGGTCCATGGCCTGGATGAAACGGCAATTGGAGGAAGCCACCTCGTAGACGCCCTCGAACTTGGACGTATTGGTGCTGACGTCGCCACGCACGTAGGGAAACGAAATCTTGTAGGTACCCTCGCCACGCAGCGAACCGTTGATGTTGCATCGGCTACCGGCCTGTAGGGTGAGTGTCTTGCCCTTGGCTATGTCGAAGACGTAATTGGTATGTGGCATGGTGCTCGAACTGTTGCTGTCGAACATCTTGAAGGTGGCATTGCCCGTCACGGCGATGACGCTTCCCACCTTGCCGATGAGGGCGTTCCAGCCCCCCTGTGCCAGCGTGCCGGCTACGAGCACGGTGCCACCTGACCACGTATTGCTGCTGTTATTGACATTCAGCTGTCCGGAACCCGTCTTGGTCAACTGTCCGGCCCCTGACACGAGACCCTTCAAGGCCGTCGTACCGCTGGCCACCTGCAGGGTAGCCGAATCGGTGAGCTGAATGCTGCGGTCGGTACCCGTGCTGCTGTTATTGACAATCAGCTTGGCACGACCCAGACGGATGACGCCATTGCTACCCAGCGAACTCTCGCTGCCCTTGTCGGAGAGCTGCTTCACGGTCACGCTGCCCTCAAGGATTTCCGTTGTACCGGTATAGTCGCTCTTGACGGTATTGAGCACCAGCGAACCGCTGCCCTTCTTCACCAGAGAGGCCGTACCCGTCAGACCGCCATTGCCACTGAAGGTGTAGGTATTGCTGCTGTTGACCGTAACCTGGCCGGCAGGAATCAACTCGTTGAACGTCACCGTGCGACGAGTAGATTCATCAGTGAACTCCACGTCATCGCCTGCCACGAACTCGGTGGCCGAACCGTTGAGCGTCCAGTTCACGGCCTGATAGTCCCACACACCACTCTCGCTGCCGCTCCACGTCACGCCGCTCTGAGCCTGACGCTGTCCCTCGATGATGAGGCATACGGCATTGTCCTTGTTCTCCAGACGGTACTTCTGGCCAACAAGACCCTGCACGGTGAACTTATTGAATCCGGTAAGGCTGCCCGTGAACTCGATGAGGCGGTACTCGCCAGCCTCCAGTTCGGCATCCTGCACGATGTTGATGATGGGGGTGCCCAATGCCTTCAGGTCGCCCTCCACCACGATGCGGTCGGCCAGCGACATCTCGAGGAAGACGCGGTTGCGGAGCGTGAGCCCCTGCTTGAAGGTCATCGTGCCGTGCGGCATCAGTCGGCAACCCTCATAGTTCAAGGCTCCCTCGAAGGTCACGTCACCACTGACGGTGGGCGAACCGGCCAGCGTACCACGGGCACGGAGATCGATGGCAACGCCTATCTCACTCTGACTCTCTACAATACCCTCGCTGATGATGAGGGATGAGAACCCCTCCCCGCTCCCCGAGGGGGAAGCCCCAGTCCCCTCAGATTCATCTGAGGTCCCCATCAACGGTGCCGTAAGGGCCAACGTGCCTTGTTGTGACTTCCAGAGCTCTCCCCCTTGGGGAAGCAGGAGGGGGCTTGTCACGCTCAGCGTCTGTCCCTTGACAGGCATGGCGTAGATATGTCTCTTCGTGCCGTCGGGCGAGATGGAAGTGTTACCCAAGGTGAGGTCGTACACCTCACTCTCGGCATCGGCCACCATGCAGGGAGGCAGCTGCGGACGGGGCATGTCGTAGCCCAGATAGAAGCCGGGATTGGGTGTCTGATAGTAGCCACGCGTGGTGCAGTCGCCACGATAGTGCGGATCCTGCTGCAGGCAGTAGATGTTGTTGACGCTCGTCTTGTAGTCGGTGGTCAGTCCCACGATGCCCTGGCACACACCGTTGACCTCGCGGATGACAATGAGTTCCTCGCGCCAGTCGCCGATGATGTCGCCCCAGAACTTGCCACGCTTGCCGTAACTCGTCTTCAGCTGGTAGCCCGACTCCTTGGCGGGTTCGATGAGACGGCCGCCACCGAAGTCCAGGAAGTAAAAGTTATAGTGTGAGTCGGAGGTCTGGAGAATCTCGCGGTCCAGCTGTCCGTCCCACCACATTCCTTCGGTGGGATAAGTGTTGGAGAGCCCGTCAATGCGGTCGCCCTTGGCGTCGTAGACACCGTCCATCGTGGACCACATCTCCCATCCCAGATGGTTCGGGTCGACGTCCATACACTCGCCACGGCCCACGTCGCCCACACTGCTCAGGTACCACTTCTTGATGGGCTCACCCGTTCCGGCATCGTAGAGTATCTGGCCCAGCATGTCGCCGGCATTCTGCTGGATGGCAAAGCACTCCAGACCGGGTCGCTCGGGGTCGATGTCGCTGATGCGGTGGCGGTCGCCATGCGCAATACGCGCGTTATATAAGGTAGAGCCGTCCTGATCCATGGCGTACTCGCCCGATAGCATCTCGTCGCAGCCGTCGCCATCGACGTCGGCAATGCGAATCTGATGGAACACCACTCCGCCCGTCTTCTTGCTGAAGAGCAACTGCCACTGGCCGCCCACGTAGGCAAAGGCCACATTGCGATAGTGATGTGTATTGCCGTCGGCCGAACGTGTATGCCATTCGCCCACGATGGCGGGATGGATGCCGTCGTAGTAGAAGATGCCCACATGGCCCTCGTGCTTGTTATACTCCTCGCCCATCAGCGAGGCCTTGTTGGTACGGTTGTAGGCATCGTCGTAGGCAAACTCGGCCGAGGCTTTCTCCTCGCCCGTCATGCCGTCGATGACGGTCATGTAGCGGGGCGGATTCTTGGTGGACTGCGTGTCGTAGTCTATGATGCCGTCGCCATCGCTGTCGGCCGTTGACTTGCCCAGGAGGTACTTGCCCCAGGTGCCGGCCGAGGCGTCCCAAAGGCGGGTGCCGTCGGAGGTCTGCACGATGAGCTCGCCGCGTCCGTTGCAGTCGATGTCGTAGGCACAGAGGTTGTCGTTCTGTCCGTCGCAAGGTACCTCGTTCACGCCAAGGTCCACGTTCCAGAGAAACGTGCCATCAGCCAGATAGCCCTCGATGTAGAAGTTGCGCGAGCCATCCACCGGACAGCGGTCTACGACGTAGTCCATCTCGCCGTCGCCGTTGAGGTCGCAAGGCCACACGAACTTGGTGGTAAAGCGTTCCTTGGCCAGCGGCGACTTGTCGTAGCGTATCTCCATGTAGATGTTGCGCTGGCCGTTGTCCTTGAAGAGGAAGGGCTTGCTCAGAGCGCCCTCCTGGTCATTGTTCACCAACGAGACTGCCACGTAACTGTTGTAGGGCAGTTTGGAGAGGGTGGTGGCGAAGTTGGTGTTGGCGAGGGGGCTGGTGTTGATCTTGGTGAAGCCGCCGTCGCTCGACTTGGACACATACACATTGTACTTGGCATTCTCGGGTTCCTGGGCCAGTCGACGCCACGTCACCTCCACGCCAGCGCTGCCGTTCGAGATGCCGTAGACGGCCACCACGCCACGACCGAGCGGTTGCTGCAGTCGTTGGGCTTGCCCGGGCAAAAGGGTTGTGCCGAGCAATAGGGTTAGGAGTAAGGTTCTACTTTTCATTGTGAAGTTGGTTAGTTGGTTTTCAGGTTTAGGGGTGAGGATGAGGGGGCCGGATTATCCGGGCTTTCCGGGCTTTCCGGGCTTTCCGGTCTTTCCAGTCTTTCTGAATTTTCCAGTCTGTCCGGCCTGTCCAGTCGCTCCCTGCTCACCCTCGGGCACGCGGGCCATGGCACTGACGGCAAACGTCACGAGGCAGCACAACGCCACCCAGACGAAGAAGCCGGAGAAGCCGAGCGTGTCGGCCACCCATCCCGCCATCATGCCGGGCAGCATCATGCCCAGGGCCTGCAAGGCCGTGCAGAGCGAGAAGACACTGGTGCTGCACTCGCCACGCGAGAAGTAGACCAGGAAGAGGCTGTAGGCCGTGAAGCCGAAGCCGTAGCCCAGCTGCTCCAGCGCCACACCTGCATAGACGGGCACCAGGCTGGAGGGCTGGCAAAGAGCAAAATAGATGTACACGAGGTCGGGGATGGAGATGGCCATCACCATGGGCCACCACCAGCGCTTGAGTCCGTGGCGCGACACCACGATGCCGCCCACAATACCACCCGCAAGGAGTGCGATGACACCCACGGTGCCGTAGATGACACCGATGTCGACCGTATCGAGCGCCAGACCGCCCTCCTCCAGCGGACGCAGCATGAAGGGCTGCGCCATCTTGGCCAGCTGAGCCTCGGGAAAGCGAAACAGCAGCATGAAAAGCAAGGCCGACCACAGATGCGGCTTGCCGGCAAAGGCTGTCAACGTGCTACGGAACGCACGCAAGGGAGACTCCCGCTTCAGTGCCGCCTGCTGCTCCACACGTGGGGTAGACACGCTGTGCCACAGGCCCATCGACACCATCACTACGGCCATCAGGGCCATCGTCACGCTCCAGGCCACAGGTACGCCCTGACGCGCCTCCAGCCATCCGGCCAGCATGACCAGCAGTCCCTGGCAGAAGATGGAGCCCACACGGTAGGCCGTGCTGCGAATGCCGACGTAGAGGGCCTGCTCCTTTTCGTCAAGGCCCAGTATGTAGAAGCCGTCGGCTGCAATGTCATGCGTGGCACTGCTGAAGGCCATCAGCCAGAAGAAGGCCAGACTGCCCCTGAGCCACCAGTCGGTCTGCAACGACAGACTGACGGCAGCCAGCGCGGCACCCACGAGCAACTGCATCGTGATGATCCACCACCGCTTCGTGCGCAGTCCGTCCACGAGCGGACTCCACAGGGGCTTGATGACCCAGGGCAGGTAGAGCCAGCCGGTGTAGAGGGCCAAGTCGGTATTGCTCAGTCCCAGGTTGGTGTACATGATGCCGCTTAGCACCATAACGGCCATATAAGGCACTGCTTCGGAAAAGTAAAGGGTGGGTACCCACGCATAGGGGCGGTTCGTATTTGTCATAAGATTCGGTTGGGCGGTTATTCGGTTGTACGGTTTCTACGAAAAACATGTCGCCACAAAGTTACAAAATAAACTCGACATGACCAAATAATTCTGCAACGTTACTTATTATTTGCCTACGACCCGACGTAAATGACTGCAAATCACCCGAAATTTTAATCTGCCGTCCTTTATTCCCTCCTTCCAATATGCACAATGGCAAGTGTGCCTACTCCGCTTATACGCGTCCCCACCCTCTCTCAGGTGAGACAGCAAGCGAACCGCTGCGCCACACCGCCAATCGTGTAAAGAAGTTTCTGCACGGAACCCCCTCTGAGAACGGCGCAGAATCCAGCACGCGAAAAGTGGGACGCGTATACGCGATTCTAATAACTATTTAGCACTCAAGGCTTTAGATTTTCAAGAGAAATAAAAACGCTGAAAAAGGGGCGAAAAATCCGTTTTTTCGCTGCAAATTTCGATTTTTTATGCTGCGAAAAAAGAAATGCGACGCTGCGTCAATCAAAAAAAGACGCTGCGTCGCACATTTTTTACTGCTGCGTCAATCGGAATTCACCCGCTATTCGACGCAAAAACAGCCTTACGATGCTTCAAAATTCTCTTCGCCACGCTAGATTGGAACAAAAAGAGAACAAAAAAATCAAGGCTTTTTGTAAAATTTTATACCTACTATCATTTCCTCGCTAAGAACGTTCCACCCTGGCTCCATTGCGCACCGCCACAGGCAGCACGAGCAAGGCGGTGAGGGCATCTGCCAGGAAGAAGGAGGGATAGCCCATCCGGCTCACGAGCCAGCCACTGGCGGCCACGGGAACAAGCATGGAGGCAGCCACGAGGGGGACGCGAAGCCCCACACTGGCCGGCAGACCAAGATAGGAGAGGAGGCGGTGCATGCCGTAGCCGAACATGAACTGGGCAAGAAACGTGCCGACGGCTATCTGCCAGAGCATCTTGGGGGGGAAGTAGCTCATGAGGACGTAGACGATGGGGGAAAGGAAGAGGGGAAGGAAGCGTGGCAACAGGCGCAGGTCGATGCGTCCGAGGGCCGACGGCATGTCGGTGAGCAGGGCGTACTGCGAATAGCCCACCTTGCGACGGCCGACACCACGGCTCTGCATGCGGCGACGCACGAAACGACGACTGACGACAAGGCCGAGGCAGAAGGCAAAAGCCCCGATGACGCCATGCACGAACCCCACCTCCTGCAGACTGCGCGACAGACCTCCCTCCTCGCGCGGGGCCAGGAGGAAGAGGACACGCGAATAGAACATCAAGCCCTGCGGCAAGAAGAAGAGGAGGAGAAGGAACCTGACAGCGACCTCACCTCCACACATCTTGCCCGTCTGCACAAATCCCCGAAGGGGAGGAGCTGCACACTCGTGGGGAGAGCGGACATCACCACTTGGCAAGACCTCGGCCGTGCTCACCACATGCCACACGACGAACAGCACCATGATGCCGGCCATAAGGAAGCAGGCACCAGACCAACTGACAAAGATGCTGCGCGAGAGCACCTGCAACGTGCCGACCAGGATGATGAGGATGCCATACGTGCCTGCCACGGCCATTTGCGAAACGACGAAGCGGGGCAGGTCGTAGAGGCGGCGCAGACGCGGACGCAGGTGGGTGTGGTAGTAAGTGTCGGCCAGCACCTCGTGGACAGCCGTGACGAGGCTCAGCACAAGGAGCATGGCAAAGAGCCCTACCCCACTGCCGCTACCCATGCCGAAGAGGCGGAAGAGGAAGTGGTTGGGATTGAGGGCGTAGGCCATAAGCAGGAAATCGGCCACGATGACCAGTTCGCCAAGCAGCAGCGGATTGAGCCAGCGGTTGCGGCAAGTGCGACGCACCATGCCGTTCTTGACAGCCCACCGTTGCAGGCTTTCCTTCATCAGCCAGGGCATAGACAGCAACGCCGAGTACAAGGTACTCAGCGCTGCGGACGTGCCCGTCTGAAGAAACATCAGCAGGGACACGAAGGTGACCAGGGCTGCAGGTATCTCCTGAGCCGCAAAGTAGGAGAGGCGAACCAAAACGGTATCAGTAGCTACGGGCAATGAGGACGCGGCAGGTGGCAGGCTTGCCGCTCACCATGTCGACGCCGGGAGTCTGCTCCACGCCGAAGGGGACGCAACGTATGGTGGCCTGCGTTTCTTCCTTGATCTTAGCCTCGGTCTCGGCTGTGCCGTCCCAATGGCAGAGGAAGAAGCCGCCGTCCTTGACACGCTCCTTGAACTCCTCGTAGTTGTCGCACTCGTAGATATGCTCGTCGCGGAACTTGACAGCCTTCTGGTAGATGTTCTCCTGAATCTGGTCGAGCAATTCCTTGACATATTCCACGATACCCTCAAGGCTGCGCGACTCTTTCTCCAGCGTGTCACGACGCATCACCTCGATGGTGCCATTCTCCAGGTCACGGGCACCGAGTACGAGGCGTACGGGAACACCCTTCAGCTCGTAGTCAGCAAACTTGAAGCCGGGACGCTTGTTGTCGGCATTGTCGTACTTGACCGAGATGCCCAACTGCTGCAACTGCTCCACGAGAGGTGCCACGGCAGCATCGACGGCAGCCATCTGCTCTGGCTTGCCACCGATGGGGATGATGACCACCTGAATGGGAGCCAGTGCGGGAGGAAGCACGAGGCCGTTGTCGTCCGAGTGGGTCATGATGAGAGCACCCATCAGACGAGTGCTGACACCCCATGAGGTTGCCCATGCATACTCGGGCTTGTTCTCCTTGTTGAGGAACTGTACGTCGAAGGCCTTGCCGAAGTTCTGGCCCAGGAAGTGGCTCGTTCCGCTCTGAAGGGCCTTGCCGTCCTGCATCATGGCCTCGATGGTGTAGGTATCCAGCGCACCTGCAAAGCGCTCGGTCTCGCTCTTGACACCCTGCACTACGGGTACGGCCATGTACTTCTCGGCAAAGTCGGCATAGACCTTCAGCATCTGCTTGGCACGGTCCTCAGCCTCCTCACGGGTGGCATGGGCCGTGTGGCCCTCCTGCCACAGGAACTCGGCGGTACGGAGGAAGAGGCGGGTACGCATCTCCCAGCGCATCACGTTGCACCACTGGTTGCACAGGATGGGCAGGTCGCGGTACGACTGTATCCAGTTCTTGTAGGTATTCCAGATGATGGTCTCCGAGGTGGGACGGATGATGAGCTCCTCCTCCAGCTTGGCAGCGGGGTCCACCACCACGCCATCGTGGTTCTCGTTGGTCTTAAGGCGGTAGTGGGTCACTACGGCACACTCCTTGGCGAATCCCTCCACATGCTCGGCCTCGCGGCTCAGGAAGCTCTTGGGGATAAGTAGGGGGAAGTAGGCATTCTGCACGCCCGTTGCCTTAAACTTGTCATCGAGGATGCGCTGCATCTTCTCCCAGATAGCATAACCATAGGGCTTGATGACCATGCATCCGCGCACGTCGCTCTGCTCGGCCAGGTCGGCCTTCACTACCAGTTCGTTGTACCACTTTGAGTAGTCAACGCTGCGTTTTGTCAAAAAATCAAGTTCTTTTGCCATTATTTTTTGTTTTAATTATCTGTATGGAAAATTCGTGATAACTCGGCATTCACGCGTACGTATATGCGCGCATTATTCTAATTCGGTGCAAAATTACTAAAAAAAACCTAAAGAAAAGCACCATATCGGAAAAAAAGTTGTAACTTTGCCGAGAGAATAACAAAATCACAATAATAACAACTAAAAAACAAGTAGACAATGAAAGGTTTAAAGACTATGATTGCCGTGCTGTGCGTTAGCATGGTAGCAGGTAGCTGCGGCATGTCGAATGCTGCCAAGGGTGGTATGATCGGTGGTGCCGCAGGTGGTGCTGTAGGCGCTGGCCTGGGTGCCGGTATCGGTGCACTGGTCAACGGCAAGAAGGGTGCAGCCATCGGCGCTGCTATCGGTGCTGGCGTAGGTGTAGCTGGCGGTGCTACCGCTGGTGCCCTGATTGGCAAGAAGATGGACAAGGCTAAGGCTGCTGCTGCCGCCATTGCCGAGGCAGAGACCTTCACCGATGCCAATGGTCTGGAGGGCGTTAAGGTGACCTTCGACAACGGCATCCTCTTCAACGTGGGCAAGAGCGACCTGAAGAACGACGCTATGGCCAGCCTGCGCAAGTTCGCTACCAACGTACTGAACGTGTACACCGACTGCGACGTGAACATCTACGGCTTCGCCAGCAGCGACGGTTCGGACGCTACCAACCTGAAACTGAGCCAATCTCGTGCCAACTCAGTAAGCAACTACCTGACCAACAACTGCGGTGTGAACGGCAAGCAGATCAAGGAGGCTAAGGGTTACGGCGAGGATCCCAACTTCCTTATCTACGATGCCAACGGCAAGGAGAACCAGGCTGCCAGCCGTCGCGTAGAGGTGTACCTGTATGCCAGCGAGGCTATGATCAAGGCTGCCGAGGATGGTACGCTGAAGTAATGACATGTACCATTTGACGATTTACAATTTACCATTCAGTATTGTAGTAAATTGAAAAAAATCCGCAAAGTCATCCTATGGATTGTGTTCCTATTCTTCGGGAGCACAATCCTTTCTGTTTTCATGTACAAGTGGGTGCCCGTGTACATCACGCCACTCATGGTCATACGCCACTTCCAGCACACCAGCGACGAGGCGGAACGGAGATGGGAACACCATTGGGTGCCGCTCGACAGCATTACGCCCCACCTTCCCATTGCCGTCATGGCATCCGAGGACCAGCTCTTCCTGCAGCACAACGGCTTTGACAAGAAAGCCATCAACCAAGCCATAATGGAGAAGCTGGAAGGAAAGCGGCTGCGTGGCGGAAGCACCATAAGCCAGCAGACGGCCAAGAACGTATTCCTATGGCCCGGACGCTCGTGGGTGCGCAAGGGACTCGAAGCCTACTTCACCATGCTCATCGAATGGATGTGGGACAAGGACCGCATCATGGAAGTCTACCTCAACTCCATCGAGATGGGACGCGGCATCTACGGAGCAGAAGCCGTGGCGCAGGAGAACTTCCACTGCCATGCCGACAGGCTGACACGGGAGCAATGCGCCCTCATCGCTGCCTCGCTGCCCAACCCGCTGCGCTACGATAGCAGCCGTCCGAATGCGTATCTCCACAAGCACCAGCGACGCATACTCCGACAGATGCGCAACATCGGCAGCTGGTGGACGAACCGAGAAAACGAAGACGAAAACTAAAACGAAGACTAAAACTTAAACGAAAACACGCCTTACCATGAACAATATGCACAGCAAGGTTCTGCTCCTCATCCTGACACTTATCAGTCTGCCCCTGCAGGCCATCACCTACACACGGCAGGACAGTACAAAAGTGGTGTCGCTACTGCTGAAAGGCAGCCAGCAGCCACAGTCTGCCACACTCACCCTCTTCTACGCCAACCAACTGATGGGACTGCCCTATGTGGCCCACACGCTCGAGGTGAACGACTTCGAGCAACTCGTTGTCAACCTGCGCGAGATGGACTGCACTACGCTCATCGACAACATCGTGGCGCTCACACTCACCACCCGGCAGGGCAGTACACACTTCGAGGACTTCTGCTACTGGCTGCAGCGCATACGCTATCGTGACGGCAAGATGACGGACTACACCTCGCGCAACCATTACTACTCGCAAAACATACTGAGCAACGAGCATCTCGGCATCGTGCAGGAGATTCATGGCAACAAGACCAATGGCTACGCACCGTTTACGGCTCAGCAGACCATCGACCTGCACTACATGAGCCAGCACCCCGACCAGTACCGCATGCTCAAGGATGCTCCGCAAGCCCACAAGGACCGCATACGTCAGTACGAGCAGGAGGTGAACGGCAAGGTGGTGCGATACATTCCCACCTCGCAGCTGAACAAGGGACGCAAGGAACTCGGCTGCATCCAGGACGGCGACATACTGGCACTCGTAACCAGCAAGGACGGACTGGACGTCTCCCACCTCGGCCTGGCCGTATGGGGCAAGGACGACAGGCTTCACCTGCTCAATGCCAGCAGCATTAGCAAGAAGGTCATCCTCGACCCACAAACGCTCTACCAGTACATGACGAAGCAGAAGCACCGCCTCGGCATCAGAGTGATCAGACTGAAGAGATAGTCCGTCAACCGGCACTAGCCGTACACACAAAAAAAAAAGCCAAGCAACGCATGAAACGCTACCTGACTCTAACAATTCTGTTCCTGGCATTCGGTCTGAATGCCTCACTTCGGGCACAGCGCAACGTCATCCACGACACGGACAACATACGTTCGCTGCAACTCGTGGCCATGGACGATCCCTTCCTCTCCCCCATCATGAACAAGGGCAACTGGCACGTTGACATCGGCTTCGACGAGATGAGCCACGACTTCTACCGATATCGCTACCACATAGAGCATTGCGATGCCAACTGGCAACCCACGGACGGACTCTTTGAATCCAACTATCTGGATGGTCTCAACGACCAGCCCATCGAGGACTACGAGAAGAGCTTGAACACCACCCAGACCTACACGCACTACAACCTGCGACTGCCCAATAAGGAAACGCGTCTTCTGCTCTCGGGCAACTATCGCGTTACCATCTACGACGAGGACGACGAGGACCACACACCCATTGTCACGGCTGAGTTCTGCCTCGTCGACTCGAGGATTGGCATCACAGGAACCGTGGACAACAACACGGACATCGACTTCCAACAGTCCCACCAGCAAGTAAGCCTGTCCTTCAACTACGGAAGTCTGCGTGTGACCGACCCCGAACGCGATCTGCACACTGTGGTCATCCAGAACCGGCAGGCAGACCGCACCATATTCCCCCAACCCAACATCCGGAAAGCCAACGGCTGCGATTTCACACATCAACGGAGCCTCATCTTTCCGGCCGGCAACGAGTTCCACAAGTTTGAGCAACTTGGCACGCGCCTTGCAGGCATGAACGTCGACAATATACGTTGGTTCGCTCCTTATCGTCACGTCACGCTCTACGAACAGCCCACCACCCACAACTACACCTATGACGAGGATGCCAACGGTGGCTACATCATCCGAAGCCAAGACGATGAGGACGACGAGACAACCACGGAATACGCCTTTGTACACTTCCGACTGAAGAGCGAGCCCCTCAGCGGAGGCCCTGTCTACGTGCGTGGCCAATGGTGCAACGACTGGCCCAACGATCAGTACAAGATGCGCTACGACGAGAAGGCAGGCGAGTATCACCTGTCCATCCTTCTCAAGCTGGGTTACTACAACTACCAGTTCGTGCAGCTCACAGGACAGCAGACACCACAAGGCGCCCCCATAGCCACCACCGAGCGCACCGACGGTAACTTCTACCAGACGGAGAACGAATACCAGGTGCTCATCTACTACAAAGAACCGGGTGGACGCTACGACCAACTGGTAGGGTACAAGATACTTTGAGAATGGGAAGTTAACGGGAAGTTGCTTCCTGCTCCTCGCCCTTCAGCACAGGCAGATGCCAGCCGAACTTGACGGCCAGCACACGAATAACAATGACCACCACGCTGCTGAAGAGCGCATTGAGTTCGGCAGAAAGGCCGAACGCCTTGAAGCAAGTGACATAGACCACGCCACCGGCAATGCACGCCATGGCATAGATTTCCTTGCGGAAGATGAGGGGCACCTCGTTGATGAGTATGTCGCGGATCACACCACCTGCGGCACCCGTGATGCTCCCCATCGTGATGGCCGTCCACAGCGGGAAGCCCATCTGAAGCGTCTTCTCAATGCCAATGACGTTGAAGAGAGCCAGTCCGATGGTGTCGAAGATGAACCACGTATTCTTCTGGCTGATAAGATACTTGCCAAAGAGGATAACCCAGAAGAGCGACAGCAGACAGCAAATGAAATAAATCTTGTTGGTGAGCCAAAAAGGGCTCAGCCCCAACATCAAGTCACGCAACGTACCACCCCCAATGGCGGTTGCCATACCCACAATCAAGGCCCCGAACCAGTCAAAGCGCTTGGACGAAGCCAAACGTATGCCGGAGATGGCAAATGCCATCGTCCCGACAAACTCGATAACAACGAAAGAGGCAGGGATGCGAAGCGCCTGCCCCAGTTGCCGAAGAAGTTCTAACACGTTTCTCTTATTAGCAATTGCAAGAAAGACGCGGATTAAGCCTGCGCCATTCCTATCTCCACCCACTCGTTGGCAATGCGCTGTGCATCAGCCATGGCAGTAGCCTCGTCGATGTCGTATTCAGCCAGCAGAGCCTGTGCCATATCGGCCACCTCGAACTCCTTACCAGCCACAGCATTCCACATGACGGCAGCACTTTCGTTCAGATTGACGACCTTGCTGAAGTCAATATTCTCACGCCCAGAGGCTATAATCACATGCTCACCACAAAGGTTGCGCAGTTCAAATCCATTCTTAATTTTCATACTGTTGTTCTATAAAATAATAAAAGGTAACGACGGATGGGAAGCAACCGCCTCCAACGGCGTATCCGACGGTTCAGTGCGGGGTCGGCTGCCAGAATAGTGCGCTTGGGGCGGATATAGTGCGTCACGATGCCCGCCACATCCTGCAACCGGCAATGCTCCGTTCCCCGCAGATTGCCATCACCCATCAGCGTGATATGCTCACCCTCAATCCGGATAATGCGGTGTAAGACATAGTGGCCGGGAGTAATTTCAGCCAGCACGGCATCGCCCACGACAAGAGGTCGTGTGGGATACGCCAGCTGCACCTTGTCGCGCATGTGCTCCAGGAACGGTCGCATGCTGTAGCCCTTGACCCAGATGATGGCCGTATGATGCGCAAAGGACTGTCCGTTCTCATCCGTCCCTCCCTGTCGCAACTCGTCACGCACAAGGCCCAGCAGGACATCGTTGGGTATCTCATGGCGCTGCGAGGTGTCAAGCTCACCATTGCGTCGGGCATTCACCCAGCGGAGGGGAGCCAGGAAGAAACGAAGCGTCTTTTTTACGTACTTGTTCATCTCTACTTTCGACGCACCTCGTTGTAGCACACCAATGCAGCCTCACCGTTGGGCAGACACCCAAGCTCGTAGACACCGACCTTGGAGATAAGTTCAATAATGGCATCACACACACCCGTATAGACACGATGGTCCCACTTCATGCTGCTCATGGAAGGAAGCAACTCGGCGTAAGCCTGAACCGGCTTCAGTCGGCGGATGCTGTTCTCGGGACGCTGCTGAATGCGCACAAAAGCGCCCACAGGAGCCTGCACATTGCGATAGCAGGGTGTCTTTCCGCTCCAGGGACTGCCATAGATGATGACCTCGTCACCAAGGATGCGCACCACGGGATTATCGTCGTTCATCAGGTCACAACCGGGTATGTTGTCAAACCACATGCGCGTATGGGTACTCTTGCCCGTTCCGCTGGGAGCAATCATGAGGTAGCCTACCCCATCCTTACGGATTACGCTGGCATGCACCAAGAGAGTCTTGTCGGTAGCAAAGCAGAAGGCGTAGGCCATCATCATGGCGTTGTTAAGGCCATAGTTCCGCTGCCTCGTCGTTGCGCCCTGAAGAGTCACGGTGCAAGCGGTGAAGTCGGCATTGCTCTGCATGGTGCTGCAAAGTACGCCTTGGGTGTCGCTCACCTCAAACTGGTAGCCACCGTCCTCACACTGATACACACCATGGTTGCAGCCGCCACAGTCGAACTGGCCGACCTCGTCGCAGCTGCGCTTCCACTGGAAAGAGTCGTCAACCGTCACGGTCAGTTCCACCTCCTCCACATCCTCGATGCGGAAGGGTGCGAATGACGGCAGCAACGTCTCGTCATTATGCGCATCCAAAAAGCAGATGGCCAAGCGATGGCCGCCTACCTGATAACATATTCGCTTACTCATTACTTCCTACTTCTACATATTCCTCGGCTTCCACAAACTCCTCAGCCGTAAAACGGAAATCGTCCGTACTCAGGGGTACGAGCGTAACATCCTTGGCTTCCAGGAATCTGCGTTTCACACGATTATACTTCTTCATCACCTTATCCTTCCTGACGTCAAAGAAGACAGAATTGGTACTCTGCTTTACCTGACCAAGCTTGTCCACGTAGTCCTGCAGCTGGTAGCTGTACATCTGCCTGTTGACCAGGAATCCATTGGGCATGACATAGGCAGAATCCAACTTTATGACGTCCGTGAGATAGACCTGCGGGTCGGTGAAAGACATGGAAACCCCAAAGACATACACAGTCTGCATCTTGGGTTTCTTCTCGGCCTGCAAGCCCACGGTCACGGCTAGCAGGGCAGACAGGCAAATCGTTCTGAGCGTTCTCAATCGCATACTCTTCTGATACTCTGACACACACACTCCATCCTTATCCCAGATAGCTCTTCAGCAGCTTGCTCTTCGAGTTCTGGCGCAGACGGCGAATGGCCTTCTCCTTAATCTGTCGCACACGTTCACGGGTCAAATTGAAACGATCGCCAATCTCCTCGAGCGTCATCTCCTGATGCCCGATACCAAAGAACATCTGAATGATCTCTTTTTCGCGTTCGCTCAGCGTGCTCAACGCACGCTCAATCTCACGGCTCAGCGACTCGTTGACCAGTCCACGGTCTGCCATGGGACTGTCATCATTCACCAGCACGTCGAGCAGACTGTTGTCCTCGCCCTCCACAAAGGGAGCATCGACCGAGATGTGACGACCGCTGACCTTCATCGTATCACCGACCTTGTCCACGGGCATGTCGAGCAGGTCGGCCAATTCCTCGGGACTGGGCTTACGCTCATTCTCCTGCTCGAAGCGACTGAATGCCTTGCTGATCTTGTTGAGCGAGCCCACCTGGTTCAACGGCAGGCGCACGATACGGCTCTGCTCGGCCAGTGCCTGGAGGATGCTCTGACGAATCCACCACACAGCATAGGAGATGAACTTGAAACCACGTGTCTCGTCAAACTTCTCTGCAGCCTTAATGAGTCCGAGGTTACCTTCGTTGATAAGGTCAGGCAGACTGAGACCCTGGTTCTGGTACTGCTTGGCCACACTGACCACAAAGCGGAGATTAGCCTTGGTGAGCTTCTCAAGAGCCTCGCGACCATCGGGTCCGCCCTTGCGAATCTTCTGTGCCAGTTCCACCTCTTCCTCCACAGTAATCAGTTCCTCACGGCCAATTTCCTGCAAATACTTGTCCAACGATGCACTCTCGCGGTTGGTAATACTTTTTGTAATCTTGAGTTGTCTCATAAAAATAAAAAACCGGTTTTGAGGCGCAAAATTACGAAAAGTCCCCGAAAAACGCAAATTTTCAGGGACTTTTCTTTAGAAAAAATTTATTTTCAGCTTACTTTTCATTCAGGTCCACCACAAAGCTCGCCTTGCGACCGCTGCTGGTGATGGCACGTATCCAGAGCACACGCTCGCTGCTCTTGTTAGCATTCTTTACGGCCTCTTCCCAGTCCTCGGTGGTATTCATGCGCTTGTCGTTGACCACAAGGATAACCATACCCTTGGCCACGCCAGCCTCCATCAGCTTTCCCCGCTTTATATTATTGACCATCAAGCCGTATGATATACCAAAGGTATTCTTGTCCTTCTCCGTCAAGGGCACCAGTTGAACACCGAAGTCATCGATATCTACCTGCTCCAGCACCGTGGTCTTACCCTGCGAGTTGCGGAGGGTCACATTAGCCGTATGTGTCTTCTTATTTCGCATATACTTGATACCAATCTTATCGCCCGGACGACGCTGCGAAAGAGCTTCCTGCAACTCAGCCATCTTGGTGACGTTCTTGCCATCGACCATGGTCACCACATCACCCTTCTGCAAACCAGCCTCGGAAGCGGCCGTACCATCCTCCACACTGTCGATGTACACACCGCTGTTCGTACCTAGGTCTATCTCGTTGCCCTTCTCCTTCTCGGCATCGATATAGTTCGTCACATCGGTACCTTTCACGCCGAGCAGGGCACGCTGTACGACACCAAACTCCTTCAGGTCGGCCACCACCTTATTCATTATAGAGGTAGGAATAGCAAATCCGTATCCGCTGTACGAACCCGTCTGGCTATAGAGCATAGCATTGATACCCACCAGTTCGCCCCTCTCGTTCACCAGGGCACCGCCGCTGTTGCCGGCATTGATTGCAGCGTCGGTCTGGATGAAGCTCTCGATGCCGTTGGCACCCAGCGAACGCGCCTTGGCACTCACGATGCCAGCCGTCACGGTGCTGGTCAGGTTGAAAGGATTTCCCACAGCCAGCACCCACTGTCCCAGCTTCAGTTCGTCGCTGTTGCCGATGGTGATGGCGGGCAGATCCTTGGCATCCACCTTGATGAGTGCCAGGTCGGTGGTCTCGTCCAGACCAATGATGCGACCCGTGAACTCACGGTTGTCGTTCAGCTTCACCGTTATCTCATCGGCATCGCGCACCACATGGTTGTTCGTCACGATGTAGCCGTCCTTGCTGATGATCACGCCGCTGCCAGCCGACTGTCGCTTGGGCGTCTGCACCTGTCGCTGCTGACCACGTCCGCGACCGCCGAATCCGAAGAACTCGCCAAAGAAATCCTCAAAGGGATCCTGCACGGTCACCGTCTGCGTCTTGCCTCCGCTGACCACCTTTATATAAACAACACTGTTGACGCTCGACTCAGCCGCCCCCGTCAGGTCCACCAGCGCAGCGGGTGCTGCAGGTGCGGCCTCAAGCTTGGCTACACAGGCTCCCGTAGCACAGGCCAGGAGAGCCAGAACAAGAATTTTCTTCACTTTCATTGCAGTAACTGTTTAGTTTCAGATTTCCGAATGCAAAATTAGCGCAAATCACGTTTCGATGTACCAATCGAGCATTTTTTTTCCCATAAATTAACGATTTTGGGGAGTTGTTAATAGATTTTTCACTTTTCAGAAGCATTTTTTCGGATATAACTTTCCATTTCCACGTTTTTTCCTTAACTTTGAAGTCGATTTTCCTATTCAACCTTCGCTGAAAGGGAACGATGTACTTTTTTCGACACAGGCTCTGCCATTCCGGACGAGTGCACCTTTTGCCAGCGGGCAAAAGACGTTCCTCGGGATGACTATACTGTTCATAATAGCATAACGAAACCCGTTGAAAAGCAAAAACAAGCCAAACTTACAATAATGAAAAAAATTCTTTCCATACTCTGCACCACAGCACTGGCCATCCTCCTCTGCACGGGATGCGTCAGCACCAAGAAGATTACCTATTTTCAGGGTTCTGAGGAACTCTTCCAGCAGCCCCGACAGATCACACAGCAATACGAGATGCGCCTCAAGCCCGCCGACCAGGTTGTCATCAAGGTATCCAGCCGCAACCCCGAGCTGCTCGAAGTCTTTTCAACCGGAACCGTCATGGGCTCCTCTTCGCAGAACTCGGCTTCCATGACGAGCGCCAACGGAACGCTCGGCAACGTGTACGGCTTTACCGTCACCAACAGCGGTGAACTGATTCTTCCGGCCATCGGCTCTGTCAAGGTGGAAGGCTATACCACCGAAGAGGCTGCCGACGTCATCGAGGAGCGCATCAAGGCACTGGGCCTCGTCAAGGACCCCGACATCACCGTGCGTCTGCTCAACGCCCGCGTCACCGTGGTGGGTGCGGTGCATACACCCAAGGTTGTCAACCTGACCAGCGAGCGCAACACCATCGTTGACGTGCTCTCCCAATGTGGCGACATCGACGACACGGGCTTGCGCTACAAGATCAAGCTCTACCGAGAGGAGAAGGGACAGATGGCCATGTACGAACTGGACATGACCAAGAGCGACATCTTCACCTCACCCGCCTACTACGTGCAGCAGAACGACATGATCTACGTGGAGCACAACAAGTCCAAGAAGGTCAAGACCAGCGCCTTCTACACCGCACTGGGCGCATGGAGCAGCATCGTGGGTGCCCTGTCCACCATTGCTTCACTCAGCATCCTGATCTACAACGTGACCACCAAGTAAACCCACGTCACAAGAAAGCATACACGAAGAGGCAGCCCCCGCTCAGGAGCTGCCTCTTCTGTTTCCGTATATGCCTTTCTCTCCTTATCGCTTGATGAACTCTACGCGACGGTTCTTGGCACGTCCGGCTTCCGTCTTGTTGTCAGCCACAGGTTCGTGACTGCCCTTTCCCACAGCCTTCAGATTGAACTCGTCAACACCCATCTTCACCAACTCAGCAACGATGGCCTCGGCACGCTTCTGCGAGAGGGGGTCATTCACCTTGTCGCTGCCCTGGTTGTCGCAGTGGCCCTGCACCTCGAAGCGTGCGTTCTTGTTCTTCAGCATGTACTCGCCTACCATCTTGATGTCGGCCATTGACTCGAGCACGAGCGTAGCCTTGCCGGTCTCGAAGAGGATGTTGTTGGTCACGAACTTACCCGTCTCCTCGATGGCCTTCTCAGCGGCTGAGAGGTCGGTGGTGTTCTGTCCGTAGAGCTCCACGGCACCCTTGCAGAGTATGAAGTTGGTGATGTACTGCTTGCTGTCCTCGGGGAAACCGCCCCAGTAGAGCTGATTCATCGACATTGTGGTGGGAGCCAGCACGTTGGGAAGGTTGATCATGCGAACGCCATTGAGATACACCTTCAGGGCGCGCTTGTTGAACGACACGGCCAGGTGGTTCCAGGCATTGAGCTTCATCTTCTTGTCATTCACCTTGGAGGTTCTGGAGTCACCAGAAGTGGGGTAATAGTGCACGTAGATTTCTGCCGCGTCGCTACCGGAGATGCTTATCTCAAAGGCACAACTCTGCTCGCTGCCTTTGGCCGGATTGAAGTTGAACTTGAATCCCTTCGTCTCCTCCGACTTACCTACCCAGAAGTCGCACTCGAAGGTGAACACGTCGGGCAGGTAGCTCTCCATGTTGCTCATCAGGGGCTGCAACCAGGAGTTGTTCACCTCCAGCTCCATGCACTTCTTACCGTTCACGCTGGCCACCTCGGCATTGCCCTCCAGGGGGTCCCACTTGCTGGGGAACTCGCCTATCTGCTCGTCTTTCAGGTCATCCTGGAAGAGCACCACCGAACCGCGCACGAAGTCGCTCTTCTGGTTGCTTACCGTCGTAACAGGCTCCGTGTCCTTCTGCTCCGTCTCTTCCACCTCATCTCTGTTGGCATCCTTCTTCTTGCCTTTCTTGCCGTCGAAGGCATTGTCCACGGCCTCGCGGGCCTTCTCTCTTACCCGGTACTCCGCAGCATTCTCGGCAGCATTCTTTGCCGCCTCGCCCAGTCGCTTCAGGAAGCCCTGTGCATTCACATCAGCACCATAGCTCCACAGAGCCACCAGTGCCCAAAGAAAAGTTTTCCTCATAATCCAAATAGTCTTACAATTATCGAACGTTGCAGCGTGTCCACAACCCGCAACATCAAGATGTCAGTATTCGTCCTCGTTGAAGAGGAAGTCTTCCTTGGTGGGGTAATCGGGCCATACGTCCTCGATGGTCTCGTAGATTTCGCCCTCATCCTCAATCTCCTGCAGGTTCTCGATTACCTCCATGGGGCATCCCGAGCGCATTGCATAGTCAATCAACTCATCCTTGGTGGCGGGCCAGGGTGCATCTTCCAAATTTGTTGCCAATTCCAGTGTCCAGTACATAATGTTGCTTATTTAAGGTTTATATCGTTTCTGTTTAAAATTATTTTTTAACACGCAAAAATACAAAAAATGTTTGAATGCGCCAATTTTTTTGCATTTTTTTTCATCTTCCGCGCTGCGAGTCACAAGTTTCATGCCGCAACGCAGTAACTTTGTAACCAAGAAAAGCCCCATCTCCCGACAAAGCCACATCTCTCTACGGCCCCAGCAGACCATTCTGCAACGCCACGTTGCTTTTCGGTTAACGGAGCATCTTTTCGCAAGCAACGCTGCGTTGCTGAAAAAGCACTCGTTTGAGGCTTGTTCTGTTTGGTCAGTTGTTCAGTTCCCTATTTTCCGTGTGTCCCATGCGGTAAAAACAACTTTTTTTGAGGATACACATTATATAAAAGTTTGACAGACTAGTTACAACATAAAACAGACTATTTTCAAAATATTATATATATGCGCATCGAAAACACAGCCTTTTCCTCAACTCCAGCATTCTATTCTTGTACTATTTTCATGCTATTTTTTGGATTCTAAAGAAACTCTTCTCTGACACTATCTCCACAGGGCGCCAAACAAATTATTGGTCAAAAGAATGCTCAGAAGTTGACGATATAGTCCTGACGGTTGAGACGCTTGTTGAACATGAGGATGCCGACGTCATAGAGGTCAAAGGTGATGGCCACACGTGGGTCAGCAAGGAGTTGCTGCCAGAGGGGGAGGTTGTGGCGAAGATGATCGAAGATGAGGACCGAATCGGGATGGAGGGCATTGAGGAGGTCGGGCACGGGAGCAGCGAGATGGCGGAGATCGACATAGAGCAGATCGAGGGAGAAGAGGGCTGCATCACACAGTGTATCAGCCCACTGCGCGGAGGGAACAGCGGATCGCATGTAGCTTAGAGGAAGAGGATCGGCTCCAAGATGGCAGGCATGGCGGGGATGGACGTAGTTGGCCACCCGGAAGAGCATGTGCAGCAGCTTGAGGGGACGGAGTCGGAGGAGGCGCACGAAGGCTGGGAGCTGGAGGTCGAGCTGACGGTAGGCATAGTAGGCACCGCGCTCGTAGAGCACCTCGGTAATGAACTGGAAGGCGAAGGGTGAGTGGACGCCGTATCCGCATCGGTGACGGAAGCGGCGCAGCCATACCAGTGGATTGAGGAGGAGGGGGTACATGTCAGTTTAGAGAGTGGAGAGATTGAAAATTGCAAATTGAAGATTGAAGATTTAGAAATTGAAGACGAAAGATTAGAACGGGGAGATTAGAGCTTAGAGTGGTGCAAAGTTAGCATTTTTGAAGGCAAAATCAAAGAAAAGGGGGACGAAAGTGGAAAAAGCGAAGAAATAATTTGGTATTTTGCTTACTTTTCATTTAATTTGCATATTCATGTATGCGCAAGAGCGAGAATACCGCAACGGAAGTATGTACGATGACGAGAAACATACAATTCAATTTTAATAAACCAAATTCAAAAACAAAAAGCTTATGAAGAAATTCTTCTCTCTTCTTGCATTGATGCTGCTGAGCGTGGCTATCAATGTACAAGCTGCAGGCTACAAGCCTGCCGACCAAGTGGCTTCACCCCAGCCGGGCGTGAACTACCTGCTGGGCATCGGCGAACTCTTTGCCAGCTACACAGCCGGTTGTACGGCCACCGTGGACGACGACAGTTACCTCTGGCAGATTGAGGAGGTTGGCGACGGCAACTACTACCTGAAGTCGGCTGCCACGGGCAAGTACTGGCAGGACTACAACTTCACGGGCGAACTGGATGGCTACGACATCTTCGAGTACGCAGCCTTCTGCGGCACGATGGGCGACAAGGCCACGGCCATCAAGGTCACCCTGATCCCCACCGAGGATGGTGGCATCGTGGTGAAGAGTGCCAGCACATACGCCAACTCTGACCACAGCGAATTCTGGATGAGCCATCAGGGCACCAACCTGGCATTCGACCCCTGGGGTGCTGCCACGTGGTACTTCTACACCTACACCGACAAGTCGGCTGCCGAGACACTCATCGAGTATCTGACCACAGTGCCCGACCCCGACTCGTTCGTGGCTGGCACCACTCCCGGCACCTACGACAAGCAGGCTGTGGATGCCTACAAGGCTGCCTTCGACGCTGCCCAGGTGGTGGACACCCCCGAGGGTGACGACCTGACCGATGAGCAGGTACAGAAGCTGAAGAGCGACCTGGAGGTTGCACTGGCTGCCGTACAGAAGGCCATGATCCACTTCCAGGACGGATACTACCGCTTCATCAGCGCCTTTGCCAGCTATGCTGAGCAGCAGGACGGCGCACAGAAGGCCATGTACGACGCCAAGGATGGTGGTCTGTCATGGAAGAACCTCGACCAGTATGACGTGACCATGATCTGGAACGTGGCCTACAACGAAGCTACCGGCTTCTACAAGGTGACCAACGTAGGCACAGGCAACGGTCTGAACGACTGTTCTCAGAGCGCACGTGCCACCACTACCACGGCCGAGGAAGGCCACGAGCTGCAGTTCATCACCGTGGGTGCCAACGAGGAGTTCGAGACCGCATTCGGTCTGCTGCTCTCTACAAAGTCTCCCACCCAGAACAAGTATGCTTTCTACCACACGGGTGGCCACAGTGGCGGTGCCGGCGTGCAGGGCAACATCGTGGGCTGGTCTGTAGAGGAGAACGTACTCGACGGTTCTACCTGGCTCATCCGTTCGGTCAGCCAGGCTGAGGTTGACGCTGCCATCGAGAAGAGCGCCAACCAGGAAAAACAGGACAAGCTGGACGCTGAACTGGCAGAACTGCTGAACAACGCAAGCAGCGACTTCAACAAGGCTGCCAGCTACATCAAGAGCGAGACGGGACTTGTCACCGACGCCAGCCAGTACAGCAGTCCCTACAGCCAGAACGACCTGGGCAACCCCGATGGTGGCAACCTGGCCGACGGCGTGCTGAACGACAACGATGGTGCTACCTTCTGGCACTCATTCTGGGGTGGAGGCAACGTTGCCAATGGTGTGCACTACCTGCAGATTGAGGCTGTGAACAGCGACGACTTCGTCATCTACTACAAGCGTAGAAATGCTGCCAACGACCAGCTGACCAAGATGAGCGTATACGCCAGCAACACGCCCGACGGCGAGAAGGAGGCATGGACGCTGTTGGCCAAGGTAGACTTCCCCTTCGCAGCTGCCGGTGAGGAGCTGACCAGCTCACTCATCGAGCAGAACGGCCAGACCTACAACTACTACCGTCTCTACGAGGAGGCTACCAACACCAATGGCGGCCGCGGCTACTGGCACGCTGCCGAGATACAGCTCTTCCCCTCAAAGCTCGACCCCGAGTCGCAGTTGGGCCAGATGTGTGCTAACCCCGCCAACAAGGCTATCGTGGACGCACTGAAGGCCGCCATCGCCAACGCACAGAAGGTGGCTGCTGGTACCACTACTCAGGCCGACGTGGACGCACTGAAGAAGGCTTACGCTGACTACCAGGGCATCTTCGTGGATCCCACCGCTCTGAAGGAGGCCATCGCTGCTGCCAAGACAGTGGCTACCGGCATCGTGGAAGGCACCAAGCCCGGCTTCTACGAGGCAGGCGCTGGCACGGCACTGAACGCTGCCATCGAGAAGGCAGAGAACCTGCTGAGCAGTTCATTCGACGAGGCTGTTGTGGAGAGCACTGCCAAGTCGCTGACCGAGGAGGTAGAGAAGGCTCAGACGAAGGTCATCAAGCTGCAGGCCAACAAGTGGTACAACATCAAGGCTCCCACCGAGGAGATGTACGACGCATACGGTTGGAACAAGAGCAACGTAAGCGGCAACCAGGCTTGGTTCGGTCGCTACGAGAGCCTCTACGGTATGGCATTCGCAGTGGGTACGCTGAACAAGACCGGTGACATCACCACCGACGACAACGGCACCGAGCATGAGAACTACGCACAGGAGATCCTCTCAGACAACGCAAGCGAAGGCATGGGCGCTTACCTCTTCAGCGAGGACGACATGACCAACGCTGACGCTGCTGCCTTCCGTTTCATCCCCGTCGAGGAGGGTTACGCCATCCAGAACAAGGCTACCGGCCTCTTCCTGAAGGCTGCCGGCACGAGCGGTTCCGTATCGCTTTCGGCTATGCCCAGCACCTTCAAGCCCGAGTACATCGGCTATGGTGAGATCGTATTCCGCGCCTTCAACCTGAATGGTGACGCACAGTCTGCCCTGCACATCCAGAAGAACTACAACAGTCTGGTAACATGGGGTGTATACGAGGCTGGTACCAACTCAGCCCTCATGATCGAGGAGGTTGACGCTGACGACGAAATCGGTTCGTTCACCAAGTCAACCCGCACCGGTGGCGTATACGCTTACGTAAACGCTGTTGAGGTTACCTACGAGGACAACGTATATGGTGTGATGGGTATCTACAACGTGGACGGTGAGACTCACCTGGCACTGAAGGAGATGGAGGTTGTACCCGCTGGTGTGCCCTACATCTGGACCGACGGTGAGGTGGATAACTACAACGCTGACCACGCTGAAGAGATGACCGAGGCCAAGGCAACCGTAACGGGCAAGACCATCGTGACGGAGACGCAGGTGGCCAACGGTCTGACCGGTACGCTGAAGGCTAACATCGAGGCTGCTACGGGCAACGTGATCATCAACGGTACCACCGCTGCTGCCACCGAGACCAACAGCATCGCTGCCGGCCGCGCTTACCTGAATGTAGCAGCATGCCCCACCATCACCGAGGAGGAGGCCGTACAGGCTGACGTGGACATCGTCATCAGCGGTGAGGTTACCGGCATCGAAAGCGTGATGGCCAACATTGCCAAGGCTGGTGCCGTATACAACATGAACGGTCAGCTGGTAAGCAAGAAGGCCACCCTGAAGGATGTCAAGGCCATGGGCCGCGGTATGTACATCCTGAACGGTGTGAAGATTCTGGTTAAGTAATGGGAGATAAATCCTAAAAGTTTCCCTACATAAAACGGCGCTCTTTCGAAAGAAAGGGCGCTTTTTTTGTACCTTATCAGCAATTATCGCCTCGATAATAAATAAATAAGGTGTATTGCTTTGTACTTTCTATTTTTTTGACTACCTTTGTCATCCATAATTCACCAAACAAAAAAACAACCAAAAAAGCAATACGCATGAAAAGAACTAAACTACTCTTTACGTTCATCCTCGCTATGCTGGGGCTTACCAGTGCCATCGCACAGGTTGACGAGCTCAAGGGAAAGCTCATCATACCCAGTTCTGCAGGAGCTACACAGCTGACGGCTGGCAAGTGGTACCTAATGTACAACACCAGCAGCGGCAAGTATCTGACCGAAAACGGGACGGCACTCGCCATGAAGGCCGAGGCACCCGGTGAGCAAGCCAACCAGAGCTACACTTACCTCGTACAGTTGAAGGACTGTGCCAACGGCAACTACACCCTGATGACGGGTGCTGGCAACTACATCAAGCAACCCGTCACCAGCGGAAGCACGGGTACCTACACCGACACGAAGGGACAGTATGGCACCTACTACCAATACAAACTGACGGCCATGAACGAGACGGGCCACTATAGCTGCTGCTATGCGGGCAGCAATGGTTCGGGCAATGGCAGCGGTGCCAACCACTATCTGACGGCCAGTGGCAACAACGTCATCGGTGTGATGACGGCTCCCACGGCCAACAGCGCCAGCGACTGGACCTTCTACGAGGTGAACATCGTGGGAAGCAGCGACGAGCTTAAGGGACAGGCCAAGGTGGACTTCCTGCTCAACCAGGGCGGTCTCATCCGTCTGCACAACCGACGCTCGGCCAATGCCTACCTGACGGACAACGACGGCACTTGTGGTGCTGAGAAGCAGAACAGCCTCAAGCAGGTCTGGATACTCTCTAAGTCGGGCGACGGCTTCAACCTGCGCAATGCCGCCACGGCCAACTTCCTGAGCAGCGAGAGCAACTACCGCAAGCCCACCACCTCGGCCACAAAGCTCTACATACAGTACAGTGGCAACAACACGTCGGCCGAGACGGACTTCGTGACCATCTCTACAGCGGCCGACTTCAGCGACAAGAGCTGTCTGAACCTGAACAACGACGGAGTGACGCTCTACAAGTGGTCATGGGAAGGCGACCAGGGCAGCGACTGGGTCATCGAGAGCGAGACGCAGTTCAACATGGACGACATACGCAACGCCTTCAACGAGAGCAAGGGTTACTGCAACGGACTGCAAGACGGCAAGTACTACCGCGTCATGGCTCATGCCTACGAACTAGCCATGACCGAGATGACAGCCAACCACGAGGTAATGGGCATTGCCATCGACAACACCAAGTTCAACCAATACTGGCAGGCTATCCAGGACGGCAACAACTGGAAGTTCAAGAACGTGCTTACCGACCAGTACATCGTAAAGCAGAACGGTACGCTGAGCCGTGCCTACACCACCAGTGCTACGGCTTCGGCCTCGAACAACTTCAACGTACGCAGCACGAATGACGAGATGTTCAACACCTTCTACATTGTGGACAATGGCAACGTGGGGCTGCACTGTGCTGCCAGCCAGGGCTACGCCGTAGTGGGTTGGAACACCAATGCCGATGCCAGCGTTTGGGGATTCCAGGAAGTAAACCTGACTGCTGAGGAAATCGAGGCTGCCAAGAAGGGTGAGGATACCTACAACACCGAATTGGCTGCTCTGCGCAATGCGGACTACACGAAGCTCGGCACCTTCTTTGCCGACGCAGCCTGCACGCAGCTCAACGAGGCTTACCAGAGCATGAGCAACGAGGAGTTGCTGGCTGCCTTTGCAGAGGCAGGGCTGCCCGCACGCATCGGACAGATTGCCGTCAAGGTGAAGAACACCTGGAAGGACGAGACCGACTACCGCATCTCCAAGCAGTTCCGCGTGCAGGACTATCAGGCCTACTCCGTAGCCGGTAGCTGGCGATGGGTCAACGAGGACGGCAAGGGACTCGGTGCCAGCCAGTTCAACGACATGTGCAACCCCACGGGTATCTATACCACCAAGCGCGACATCCTCGTCGTCTTCGTGGAGGACGACGTGCCCGCTGGCTGCTCACTGCGACTGAGTGCCGTACAGGACGTACCCAACGGATTCGGTTACAACAACTACGACAATGGCACCGTGCTGCACAAGGGTGTCAACATCATCAGCACCGAGGACAACCTGCGCAACTACTGGATGATGTACAGCGTGACGAACAAGAACCTGAAACCTGCCGAACTGCCCAAGTTGAAGATACACATCGAGGGTGGATACGCCATGGGATACGTGGACGTGCAGGGCAAGAACGAATACAACGCCAACAAGGAGTACGAGACCATCCTGAAGGCCGCCAACAAGTCGGCCGAGGCAAGTCGTGCAGACAAGCGCGTCCTCCGCATGGCCGTCAAGGGCAACTACGGTATGTTCAACTTCCAGATCATGTGCTACAACCGCATCTGGTCGGACGGCAGTGCTTCGCTGCTGGCCAACGACCCCGAGGTGGAGTCGGAGTTCGAGGCTGAGAAATGGACCAGCAACTATAAGCAGGGCTTCAAGATCTACAAGAGCATGAAGTTCTACGACGACGTGCTGAAGCGTGAATGGAGCATGATGGGCTTCATGAAGCACGTCAGCGAGGCTACTCCCGACAAGCCCTACGAGTACATGGCAGGTGGCGAGGACTGGTACCCCACCTACTGCAACAACCTGGCCTACACCATCATGGGAACCACGGGCAGCAACCCCCACTCTTCGACCGGTTATACCCACATGCCCGGTGTCGGTGGCGTGGAAAGCAGCTACAACGGCGAGCGTCAGGACTTCGACAACTGGTGCGTGGGCCACGAGAGCGGCCACAACAACCAAGGCACCATCAACCTGGAGAGCAGCATGGAGTCGAGCAACAACCTCTTCTCGAACGTCATCACCCACCTCTACGGCTACCGCATGAGCCGTGGTGGCAGCTTCGACGACAACCAGAACTACAGCCTCGACAACAAGGTATTTGCATGGCGCGACATCGGCATGACCATGCGTATGTACTACAACATGTACCTCTACTACCATCGTGCTGAGATCAAGCCCGACTTCTACCCCACCCTCTTCTGCAACCTGCGCAAGAGTCCCATCCGATTCGGCACGGGAGCCGCCTACGACGATGGTGAGCACGGAAGCGCACGCACCCACAATGCCAGCACCTCGTGGCTACACTTCTACAAGAAGGCCTGCGAGGCTGCTCAGGAGGACCTCACCGAGTATTTCCGTCTCTGGGGCTTCTTCATACCCGTCGACAAGGGCTACTTCGGCGACTACACCTCTTACTACGTGACCTGCACGCAGGAGATGATCGACGAGGCCATCGCATGGGTCAAGGCACAGGGCTGGCCCGAGAACAAGAGTATCATGTTCATCGAGGACCGTTGCCAGACCATCAAGCGTACCGACCCCTGGGCAACGGGTGGTGCCCTGCGTCCCGACAACAGCGGAACCATGCGTGACCTGGCTTATCTGCAGAGAAACTTCGGCGAACTGGGTAACTTCACCGACTACACTTCTACCGGTGCCAAGGCTGCCAACTACACCTGCAAGGTGGAAGGCCGCAACGTGCAGATGACTGGTGAGGGTGGCGTTGGCTTCCTAGTATACGATGCTGAGGGCAACATCCTCTACCGCAGCAACCGCAAGTCATTCACCATCCCTGAGTCAGTCTTCACCGAGGAATACGTCATCAAGGCTGTCAACGCCGATAACACCGAGACCGTAGTGGCCTCTACCGCTACCGGAATCGAAGGTGTGGCAAGCTACACCAACACAACCGTCGACAAGCAGATGTTCGACCTGAGCGGACGTCGTGTGAACGGCACCGCCAAGAGCGGCCTCTACATCGTCAACGGCAAGAAGATGATGATCAAGTAAGCAGAGATAACAACGAAAGCTCCTGCCTGATCAAGGGCGGGAGCTTTCTCTAATTTGGAGCCATTCGTGCTAAAGAGCAAACTATGAGCAAGAAGAATAATCCGATACGCAAGAAAGCACCAGAAACAAGCGAAAGTAGACAACAAGCGAAGCCACAAGGCGGCAAGCGCAGACGGCTGCCCATACTCCCCATACCCATCGTGGCCTTCGTGCTGCTGTGGCTATGGATTGTCATCTGGCAGGGCGACGTGTTCCGCCTCGCACGTGAGAATAGTTTCTTCGCCTTCGACAACACGTTGATGAACTTCGAACTTGGAAAACCATTCGGAGTGCTATGGTCCATCGGACGAGCCTTGCTCACCACCTTCCAACACCCCTGGCTGGGAGGTATCATCCTGGCCGCAATGCTCACAGGCTGCTGTTGGCTCTGGGGATATGCCATGCGCTTCACACCACGATGGCGATGGGTGCAGTACCTCCCACTCTGCCTCTACACCGGCATCTTCACTTACCAGGGCATCAGCAACTGGTACGAGGCAGAGAGCGGACAGGTCATGGGAATCCCCTTCTGCATCCTCGTCATACTTTCCGTATGGGGTGTCATCATACGTTCGTTCAGCCGCAAGCCGGTGCCCGCCTTCCTCCGAGTGCCCCACGACGAGACACCAAGGCAGAACCGTCTGCAGCTCTACGCCATACTGGTCACCCTGGCGCTCCCCATGATCTACGGGTATTATGAGCGCCCCTACGTGCGGCCCATTGCCCAGATGCAAACCAGCGTCTACGAGCAGGACTGGCAACGCATCATCAAGGTAGCCCACGACAACGATGAGCTCAGCTACCGTCCCATGGCAGCCATGTATGCCATCGCCCTCGTGCAGACGGGACAGATCGGTGACAAGATGTTCGACATACGTCTGGACTACGACAGCCTCTACGCCATTGGCTACACCAAACCCAAACTGGCTGGCATCCAGCCTACCGGACTCTACCAGATGGAGTGCGACTACCACGCCGGACTCGTGCAGTCGGCCTACCACCACGCCATGGAGTCGATGGCAATGGAGGGTCCCACCCTGCGCAATCTGAAGATGCTGTGCAAGTCGGCCCTGCTTCGCAACGAGTGGGAGTTGGCCGACAAGTATCTCACCATCCTCGACAAGGTTCCCTTCGAAAGCAGTTTCGTGGAGAAGTACCGTCCGATGCGAGGCGACACGGCTCTCATCAATGCCGATCCGGAGATGAAGATGGTAAGGATGCTGGAGCCCCTGCACGATGCCTTCGAGAACAGCTTCACCCAGCCAGTCTTCCTGGGCTACAACGCCGCCCTGATGGAGGGCCGTTCGGTCAATGCACTCTGGAACAGTCTCATGGTCAACATCTACACCAAGACAATGCCCGGCTTCCTCTTCCGCAGCCAACCTTTGGCCGGCACCACACCGCCCACTAGCATCAACGAGGCTCTGACACTCATGGCCAACAAAGAACCCAAGTTGAACAGCATGTTCCCCTGCATCGAGATGAACCAGGCACGTCTGGCAAGCTTCGTCAACGACACACGTCAGTACATGTCCACACCGGAGGAACGAGCCAAGCACGCCCGCGAACTATTCCCCAAATACAAGGGCTACTACCCGTATTACTACTTCTTCGGAAACCTGAAGGCCACGAGGAAGAGTAAAGAGGTAAAGACATCCAGCAACTCGGGAGTGAACTAAGAAGGTCCCACAAGGCATCCCCCTACCCTTCGAGGACCTCCCTCTACCCCTCTCCTAAAGGGACGGGAGGAGCTACCACGGAAACCAATTGTCAATTAGATTAAGGGCGAGAGGAGCTACCACGAAGAGTGGAAAGACTAATATGAATTATGCATTATGAATTATGAATTATGCATTAAGGAAAGTGAACGATGAAATATAAAGCATTATACCTTATTATAGTAGTGGCCCTCTGCTCGGCATGCAGCAAGACGGCCGTGTTGCCTGCGCAGTTCAGCGAAGTTGAGGAGCAAGCTGACATCTATCCCGACTATCGCGACATTGTCATTCCGGCCAACATTGCGCCACTGAACTTCCAGGTCAAGGACGCGGAAGCCAGCGACTACGTGGTGGAGCTCAAGGGTAAGTCATCCACACTGCTCGTGGCAGGCGACGACGAGGGCGTCATCCAGATTGACACCACCGAATGGCGCAACCTGCTCAACGCCAACAAGGGGGGCGACATCCAGGTGCGCGTTTTTGCCCAGCACGCAGCGGAATGGGTTGGCTACAAGCCGCACACCCTCACCGTGGCCCAGGAGCCTATCGACCCCTACCTCAGCTACCGCCTCATCGAGCCCGGCTACGAACTGTATCGTCAGCTGGGACTCTACCAGCGCAATCTTACCAACTGGGACGTGCATACCATCTACGAGAACAACCGTGTCTACATCGAGGAGGACAACCACTGCATCAACTGCCACAACTACCAGAACAACAGCACGGAGAACATGCTCTTCCACGTGCGCGCCAACCATGGCGGCACCATGATTGTGCAGGGCGAAAAGGCCACCAAAGTGCAGCTCAAGGACAGCACCATCCTCACTTCGGGCGTCTATCCCAGCTGGCATCCCAAGCACCGCTGGGTGGCCTTCTCCACCAACCGTACGGGCCAGACCTTCCATCTCTACCACGACGAGAAGATTGAAGTCATCGACGAGGGCAGCGACCTCTTCTTCTACGATGCCGACAAGAACGAGATGCAACTCATCCTCCGCACGCCGGACCACCTCGAGACATTCCCCTGCTGGACACCCGACGGCAAGACGCTCTACTACTGCTCGGCCTACGAACCTCGTCTGGCTACCGTACCCGATTCGATGGCAGCACCCACTATACTCGACCACTACGACAGCGTACACTATAACCTCATGCGCCTCGCCTTCGACGAACAGACACGTCAGTTTGGTCAGCCCGAACTGGTCATCGATGCCGATGCACAGCAGAAGAGCATCAGCGTACCACGTGTCAGCCCCGACGGCCGCTACATCCTCTACACGCTGGGCGACTACGGCCAGTTCCACATCTGGCACAAGTCGAGCGACCTTTGGGTCAAGGACCTGCAGACCGACTCGTGCTACGCCCTCACCGAGGCCAACTCACCCGATGTGGACAGCTACCACACCTGGAGCAGCAACGGACGCTGGATTGTCTTCAGCAGCCGACGCATGGATGGAAATTACACACGTCCCCACATCGCCTACTTCGACAAGCAGGGCCGTGCTCACAAAGCCTTCTGCCTGCCACAGGAAGACCCGCGCCAGAACATCCTGCTCCTCAAGAGCTACAACGTGCCCGAGTTGACCAAGGATGCCGTACGCGTCAGCGAGAAGACGCTGCACGATGTCATCTACAACACCGAGGGCAACCCCGCCACATGTGAGGCTCCCGTACCACATGCCACACAGACGGATGCGCACACATCGGCCGACGTGGATGCTAATACGTCTGCCAGTCCCAAGCAGAAGAAATAAGGTACAACCACCACCCCCAAAAAAGACGACGCTGCACTGCAACGTCGTCTTTTTTTATGTCTATACCCGATTGTCTATATAAGATTGCTTTATGAGACCCTTCGCAAGGGATGGGTCAATAAGCATTGCCAATCGAGATGATGTCAGCAAAGACACCTGCGGCCGTTACGCCGGCACCGGCACCGTAGCCGATGATGATCATGGGATGCGGGTTGTAGCGCTCGGTATGGAGCAGGACGATGTTGTTCGAGCCCTCCAGGTTGTAGGCAGGATGGACGGCATCCACCTTCTCCAAACTTACAGAACCCTTGCCGTTCTCCAGCTTGGCCACAAAGCGCAGGTGCTGGTCGTTGGCCTCCACCTCTTGACGCAAGGCTTCGAACTGGGCGTCCAACTGGGGAAGCTTTGCCCAGAAGTCATCAAGCGTACCTTCGAAGTATTCCTGTGGCACGAAGAGATGCTTCTCGATGTCATCCTGACTGAGCATGTAACCCGACTCACGAGCCAGAATGACAAGCTTGCGGATTACATCGAGTCCGGCCAGGTCGATGCGTGGGTCGGGCTCTGAGAAGCGTGCTTCCTTGGCCATCTGCACAGCCTTGGAGAAAGGAATGTCGGCACTGATGGTATTGAAGATGAAGTTGAGCGTACCCGAGAGCACAGCCTCCAGCTTGACGATCTTGTCACCCGAAGCACGCAGGTCACCAATGGTGCGGATGACGGGAAGTCCCGCACCCACGTTGGTCTCAAAATGATACTTGCAACCGTTCTTCAAGGCCGTCTCCTTCAATTTGAGGTAGGCACTCAGGTCGCCTGACGCCGCAATCTTGTTGGCACAGACGATGGAGATACCACGGTCAAGGAAATCTTGATAGAGGGCCGCTATCTCGTAGCTGGCCGTGCAGTCCACAAAGACCATGTCCTCCAGTCCGAGGTTGAGCACGGCCTCGCGGATAAGCTCCACGCTTGAGGCGGGTGCCAGCCTGAACTGTTCACGGAAGGCATCCATCGAGAAAGCCCCGTCAACGGCATAGTGTGCCAAGTCCAGCCCAGCCTTGTCGATGAGGACATTGAAGATATCCACCACGCCAACGACCTGTAGGTTGAGAGTATGTTTTTCTTTCAGCTCACGTTGCTGATCGGCCAGTTGCTGCAAGAGCGTTCCGCCCACCGTGCCCGTTCCGCACAGCACGACATTCAAGTTATGCAATTTCATTTTGTAACCTTTATACGTTAAAAACCGTGCAAAGTTACTCAAAAATATCGAAATAGAGAATTTTTTGATTGAATAATACCTCAGCAAACATACAATGTAGCATTTTGCGGGGCACAACAGACGTTTCGGACAACAGAAGTTACAACAAAAGGGGACCAGCAAGGCTTAACTCAATAAAAGACAAAGTTAAACCTTGTTGGCCCCCTTTCTATATCCGTCTATTTACAGCGTGGTTACGATGACATGCGCCAAGAACGGATTCACACCGCAGCCTTACAGGTTGTCCTTCTCGATATCCTTGAAGTATTTATAGGTGCCGTGCTTCAGTTCGTCGGTGGCAGCCTCGTCGCAGACGATGATGGCGTGGGGGTGCATCTGCAGGGCGCTGATGGTCCACTCCTGGCTTACGCCGGCCTCGACGGCATGGTGCAGGGCACGAGCCTTGTTGTGGCCGTTGACCATGATCATCACCTCCTTGGCGTCCATCACGGTACCCACGCCTACGGTGAGGGCGGTCTTGGGAACCTGGTTCACGTCGTTGTCGAAGAAACGGCTGTTGGCGATGATAGTGTCAGTGGTGAGCGTCTTGACGCGGGTGCGGCTGGTCAGACTGGAGAAGGGTTCGTTGAAGGCGATATGGCCGTCGGGACCGATGCCGCCCATGAAGAGATCGATGCCTCCGGCAGCCTCGATGGCAGCCTCATACTGCGCACACTCGGCAGCCAGGTCAGCGGCATTGCCGTTGAGGATGTGTACGTTCTCCTTCTTGATGTTGATGTGGCTGAAGAAGTTGTTCCACATGAAGCTGTGGTAGCTCTCGGGGTGCTCCTCGGGCAGACCTACGTATTCGTCCATATTGAAGGTGATGACGTTCTCGAAGCTCACCTTGCCAGCCTTGTTCAGCTCCACCAACTTCTGGTACATACCCAGAGGACTCGAGCCTGTGGGACAGCCCAGTTTGAAGGGCTTCTCGGGTGTAGGATTGGCAGCGTTGATCTTGGCAGCCACGTACTCGGCTGCCCAGCGTGACAGCTCGTTGTAATTGGGTTCGATGATTACTCGCATAGATACAAAGCCCTCCTCTTATTCCCCCCAAGAAGGGGAGACGACCTATCATGGGGGCAATGGGTCGGTTATTATTAATTGGTTAAATGTTTTTTTAATTACATTTTTGGAGTTAAGGAGTTAAGACAAATGTATTGAAGGTTCTCACTCGTGCTTATCAGTAACGTCTTAACTCCTCAGCGACGAAGGAGCGATAACTCCTTAACTTATAAACTCCTAAATTCATTGTTCATTAAGCAATGACACAACTCTTAACTTAAAACAGCGTGTTCTCCACAATCTGTCCCATCTGCCAGACGCAGCGCACGTCGAGTTTCTCGTCGAGGATGACGATGTCGGCATCCTTGCCATGCTGCAGCGTACCCTTGCGGTCGTCGACATGCATGATGCGGGCCGGCGTCTCGCTACACATGCGTACGGCATCCTCCAACGGGATCTCGGCCTGCTGCACAGCGGTGCGGATGAGGCGGTCGGTGGTAGCAATGGACCCGGCCAGCGCACTGCGGTCGCTGAGTTTGCACACCCCATCCTCGATGACCACACGCGGGTCGAATGCAGTGGCATCGCCCTCACAGGCCGCCACGGCCAGTGCATCGGTGATGAGTGCCATGCGCTCCACGCCCTTCATCTTATAGCACATACGCATGATGGTGGAAGGCACATGTATGCCGTCGGCCACAATCTCGACCGTCATATCATCGATGCAGTAGACGCTCTCCACGGTACCCTCGTACTTGTACTCTCCCTTCTGATGGAAGCCAGGCATGGCGTTGTAGAAGTGGGTGACATGTGTGAAGCCTGCCTCGTAGGCGGCCCACACGTCCTGCCATTCAGCTGCGGTATGGGCGATGCTGGGCAGGATGCCCTTTTCGGCACAGTAGCGACCGAACTGTATGGCACCGGGCATCTCAGGAGCCGCATCCCATCGCTTCAGGCAGGGCGAGTTCTCCACGATATGGACATACTCGTTGGGATCGGGATTCTTGATCCACTCCGGCATCTGCGCGCCCGCCTTCTTGGGGTTGAGGTAATGGCCCTCGAGGTGCAGACCGAGGATAGGCGAATTGGGCTGTGCCATGAGTTCGTTGCACGTCTCCACGGCACGCTGTATCATGGGCACAGTGCTGCTGGAGAGCGTTGGGAAGATGCTCGTGGTGCCGTACTTGAGATGTGCCTTGACAGCCGTCTCGAAGGCGTCCTTGGTACCCTCCTGGAAGTCGCGTCCGCCACCTCCATGCACGTGCATCTCAATGCCGCCCGGCACGACGTACATGCCACGAGCGTCCACCAGACTGGCTCCGATGATAGCCAAGTCGCAGTTGGTTACCTCCAGTATCTTATTGTCACGCAGGATGATGGAGCCGTTCCTGAGCCATCCTTGCGGGGTAAGTATCTTACCATTTACGATTTGTGTTAACATAAAGACCCCCTCCCCGCTCCCCCTAAGGGGGAGAGTAGAATGTCTTGTGGGGAGGCAATTCTACTAAGCAGCCTCCTCCCTGCTCTCTCTCTTTAGTGGGAGAGTAAATATCTTGCAGGGAGGAACATCTGCGGTTGATAATTAACAATTCATAATGGGCTCTTGCGGGGCTTTTCACTCAGCGTCCCTTACGAGTTTTTTGTAACCGCCCTCCCCTAAAGGGAATCGGGGAGGGAGTCTTCGGTTATACCATACTATAGACCACGTCCATCACCTTCTTGCCAATCTCGTCGGCAGCCTCCATGGTGCTAGCTTCGCTGTAGACACGGATGATGGGTTCGGTGTTCGACTTGCGCAGGTGCACCCACTTGTCGGGGAAGTCAATCTTGACGCCGTCGATGTCGTTCACCTCCTCGTCCTTGTAGAGTTCCTTCACCTTCTCGAGGATGGCGTCCACGTCGGTGTCGGGCGTGAGGTCGATGCGGTTCTTGGCAATGAAATAGGGAGGATAGGTGGCGCGCAGCTCGCTAGTCTTCATGCCCTTCTTGGCCAGGTAGGTCAGGATGAGTGCGATGCCCACCAGAGCATCGCGACCGCTATGGGCAGCAGGATAGATGACTCCGCCATTACCCTCGCCACCGATGACGGCATTCGTCTCGCGCATCTTGGTCACCACGTTGACCTCGCCCACGGCAGCGGCCGTATAGTGGCAGCCCTCGTACTTGTTCGTCACGTCGCGCAGGGCACGGGTGGAGCTGAGGTTGCTGACCGTGTTGCCGGGCGTGTGCTGCAGGATGTAGTCGGCCACGGTGACGAGCGTGTACTCCTCGCCATACATCGTGCCGTCCTCGCAGAAGAGGGCCAGACGATCCACGTCGGGGTCGACCACGAAGCCGATGTCCTGGCCGCCCTTCTGCATCAGCGCCTTGATGTCGCCCAGGTTCTTCTCCAGGGGTTCAGGGTTGTGCTGGAAGTCGCCGGTAGGGGCGGTATAGAGTCCGGTGACCTGCTTCACGCCCAACTGCTCGAAGAACTTGGGCAGGATGATGCCACCCACCGAGTTGACAGCATCGAAGGCCACTCGGAAGTTGGCCTTCCTGATGGCCTCCACGTCCACGAGGTCCAGTCCAAGTACCATGTCGATGTGCTTCTGGTCGTAGGAGTTGTCCTCGACGTATTTGCCCAGATGGTCCACGTCGGCATACTCGAAGTCCTCAGCCTCGGCAATGCGCAGCACCTCCTCGCCCTGTGCCTTGTCCAGGAACTCGCCCTTCTCGTTGAGCAACTTGAGGGCGTTCCACATGCGGGGGTTGTGGCTGGCCGTGAGGATGATGCCGCCGCAGGCCCCCTCCATCGTAACAGCCACCTCGGTTGTGGGCGTGCTGGCCAGGCCGATGTTGACCACATCGAAGCCCATGCCCATCAGGGTGCCGCACACGACGTTCTTGACCATCTCGCCCGAGATGCGGGCATCACGTCCCACCACGATCTTGTTGCTTGTCACCCGAGTGGTCTTGCGGATGAGGGTGGCGTACGCACTGGTAAACTTAACGATATCGAGAGGATTGAGCGTATCACCAGCCTTACCACCAATGGTACCGCGAATACCGGATATGGATTTTATGAGTGTCATATACTTTAAATATTATAATGTACAACGCAAAATTACGAAACTTCGTGCACTCTTGCAAATTTTTTTTCAAAAAAAACACACGACACCTACCTAATGCCATAGAGATAGCCCAGGAGTGCCATCTTGCCACGCATTGTCTCACGTGGTGTGAACTCGCCGTTCACCCAGAAGTAGCGCTGGTTGAAGAACGACTCCTGGCTGGGCCAGCCTCCGTTGTCCCAGCTGGGATAGCAGCGGTCGAGCAGGATGCGTGCATCGCCACCGTCGCCACGGCTCCACGTCTCGGTGCCGTTGAAGGGCGTCTGTCCGGGATGCGACCCGGGCACGCCGTCGTTGCGGCCGGTGGTGTAGCAGTCGGTGATGTGACGCTGTCCGAGTCCCGTCATCTCGATGGTGTTGGAGGGATTGCGGCCCAGACACCAGTCGGCATCGATGTACATGGCACGCTCCAGCAGTCGTCGCTGGACAGGATCCTGACTGACGTAGTGGGCCAGCATGAGCAGCTGGAGGTTCTCGGAGGTCTGCCAGCGGCTGTCGTTGGTGGTGCGTCGAGAGGGGCGCAAGTCGGTGTGTCGCAAGTGGTTCTGTTCGGCTTCACGAGCCACACCCTTTATCATATTTTCGTACAGTTCCGTATAATGACGCTCATGTGGGCAGAGCAGATAGGCTGCCGTGCCCCAGAGCTGGTAGCCCTCGCGCGTGTTCCAGATGCGCGACTCCGCACTCCTGACGATGCTACCCTCGGCCATGATGTCCTCCCACTTGCGCTCACCCGTGGCGTTGTAGAGGTAGGCAGCCGCCATCTGCCGGAAGTCGCGTCCCTTCATCTGGCCGTCGCCGATGTGCTGTCCGTCGTCCAGCTGCTGGTTCTCCTGGCGCGAAGCGAAATTGAAAGCCGTAACGGCCTCCTTGACATAATATTGCTGCAAGTCCTTCTTGCCCGCCACACGGAAGCAGTCGGCCAGCATGGCGCAGTTGGCAGCATTGGCCCAGGCAGCCATGGTGGTGCACCCAGCCTGGAACATCATCGTCCAGTCCTTGTCGGGATTGGTGACCCCCTGACTGTATGCCTCTCCGTCGCGGATGCTCAGGAAGAAGTCCACTTCGTTGCGAGCCTCATCCACGATGTCGGCTATGCCGTTGCCACTCTCGGTAATGCCCAGGTTGTCCTCGTTGATGCGTCCGTTGGTCAAGAGATACGGCAGCAGCAGGTCGTAGATATTGCTCACATGAGCCAGGTGACGATCCCAGTCGAAGGCATCGCTATGGCCACCCTTAACATGCATGTTTACAGGATTTCCGGGCAGACGATGCTGGTAGAAGGCCGAGGCGGTGGCAGCCTTGAAATGGGGTTCGTCCCACACGTCGCCACGCAGCTTGCGCCAGTCGGGCGACCAGGGATGCAGGTCGGTCTTGTACACCACGAATCCCTTGGGCGCATCGCCCGGAATGAAGGCAGGCTGACGGGGCACGGGCGAGATGTTGGGATTGGGCTTCTCGCCCAGTCGCATGTAGTAGTAGCCGCGCACGGAGTAGCGATACGGCTCCAGGTAAATGTCGTGTCGCACGTTGAAATCCATGCTACAGCCTACGTCCTCCACCACCAGCCGGTAGTGCCCCTCCTCCTGACAACTGAAGTCCACCGTCCAGACGTCCGAACCGGTGCCGTTGCGACGGTTGGCCTCGTTCTTCGACTCGCTCTGCGACATCCAGAACTTCACACGTCCCACCTCGCGGCTTCGCTTGGTGTCCACATTATACAACCACACGCGCTTGCCCACGTACGACGAGTAGTCGCGCTGCCCGCCATCGCCCAGCCAGAGGTAGAGGTCGGCGGCATGGAGGGGCTGCGAAGGCACGTAACCCATGAGGTTGACGTGGACGGCCTCGGAGGGTGTTTGGTATACGTCAAACGTCACGCTTCCAGCACGTTGATCCGAACCGACGTCCTCGGGGATGCTCACCCTGTAATGGCATCCCTGCCGCATGGCTCTGGGCAGTTTGAGGAAGAGCCAGTGGTCCAGTTCGCTGGTCAGGGTATGGTCGGTATTCATGGGTTTGCTCTTGCGATAGACGGCCAGCGGTGCCACGCTGCCAAAGGCCTTGTCGTCGGCCGAGGTGATGCTCCATCGCCGGGCTTCCACGGCTCGCTGCACATCGAGACGGCGACCGAAAACACAGAGCGAATCGTCACCCGTGGCAAACGAGTGACCGAGATAGGCACTCGGCCCCGTGCCGCTGTCGCGATACCTCACTTCGCCATCACGGAAGTGCAACATCAGATACTCCTTGTCCACCACACGGGTTTCCAACAGTTTAGTAGCCCAAAGGTTGGTACAGTTCAGTACGGCCAGCATCAACCATAAAATTCTTCGGTTTTTCATAGATTCTTTCACAAAAAATGGATACGATTTCGTTGCAAAGTTACAGAATATAGGGGAAATATGCAAATTTTCCACCGGAAAAAAGAGGCAAAAGACGACCATTTGGAACGGGGAGAACGCACGAGGAGTTCCCTCAACCACTGTATAGCCTCGCCTCGGGAGGCACACGCCCCTTATCCCTTGCCAAACACGCGTTTCGAACGTACAAATCCCTGCTTTTCGGCTCCTTTTGGAGCAATTGGACACGTTTTGCGGCATCATTTTGCCGTTTTGCTTGCAAAATTACAAAAAAATAGCTACCTTCGCACGGAGTATTTACAATTTTATTGTACCTGTGGGAATTGTGTGAATACGATAAATCCGTTCACACGAGAGCCACAGAAACCGCTCTTAACAACAAGTGTATCTTCAAAAAGCAACAACTAAATACTAACGACAAATGACAATGAAACTGAAAAACATTTTGCTTGGCGCCTGCCTGATGGCCTCTGCAAATGCAATGGCGCAGGACAACACCATCACGGTGGAGACAGCCAAGTTGGGCGCTCCCGTACAGAAGACGATGTACGGCATCTTCTTTGAGGACATCAACTATGCGGCCGACGGTGGTCTGTATGCCGAGTTGGTAATGAACCGCTCGTTCGAGTTCCCCAACCCCTACGCTGGATGGGACATCTCGGGCAAGGTATCGCTCCACAACGATGGTCCCTTCGACAAGAATCCCCACTACGTTCGCCTGGCTCCCAGCGGCCACGCCCACAAGCACACCATGATCGAGAACAGCGGTTTCTTCGGCATGGGCATCAAGAAGGGCGCTGAGTACAAGTTCAGCGTATGGGCACGTTGCCCCGAGGGCGGCAGCTCGAAGATATGGGTCGACCTGGTGGACAACGCCACCATGGGCGAGGACCAGAAGATCGGCAACGGCGGCGTGGAGATAAGCGGCAAGGATTGGAAGAAGTACACCCTGACGCTGAAGGCCAACAAGACCGTGGAGAAAGCTCACATGCGCGTGTGGGGTGACTCGAAGGTGACCACTGACCTGGAGCACGTCAGCCTCTTCCCCGCCGACACCTACATGGGCGACGAGAACGGCATGCGCAAGGACCTGGCGCAGGCACTCTATGACATGCGTCCCGGTGTATTCCGCTTCCCCGGCGGCTGCATCGTCGAGGGCACCGACCTCGAGACCCGCTACCAGTGGAAGAACACCGTGGGTCCCGTGGAGAACCGTCCGCTGAACGAGAACCGCTGGCACTACACCTTCACCAGCCGCTACTATCCCAACTACTTCCAGTCCTACGGCCTCGGATTCTACGAGTACTTCCGTCTGTCGGAGCAGATCGGCGCCGAGCCTCTGCCCGTGCTGAACGTGGGCATGGCCTGCCAGTACCAGAATGACATCCGCGATGAGAAGAAGGTACACGTGGGCATGGACGACCTGCAGCCCTACATCGACGACTGCATCGACCTCATCGAGTTTGCCAACGGCGATCCTGCCAAGAACAAGTGGGCCAAGCTGCGCGCCGACATGGGTCATCCCGCTCCCTTCAACCTGAAGTTCATCGGCGTGGGCAACGAACAGTGGGACTACAAGGACAACAAGGCCTTCTCAAAGCGTCTGGAGAAGTTCGTGGCTGCCATCCGCAAGGCACATCCCGAAATCAAGATCATCGGCACGAGCGGTCCCGACAGCGAGGGCCAGAGCTTCGACCTGGGTTGGACGGCCATGAAGCAGCTGGGTGCCGACCTCGTGGACGAGCACTTCTATCGCAACATCGACTGGTTCAAGAACGAGATGAACCGCTACGACGAGTACGACCGCAAGGGTCCCAAGGTATTTGCCGGTGAGTATGCCTGCCACGACCGCGGCAAAAAGTACAACCACGCCGGCGCCAGCATCTACGAGGCAGCCTTCATGACCAACCTCGAGAAGAACGCCGACATCGTGCACATGGCCACCTACGCACCTCTCTTCGCACACGTGGAGGGTTGGCAGTGGCGTCCCGATGCCATCTGGTTCGACAACCTCCGTTCGGCCAAGACTGTCAGCTACTACGTGCAGGCACTCTATGCCCAAAACAAGGGTACCAACGTGCTGCCCGCCTCGCAGAGCGTAGTGACACCCAAGGGTCAGGACGGCATCTTCAGCAGCGCTGTCTACGACAAGGACAAGAACGAGGTGATCGTCAAGGTGATCAACACCACCGAGAAGGCACAGGACATTGCCATCAAGCTCAACGGACTGAAGAGCATCGCCAGCGCCACCACCATCACCGTCGACTGCAGCGACTACGAGATGGAGAACACCGTGGACAACCCCAACGCCATCGTGCCCCAGGAGGCCAGCATCCAGGCTGACGGCACCACCCTCAAAGCCAGCATCGCCGGCAAGAACTTCGTAGTGTTCAAGATCAAGAAGTAATTTCCAAAAGGATTTTTTAACAATCGCATACAATTATGAAAAAGACATTCCTTACCCTGATGATGGGTTCCGCACTGGTACTGACCAGCTGCGGTGGTGAGCAGAAGAAGAGTGCAGAAGCCGCAGAGGCACAGGACACCGAGCAGGCTGAGGCCGGCAAGAAGGTAGCCGAGAAGCCCGCTGACCTGCACGTTTACAAATCAAGCGAGATCATCGCAGGCATGCCCAACGAGCACAAGAACGTAGGCTTTGACGGCAGCGTTCTCTCTACCCTCGACAATCTGCTAGAGGGCAACACCTCGGTTGAAGCCCTGTACTTCGACCACAAGATGAACATGATCGGTACGGCCTCGTTCAAGAACTGTACCAACCTGAAGGCCGTCTATGCCGACGACATCGTTGAGGTGATCGGCGACGAGGCATTCGCAGGCTGCACCAGCCTCAAGGAGATTAACGTGACGACCAGCACCTACGGCCTCGAGGCTTTCAAGGGCTGCACCTCGCTCGAGACTGTCAAGATGGACGACCGTGGATGGAAGATCCGCGAGGGTGCGCTGGCTAACTGCACCGCCCTGAAGACCATCGTTATCCCCATGACCATCGAGGAGATTGAGGACGGTGCACTCACCGGCAGCAACGCCATCGAGAACCTGGCCATCCCCTACAACTTCAAGGACCGCATGTACACCTTCGTCGAGGGCGCCAAGGGCATCAAGAACATCTACGTCCTGACGCCAGCCTACTACCCCTTCCCCTCAACGAAGGCTGCCAAGGCATTCAACAAGGCGCAGTGCACCGCGTACGTGCCCGACGCTCAGATCGAGGACTTCAAGAAGGACGCTAACTGGGCCGCATTCGCAGCCATCAAGCCGCTCAGCGAGTCTGGCTACTACAACGCCGACTGTACGACTAAGTAACAGGAAATGAACATCATCGACATCATCAACAACAAGCAGGGGACAGCATTCTCGTTCGAGGTGCTGCCCCCTCTTAAAGGAACGGGCACCAGCTCGCTCTTCAAGACCATCGAACGGCTGGCCGAGTTCAGCCCACGATACATCAACATCACCACCCACCGAAGCGAATACGTCTACCACGAAGTGGAAGGCGGACTGCTGCAGCGACAGCGCATACGCCGTCGTCCCGGCACCATCGCCATTGCTGCGGCCATACAGAACAAGTTCGACGTGCCCGTTGTGCCCCACCTCGTGTGCAGCGGCAACACGCGCGAAGACCTGGAGTACATGCTCCTCGACCTGCAGTTCCTCGACATCAGCGACGTGCTGGTGCTCCGTGGCGACAAGGCCAAGGAGGACGCGGCCTTCCGTCCCACCGGCGACGGCCCCTCCTACGCCACCGAGCTCATCGAGCAGATCAACCGTTTCAACGAAGGCTACTTCCACGACGGCACACCCATCAAGGTGCCCGGCCAGCCCTTCCGCTTCGGAGTGGCATGCTACCCCGAGAAGCACGAGGAGGCGCCCAACATGCAGAGCGACCTGGCCATACTGAAGAGAAAATTCGACATGGGTGCACAGTACGCTGTCACCCAGCTGTTCTACGATAACGAGAAGTACTTCTCCTTCGTGGAGAAGGCACGCGAGATGGGCATCACCATCCCCATCATTCCCGGCATCAAGCCCCTGGCCAAGATGAGCCAGCTGACCGTCGTGCCCAAGACCTTCCACTGCGACCTCCCTGAAGACCTCTACCACGAGGCCATCAAGTGCAACTCGGACGAGGAAGTAAAGCAGGTGGGCATCGAGTGGGCCACACAGCAGTGTCGCCAGCTCATCGAGCGCGGTGCACCCAGCCTGCACTTCTACACCGTGTCGGCCGTCGACAGCATCTGCCAGATAGCAAAGCAGATATACTGATTACAGGTTATATAGGTTATAGGTTATAGGCTATAGGTTATGGGTTATAGATTATAGGTTATAGACGAACGAAACATGCAATTCAGCGACATCATAGGACAGGAAGAGGTGAAGCAGCGCCTGCTTCACGACGCACAGGAGGACCGCATCCCCCACGCCCTCATGCTCTGTGGCCCACGTGGAGCCGGCAAGCTGCCCCTGGCACTGGCCCTGGCGCAATACCTTCTGTGCGAGAAGGCACAGCCTGCAGACGCGGAGCCCGAGATGGGACTCTTCGGCGAGATGGAGCCCGCACCGCTGCCCTCCGAGCCCTGTGGCGAGTGTCGCAGCTGCAAGATGGTGGAGGCACTCTCCCACCCCGACCTCCACTTCTCCTTCCCCATCATCAAGAAGAAGAACAGCAGTTCGGCCCCCATCTGCGACGACTACCTCCAGGAGTGGCGCACCCAGCTCCAACAGCAGCCCTACTTCGACATCAACGACTGGCTCGAGGACATGAAGGCCGAGAACCAGCAGGCCACCTACTACGTGGGCGAGAGCGACTCGCTCCTCAGGAAGCTGGCCATCAAGGCCAGCCAGGGCGGCCGCCGCGTCATCATCATCTGGCTGCCAGAGCGCATGAATCAGGAGACGGCCAACAAGTTGCTGAAGCTCATCGAGGAACCGCCCTCACGCACACACTTCATCATGACGTGCGAGGAGCCCGACAAGGTGCTCGGCACCATCATCAGCCGCACGCAGCGCATCACCGTGCCGGCGCTCACGGAGGACGACATACGACAGGCGCTCATGACGCGCTATGCCATGCCCGAGGACCGTGCCAGCGAACTGGCCCACGTGGCTCAGGGCAGCTTCACGCAAGCCCTGCACCGCATGCAGGCCGGCAACGAGGAGAGCGAGTTCTTCGAGCTATTCGTGAGTCTGATGCGACTGGCCTACATGCGCAAGATCAAGGATTTGCGCGCATGGAGCGACGACCTGGCCTCACGAGGGCGTGAGGCACAGAAGCGCTTCCTGCAGTACGCACAGCGACTCCTTCGCGAGAACTTCATCTACAACTTCCAGCGGCACGACGTGCTGAACTATCAGCTGAAGCGCGAGAGTGACTTCTCCGTCAACTTCGCACGCTTTATCAACGAACGAAATGTGATAAAACTAATGGACGAACTGAGCCTGGCCGAAACGGACATCGAGAGCAACGTCAACGCCAAGATGGTCTTCTTCGACATGTCGCTCAAGGTCATCGTCCTGCTTATACAATAAATATATATATGGAGAAAGAATATATGTGTGGCGGCTGCGGCCGCGGACTGCACCGAAACGGATGCGGACAGAGCTACGGTCAGCTCAATGACTACGACTACCTGGCCGACATACCCGGCAATGCCGAGCTTACCGACATCGTCGAGGTGCAGTTCAAGAACACCCGCAAGGGATACTACCACAACGACAACAACCTCCCCCTCGTCAAGGGCGACGTGGTGGCGGTAGAGGCTTCGCCCGGTCACGACATCGGTACGGTGACCATGACGGGCAAGCTGGCCTTCCTGCAGATGAAGAAGGCCAACCTGAAGTCGGAGGCCGACATCAAGCGCGTCTATCGCAAGGTCAAGCCCACCGACATGGAGAAGTACGAGGAAGCCAAGGCAAAGGAACAGGACACGATGATCAAGAGCCGCCAGATTGCCAAGAACCTCGGCCTTGAGATGAAGATAGGCGACGTGGAGTACCAGGGCGACGGCAACAAGGCCATCTTCTACTACATCGCCGACGGACGCGTCGACTTCCGTCAGCTCATCAAGGTGCTGGCCGAAGAGTTCCGCGTACGCATCGAGATGAAGCAGATCGGAGCACGCCAGGAGGCGGGACGCATCGGTGGATTCGGACCCTGTGGTCGCGAGCTGTGCTGCGCCACCTGGATGAAGAACTTCGTGAGCGTCAGCACCAGTGCGGCACGCTTCCAGGACCTCTCGCTCAATCCGCAGAAGCTGGCTGGCCAGTGCGCCAAGCTGAAGTGCTGCATGAACTACGAGGCCGACCAGTACGTAGAGGCATCCCACAAGTTGCCCAGCCGCGAGGTGTCACTCCACGTGGGCGACGGCGAGTTCTTCTATTTCAAGGCCGACATCCTCTCCGGCATGGTAACCTACAGCTCAGACAAGCGCATCGCAGCCAACCTCACCACCATCTCGGCCGAGCGTGCCAAGGAGATCATCGCCATGAACCGTCGGGGCGAAGAGCCCGAGAGCCTCGAGGAAGGCGGCAAGAAACTGCCTCCCAAGCCCATCGACCTCGCTACCCAGGACGACCTACACCGCTTCGACAAGGCCAAGAAGAAGAAAAAAAAGAAGAACAACAAGGACAACAAGGAACCTCGTGACAACAAGGAACCCAGAGAGCCCAGAGAGAACAAGGAGCCAAGAGAACCCAGGGAGCCGAGAGAGAACAAGGAGCCGAGAGAAACCAGAGAACCGAGGGAACCAAGAGAGCCGAGGAATCACGACCGCGAAGGCAACAGAAACAATCCTCGCAAGGGCGACCGCAACCCTCGCAACAACAGACGCGAGAAGAACGGTTCAAGACCTCAGCGCAACGACAGCTCTCCTCAGAAGAACGAAACCACGCCCAGCGAATGACACGCGTCACACGAATGATGGCGGCCCTCGCCACCACTATCCTGCTCACGGCTTCCTGCCAGAAGACCGACGGCATAAACCAGTTCCAACCTACTACGACAGCAGGTTGGAATTGTGCTGACACGCTCCGTTTCACGATGCCTGCCATCAGCGATGCCCAGGACTTCGACGTACAGGTGCAGGCACGCCTCACGCATCGCTTCCCGCTCACCGAACTCTGGCTTGTCATCGAGCAGGAATACGGCCTCCCCGACAGCACTGCCCGGCAGACCTTCATCGACACGGCCAAGATTCAGCTGACAGACGAGAGCACACTCCTTGCCGGCCAAGGCCGCGACCTCCTGGAATACAGCCATCCCCTACGCTTCATCCACCTGCACCAAGGCGAAGGCGCCCGCATCCGCATCCGTCAGGCCTCGGACTATGAGAAACTGTCCGGAGTCCACGACATCGGCATCCTCATCACACCGGTCAACAGATAAGAGTAAGGAGATAATATACAATTAGGCACACCGGTTGTCATTCCGAACGGACGTGACTTTTGCCAGCGGGCAAAATGTAAATCTCAGTCCAATTAGGATTTACAATAGCTGGAATGGGCTTTCGCCTATGAGGATTTTGACTACGGTACAAAAGTAAAAGTATAGATCTACATTTTGCCCGTCGGCAAAAGCCCTTCGTCGGGATGACATTACAGTTCAATGCCAAATGGTATATCATCACCAAAATAATAAGTAATAAAGGGTTGCATTGTTCGCACATCTAATGGTACTACTAAAGACAACCCTCAAGACACCTCGTGTCCCACATTTGCTGCACAGTATGCAGTCAAGATACATTCTCTGTTCTTCTCTTCGCCACGACTATACAGAAAGAGATGAGCTGGGAGCCAGGCGGAACCCTATGTTGTTGTTGCGATTGGACGGCGAATTGTTGTTGCGATTGGCGACTCGGCAATTCGTCGCATTATTGTTCCAGTTACCGCCACGATTGACACGATTAGAGCCCTACGAGAATGTTCTTTTTATAAGTTTTCGTTCAAATGATTTTGTATTGGCTTTTTGTATAAACGAATGTATAGCAGTGAATCGTTGCAGGCATTCGCTCTCTGTCAATTCACAAGAAGTCAACAAACGATTCAGAACTTTTATCTTGTGTCCGTACCGATGCCTGCTTCGCTGGTTAAGACGAATGGAAAATGGATACACCACATACCCTAACCAAGGGATACCCAAAGATGTTTTGTTGATTACGAAAGCGTGCGTTTCGAGCTTCAGATCGCAGCATATCCTATCTTTCAGCAAGTTCGCTTTAAGTTTCAGTTCCTCGTGATTATTTCCAAAAAGTACGATGTCATCCATATAACGCACATAGGCATGGATATGCAAATGTTCAAGTGCATAGTGATCACAAGAGGCAAGGTAATGATTTGCAAAATATTGACTCGTCAGATTACCAACGGGCAAGCCTTTATTGTTATCGATTTCATAGCTACCTAAAAGTTGACAGATATTGTACATCACTCGTTTATCCTTAATCAATCTATCAATCTGGCTTAGCAATACAGAGTGGTCGATGGAATTGAAGTACTTCCTGACATCCATCTTCAAAAACCACTTATATTTGCGTCCATACTCTTGAGCTTTTGAGATAGCTTTGTAGGCTCCTTTTCCTATGCGACAAGCATAACTATTGTATATTTGATACTGGTCAAAGATAGGATGCAATATTCTCATCATTGCATGCTGTACTACACGTTCCTCGAACCTCGAGGCACAAATAATCCTTTCTTTAGGATCATATATCCTAAAGTAGTGATAATCCCCAAATACGAAGGAACCGTCCGCCAGTTCCTTATGCAACTGGAGAAGGTTTTCGTCAATGTTCTGCCGATAAGCCACAATCTCTGCTTTCATTGATTTGCCACGCGCAGCCCTGAGAAATGCTTCACGCAGGTTTTCCATATCAATGATTCTATCAAAAAGGTGACTTGCTCTCTTCATCTGTAGCAGAATCTGTAACTAAGAGCAATTCGCCATATTTGTCAGCTCTTTTTCCTACTCCTTTAATAGTTCTGATAGAAGATACCGAGATATCAGGAAGCTGCACTATCTGCGAGAGCTCCTCGTCCGTGAAGATTGCGTATGCAGGAATACTCTCTTGCTTAGCAATCTCACGTCGAATGTCACGCATCCGTGCAAACAATGCAAATTGTTCTTCGTTCAGCACTTCTCGATAATCCTTTTTATTGGACCGGGATACAGGGGATGGAGCTTCTGGACTTCCATTCTCCTGATAGGTAATCAAAAGTGACCAATACCCACCATTTTCTGCAGAGAAATGGCGATCAACCGTCATGACCCTATGTGAACGGAGAAATCTGTTGACCTCCTCCTCTGCACTATGTGGAGCTGCTATTGGCAGACTGAATATCTTTATCTGCATTTCTTGAAAAAAATTCGACCGCCAAAGGCGGTTTTTTATTTGCTCTGCTTGTGGGGCCTTTTTTTATTTTGGCCCCACTTCAGAGCTTTTTCCTTTTTTTATTTTTGAGAAGAACTGAGAGCCAGGCGGAACCCTATGCTGCTGCAGCGATAGGACGGCGAACTGCTGTGGCGAAAGGCGACTCGGCAAGACGTCGCACCATTGTCCCAGCCACCGCCACGAAAGACACGATTAGAGCCCGATGAAGCACCAACAGGATCAGACACTGTTGAAGAAGAATAGCTTCCATACCAATCGCTACACCACTCCCAAACATTACCACTCATGTCATACAAACCCAGCTCGTTCGACTTCTTTTGCGCAACAGGATGGGTCTTACTCCCAGAATTAGAGGTGTACCATGCCACTTCGTCAATCGTATTACTGCCGGCATACGTATATCCGTTACTCTTCCTGCCGCCCTTTGCTGCATACTCCCATTCTGCCTCTGTGGGCATACGGAATGCCATATCCGTAAGGTCGTTCAGTTTCGTGATGAACTCTTGTACGTCATTATAACTGATATAATAGGCTGGGTAATTGTCGCCAATGCCGTATGTAGAACTCCACTTACTGCCGTCGGATGTAGGCATCTGCCCCATGACAGCCTTCCACAAAGCCTGCGTTACCTCCGTCTCCCCAATGTAGTAGTCCTTAGTAATAGTAACGCTGTGCACAGGTGTTACATCGTTTCCGTCAGCGGACTTTCCCATCTGAAACGTACCTGCTTCTACAGGCATCATCTTGAAGGAAACCCCGTTTACCAGAAACTTTTGGCCTCCATCAGGGTCAGTCCCAACTAATGATGAGTTGTACGTCACCACACTATCAAGTTCAGTATATGGAACCTTAAAGCGTGTGCCGTCCTTTCGGTAAACTATCACACCCTGTCCGAAGCACTCAACAGACATCCATGCAATCATGAATATCGCAAACAATTTCTTGTACATCATGGTCTTGTTATTTCTTCTTTAGTATTTTATTTGACAATTCATTTATATCCTTAAAATCAACGATTCCGTCACTGTTGACGTCTGAGTTCATATTGTTGTTGCGTTGGTCAATGAACATTTGTATAAGGGTTGCCACGTCGCCAATGCTTACTTTCCCATCCTCGTTGATATCACCAACGTACGCTATTACACCAGGATCCACCAGACAAATCTTCCACACATCATCGGCAGGATATTCTTTCACGGATGTTGCAGTCGTAAAGACCAGGTTCCCATTTCTGTAAGTCATCTTTGGCGTTTCGGCTATCTCGTATCCAAACCTGTTTCCATTCCTAAGGATAACAGTATAGTAACAGGTCAGCTTGTTGACTTTAACACGACACTCAGACTTCTTACCATTTCCTGCCTTTACCGTGATAATAGCTTCACCAGCAGTTTTGGCTGTTATTCTTCCTTCGTTATCCACTGAAGCTACAGCCTCATTGCTTGACGACCACGATATAGTCGTTTGGATGTCATATTCAAACGGATATAGCGTATAAGCCAACCTCTTTCTGTCTCCACTGTTCATCTCAAGATTTGGCGGAATAACAATCTTTGATGGTATTGGTTGAGAACCATCCTCAAGCATGGTTATCTTATGAATCTGACGAGCGTCGTAGGTTTGTACATTTCCTGCAACGTTGAAACTCAGTTTCCCGTTGGAGTACGTTATAACCGTATGTTTATTCGTGCTATATGTATATTGATTACCATTTACATCCCACACATGGAGCGCCAAGTCGTTATCCGGTACTTCAATTTTGGTTACCGACGTCAATCCTTTATTGGTAATATATAAAATATCAGCAGAACCTGGTGATAAAGCAAAAACATCACCTGCCTGTGTAACAAAGGCAACAGTAGGATTCGATGAGACCCACTTGCCCGTGAAATAGGCATCCTCTGGTGACGCTTTTACCGTTATACTGCGACTGTCGCCAACCCACAGAGAAACTCTTCGAAGAGACAAAGTTATGGACTCGGGATCGTGTGGAACAGTCACCTTGTACGTCACCGTCAGACCATTTGAGGTTTTTGCCACAACCTTGGCATTGCCTGCTGAAAGGGCCCTGACAGTTCCGGTACTAGTAACGCTGACAATCTTTTCACCTCCGCTTTCCACCTTCCATGTCATTGACGACTTTGCAATAGAGGGTGAGAAGGAGTACGTAAGTTTCTCCGTACTGCCAATAGGTAGAAATATCTCAGATTTACTGGTGGTTACACTTGTAGGCAATGGATAAGTAACTTTGACAGTACACACGTTTGAAGACACACCATTATTGGCGATGCATGAAATTTTGGTACTTCCTTCGCTGAGGGGCGTCACCTCCGTACCATTTAATGAGGCTATGGACGGGGAAGAGTTGTTCCAAGTTAACGTATAGTATGCGTCTGTCGGTGTAACGGTCACAGGGATTGTGGCCTTGCTACCTAATGTTACATCTATTGTGCTTGGAATTGAAATGCTCGACGCATTAGGCGGTACAGTAACCACGCATGTAGCACTGTATCCATTGTCGGTGGTGACCGTAATGTTGGCTTGCCCAGCCTTCACACCCAGCACCTGACCTGACTGGGTGACGGTGGCTACGGAGGTGTCAGATGACTTCCAAGTGACACTTGTCTTGGCATTGGAAGGAACAGGAGTCCATGTAAGAGTGCTCGACTTACCTATCGGAAGAGAAAGTGTTGATTTGGACACGTTCACTCCAGTCGCCTTCCTATACTTTACGTTTACTGTACAGTCGTTTGAGCGTACGCCGTTGTCTGTCCTACAATATACTGTAGCTGTACCTTCACCCTTTCCGGAAACAGTTCCTCCCGAAACAGATGCTACAGAAGTCGGACTACAATACCAGGTGTAGGAAGTAATAGCATTACTGGGATATAATTGCAAAGAAAGGGATGTACTCTCGCCTACGTAAGTCGTAACTTCATCAGGTATGCTAACTCTGGTTGGATCCACTTTTATAACACTAACGTAACACGTGGCTTCATTTGAGCCAAGATTGGATCTCGCTGTAATGGTTGCGGTTCCAGGAGACCTTGCTTCTACATATCCAGTATATTTGTTGACGGCTACTGCCGACGAATTACTCTCCCATGTTATACTGGGTGTAACACTATAAGTACTGGTACTGAAACGATAAGTCAACTGCATAGTCTCACCGACATTGAGCTCACTCTTGGGTGCACTGATACTGATATTGTTACTCAAGCATGACACCTGATGATATTCAGACCTCGTACCAGTATACCAATACTTATTGTTTACAAGATACATATACTGGAAATAGCATTCTATTGTTGCTGTCCCACTGAAGTAGCCAGTGATGGTGACCCAACCATTCTGGTCAACCGTAACATTAGCATTTGAGCAAGAAAACGAATATGAATTTACATAACCGTTACTGACAGGACACGTCGGCAACGGAACACCGAATCCTTGCCCTACATACTTGCTGTATGAATTTGCCTTGGCTATAGTCGGGAAAAGAGCAAAGAACAGAACCAAGATAGTATATAAAAATCTTTTCTGGGAATTTCTTACAATATTATACATTCTGAAAACAAAAGGATTCTATGAAAAAACGACAAGTAAAGTAGCTGAACAGAATATTTAGTATAACTATTCGATAAAAGTATCTATTTTATATCCTTCATAGTCCATAACGAACTGCATAGATTTAGACTTTTTCAATTGACAAAACGTATTGTTTTGTTACAACGAATGCAAAAGTAGTGAAAAATTTCCTTTCTAACAACTGTTTATCCCTTTTTTGGGACAACTATGCACTTTTTGACCCAATAAGCACCACACAATGTCGATATATAAGGATTTGGACCTGATTGTTTATCAGTGCTTAAACTAAAGTCGTTTTGTAAAAAAATCCCTAACTTCGTTTCAACCTGTTTCGTCCTGCATCGATTCTGAGCAGGATGAAGAGCAGGATGGTGAAGCCCCACAGCGAAGAACCACCATAACTGAAGAAGGGCAGCGGGATGCCGATGACAGGCGTGAGGCCGAGCACCATACCCACATTGATGAAGATGTGGAAGAAGAAGATGCCCACCACGCAGTAGCCGTAGATGCGGCCGAAACGATAGACCTGACGCTCTGCTACATGGATGAGACGCAGGAGCAACAGCATGAAGAGCACCAAGACGGTGGTGCAGCCCACGAAGCCTTCTTCCTCGCCTACGGTGCAGAAGATAAAGTCGGTCTCCTGCTCGGGCACGTACTTCAGCTTGGTCTGCGTGCCGTTCAGGAATCCCTTGCCGTGCAGGCCACCGGAGCCGATGGCTATCTGCGCCTGTGCCACGTTGTAACCGGCTCCCTTGGGGTCGTCCTTCATGCCGAGCAAGACTTGGATACGCGTCTGCTGATGGTCTTGCAAGTGGTCCATGACGTAGTCTGCCGAATAGTAGAAGCCAACGGAACCTGCTGCAAAAGCGGCTATGTAGAAGTACGTCAGCAGGCGTTCGCGCAGCGCCAGGTAGAGCAGATACAGGACACAGGCCACGCACACGCCCAACTGCACCCACACCACGTCGAAGGGTAGGACGAACTCGGCAAAGAGGCCAGCGACGACACTGCAGAGCAAGCCGATGCCCAGCATCCACCAGAAGGGGGCACGGAGCGAGGTGTAGAGGCGCGTCATGAATGTGGTGAAGAGCCAGATGGCCACCATCACGGCATAACCACCCATGCTGACCTCGGGGAGATTCAGCAGGGGGGCGTCGGCAAAGCGGATGCCCACCACGAAATAGAACACGGCGGCCACGCCGATAAAGAGAAAGCTGCCGGGCATACCCTCGCGATAGAACATAAAGAAGAAGGAGATGTAGACCAGCGCACTGCCCGTCTCCTTCTGCAGGACGATGAGCGCCATGGGCACCAGTACCAGCAAGGCGGACAGTATGAGGTCGCGCGTGCGGTCCAGGTGAAACTCGTACATGCTGATGACACGCGCAAGGCACAGCGCCGTGCCGAACTTGGCAAACTCGGCCGGCTGGATGCTGAAGGAGCCTATCTTGATCCACGACATCGACCCCTTGATGTCGTGGGCCAGAAAGGGTGTGACGAGGAGAAGGACGAGGAAGCCAGCGTATATGAGGTAGGAGAAGGATTCGTAGAACTTCTCGTCAATGCTGAGAATGAGCGTACCCAGCACGAGCGACGAACTGATCCAGATGATCTGCATGCCGGATCGCGATTCAAAACTGAGTATGTTGCCAGCCTGGTCGAAGTCGTACGTGGCACCGCACACGCTCATCCAACCCAGACCAAGCAGAATGACATAGATGATGATGGTCACCCAGTCGAGCGACCGCATCACGCCTTTATGTTCCTTTTCCTGTACCATGTGAAAGATTATCCGTTAACGCTCGCCAGTGCCGTAGTTGATGTGGCGGTTCTCAAACTCACGGGCACGGGCCTGGCTTCCCTCCGACAGCTTGCCATTGATGAACTGCTCCATGATGAGGGAACCGATGGGCACACCGTAGACCGCACCGAAGCCACCGTTCTCCACATACACAGCCACGGCTATCTTGGGATTGTCCTTGGGCGCAAAGCCCATGAAGACGGAGTGGTCGTGGCCTCGGTTCTGCGCCGTTCCCGTCTTGCCGCATACCTCATACATCGACGTATTGGCCGAACGGCAGGTACCACCCGTCACAGCTCCGCGCATGCCGGAGACGACGTATTCGTAGTTCTCGCGCGAGACCATGGTGTAGCGTCGCTTGGTGTAGAGCGTGTCGAGCGGCTCGCCCTGGATGCTCTTCACCACGTGGGGCGTTATGAAATAACCACGGTTGGCAATCGTAGCACCGAGGTTGGCAATCTGCAGGGGCGTGAGAGTGACCTCGCCCTGGCCGATGGCAATGGAGATGATGGTAATGTCGTTCCAGCTGTGCTTGTAAGCCTTGTCATAGAACTGTGCATTGGGAATCATACCACGTGCCTCGCCTGGCAAGTCGACACCGAGTTGGTAACCAAATCCCATCGATACCATGTAGTCCTTCCAGGTCGTCATGGCGTCCTGCACGGTGGGGTACTTGCTGCGGTTGGAGAACATATAATGCAAGCCCCAGCAGAAATAGCCGTTGCACGAAGTGGAGATGGCGGGAATGAGCGGAAGGGGTGCACCGTGTCCGTGGCAACCAACGGTGAGACGTCCAAAATGGAAACCACGGCTGCAGGGATAGGCCGTACCAGTGGGCGAGATAATGCCCTCCTGGAGGAAGGTCAGTGCCTGGCTTGTCTTGAAGGTGGAACCGGGCGGATAGCTGCCCGAGACGGCACGGTTCATCAGGGGCTTCATCTTGTCGCGTGAGAGTTCTATCTGATTACGGCCACGCTGACGTCCCACCATCAGATGCGGATCGTAGTTGGGCGAAGACACCATGCAGAGGATCTCGCCCGTGGAGGGCTCGATGGCTACGATGCTGCCCAGCTTGCCCGTCATCAGGCGCTCGCCCAGTGCCTGCAGTTCGAGGTCGATGCTCAGCGTCAGATTCTTGCCCGGCACAGGAGCCTGGTCCATCTTGCCGTTCTGGTACGATCCCTTGATGCGACCACGGGCATCACGAAGCAGGATCTCCGTGCCCTTCACGCCGCGGAGCTGCTTCTCGTAACTGCGCTCCACGCCCTGCTTGCCGATGTAGTCGCCACTCTGATAGTAGTCATCCTTCTCTATATCGGCCGGACTCACCTCGGCCACGTCGCCCAGCACGTGACCCGCATGACTGTTGGCGTACTGACGGATGCTGCGCTTCTGGATGTAGAATCCTGGGAAGCGGAACAACTTCTCACGGAAGCTGCTGAACTCCTCGGCCGAGAGCTGGCTCATGAAGATCTGCTGCGTGTAACGGCTGTAGCCGGGATTCTTGTTACGGTCCTTGATCTCCGTCATGCGCCTTTCGTACCAGTCCGTGGTGATGCCAAGGCTGCGGCAGAGGTCAAGCGTATCGATGCCCTGCGCCTCGTTCACCACCACCATGATGTCGTACGAGGGCTGGTTGTAGACCAGCAGCGTGCCGTTGCGGTCGTAGATGCTGCCACGGGCAGGGTACTGTATGCGCTTGAGGAAGGCATTGCTGTCTGCATTCTTCTTGAAGTCTTCGCTCATCAGCTGGAGCGAGAACAGGCGCAGGATATAGACAAGGATGACCAGCACGATCACCCCTCCCATTACAAACTTGCGCTTTTCGAGATGGAAGTCCTTGTTACTCATGTCCACGCATTGTTTCCATCACGACAACGATCAACCAGGAAAGCCCCAGACTGATGCCTGCCGAAATGCCTAAATCCAAAAGGTTGTAAAACGAGAAAGACTCGAGCAGAAAATAGGTGACATGGTGCAGCAGCAGGATGAGGGTGAGGTAGCGCAGATGATTCCACACGCCCATGGTGTGGTAGTTGGGCACGGTGTCTTCCAGCGCGTCCTTGGGCAGAAAGGCCTTGAGAAGCAGTGGCTGGAAGAAGGCGGCCAGCGTCATGCTGGCAGCGGACATGCCGGGCGTGTTGCTGAACATATCCACTAGGAAGCCCATGGCAAAGCCCCACGCCAGGGAGGCCAGCCTACCCCACCCCGAAGGCATGTAGAGCAGCAGGGCCACGTACACCAAGGGTGTGCCATATCCCATAAAGTGGATATGGTTCATCAGCAGCACCTGCACGGCCAACAGGACCATCAGCTGCACGAAGCGTTTCAAACCTTCTATCAACATAGCGACTGTCGTATGTCTGTTTTGCTAATGCTTTATGTTCGAGCCTGGTGTCCAGCACCCGGACTTACTTCCTCGTCTTGATGCCCTGCGCATTCAGCGTGTCGAGTTCCTCCTTGACAGGATTGTCGATGATGCTCACGTCGCGCAGCACTGCCAGGTCGCAGCTCAGCCGCACCTTCAGCTCGTAGCTCAGTCCGTCGGGCGAGTTGAGCACCTCGCTCACCTTGCCCACGAAGATACCGGCCGGGAAGACGCTGGAGAAACCGCTGGTCTCCACCACGTCGCCAACCTTGAAGCGGGCATGGCGGGGGATGTCGTCGATGTAGGCATCCAGCACGTTGCCGCCCTTCCACTTCAGCGAACCGAAGTACTCCGTATCGCGCAGACGGCAGCTGATGTTCGACTTGCTGTTCAGGATAGGCAGGACGAGCGAGAAATGGTCGGACACCTGATAGACAATGCCCACAATGCCCGTTCCGCAGACCACGCCCATCTCCTCGCGCACGCCATCGAGCGCACCACGATTGAGGGTGATGACATTGTCTCTCATCCGCACGCTGTTGCTCACCACGCGGGCGGGAATGTAGCGGAGTTCCTGCAGCTGTTCCTGCATGAGACGCTCCACGTAGGTCGTGTCGTGGGTCAGATCGAGCAGCTCATCGCGCAACAAGCGGTTGTTGTACTGCAACACCAGGTTCTCGTGCGTCAGTTGTTCGTTGATCTCCTTCAACTGCAAATAGCCATGAAAGTCCGACTCCCATTGCAACACGCTGCCCACCACGGCGTTAGACTGCGTAGCCCACACGCTATGGTGGTAGGTATTGAAGCGGAAAAGCATCACCAGACTTGCTGCCTCCAATGCAAGGAAGACAAACCAGTGGAGATGCGTCCGGAACCATTCAAGCCAATTGCTCATTGTCTCTTCTCTGTTGCCAGTTTATTTTGCAGGTTGCAAGTCTTAGGTTGTAGGTTTTGGACTGATTCCAAAACCTACAACCTTCTCTTTACATCAAGAATGTAAAATTGTGAATGTTCTTCAGGGCCACGCCCGTTCCCTTCGCTACACTGTGCAAGGGATCCTCGGCTACGTGGAAGGGGATGTTGATCTTGTCGGTCAGACGCTTGTCCAGACCACGCAAAAGCGCACCACCACCCGTCAGATAGATACCGTTGTGTACGATATCGGCATACAATTCGGGAGGAGTCTCCTCCAGCGCATTGAGCACAGCTGTCTCAATCTTGGCAATGGTCTTCTCCAGGCAGTGGGCAATCTCCTGATAGCAGACAGGAACCTGCATGGGCAGCGCCGTAATCTTGTTGGGACCGTGTACCACGTAATCCTCGGGAGCCTCATCGCCCAAGTCGGTCAACGCACTGCCCACGTGAATCTTGATACGCTCGGCCATGCGCTCGCTGACCTTCATGTTGTGCTGACGGCTCATGTACTCCTGGATGTCGTAGGTCAACTCGTCACCTGCAATGCGCAGGCTCTTGTCGGCCACGATACCGCCCAGCGAGATGACAGCAATCTCCGTCGAACCACCACCTATGTCGACAATCATGTTACCTTCGGGGGCACAAACATCCAGACCCACACCGATGGCAGCTGCCATAGGCTCGTAGATAAGGTATACCTCACGGCCACCGGCATGCTCGGCACTGTCGCGCACGGCACGCAGTTCCACCTCGGTCGAACCGCTGGGTACGCCAATAACCATACGCATGGTGGGAGAGAAGAGACGATTGCCCGTGTGAACCATCTTGATAAGGCCGCGAATCATCTGCTCGCAGGCATTGAAGTCTGCAATCACACCGTCGCGCAGGGGACGGATGGTCTTGATGTCGGCGTTGGTCTTCTCGTACATCATCTTGGCCTTGTCGCCCACGGCAATCATCTTGTCAGTGCGACGGTCAAGGGCAACGACACTGGGCTCGTCAACGGCAATCTTGCCATCGCTGATAATGATGGTATTGGCCGTACCCAGGTCCATTGCTATTTCTTTATTCAGCGAAAAGAATTTCATTATTTTTCGGAAAAAGAATTATCAATTATCAATTGTCAATTATCAATTCTTCTCGAACCAGCCGTGGATGGCGGTATCGTAGTGAGAGCTTACGCCGAAGGCCTGGGTAGCAAACCACTGGCGCTCCTCAATCTCGCTCTGTGCACCGTTCTTCTCGAGCAGCTTCAGCAGGGGCTCGTACTCCTGCTTGCTAGGCACGATGATGACGTCGCGGAAGTTCTTGGCAGCGGCACGGATCAGGCTGATACCGCCGATGTCGATCTTCTCGATAATGTCGGCAGCGCTGGCACCGCTGGCCACGGTCTGCTCAAAGGGATAGAGGTCGACGATGACGAGGTCGATCTCGGGAATCTCGTACTGGGCCATCTGCTGCTGGTCGCCCTCCAGCTCGCGGCGACCGAGGATGCCACCGAACACCTTGGGGTGCAGCGTCTTCACGCGGCCGCCCAGAATGCTGGGATAGCTCGTCACGTCCTCTACCTTCTGGCAGGGGATGCCCAGACTCTCGATGAACGCCTGTGTGCCACCGGTTGACAGCAGTTCAACACCCTCTGCATGCAACCTGCGCAGGATTGCATCCAGACCGTCCTTGTGAAACACGCTCACCAAGGCACGCTTTATCTTTCTTGTTTCAGCCATAATGTTTTTTCTATATTATATATATAATAATGTGTAAACTCGTCTTTCGGAATCTCCGATTTCTCTTTTATAAGAGAGTGCAAAATTAAACATTTTCTCTTAAAGTATTTGCAATTTTTACGCAGTTTTTCAAAAAAAAAGTGGAATAATTGATTTGCGTCATTCCAAAACACAGAAATCCCCCTTCAAACCGTCCGTGTGACGGTCTGAAGAGGGACGATATCGTGACCAGAAGAACAGGACTGGCAGACCGCCGGGCCTGCCCCGTCCCGTCTATTCCTGTCAGAAGCAATACGAAGCACCAATTGAGAACACACCACGGGTGCCCCAACCACTGGCAAAGCCGCTATGACCCTTCATCTCTGCGTTAACCTTGATGTTGTCGGTAATCTGATACTCGATACCGCCACCATAGTTCAATGCAAAAGAGGAAGAGCTGGAAGAGTAGCCCAAGATGCTGTAGGTGCTACCGATAACACTGAAACCAGCCAGAGGATAAGCCGTCAGCCCCGTCTCGCCCAGGTGGAAGAGGTAGTGTGCGTTCATATTGATATCCCAGTAGCTCGTATGCCACTTAGGGAAGAAATAGTTGAACGAAGCTTCACCACGCATCTTCTCGAGGAAACGGTACTGGAACTTGGCACCGAGACCCACATTGGTATAACTGTCACCCACGCCAACGTTCAGATTGACACCGGCGGCCATCTTACTGTCACTCTGTGCAAACGCACCCAACCCCATGCAGAACAAAGCTGCTGTTGCAAATAACTTTTTCATAATCACTCTTTTTAATGTTTATAAATTAGGAGGAATAGTACCTTTTACGACTGCAAATATAGGTCTTTATCTACAGAAACGCAAATTATTGACAAAAAAAACGAGAAAAGCATGCAAAACAACCGTTCTGCATGCTTTTCTCGTTACTATTTGCGTTTGCTATTACTTCAGATTAGTCAAAGTGTTCTTGATGCGCGTCATAGCTTCTACAATGTTCTCATCGCTGGTGGCATACGACATGCGGAAGCACTCGGGCGAACCGAAAGCATCGCCACCTACGGTAGCTACGTGGCCAACCTCAAGCAGATACATGGCCAGGTCGGTGGAGTTGTTGATCTTGCGGTCACCATCAGCCTTGCCGAAGAAGCTGCTGCACTTGGGGAACAGATAGAAGGCACCCTGAGGATCGTTGACCTCCAGGCCGGGAATCTCCTTGGCCAGCTTCACGATGAGGTTCTTGCGACGCTCGAAGGCCACGCGCATGTCCTCCACGCACTGCTGGTCGCCGGCAAAAGCTGCCTCGGCGGCCTTCTGGCTTACGGAGCAGGGACCGCTGGTGTACTGACCCTGCAGCTTGTTGCAGCCCTTCACGATCCAGTCGGGAGCAGCGATGAAACCGATGCGCCAGCCGGTCATGGCGTATGCCTTGCTGACACCGTTGATGATGACCACGCGGTCCTTGATGTCGTCGAACTGCGCCATCGAGGCGTGCTCACCCACGTAGTTGATGTGCTCGTAGATCTCGTCGGCAATGACGATGACGCGCTCGTGCTTCAGCAGCACGTTCTTCAGCGCCTCCAGTTCAGCCTTGCTGTACACCGAGCCGGTGGGGTTCGAGGGAGAGCAGAGGATGATGGCACGTGTCTTGTCGGTGATGGTAGCCTCCAGCTGTTCGGGCGTAATCTTGAAGTCAGCCTCAATCTTGGCCTCCACGAAGACGGGCGTACCCTCGGCCAGCAGCACCATCTGAGGATAGCTTACCCAGTAGGGAGCAGGGATGATAACCTCGTCGCCGGGATTCACCAGTGCCATGATAGCGTTGCAGACACTCTGCTTGGCACCGTTGCTGCACAGAATCTGGCTGGGCTCATAGTCAAGTCCGTTCTCGTTCTTCAACTTGTTCACGATGGCCTTCTTCAGTTCGGGATAACCGGGCACGGGACTGTAGCGGCTCCAGTTCTCCTCCACTGCCTTGATGGCAGCAGCCTTGATGTGGTCGGGAGTGTTGAAGTCGGGCTCGCCCACACTCAGATTGATAACATCGACGCCCTGCGCCTTCAGTTCACTACTGCGCTGGCTCATGGCCAGCGTTGCGCTGGGAGCCAGACGATTCAATCTTTCTGATAATGAATTCATTGTTGTGTATATTATTAATTTTACTAATCGTTTTGGTATTCTTCGTTTATGCGATTCTTCGTTTATTCGATTATTCGACAATTCGATCGCTCGATTATTCGATCCTTCGACCCTTCGATTCCTCGATCACTCGATTTTTCGATTTATCGATTTATCGAGAACTCGACTACAATCTTCACGTACCCAATTATGAATTATGCATTATGAATTATAAATTCAATAAGTGTCCCATGCGTTCCTTCTTGGTCTTGAGGTAGCGCTCGTTGTACTCGTTGGGCTGAATCTCCATCGGCACGTTCTCCACAATCTCCAGGCCATAGCCCTCCAGGCCCACACGCTTCACGGGATTGTTGGTGATGAGGCGTATCTTGCCCACACCCAGTTCACGCAGTATCTGCGCACCCACGCCGTAGTCACGTTCGTCGGCCTTGAAACCCAGGTGCAGGTTGGCATCCACGGTGTCGTCGCCGCGTTCCTGCAGCACGTAGGCAGCAATCTTGTTCATCAGACCGATGCCACGTCCCTCCTGCATCAGGTAGACCACCGCACCGCGTCCTTCCTTCTCTATCAATTGCATGGCACGATGCAGCTGTTCGCCGCAGTCGCAACGCTGGCTGCCAAAGATATCGCCCGTGGCGCAGCTGCTGTGCATGCGGATGAGCACGGGTTCCTCGGGCTTCCACTCACCCTTGATGATGGCGATATGCTCCAGTCCGTTCGTCTTCTGGCGGAAGGGGATGATACGGAAGTGACCGTAGTCGGTAGGCAGGTCGGCCTCCTCGCCACGCTCCACCAGCGACTCCTGGTGCAGTCGGTAGGCAATGAGGTCCTTGATGGTGATGATGCGCATGCCATGCTTCTCGGCCACCTCGCGCAACTGCGGCATGCGGGCCATCGTACCGTCGGGATTCAGAATCTCGATGAGGGCGGCAGCGGGGTTCAGTCCGGCCAGACGAGCCAGGTCAATGGCAGCTTCGGTATGTCCGGCGCGTCGCAGCACACCCTTATCCTGGGCGTAGAGCGGGTTGATGTGTCCGGGCTTGCCGAAAGCCGAAGGCTTGACGGTGGGGTCAGCCAGGGCACGGATGGTAGCAGCACGATCGTGCGCACTCACCCCCGTGGTGCATCCCTCGAGCAGGTCGACGGTGACAGTGAAGGGCGTGCCCAGCATCGAGGTGTTCTCCTCCACCTGATGAGCCAGATCCAGTTCACGTGCACGGCTGATGGTGATAGGTGCGCAGAGCACACCGCGTCCTTCTTGTAGCATGAAGTTGACCTTCTCCGGGGTTATCATCTCGGCGGCCGTGATGAAGTCGCCTTCGTTCTCGCGGTCCTCGTCATCTACCACGATGACGAACTTGCCTTGCTTGAAGTCCTCTATGGCTTCCGCAATATTACTGTATGTTGAATTATTAGTCATTAGCGTTATTTAGCTTCATTTTCATTTAGTTTACGTGCCGTGTTCTGCCATCCGATGCGCTCGTTCAGCATGGCAGAGACCTGCTGGATGCTGGCCAGGTCGCGACGCAGGCGGATGCGATAGCGCCACACGCGGAAGTAGAAGAAGAGGCCGAGGGGCAAGATGATGCCGGTGGCTACGTTCAACCACTGCTTGTGGAAGGGGCGGGTATGAGCATTGGGCACCAGAACGGGCATGAGGTTCAGTGCTCCCACGATAGATGAGTTCTTTGAGTTGTGCAGTTCCTCCACGATGCTCTCCAGTTCGTCGCTCAGTTGCTGGACGGCAGTATCTTCGCGATAGTGGAAGAACAGACGCCGGTAGCTGGGGAAGAGCCACAGCTTGTGACGCTCAGAATAGGCACGGCACTGCTCCGACAACGCAGTCAGACGCTGCTGCAGGACGGGATAATCGGGATCGTATATGATGACCTCCTTGGGATTGATGGCACGCTTCTGACGCAGGCCGAACAGACGACGGAAGAACATCCGGTAACCATCCATATTGAAGACGGCACTATCCTGATTAGCCTTGTAGGTCAGGAAGGCACCGATGGGTGCCAGTATCATCGTACTCAGCCACACACCGAAGTTCACGTCCCAGTTTCCCTCGCGCGCCATCTTTTCGCCTGCCGAGTCGATGATGTAGTAGAAGATGAAGATGAGCACACTGGTCACCACGGGCAGTCCCAAACCACCCTTGCGTATGATGGCGCCCAACGGGGCCCCGATGAAGAAGAATATCAGGCAGGCCAGGCTGAGTGTGAACTTCTTGTTCCACTCTATGCGGTGGCGACGCAGCACGTAGTCGTCGTTGTCCGTTCCCACGGCACGGAACTCGCAGTCGCTGCGTATCGTCTGACTCTTCTGCGTAACGCCGCGCCACAGTTCCTGACGCTGGGAGTCGCTCAGGCGGGTCAACACACTGTCGATCGGCTCCTGCCTGCCCACCTGCGCCACCACCTGGGCCGAGTCCTTGCGCCCTTGGGAGAGCGAGCGGCCCAGTCGGCTGTAACCGTACGTCATGCCGGCATATATTTCACGTCCCACGCTGTCGATACGGTGACTGATACTGTCGATGCCGTGCTGTATGCTCATGATGTCCTTCGTGCGTGCATCATGGGCAAAGTAACTGCCGTCGAGTATCTCGAAGTTGCTGTCGAACTTTATCAGGTCCACCTCCCTGATGAAGGACTCTCGCATGTAGGGAATGGCCGCCTTCATCATGTTGCCGTTCTGGTTTTGCAGATTCTGGAAACGTTCGCCACCATAGAGCGTCAGCTTCAGGTGGTTGTGGTCGGCCGTGGTCTGCAGGCGTCCCGAGTCGGCCAGTACGATCTGCATATCCTGGTAGCCGCTCGAGGTATTGTATATCATGATGCCGTAGAGCATGCCCGTCTTCAGGTCCTTGCGTTCCACGAAGAAGTTGTAGCCCGTACCCTCAATCTGGTAGAACGTGCCCTCGGGAATCTCCAGTTCGGGCGACTTCTGCTTCATGCTGTTCACCAGTGCCGCCAGCTGTTTGGTAGCCTCGGGTGCCACCTTGTTCTGGAAATAGAAACTACTCGCGCCAATGCACAGGGCCACCACGAAGATAGGGCGCAGGATGCGCAGCAGCGAGATGCCTGCCGCCTTCATGGAGAGCAGTTCCAGCCGCTCGCCCAAGTTACCGAATGAGATGAGGGCCGCCAGCAGGACGGCCAGTGGCAACGACATAGGCACCAGCGTCAGTGCCGCGTACCACACGAACTGGGCCAGCACGTCGAATGAGAGTCCTTTGCCCACCAGGTCGTTGACGTAGCGCCACATGAACTGCATGAGCAGGATAAAAAGGCAGATGAAGAAAGTACCTGCAAACAGTTGCAGATACGCCCTCAGCAAATACATGTCTACCCTCTTGAACAGCCTCATGTGCACGTACATTATTCTAATACGCCGCAAAGGTACGAAAAATAATTCATAATTCATAGTTCATAATTCATAATTGTATACCATGAAGCGCAAAAAACATGTCGAGACGCCGCCTTTCGCATTTTTTTTGCATTTTTTTACGTATTTTCTTGCACGGTTCAAAAAAATGCACTACCTTTGCACCCGCAATCGAGAGAGATGGCGGGGTAGCTCAGCTGGTTAGAGCGCATGATTCATAATCATGAGGTCCCGGGTTCAATCCCCGGCCCCGCTACATTGAAAAGAGGCAACCGCATGGTTGCCTCTTTTTTGTTTCTGCACATCACTACTTTGTTTCCGCACATCACAACGGAAAACACCGTTATACACTATTTGGCAAAGCATCCCCCCAATAAACGAAAGACTCCAAGGACTTCTGCATCATCTGCAGCAAGTCCTTGGAGTCTTTCGTTTATTGGCGTTCGCCCTACTCGCCCTTCATCAGGCGCACTTCGTATATTTCGCCGACCTGCCTACCGGGCTTTGACACGAACTTCACGCGCACCTGCTTCTTTCCCTTCAGGGCATCCGCGGGTATGGGATAGCTCTCGTACTTCCACTGCGACGAGCGCCATTTCTTCGTGTTATTCACCGAGGTCACCAGCGTATCGTCCACATAGAGGTCGTACTCGCAGGTGCGCCACTCATCCTGTCCCCAGTAGCGCACACGTACGCTGAGCGACGTCTCTCCCTGCGTCTGCATCAGGTAGCTGAAGGCAGCACCGTTGCGCGCATCGCGGAAGGGCACCTCGTTGTTGATGCCGCGCGTAGAGCTCTCGTCAGCCTCCATGAAGTGGTCGCTCTCGGGCTGCTGCTCACCGGGCTGCACCTTGTCGGTAGTACGCGCCTCCAGGGCCAGACGTTCCTTCTCCTCGTTGGCCAGCTTGTTCAGGTACTGCTTGTAGTCTTTGCTGTTCAGGGCCAGCCAGTAGAGCATGTAGCGGCTGTCGTGAATTTCGAAGAAAGGCTGCAGTTCGCCGGTGATACCCTCCTTCTCGTTGAGCGTCACGGCATTCTCCGTGCGCGTCTTCAGCGTGAAGTGCAAGGGCTTTCCCTGCACGGGCACGAGGTCGCCGGCAATATCGTCAATCTTGTTGGCCACGAGATAGGGAGCCTGATCGACGGGCAACTTCTTGCCGCTGGCCATCTGTCCGAAACGACTATTGTCGGCCAGCAGACCGCGCAGGTCCTCCGTGCCGGTCTTCATGCCCAGGACGATGGGACCGTAGAGGATAGAGATGTACTGAGGCACGTTAGGCATGTGTTCGATGCTGGCGTGCATGGGGAACTTCACGTCGACGACGTCGCCCTTCTGCCACAGACGGTTGATGGAGACGTAGGTACCTGGCTTCCAGTCCTTCTCCTTCACACTCTTGCCATTGACCACGACGTCAAACTCGCCCTGCCGCACCCAGCTCGGGTAGCGCAGACAAAGGGTGAAGTTATCCTTACCCTCGGTGATGGTTATCTTGCTCGTCTCGCCGTAGGGGAACTCAGTCTCCTGCCTGAGCTTCAGTCCGTGCTTGCGCCAGTTGAGTTCAGAAGAGACGTAGAGATTGACGTACAGCTGATTGGCATCCTTTGCATCCTGGGTCTGCTTCTGACCGTGCGTATAGATGAACTGGCCGTACTTACCGTGGTTCTCCATACCGGTTCCCACGCAGCACCACATGGCCTCGTTGGGCACGGAGTAGTTGCGATAGTGGCGCGGACGGGCGGAAGTGAAGTATACGTAGCCGCCGTGCTCGGGATGCTGGGTGGAGAGGATGTGGTTGAAGGTGGCTCGCTCGAAGAAGTCGGCATAGAGCGCGTTGTCGGGATCCATGCGGTTGAGGTCCTCGGTGAGCTTCAGCATGTTGTTCGTGTTGCACGACTCCAGTCCGTCGACGTCCTGCGTCCAGTCGATACAGGCCTCCCTGCTGGGGAAGTGTTCGCGGCGGCTGTTGCCACCCAGCGAGAGACTGCGACGATTGACCACCTCGTCCCAGAAGAAGCGGCTGGCCCCGGTGTAGACGGCATCGCCACTCAGTTCGGCCACACGTGCAAAACCGACGACCTTGGGCACCTGCGTATTGGCATGGATGAGGTCGAGATGCTTTCCGTTGTGCTCCTTCATGGGCGTAAGCAACCACTTATGGCTGTAGCGTTTTGCAGCCGTGAGGTATTTCTCGTCCTTGGTTATTGCGTAGGCATCGGCCAGCACCTCGTTCACACCGCCATGCTCCATGTTGAGCAAACGCTCCAGCTGTCCGTCCGACACGTTAGCGGCAATGTCGATGAGCCAGTCGCAGGTCTGCAGGAACATCTGCTTGGCATCCTCGTTGCCACAGTAGAGCCAGCAGTCGCGCAATCCAGCCTCCACCTTATGCAGATTATACAGGGGAACCCACGCACTGTTGAACGTGCGGAAGTTACCCTTCTTGAACTCCGTCCACATGCGGTCGCTGTTGGGCACGCCGCCCAGGTAGCCCTTTCCCCATTCGGGATAGTTCTTCTCGGCAGCCTCCATGCACTTCTTCAGTTCGGCTATCATGTAGAGCATACGCTCCTCGCACTCCTTGTTGCCCTGCGAGGCATAGAGCGCCAATGCCGTGAGGTAGTGTCCGCCCACGTGTCCGTCCAGTCCTGCCCAGTTGGGGAAGAGAGGAGCCAACTCCTTCAGGCCGGCCTCCTTGCGGAAGGGCGCCAGCAGACGGTCCACGTCGTAGCGCATCAGATGGTGTGCATTCAGGTCAGCGGCATGCTTCAGCACACCGTCCAGCAGGGTCACGTCGCCCAGCGGAAACTCATTGGCATACAATTTATCCTGCGCCTGTCCGCCCAGTGTTGCCGACAGGGCCAGGAGCAATGTCAAAGTCTTCTTTTTCATATCGTTTTATTTTGTTAGTTTCTTAACCATCTTTCCCACTTCACGGGCTATCACACCGGCCCCCTGCGGATCGGGATGTATGCCGTCGGGAAAGCGCTCGGGCATCTTGGCCGTAGCCTTGTGCAGGTCGACGAGGCGCCACTTGTTGCGCTTCGCCATCTTGCGCAGCGGCTTCAGTTCGCCGGCCCGTATCACACTGTCGCGTATGCCCCACCTCACCTCGTAGGCAGTGGCGGGCAAGGCGATGATAATCTGCGGATGACTGGGCAGCGCCTCGAACTCGCGCGCCAGGACTTCCACGTCGCGTACGAAGGGTTCACTGCCATTCCAGTTCTGCGGTTTCGTGTCGTTGGTACCCAGCTTGATGACGGCCACCTGAGGCAGAAAGGCCTTAGCCTCGCCGTACTCCTTCATCGTGGTCCAGGGCTTGTCGCCGTCACGCTGCGCCGTGCAGCCGCTCACACCGAAGTTGCGCACCTCGTAGCCGTCGCCCAGCAGCACCTGCAACTGAGCCGGATACGTGTCGTGTACGCGGTCCTTGATGCCACTGCCGTACGTTATGCTGTTGCCGATGCACGCCACCCGCACCTGGGCCGACACCGTCATGCTCAGCCACAGCGAAAGAATAATCATGGATATTTTCTTCATAATGCCACAAAGTTACACATTATTTATTTCATACGCAAACGTTTTGCGGAAAATAGTGCAGAAGTAGCATTTTTGTCTCCTTACACCGCAGTTACAACGCAAGTTGGGCGGCCATATCGTTGAGCATCAGACATTGCCAGCGCGCCACCCTCGTCACGCCCGCCCGGAAGGCCCAAGGCGAGAGGATGAGCAATTGCCCTCGTGCACAGGCCTCGAAGAACTGACCATAGGGCTTGTACTCGGGTGTCTGGGGCGGAATGCCTTGCGGAAAGAAGACGATAAGCGGGAAGCCGGCCTCCATCACCGCACGGGCTACCGCTTTCTCACCGGGCGAGAGGCAGGGCGACACGATGACGACACCATGCCGGCAAGCCTCCAGTACGCCGTCTATGAGGACTTGCACCTCGGACTGTGTCATGCGGCGCGAACATTGTATCTGCATGCGTTCGGGCACCTGCAGCAACGACCGGTTGCCAAGGGCATTCACGGTCAGCGTCTGGGTCTCGCTGTTCACTTCGAGGGGTGCCAGCAGGCCGCATGCCCCACCCTCGCGCTCCAGTGCCTGCCGTCCACCCGGATAGTACTCCCACCAGCGCCCGACACCACGCGTACCGCCCCGTCCAAGCATAGGCAAGGTAATGCAGAGCCCTTCCATCACCCTGAAATACTGCGGATTGTTGCGAAGCATCCACAAGCGCCGTGGATTATCATGCACATAGCGTCGCAGCACCTCCAGCTGCTCAGACCTGAAGAGGATACGGTCATGAAATCCAATCTCAAAGACAAGGCCGGTATCGGGGTTGGAGCTTCCCGGGCCTCGGAAGGGGGACGGCGAGGGGCTGGAGGGGGTGATAGTCCTTTCCGTCTCAGACGGGAAGGACGCCTTCCCCATCCCCTGTCCTCCTGCCGCAAGCGAGGCAACAACCGAGGCAGGCTGGGAGGCAGCGACCGAGGCGGGCTGAGAGGCTGCGACCGAGGCAGGCTGAGAGGCAGCGACCGAGGCGGGCTGGGAGGCAGCGACCGAGGCGGGCTGGGAAGCCTTAGCGGGTCGCTTCCCGTAGGCACTTTGGTCAGGATGGGGGCGTTGCTGCTCGATAAGCATGTGAGTCTCTTTGGGGAGACCAAGAACGATTTCCTTGAAGAGTGCATTGACACCCGACTTCCACTTGTTGAGCACGAAGCCGAGCGGTTTCTTTTCGGGCAGGCGCTTCTGGACGCGCAGCACGATATGGACATGGTTCGGCATTACCACCTTGTCTATTATCTTTATCTGCGGATAGTAACGGGGGATGCCCTCGATGCTCTCCTCCACCGCCTTGCCAAAGTCATTGAGGTCGATGTGGGCACGGCCTTCGCTGTCGAGCGCAGGAGAGAGCTCACCGAAGAGATGCGGATGTCCCTTGCATGCCAGTTGCCTTACCAACCACTCTGGCAAGCGGTAGTCGGTGATGTCACGCGGCACAGGTGGCGTGTCGTGATGCTGTGTGTCGAGCGTCACCATGTAGGTCCAGGGCTTGCAGTAATCCCATCCCTTGCAGCGACGATGCATGGAGTGCTTCACCTCTGCCCGCCATCCGTCCTCGGTGAGCGTCAACAGGCAGCCATGCCACTCGTGCGTGGTACCAATGGGGAGGTTATGGGGAGAGGAGGATGGCATGGAGAAGGGTGATGTTTTACCTAATTTGAATAGTAATACTTCCAAACACCGGCATAGGTTTGTACCAGCCTCAGATGCCAGACACCTTTCTCCTTGGCTTGCAGGTCGATAAAGATGTAGCCATTCACCAATTGATAATCGTAGTGTTTATAGTCAGAAAATCTTGGGTTGCCAAGGTTGCCAGTTATATTGTACGACTTACCACTGGGTGATGTCAGAAAAACCACAATATAGGATGTACCAGTATAACTGTTATTCTGATAAGCCAGGTACGAAACAGGGATATTGATGTTGTAATTATCAGAAGACACCTTCACAATACCCATGTCAGAATACAAACTAATATCTGTCGGCATTCCCGGATCCTCCTTGTTATAGTCCTCATCCTCGTCATAGTCGGTACTGCCGACGGTGATGTCCGTAGTGGGTTCCTTGTCGGGTTGGTTCCAGTCCTGGTCACCCTCGTATCCGTCGGTTGAGGCATCGATGTCAGAGGTGGGATCCTTGTCGGGCTGATTGTAGTCCTCATCCTCGTCATAGTCGGAGCCGCCCACGGTGATGTCCGTAGTGGGTTCCTTGTCGGGCTGGTTCCAGTCCTGGTCATCGCCGTCATAGTTGTCGATGGTGGCGTCGACGTCCGTGGTGGGTGCGGCATCAGTGGTCCAGCCTTCACAAGAGGCGGGCGTGGGGATGTCGATGAAGCCGCTCTCGCCCGGCCGCATCACCGACTCGCCGAAGGAGCGGGAATACGTGTAGGTGCCGTCCGTGAGCGTGAGCGTGCGGTCGGAGAACAGTTCGGCATAGACGTAGGGCGTATAGCCATCCGACTGAACCGTAACAGTGGCACTCCAGGACGTCGCGGTGAAGGCGTGCGACGAAGCGCTGAAGGCCGAGTAGCCCTTCAGTCCCGATACGGCGATGCGGGTGCCGGGCGTGCCACGGAAGTGGAGGCGCGGCAACAAGGGACGTACGGTGGCCGTGACGGAAAGCACGTCGGGACCATTGTGGTAGCTCCCCGTTCCCTTGTACACCACCGAGGAGGCACTGAGGCCCACCTCCGTCTGTTCCGTCTGAGCCTGCTCGAAGTAGTAGGCCGTGCAAGAGCCGCTGGCCTCGTCGGAGAAGTCGTCGGGCAGACGGAGCATCCACGTACCATTCTCGTATACGGCCGTCGTCTTGACATTGCCCAGTTCGAGGTAGAGCATGGCTCCCTCGGGGAAACGGATGCCCTGGGCACGTGTCTCGGTCCCGTAGCCAAGCAGTTCGCCCTCGAAGCGCATGGGGCGCGTGCGGAACGATTCCGACGTAGGATAGCCGTCGTCGCTGCTGCAAGCCAGTAGCCAGGGCAGCAGAAGAAGAAGCGTCAGGAGATGTAATATCTTGCGTGTCATACTATACATTATATAATAATAGGTATACCCATACGGTTAGTTCCAGTTCTTGTCCTCGTCGTAACCCTCGCCCTGAATGTCGGCCTTCACGCCAGCCTGCGTAACGGTGACGGTCACCGTGGGACTGTCCTCCACGTCGGGCAGCGAGACGGTGACGGTGGCCTCGCGTTGGTTTGCATCATTCGGTTCGGCCACGAGACGGAACGAGTGGCCCTCCTGCCTTACCGAGAGCCACGAGGCATCGGAACTGACGAGCGGAGCCTTGTCGGCCGTGGCAATGATGGTGGCCGACTCGCCTCCCTTGGCAAAGAACTCCACATGCGAGGTACTGAGCAGGAGCGTCTTGCCCGCCTGCACCACGTTGCAGACGTAGGCTGTGAGACCGTACTGGATGCGGATGCGGCCCGTACGTGCAAGGCCCGAGGGGTTGTCCAGCGCAGTGATGACCAGCGGCTGCCCGGCAGTCCCCTCCTGTGCGGAGAGCCTTATCCAGTCGTTGCCGTCGAGCACCATGGCCGTCCAGTCCTCCTGCTCGAAGGAGCTGACCTCGAACGATTCGCCGGCCGAGAGGAAGGTGTGGTTCAGGTCGCGTGCAACCTCCACTATCTCGCTGGCCGACTGGCTGACGGGGATGCTCTTGACGAGCGTATTGTCCTGCCGGCGCACCTCCACCAAGCCGCTGCGGGGCTGAGTCGTGGGATTCTCGCTTACGGCAACCAGCACCTCGCCGTTGCCCGTACCCATCGTGCGGTTCAGGACAATCCAGCTGTCAGCGGCCACGATGCGCCAGCTGCGGTCGGGCTGGTCGGTCTGTATGTAGATGTACCTCTCGCCACCCGTCCGGTTGAAGTCGATGGCATCGGGCATGATGGTGAAGCCCGACGAAGCCTGCTGGACCGGTATGGTCTGGATGATGGCTCCGGAGGTGGCATTGCGCAGGGTGAGCGTGTTGCTGCGCTGGGGCCCGGGGTTGTTGTCCACGCTCACGTCCACCTGCATGCTGCCCGTACCCTCACCGGAACTGAGGTGGAGCCACGAGGGGTCACTGACGTCCAGCCGCCAGGCGGCATTGCCCTGTACGGCCAGCTGCTGTACGGAGGCCGTAGCCTCGAAGCTGAGTTCTTCGGGCGCAGCCGTCAGTTGCCAGCCCTTCTGCAGGATCTCCACCTCGAGCTTGCGCGTGTTGCCCACGTAGATGTACACGTAGCCACGACGCAGGTCGGTGGATGTATTCTCGGTCACGCTGACCGTCAGCGTCGCCTCGCCCGCATTGCCAGAAAGGGGTGTGATGTTAATCCAGTCCTGCGTCTTCTCCACGTGCCAGGCAGCCTCGGAGGTGAGGGTCATCTGCCCCTTGTCGGCCTCGTGGGAGAAGCTCATCCCGGCCACAGAAGTCGTGACGCTGGCCGCACGCTGGATGACGTGTACCACCTGGGTGAGCGTGCTGGTCGTGAGGCGTACGTCGGTCTCGCGGGCCGCAGCCCCTTCGTTGACACTGGCCGTGAGGACGAGTCGGTTGTCCCGTCGCTCCACGCTGAGCCACGAGTCGGCCGGCGTGGCCGTCCAGTTGACGTTGCTCTCCACGTCGACGGTCTGCGTGCCGCCACCACCCTCAAGCACCACCTCCTGCACACTGGCACGCAGGTAGGGCTCGGCAGCCTTCTGTTGCACGCTGAGGTCGTAGGAGCGCGGCATGTCGGGGTCGGTGGAGAGGAGACGGACAAAGGCGGTGCGTGCCGTTTCGGAGACGTTGGCCGAGACGGTAGCATGAACCTGGGCCGAGACCGTCCCCGTGCTGGGCGTGAGGCTGAGCCATTCAGCCGTATGGTTCAGCTGCCAGGGTATGTTCCGCGACGTGACAGAGAATATCTGTGTCTGCTCCACCTCTTTGAAGGTGAGGCTCTGGGTGGAGAGGGCCAGGCTGTACGCTTCCTTATGCACGGTCCACTCGCCGAGCAACGTCTCGCTGCAGGCCGAGAGGGCGGTGGCCACGACGGCCAGCAGCAGGAGGCGGAGGACGGAGGTGGGAAGGTTGCTATGTTTCTTCATTGTCTGAATGAGGTTAGTCTGTTAGAATTCGATGCCGACACACACCTTGGCGCCGAAGCCGCCGCTCCATCCCTTGACGACCGTGGAAGCCTCGGAGAGCATGCGATAGCCCTCGGACTGCATGACGGGAATGTCGTATTCGGGCACGAGGCCGATGGTGAAGTGGCGGCCCAGGAAGAACTGAGCCTTGAGGGCCAGGGCCACGCTGGTGGCGTAGCATCCGTCGGCATGGACAAGGCCGTCCCCCGACTCCGCCTCGCGGGTCTTGAGGAAGCGTACGCCGGCCTGTGGCGTGAGGCGCAGCTTGTCGTGGAGCAGCCGGATGCCGTAGCCCAGGCGTCCGCCAAGGGCGAAGGCGGGCTTGTAGAGGCAGAGGGCCGAGGGGTAGTCGGGACTGTTCCAGTGCAGGTCGTCGCTGCCGCCCACGGGCAGCATGGCCTCGGCCTCGAGGTTGAAGCCGCCCAGGTAGGTGCCCAGTGCGAGCTCGACGCCCATGGGACTGCCCACACGGAACCCCGCATCGGCATAGAAGCTGGCGGTGAGTCCGCGACGGGGGAACTTGAACTCGAGGATGTAGGTCACGTTGCCCTCCACGCGCTCCACACCGAAGTTGGCGAACTCCACCAGGATGGTAGGCTGGCCGGGCAGGTGGAGGCGCAGACGCTTGGTGCCCTGTGCCAGGTAGACCCAGTATTCGGAGGTACGGAACTCGTTGTCGCCCACCACGTTGCCCTCGAAGGTGGCGCCCTCCGTGGGGTACATCACCTTGACGAGCGCGCAAGCCTCATCGTTGAGGTCGAACCGTCGGTTGGTGCGGGCAGAGAGGTCGTTAGTGAGTTCGTGGAACGAGCGCACCTTGACCTCGCCTTGCGCCCACGTGGCCACAGAGAGCAGCAGGGCGAAGAGGAGCAGGGAGAGTCTGTGAAGTTTCGTATGCATGGAGTATCTTTTTTTTATTTTGCGCGACCGCCTTCGGCGGTATTTATTTTCCCTTTGTGGTTCCCCTTCGTCTGTGCGGGCTTTTTGGCCTTGCGGCCTTTTTGCCCACACCGCCGAGGGCGAGGCACAAGGGGTTCTTTTTTATTCCATTTTTCTTTTTTCCTATTTTTGGAGAAGAATCAGAGGGCAAGGCGGAAACCGAAGTCGCTGTCGCGAGCGGAAGACGAGTAGTCGAGGCGATTGGCAACACGGCAATTCGTCGCATCGTGGTTCCAGCTACCGCCACGTAAAACACGGTCAGAGCCCGACGTAGGACCGGTGGGATCAGTCACGGCAGCGGAAGTATAGTAACTGCTACTATACCAATCCGCACACCATTCCCATACGTTGCCGCTCATGTCATAGAGGCCTAACTCGTTCGCCTGCCTGGTCTTGACTTCGTGTTTCTTCGACCCGCTATTATCCCCATACCACGCCACGTCGCCTATCGTATTGCCGCCACTATACTGGTAGCCCTGGCTCTTCTTGCCGCCACGAGCCGCATACTCCCATTCTGCCTCCGTGGGTATGCGGAACTGCTGCCCCGTCAGGCTGTTCAGCTTCGTGAGGAAAGACTGGACGTCATCCCAGCTGATGTAGTAGCCCGGATAGTTGGCACCAAGACCATGCGTAGACGACCACTGGTAACCGTCCGATGTAGGCTTCTGCCCCATCACGGCTTCCCACAAGCCCTGCGTCACCTCCGTCTCGCCCATGTAGTAGTCCTTGGTCAGCGTCACCTGGTGCGCGGGCTTCTCGCTACTATATGGGTCCACCTGCTCCGGTGTGGCACCCATGGTAAACGTACCCGCCTCCACCAGTACCATGGCGAAGCTCACACCGTTGGCCGTGAAGGTGCGGGTGGAGGTATTCGTGGGCGTATCGCCTCCCACCTTCGTCCAACCCGTGTGGCTGGCGTCGGTGGGGACGTTGAGCCAGCCGCTGTGGCCTGGCTGCATCATGGTGGTGGAGCCGGAGCAATCCATCGTGTAGCCGTTGGCGGTGAGCGAGGGCGACGTAGAGCTGTTGAACTCGCCGTATATGTAGTCCGAATAGCCCGACGAGTGGATGGTGACGGTCACGGGGTCGTACCAGTTAGGATAAATATCTCGCGTCCAAGCTTTACAATAAAGGGACGTGGTAATGCCGTTGAGCGTAAAAGTGGTGCCGACTGTTCCCTTAAAACGCAGACGTCCTAATTTGGGTGCGAGATTTGCAGAGACAGAAATGCGGTTGTCCGACACACTCCACTGCCCCTTCGAGTCGGTGTAAACGGCACTGGTGGGCTTCAGGTAAACCGTACCATCGGCTCCCTTGTAGTCTGCATCGTCAAACGCTCCTACCCAGCAAGTACCACTACCCTCGAGGGGCTGGTCCGTGGTGAGCGTCCACTTGCCACTGCTATAGAGGGCCTCGCCCATCACAAGGTCATTCCCCTTCCAGAAGTCGAAGAGTATCTTGTCGCCGTTCTTCCACGTCTTGACGGCACGCGTCTGGTCACCATAGTCCTGGCAGTCGCCATGAAGGTCAACGTCGTAGACATAGCGGTCTTGCTGCCCGGAAACGTCTGTCGTGGGTTCGGGCACGGGTTCGTCGGCCGTGCAGGCGGTAAAGGCGATGGCCAAGAGGCCGAACCAAAGTGTATGGATAAAATGCTTCATATCGATGATGTTTAACGAGATTACAATATAGTCATAAGCCTTTTGTCAGGATGACATTTCTGCTCAATGCTAAATTGCTTATATCATAGTTTTTTTTCTAAACGTAAATTGCCGTAAATTAGACGCGAATTTTCATGAATTATTCATTTAGCCGAATGGCAATTTACGAAAAATTTACGGTATATTCGCGATAATTTTCGTTTGCCGAAGGCATAAATGTACGGGGGCAGCAACGTAAGGCTAAAGCCTACGGGCAGACGGGGCGGACGGGAAGACCCAAGGCGCGATCACTATTGCCACCAGATATATTAATCGAACTAAACAATAAATGGTACGCGAAGTTTGACCTACTCGTTTCAAGCGAACTTGACCAGAAGGCATGGACATTGCCACTATAGAGGTTACTGCCAGAGCAGTACCCGGCAGAGGGCAGGAAGATGGAATTGCCATTCTTCCTGGAGGTCACCAGATAGCCTTTATTACCGTCTTGATCAGTCCACGTCCAGGTGCAGTTGGATGTATCAAAGAGTTCCTCAAATTCCGCATCGGTCGGCATGCGCCAGCTGCCACCCCACTTTACGTGAGCCACGTCGTCCTCGGGTTCAAGCTGCGTCTTGTTGTCAATCGTACCATAGTCACTGTTTGTACAATACTTTGTAAAAATTGATCCGTTGCGCCACTTGTACGTGCTCCAGTCATACGTACTCTTCGTCTCCGTCTCGCCCCACGCATAGTAGTCGCCGAAGTAACCAGGCTTCTCGGCGCCCACATTGCAGGTGGCCCACTTGACCGAGAGGCCGAGGTCGACGTACTCGTGGGCACTGGCCACCTTCGTCCACCCCGTGTGGCTCGCGTCGGTGGGGACGTTGAGCCAACCGCTCGTGCCGGGTTGCATCATGGTGGTGGGGCACTCCATGGTGTAGCCGTTGGCGGTGAGCGTGGGCGACGTGGTATCCGCGAACACACCGTAGATGTAGGGTGAATAGCCCGTAGAACCGATGGTGACGGTCACGGGGTCGTTCATCACGCCAAATCCACGCTGTCCAGGTTGGTAATAAACAGGGGTGAGGAGACCACTGAGGGTGAAGGTGGTGCCGCTGGTGCCCTTGAAACGCAGGCGTCCGAGGCGGGGCACGAAACGCAACTGGACCTGCAGTGTATTGTGGTTCAACTTCCACGCCCCCTGCTTGTCCCAGTAGACGACGGTCTGCTCCGTCATGGGCACACGTCCGTCACCGCCAGGCGTACCGGCATTGTCGAGCAGAGTGGCCCAGCACGTGCCGCCGGATGACTCGATGCGCTGGTCGGTGGTGAGTGTCCATTGGCCACCGCTATAGACGGCCTGTCCGTTCACAGTCTGGTCGGACACATCGAAGGACAAATACAGCACGTCGCCCTCCTGCCAGGGACGGGTGGCACGCGTCTGCCCGCCATATTCCTGCACGTCGCCCTGGAGGTTGATGGCGTACACGTAGCGGCCCTGCTGCATCACGGGGGCTTCGGGATTGGACTCGTCCACCACGGCGTCGGCGGTGCAGGCTGTCATTCCGGCCGCCAGCGCAGCGACGAGCAGCCCCATGGAAAGCTTCTTGAAAATGTTCTTCATATCGTTGTAATGTTTGGTCATCGCTGCCGCATGGCCACACGACGTGGCAACGCGCAGGAAAGCGAGGACAAAGTTACGAATATTTTGAAAGAACGTCAAACAAAAGGGAAAGAAATGCAAGTCCAAATACACCTTATATTATTTATTAGGCGAAATTTGGACGCAAATCGACGCAAAGTAACGTAATAATGCGTATAACCAGAGCCCGCAGCGCCACCCGAATCTCCCATTCGCGCAAACTGCAAGTCAGACTGCAAACTGGGGGAGTAGACACCAATTTGCGGTCCGACCTGTCGGTGAGGGAGGGCGGAGAGAGGGCAAAAGCGAGGTCCTGCGTTCGCTTGTAAAGAAAATTATGAAAATACAGCCATTCTCCTTGCGATATAATTCAGCCCGGTCGTTGGGGCAGGAATATAACGCAAGGACTAATGCGTTGATTATCTGCCACATGCAAGAACACAGAAAATAAGAGGGCGCAAAAAGTGTCTGTTAACGCTGCGTCGACCGAATTGTAACGCTGCGTCAACCGGGAAAAGACGCTGCGTTAACAGGAAAAAGCCGCTGCGGTCGTCGGGAAAAGCCGCTGCGGTCGTCGGAAAAGAGACGCCAAAGCACCCAAAAGCAACCGATTTACGGTCCAAAAGCGACGTAGCGGAGGGGGACGGTTTCTAATTGGGAACAAAAAGTGAGCAGGAATTTGTACGGATTTTTTAGGGCAATGATGTATTATTGAGTCCACTACAAAAGTCAACGTGCTTTCAATTTATAACGCAAAGACGCAGAGACGCAAAGATTTTAATGGATTTAGAGGCAAAAAAAGGGTTCTTCTGAGATTTGGAGTGATGATTTTTATGAGTCATCTGGAATTTTGAGTGGAGATTTTTAGAAACTATTTTGAGTTTGATTTTGAGGAGCGTAGCGACGACCTCCTAAAAAAGAAG
>JAZLFZ010000020.1:0-75512 GCA_045616065.1 Bacteroidaceae bacterium | reverse complement strand
GACGCAGAGACGCAAAGATTATTACTTTATTTTGTCTCTTGACCTATTAAAAACTTTGCGCCTCTGCGTCGACTTTAGGCCGTCGCCAAAAGTGCGTTTCAAAAAAACATTCTGTGCCTAATCGTATATCGTTCCCTAATTAAAAGTTAAAAGTTAAGTTTTAACTATGAATTATGAACTAATAGAATCGTATGAAGCGAATCATCATCACCCTGCTCACCACCGTCCTTGTCTTCTTGGCCACGCTGCTGGTAGTCAACAACTTCATCAGGCAACAAGCCGTCGAGGAGGCTGACGAAAAGATTACCATGATGCTCGATGCCTTCAGCCAAAGCTTGGACCACGACCTGCTGATGACGGAGAACTCCGTCTACAGCTTCCTGGCCGCCGACTTTGCCAAGCAGAGCACCGACAGCGCCGACTACGTCTCCGTCGACGAGAAGAGCGCGAACTTTCTCGAACCACGTCTGAAACGCCAGCTGACCAGCTTCCTGGATGCCAATCCTTATTATAAATGGGCAGCCTTCATCTTCCAGACCGACAGCCTCGGAGCCACGAAAGAGTCCTTCCGTGCCTACTCTCTCGAGCAGGGTGCCGACAGCCTCGTCAATCTGGCAGAGAACTATGACTACTCCGCTTCTGATAACATAGCACATTGCCGCACCACAAGGCAGTCCATCTGGGCCCTGCCCTCTGCCCATTCGCCCATGGCTGGCCAGATCGTCAGCTACTACGTCCCCCTCTGCCGCCATTCCGACGGAGCCTTCCTCGGCGTCTTCGTTGTCAACGTCACCGTCAGCACCATCAACCAGAAGCTGCTCAATCACCTGCCCTACGGAAAGGCCCACTCCGAGATGGTCGTGGCCACCAACGACAAACGCATCATCGCCTCCTATCCCAGCGTCTACAGCAACCAGACTCTGTCCACCGACCTCGAAGCCAGCCTCAAGAAGCAGGGCAAGACATACGTGGGCGAGACCGGCAACGGAGGCAGCATCGTCCGCTACAAGGACAACACCTACTTCCAGTTCACCCGTTCCCTCAAGCATGCACCCTGGAAGGTCTACACCATCTGCAATGCCGATGCCGTCTATGCCAAGTCGCACAGCATCGGACGCATCGTCCTCATCACCTCCATTCTCGGCATGCTACTCATGCTCATCAGCTGCGTCACCGTGTCCTATCAGGTGCACAAGACATACCTGGCCCGGCAGGCTGCCGAGCACGAACTATCCATGGCAGCGACCGTGCAGGCCAGCATCCTTCGACAGCCCGGCTGCACCATGCCCCATGCCTCGCTGGCTGCCTACATACGACCCGCACGCGAGGCCGGTGGCGACCTCTACGACTATGTCGAGCAGGACGGCAAGCTCATCTTCTGCATCGGCGACGTCTCGGGCAAGGGTATGCCGGCAGCCCTCTCCATGACGCAGGTCGTGTCCCTCTTCCGCAGCGCTGTCAGACTCTCCACCCGTCCGTCCGACATCGTCGCGTCCATCAACAACGTCCTGGCCGAGTCCAATCCCGACATGACCTTCTGCACCCTCTACGTGGCCGTGCTCGACGGCACACAGCTCACCTTCTGCAATGCCGGCCACAACCCCGCCCTGCTCCTATCTCCCACTTCCGGCTGCTCCTTCATCCAGCACCAGCCCAACGTTGCCGTTGGACTCTTCCCCGACTTCCCCTACACCGACCAGCAGGCCACCCTCCAGCCCGGCGACACCCTCCTCCTCTACACCGACGGAGTCACCGAGGCCAAGAACCGCAAGCACCGCATGTTCGGTCAGCAAACCGTGCTCACCACCCTGCAGCCTCTCATCGCCTCAGCCCACTCGCACCCAGCACAGGACATGCCCACCCTCTGCAACCAGCGCCTCATGGACGCCCTCACCGCCTTCGTCGACGGTGCCGAGCAGAGCGACGACATCACCATTTTGACAATTCATAATTCATAATGCATAATTCATAATTGGCACCTGCGGATTGCGCGCGAAACCAAGCCCCATAAACTACTCAAATACAGCAAAACAATGACAAACAAACTCATCGACTTCCTCAACGAGTCCCCCGTCAACTTCCTCGCCGTCCAGGCCATTGCCAAGCGCCTCGAAGCAGCTGGCTACCGTCGTCTCGACCCCACTCAGGCCCTGCCCGAACTGAAGGCCGGCGACCGCATCTACGTCACCAAGAACGACTCAAGCATCTACGCCTTCCACATCGGCCAGCAGCCCATGGAGGAGGCCGGCTTCCGCCTCATCTGCGCCCACTGCGACTCACCCACCTTCCGCATCAAGCCCAACGCCGAGATGACTTGCGAGGGCGGCTTCGTGAAGCTCAACACCGAGGTCTACGGTGGCCCCATCATGTCCACCTGGTTCGACCGTCCGCTCAGCCTGGCCGGACGCGTCATCGTGCGTGGCCAGGATGCCCTCCATCCCGAAACGCGCCTGCTGCACGTCAAGCGTCCCCTCCTCACCATCCCCAACCTGGCCATCCACTTCAACCGTCAGGTCAACGACGGCGTCAAGCTCAGCAAGCAGAAGGACATGCTGCCCCTGCTGGGCATCGTGACCAGCGAACTGGAACGCGGACAGATGCTCATGAACGTCATCACCAGCGAACTGGGCATAGAGGCCAGCCAAGTACTCGACTTCGACCTCTACCTCTACGACACTACCCCACCCTGCACCCTCGGCCTGCACGACGAGTTCATCTCCGCTGGCCGCCTCGACGACCTCAGCATGGTGCATGCGGGATTGGAGGCGCTGCTACGCCCCCTCTCCCCCGCCTCCCCCGAGGGGGAGGAGCCTGCACCACAAGTCACCAAAGTGCTCGCCATCTTCGACAACGAGGAGACGGGCAGCCAGACGAAGCAGGGTGCCGGTAGCCCCTTCCTGGCCAGCATGATAGAGCGCATCATCTACGCCACCTTACAGGAAGAAGCTCCTCTCCTTCTGAGAGGCGGGGGTGAGGTTTTCCATCGGGCCATCGAGAACGCCTTCATGATCTCGGCCGACAACGCCCACGGCTGGCACCCCAACTACTCGGAGAAGTACGACCCCACGAACCATCCCCTACTGGGCGGTGGCCCCGTCATCAAGTTCAACGCAGCCCAGAAGTACGCCAGCGATGCTGCCTCCGCCGCCGTCTTTGCCGAGATCTGTCGCGAGGCAGGCGTGCCCTGCCAGCGCTTCGTCAACCACAGCGACGTGGCCGGTGGCAGCACCCTGGGCAACATCCTCGCCTCCAGCCTGCCCCTCCGTGGTGTCGACATGGGCAACGCCGTCCTGGCCATGCACAGCGTACGTGAACTGGGCAGCACCGCCGACCACGAATACTGCATCCGTGCCTTCACGCAGTTCTATCGGTCATAACATTTGCCAGCGACGCTACGAGCAAGATTTATCGACGCTGCGAGCAAGATTTTTCCATGCTGCACGAAAAAAAAAGAAATGATATACAATTAGGCATTGAGCGGTAATGTCATCCCTAACGAATGTGACTTTTGCCGTCGGGATGACAGCCATTTGTGCCAATAAGTATACCATTACCATAATTTTTGTAAGCAGTATGTGGAGTACGCAATATAACCTCCAACCTGCGTTATTATTGTAATTATTGAAATTATTGGATAATGTAAATAGTCATGAAAACAACGAATGCCACAAACCACACGAAAATAAGTAAAGCATTCGTGGTTGTTTGTGGCATTCGTTGTCAATAAGAACATCCCAACAAGGGTATTGAGGGAGAGGTGGCGTGGCTCAGAAGCGCTTCTTGTTGGCCCAGGCCTCGGCACTGGCGTAGAGGAGGGGTGCCTCTTCGGAATCAATGGTGGTAAGGAGCACCTGAGTCTGCCAGCGCATGGCGCTCATCAGATGGTCGTTGAGAGAAAGGAGGATGGCCTTCTGCATGAACTTTCCACAGAGGGATCCTACCCATCCGCTGATGATGACAGCCTCGGGATTGAAGAAGGCCACGACGCTGACCAGTGCCTTACCCAGGAGCTCACCTGTGTAGCGGAGCGTTTCGAGCGCCAGTTCATCGCCCTGCTCTGCGGCTTCGGCCACGTTGTAGACGGTAAGTTCGTTGGCGGGTATGTTGCGCAGGGGCGTGTTCATGTCACGGTTCTGCGCCATCATCTCGATGGCGTTGTCCACGATGCCACGACGGCTGCAATAGCTCTCAAGGCACCCCTTGCTGCCGCAGCCGCAGCTGCGTCCGTTGGGGAAGATGGTGACGTGGCCTATCTCGCCCACACGTCCGTTGTAGCCCATCACGGCATGGTTGTTGACAAATATACCGGCGCCGAGGCCTCCGTCCATGTTGACGCAGATGAAGTTCTGCAAGCCGTGAGCCGCTCCGAAGGCACGCTCTCCCATGGCCGAGGCTGTGGCATCGTTGCGCAGCGAGACGCTGATGCCAAGGCTACCCTCGAACATCTTGGCCAAGGGAATCTTGCCCTTCCAGTGCAGGTTGGCGGGATTGTCGATGCTGCCCGTAAGGTTGTTGCCGCTACTGGCACCGATGCCCATGGCCTGAATCTTGTCCAGTCCACCGCACTTCTCAATCATGGGCATCAGACGATCGCAGATGTCGAACACGAAGGAAGTGGGATCGGGGTAATCCTTCATCATTACGCTATCGGCACAGATAACGTTGCCACGCGAGTCGACAATGCCATAGAGGGCACGCTTCTCGGATACACTGAGGCCGATGACGTAAGGCTTAAGACGAGTCAGTCGCTCTATTTCATTTATGTAACTTTCCTGCGAATCCATAGGTATACTTTTATTTTCGGTTTACGGACAGCTAAGCTATCAACACGCAAAGGTACAACTTTATTTTTTAATTCTCGTACAAACCGGTCATTTTTTCCACCTTTTTTTATTTATTACGTTGCTTACTGCACGTTTTAGGTACATTTTTTGTATCTTTGCAAGTGGAAACTAAACATACAAGGATATGAGACTGACAGTTATTGGCGCCGGAAACATGGGCGGCGCGCTCATCCACGGATGGGCAAAGAGCGGAAAGATTGAGAGTATCACAATCTCTGACAAAAACGAGCAGCTGCTGGCTGACTTCAAGCAGAAGTACCCTCAGCTGCAGACGACAACGGACAACGTGGAGGCCGTCAAGGATGCCGACATCGTGGTCATCGTGGTCAAGCCCTGGCTGATGCCCGTGGTGCTGGGCGAACTGAAGGACGTGCTCGACTGCGACAAGCAGCTCATCGTGAGCGACGCGGCCAACTTCACCACCGACAAGCTGGCCGAGACGCTGGGCCGCGACGGACAGTACTTCTACGTCATCCCCAACATCGCAGCTGAGTTCGGTGCCAGCATGAACTTCATCGCCAAGGGCAAGACGGGCACCGACGAGAACCTGGCACGGGTGAAGGAACTTTACGACCTGACGGGCGACAGCCTCGTGGTAACGGAGAATCTGGTAGGACCGGGCATGATGATGGCCTCGTGCGGCATTGCCTACGTGATGCGCTACATACGTGCCCAGATGGAGGGTGGCTGCGAGATGGGCTTCTACCCCAACCAGGCCAAGCAGATTGCGCTGCAGACCATGCAGGGTGCCGTCTCGCTCCTGAAGGAGACGGGCTGGCATCCCGAGGAGGCCATCGACAAGGTGACCACGCCCGGTGGCGTGACCATCAAGGGCCTCAACGAACTGGATCACGCTGGCTTCAACAGCGCCGTCATCCGCTCGCTCAAGGCAGGGCTGAAGTAATGCATAATTCATAATGCATAATTTGGCTGGCGCTGAGGCAAAGGCCAAAAAGCATAATTGGCTGACGCAGTTTTACGTTTTCTGCGCCAGCCAATTATGCATTATGAATTATGAATCACGAATTAACTCAACATCGTAGCCGAGATTTCACGATTGGCGGCAGAGGGGATGACGAGTTCACTCCCTTCTGCCTGCCTATCGTTTCTTTACCATTTGTCGTCGATAACAGACGATTTGCTCCAGCTGTTGCCGTTTTCTATGACCTGACCTTTCACCAGATCCTCGTAACCCATAGTGCTGCTTTTCGTCTCATTGGAAGCACCAAGCAGCAGACCGTCGGTGAGGTCCAACTGGACTACTCTGTTCCGGGGAACCAAATATATTTTCTTCATCATTCTGTTTGTTTTGTGAGGTTTAACGAATCACAAACTTCTTGCCACCACGCACGTAGATGCCGGCAGGCAGGTTGTGGGTATTCTGCACTCGCATACCATGGAGGGTATAGATGGCTGTGGACTCCTCGGCTTTGCCATTGGCCACAGTCTCGATGGCGGTCTCCTCGTCTGTGTTCATAGGCAGACTGAAGCCTCTCACACCACTGGCCTGAGATACGGCAAGGTAAGCCGTGTAGCTATTGGTGAGCTCAAAGGCTTCGCCATTGTCAGCACCCCAGTAGAAGCCAATACCGGCATCGTGGTCGGTGGCATCCTTCCATGTCAGCTTGTAGTAGAGGACATCGCTATGCTGCGAAGCCGTCTTGCTACCGTCGCGAGTACCCTCGAGCTGGTTAGCGGCAGCGTCGCTATAGACGGTAGCCGTCTCCGTGCCGCCAGCCTTTGCTTCGTAGAGCGTAGCGGAGTAGTTGCCCTGCGTACCACTAAGCAGAAGTGCCGTACCGGCAGGCACGATATCACCGCTCTTGTAGCGCTCCACGGGCGTCAACTCACCACCACTTGCTGTAGCGTCCTTGATGAAGTAGCCCACAAGGTCATCGCCCGGAATCTTGTAAGCATCCGCGCTGTAAAGCGTAGCGTATTCAGCCTTGATGCTGAAGGCGAGGGGAGCTGCGTCGACATAGGCAATGCCAGGCTCCTCAACTGTGGAAGGAGTATAAAGAGAAAGCGTTGAATTTGAAGTTGTAACGGTAAACTCGCTTTCACACTTTAAGTAGTAAATGGTTGTCTTATTATTTTTGCCAGTTATTCCAAAAGAGAAGGTAGTAGCGTTTCCTGTGCCAGAAATAGACCATACGGTAGACCCCGTATCTTCGTACGACCAGCTGTTGGCCGTTGCGTTCAGGTACTTCTGAAGCCCCACATTGTAGAGATAGCCTTCGCTGGTCCATTTAAGTGTGTAAAGGCTACCGTTCGTATTTACATCATCCTTAAAAGTGGGATGATTTGCATCTTGAATAGCCACTGCAGTGGTCGTTCCGCCTAAGCCTCTCCATCCATTGCTAGACAAGATGAGGAACTCCGTATCTGCGCCTTGGGTAAGTGCTGCCGTCGAAGCATTATAAACAGTCTTGGAAACGGTCGTCTCCTCTGCAACCAGCTTCTTCGCCATAGCTACTTCGTAGGTAATTTCGCCGAAAACGTCCTCAAAGGAGAGGGCGGGAACGGTGGTGGTCACAGTACGGAAAGTCCATGCAGTTGAGGCGTCCTCAGTGGCGATAGCGGAAACGGGGTAAGCACTGTTGACTTTATCCATGCGGCCGATGCCGATATTGTAGTTCTGTGCATGGCTGCGGTTCGTACCCTCCTGACTACCAGCGTAGATGGTGGAAAGAGCGATGATGTCGGAGAGGGCGGAGTAGTCGGCAGGCATGTAGGTCATACCGTTGATGGTGAGGCCTGCAGAGCTAAGTTCGATGACGAGCTGGCCTGTGACAGTGCGGTTAATCTGGTGAGTGAGAGCACTGGCGTTCATAATGTCGACCTCAAGGCTGCCGCTGCTCTTGGTGTAATACATGTGGATGTGCTTGCCAAACCAAGCGCCGATGTTTTCGCCAATCGTGATGACGTTCTCGTTGGCATCCGTACAGGTACTGAGGTCCATCTCGACGCGAAGTACCTTCGACGAAGAGAAAGCACCAGAGTAAGAGAAGGTGCTGCCGTTGGGCTTATAGTTAGATGCCAGCACCGTTTCCTGAATGTACGTAGGAATGTTGCTGAATACCGACGCACTCATGTTGCCCTCTGAAGAGGAGAGGGTGAAAGCATTATTGAGATTGGCAATGGAAGCAATGCTGACTACAACGGGGTCGTCGGCCAGCACGGTGGGATTGGCCACACTGAGGGTCTTCTCACTACCCACATTTACGAGATACTTCTGGCCGTTATACGTCATCACCTGCCAAAGGTGGTCAGCATTGTTGGCATCGAAGCTGCCGCTGTAGGCCGTGTTGTAATTGCGACCGTCAGTGAAGTAGCGGTCTACAAAGGTCTGGCTGCCGCCGATGGACTTGATGGTGCCGCCGTCGTTGACGAGGGAGCCGAGACCGTAGTAGTTGCTCACCTCGACGATGGTGCCGTCGGTGAGGTCGTCGGTAGATTTGTTGTTAGAATCGCCGCCCATGAAGTCGAACTCTACCGTGCCGTCAGCGTTGACAACGATGTTCTCCACGGTCTTGGTGGCGAAGATGGAGCCGTAAGAAGAATCTATCACCTTTACATTGGGGCCGAAGGGCTGGGTGTTGATGTTGGAGGAGTAGTTACTGCTCGTCCACTCTATCTTGTCGGCACGGACAACCTTGACCTTGCCGTCGTTCGTAGTGTGATCAATGATCCAGCTGCCGCCATCACTCTCATTTACTTCGGTCAGGATGAGGCCTGAGGTGAGACCTGCGTCCCAAGAACCTGCTTTAGCGGCGCGAGCCTCAAAGAGGTAGTAGTGCGTGTCACTCTCCTTGATCATGTAAGCCTCAGCCTGGTCGTTGATGGGGTGAATGGTTACATGCTGTCCGTAGGTAAGCTCGGTCGGGGTGAGCCAGCCGTTGAGCATACGGCTGAAGGCAGAGAGGCCGGGAACGGGATTAGAAGTACTAATCACATCTCCGAAGAACGTACCATAGTCCATAGTGTCCCAAAAGCCCATGTAAGATACGTAGGAACCTCCGTAGTAGTCGGGAAGGTCAAAGATGGCGTGACCGAGCTCGTGGAGGGCAGTACCGAGATTGGCGCAAGAGCCGCTGTTATGGCCTAATTCGTTGACGAGAACATAGCGCGAGAACATCTTGCTGATGCCCGTGTAGGTCGTGCCGCTACCAGAATCGACGAAGGAGCTGTGGGGATTGATAGAGCTGACGCTCGTTCCAGTACTTCTATTGTCTCCGTCGGCATGGCCGGCAAAAATGAGCATAACCAGGTCGACGAAATCGTCGCTGTTTGAGTCAAAGTTCTCCCAACTTGCCTTGCTGAAACCTGTGGCATAGGTAGCATTCTGTATAGCATTCGCTGCCAGTGTGGCTCTGTTGTTGCCAGCCCAGTTGCTCGCCTTGTTGTTGGCGGTGTACGTGCCCACTTTGACGAACTCCACGTTGACGTTGCCATAGGACATGTCGCTGAAATACTTGTTGGCGCCGTAACCCGTAGAGGCGTTGAGATTGTTGATCCACGTCGTCTGGTTGGCTTCGGTGATGACGTTATCATCATCGCTGTTCGCCTGCGAGAAATTCACGAAGATAACGGGCACTTTGATAGTGCCGCTCACCGTACCGCCATTGGCCAGGCGTGACCACGAACCGTAAGTGCGGGGCCAGACGGTTGCGCTCGTCTGCCCTGCGCACAGCATGAGCAGACACAATAACATTAGAAGCTTTTTCTTCATAAGATTTATAATTATCAGAAATTTAGATTTTCTCAAAGACTAAGGAAAAACAACGACAAAGCGTAGCTTTAGCATTTGTTATCCTTGTTTGTTGGGGCAAATATACTTTTTTTGTCTGTTATCACCCAACAGAATCTATTATTTTTTTGCTCAAACGCACAAAAAAAGCCTGTTTATTGATTTAGAACAAGTTCCGAACCAATAAACAGGCTAAAAACAACAGTAGAAACGGCGCAAGGCCGCAACCTGCATTATGACAATAAATTCGTACAAAGAGGAGTCATCAGCCCCGAAGCCCCTCCCCCTCCCCCCCTCCCTCTATGGAGGGGGAAGCTACCGCGGGTAAGGTGTGAAGGATGTACGGTGAGAGGGCGTACATCGCGCCAGCCAATTATGAATTATGAATTATGCATTATGAATTCTTTCGAGCATTCGCTTGAGCACGACCGTAGCCGAGATCTCTCGGTTGGCAGCTTCGGGGATGACGAGTGAGTTCTCGGACTCGATGACGTCATCGGTGACAATCATGTTACGACGCACAGGCAGACAGTGCATGAACTTGCCGTTGTTGGTGACGGCCATCTGACGCTCCGAGACAGTCCAGTCGAGCAGGTTGTGATAATCCTCAAGAATCTTGCCGTACTGGTCGGGACAGGTGACACCGGGACAGCTCCAGTTCTTGGCATAGATGAAGTCAGCACCCTCGAAGGCCTTCATCTGGTCGTACTCCACACGGGCATCGCCCACGAACTTGGGGTCGAGCTCATAACCCTTGGGGTGAGTGATAACGAAGTCGATGCCGACCTCACTCCCGCCTCTCTGAAGGAGAGAAGCCTCCTTGCTGGCAGCCACCATCCACTCGGCAAACGAGTTGGGAACGGCCTGCGGCAGGCACTTGGGATGGGGAGCCCACGTCATGACCACCTTGATGGGCTTGCCTGACTCGGTGGCAGGCTGCTGGGGTGCATGCTCTGCAATCGTAATCAAATCGGCAAAGGCCTGGAGGGGGTGCACGGTGGCAGTCTCCATGGCAAAGACGGGGCGGCCGCTGTACTTGACGAACTGGTTGTAAACCGTCTCGGCATAGTCGTACTCGCGGTCGGTGAGGCCAGCGAAGGAGCGGATGCCGATGATGTCGCAATAGCTGCCCATGACGGGGATGGCCTCCAGCAGGTGCTCGCTCTTGTCGCTGTCCATGATGACGCCACGCTCGGTCTCCAGCTTCCATGCACCGGCATTGACATCGAGCACAATGACGTTCATGCCCAGGTTCTGTGCAGCCTTCTGGGTAGAGAGGCGGGTGCGCAGACTGTTGTTGAAGAAGACGAGCAGGGCTGTCTTGTTCTTGCCCAACTCGCTGTACTTGTAGCGGTCGTTCTTTATCTCCTGTGCCTCGGCCAGGGCCTGCTTCAGGTCGCCAAGGTCTTGTACGTTCAAAAAAGTTTTCATAAGGCTTTTTACTTATTATCTTTTTCTCTAATCTCGACACGACGGATCTTGCCGCTGATGGTCTTGGGCAGTTCGTCGACGAACTCGATGATGCGGGGATACTTGTAGGGAGCCGTCTCGCGCTTGACGTGGTCCTGCAAATCGGCCACCAGTTCGGGACCTTCCTGACCCTTGTAGTCGAGGGCGAGGACCACGGTGGCCTTGACCACCATGCCGCGCACGTCGTCGGGCACACCGGTGATGGCGCACTCCACCACGGCGGGATGGGTCATCAGCGCACTCTCCACCTCGAAGGGGCCGATGCGGTAGCCGCTGGACTTGATGACGTCGTCGGCACGGCTGACGAACCAGTAGTAGCCGTCCTCGTCGTAGTAGACCACGTCGCCCGTATGGTAGACGCCACCCTCGTATGCGCTCTCGTTGAGCTCGGGGTTGCGGTAGTATTCCTTGAAGAGGCCGAGGGGCTTGCCCTTGTCGAGGCGGATGACCAACTGGCCATGCTCACCGGGTTGGCAGTGTTCGCCCTTGGCATTGAGGACATCGACATCATATTGGCCGTTGGGCACACCCATGCTGCCGGGACGGGGCTCCACGTAGGGATAGGTACCGAGCACCATGGTGGTCTCAGTCTGTCCGTACGACTCGTAGATCATGATGCCGGTCTTCTCCTTCCACTCCAGGAAGACGTTGGGATTGAGGGCCTCACCGGCCGTGGTGCAGTACTCCAGGTTGGAGAGGTCGTACTTGGAGAGGTCCTCGCGAATCATGAAGCGGTAGACGGTGGGGGGCGCACAGAAGGAGGTGACCTTGAACTTCTCTATCGTCTCGAGCATCTCATCGGGTTCGAAGCGTCCCTCAAAGTCATAGACGAAGACGGTGGCACCGGCCAGCATCTGTCCGTAGAACTTACCCCATACGGCCTTGCCCCAACCCGTGTCGGCCACGGTGAGATGGAGCGAACCCTCGTGCACCTTGTGCCAGTACTTGGCCGTGATGATGTGGGCCAGAGGGTAGGAGTAGTCGTGCAAGACCATCTTGGGCTCGCCGCTCGTGCCCGAGGTGAAGTACATCAGGAAGTTGTCCGTCACCTTGTTCTGTCCCTTCTGGCTCTTGAACCTGGGCGCCATCATGATGCCCTGCCAGTAGTTCTCCCAGTTCTGGGGTACGGTGGGGCCGATGGATACACAGTGTTCGAGCGTGGGGCAGTAGATGCGGGCACGGATGACGTTGCGGAGCACCATGGCATCGCCCACGGCCACGATGGCCTTGATGCTGGCCTCATGGCAGCGGTAGATGATATCCTTGTCGGTGAGCAGGTGGGTGGCGGGGATGGCCACGGCACCTATCTTGTGGAGGGCTACCATGCAGATCCACCACTCGATGCGACGCTTGAGGATGAGCATGACGGCATCGCCACGCTGGATACCCAGCTGCAGGAAGTAGGAGGCGGTGCGATCGGAATGCTGCTTGTACTCGGCGTAGTTCATGTGCTTTACATCGCCACGCTCATTGGTCCAGAGGATGGCCTCCTTCTCAGGTTGCGTCTCGGCATAGGCATCCACTACATCGTAGCCGAAGTTGAAATCGTCGGGCACATTGACCTTGAAGTTCTGCAAGAAGTCCTCGTACGACTCGAACTCGGTACGTTCTACGAATTTGTTGATCATAAGATTTTTTCTTTTTCTCTCACACAACAGGACTGTGCCATTCCTGTGGGACAGAAGCGGCTCCGTGTGCAAATATATTAGTTATGGTTATAGTACTTTCTTGAATCTTTCGATAAACTGCCGAGCCTCTTCCATGCTAAGGCAGAGGGGAGGCAGCAGACGGATGACGTTGGTGCCCGAACAACCAGTGAAGCAATGCTGCTCCTTGATGAGACGGGTGCGGGGCTCCTTGTAGGGGATGTCCAGTTCGATGCCGATCATCAGACCCTCGCCACGCACGTCGATGACGTGAGGCAGGTTGCCGGCCTTCATCTCGGCTGTGAGAGTGGTAAGGAGGTACTGGCCCACCTTGGCAGCATTGTCCACGAGCCCCTCCTGCTCGATGACGTCGAGCACGGCCAACGCACCGGCACAACCCAGGTGGTTGCCACCAAACGTGGTGCCCAGCTGTCCGTAGACGGGCTTGAACTTGGGCGAGATGAGCACGCCACCCATGGGATAGCCGTTGCAGATGCCCTTGGCCACGGTGATCATGTCGGGCTTAACGTCCAGATGCTGGTGCGCAAAGAACTTGCCACTACGGCCATAGCCGCACTGGATCTCGTCGCAGATGAGCACGGTGTCGTACTTGTCACAGAGCGCACGCAGACCCTGCAGGAACTCCTTGTCGACCATGCGGATGCCACCCACGCCCTGGATGCACTCCACGATGCAAGCGCAAACGTCGCCCTTGCTCAGCTCGGCCTCCCAGGCAGCGAGGTCGTTGATGGGCAGGTAGGTGACATGACCATTGGCGTTGATGGGCGCGATGATCTTGGGATTGGCCGTGGCCTCAACGGCCAGCGAGGTACGTCCGTGGAAGGCCTTCTCGAACGAGAGGACACGCGTACGACCGTTATAGAACGAAGCCAGCTTCAGGGCGTTCTCGTTGGCCTCAGCACCGCTGTTGATGAGGAACAGCTGATAGTCCTCATAACCGCTGGCCTTGCCCAGACGCTTGGCCAGCTCCTTCTGCAGGGGGTTCTGCACCGAGTTGCTGTAGAAACCCAACTTGGCCACCTGCTTGCTGATGGCCTCTACATAATGGGGGTGGGCATGGCCGATGCTGATTACGGCATGACCGCCATAGAGGTCGAGGTACTCCTGTCCCTCTGTGTCCCAAACTTTGCAACCCTGACCTTTGTCGATTGCAATATCGAATAGTGGATATACGTCAAATAGTTCCATAATAAGACCCCCTTCCCATCCCTCCCCGAGGGGAGGGTGATTGGATTGTCACACAAGGGGGCGTGTGCGGTTTAGACCCCCTCCTCGTCCCTCCCCAAGGGGAGGGTGCTGGATAGTCACAAAAGGGGGTGTGGTTTATTATTTGTTTATTGCTTTTAATGTATCTTTGTAGTCCCTCCCCTCGGGGAGGTTAGGAGGGGGTCGTGAGGTTAGGAGGGGGTCGTGTGCGGCTTAGAATGCACTTGCCTTCAGGTTCAGACCGGCCTTCTCGTCAAGTCCGAACATGAGGTTCATATTCTGCACGGCCTGGCCTACGGCACCCTTCAGCAGGTTGTCGATCATCGAGGTGACAACGACCTTGCGTCCAAACACATCCACGTGGACGAGCGCCTTGTTGGTGTTGACCACCTGCTTGAGGTCGGGCGCCTTGTCACTATAGTGGGTGAAGGCTGCATCCTTGAAAAATTCCTTGTAGAGTTGCACGACATCCGCGGCCGGAACGGCCTTGTCGAGCGTAATGACTTCGGTGCAGAAGATGCCACGGGCAAAGTCGCCACGATAGGGGATGAAGTCGACAGTGATAGCCTCCTCAAGCCCCTCTCCCTCTGCAGGGAAGCCCTCATTCAGGGTGTCGATGACGCGGGGCGTGCCTTCGGGCTTCAGTTCGTTCAGGGTCTGACAAATCTCGTGCAGATGCTGGTGGGTGAACAACTTGTAAGTGGAAAAATTGTTGTTGCGCCATGAGAAATGGGTCGTAGCACCGGGCTTCTGTCCGGCTCCCGTCGAGCCGGTAATGGCATTCACGGCGATGTCGTGGGTCAGCAGACCGGCCTTGGCCAGGGGCAAGAGTCCCTCCTGGATGCAGGTGGCAAAGCAGCCAGGGTTGGCCAGATGCTTGCATGCCTTGATCTGCTCGCGATGCGTCTCAGGCAAACCATACACGTAGTCGTGGTCGCCCTTGATACGGAAGTCCTGTGCCAAGTCGATGATCTTCACGTTGGCAGGAATCTCATGTTCCTTCAGGAACGCCTCGCTCTTGCCATGACCGAAGCAGAAGAACACCACGTCGACCTGGTCGAAGGGCATCTCGCTGCTGAACTCCATCTCGGTGTCGCCCAGCAGTCCCTCGTGCACCTCATATACTTTATTGCCAGCATTACTCTCGCTGTTGGCAAACACAATCTCTACTTCTGGGTGGTTCAGCAACAGGCGGATCAGTTCACCACCCGTATAACCTGCCGCACCCAAGATACCTACTTTTACCATAACATTATTTCACACGAAGACACGAAGAAAACGAAGACAATATTATTTATCGTTGAGTATTCTACGGACGCCTTCTTTCAAAACATTTACATTAAAATTAATCAAAAGTCCCTCCCGCAAATGCATGAGCTTTAGATAACTCAGCGTCTGTTTAGCATGAACCGGAAGAAGATTCTCCACAGATTTTATTTCAATTAATAACTTTCCATTTACCAAAAGGTCGTATCGAAGATCATTTTTCAAAGGTCTTCCCTTATACATAACAGGGACCGGCTGTTGCCTTTGAACGTGGAAGCCATTTTCCTCCAGTTCCATTACCAAAGCCTCCTCGTAGATAGATTCGAGCAGTCCAGGCCCAAGTTCCTTATGTACCTCCATAGCACACCCAAGAACCTTAAAAGACAATGAACCGGCTACCTCTACAAGCATTGAAATAATTTTAGAACTTCGTGACCTTCGTGCCTTCGTGTGGGACTAATCATCCTCTGTCATAGTGGCTGCCACCACCATAGTCTGACCGAGAATCGTTGTTCGACGACGAATAATTGTTGCTATTCAGGTTGTTCATGCGAGTGGGCGCGCCACCGGGACCCTTGGGTGCCAGCAATGCAAGTACAATATAGAGCAACAGACCGCCACCTACGCAGAAGGTAAGAAAGAGTACGGCCACTCGGACAATCAATGGATCGATATCGAAATATTCAGCCAATCCTCCGCATACACCGGCAATCTTCTTGTCGGTCTGCGACAAATAGAATCTTTTCGCCATTCTGTAATATCTCTATATTTGTTGTTTAACGTTCCTCGTCGGGGTGTGCCAGATAGTAGGCACGCAGAGGCGTTGAGGTAACCTTGATGAAGCCCTTGGCATCCTCTGAAGACCATGCCTTGGCCGTCTCGCCGTACTCGCCGAGCTTGTTCTTGACGAGGTCGTTGGGAGAGTCCACGCCAACGGTCTGGAAGCCGAGGGGACGCAGTTCGAGCGTAACCTCACCGGTCACGTTGCGCTGGCTGCTGCTGAGCATAGCCTCGATATCGGGCATGACAGGCTCCAGGTACTGGCTCTCGTGCAGGAACATGCCGTACCAGTTGGCCACCTGCTCCTTCCAGTACTGCTGCCACTTAGACAAAGTGAACTTCTCCAGATAGCGGTGGGCAGCGATGATGAGCATGGGGGCAGCAGCCTCGAAGCCCACACGACCCTTGATGCCGATGATGGTGTCGCCCACGTGGCAGTCACGACCGATGCCGTAAGCCGCACCGATCTCCTCCACCTTCTGGATGGCGGCAATCTTATCGTCGTAGTGAATGCCGTTCACCGAGCAGAGCTCACCCTTGTCGAAGCCCAGCGTCAGGGTCTCGGGACCCTCCTTGGTGACGTGCTTCAGGTAAGCCGTCTCGGGCAGTCCCTGCTTGCTGTCGAGAATCTCGCCACCGCAAATTGACGTGCCCCAGATACCCACATTATAAGAATACTTCAGCTTGGTGAAGTCGGCAAAATAGCCATTGGCATTCAGGTAGTCAACCTCCTCCTGACGAGAGAGGTTCTTGTCGCGAGTCAGCGTGATGATCTCCACGCCGGGAGCCTTCACGAGGAAGGTCATGTCGAAACGAATCTGGTCGTTGCCGGCACCGGTAGAGCCGTGAGCGATGGCATCGGCACCGATCTCCTTGGCATAACGAGCGATGGCCAATGCCTGGAAGATACGCTCCGAGCTGACCGAGATGGGATAGCAGTTGTTGCGCAGCACGTTGCCGTAGACCATGAACTTCAGAGACTTCTCATAATACTCCTTGGTAACGTCGAGCGTAACGTACTTCACAGCGCCCAGCTTGTAGGCGTTCTCCTCGTTCTGCTTCAGCTGCTCCTCGCTGAAACCACCCGTGTTGGCGCAGGCAGCATAAACCTCGTATCCCATCTCCTTGGTGAGATACATCACATTGTAACTCGTGTCCAGACCGCCACTGAAGGCGACCACTACTTTCTTCTTTGCCATATCTTTTATTTTATTCTATTCCACGTAATACTAATGTTCTCATGATGTCCTTGATGACCTCGAGACTGGTTGGCTCACCATGATGCTTGTCGGGATCCCACAGCATGCCGGTGCAGACGCAGAACTTACGGTTCTTCATCTCCAGGATGTCGTGGTTCGTGCAGCCCTGACAACCGCGCCAGAAGGCCTCATCGTCGGTCAGCTGGTTGAAGCTGACAGGCACGTAGCCGAGGGCCGTGTTCATCTTCATCACTGCATCGCCGCTCGTCAGACTGAAGATCTTGGCATGAGGCCAGCGAACGCGAGCCAGCGTGAAGGTGTAGTCCTTGATGCGCTTGGCCACTCCCCTACCCTGATAGTCGGGATGTACGATCAGACCACTCGTGGTCACGTAGTGCTTGTTGCCCCACGTCTCGATGTAGCTGAAGCCGGCAAACCTGTCGCCACACAGGGCAATGACGGCCTTGGCCTCCTTCATCTTCGTGGCCACGTATTCGTGGGTTCGTTCTGCGATGCCGGTGCCACGCTTCTTGGCGGCCTCACGTATTGTATCGAGAATGATGTCGACGTACACCTCATGCTCGGGGAGCGCCACCATCACTTTAATTTCCTGTTCCATTACCTTATTATATATATAAAGCTTTATATCAGACTCAATTCATCCATCACCTTGGCCCTGTCTGCATACTCGGCCAGTACAACGATCACGGTGTCGTCACCTGCCACAGTGCCCAGTATTTCGGCAATCCCGGCATTGTCGATGTCGTACGCCACATGACCAGCATGGCCGGGGGGAGTATGGATGACAGCCAGGTTGCCACTGAACTTCACGCTCACCACACCCAGCTTGTTCATTGCATCAACGGTCACATGCGTGTCACTCACCATGCGGAAACGCTGTTCCGATGGCATCAGGTACACGTTTCGCCCCTCCTTGTTCAGCCCCTTGACAATGCGCAACTGCTTCAGATCGCGAACCAGAGTGGCCTGGCTGGTAGGATAGCCTGCAATGTTCAACTCACGCTGGAGTTCCTCCTGTGTAGACAATTCCTGACCAGATACTATCATCTTGATGAGTTCAAGTCGACCGTTCTTTTTTCCTTCTGCCATAAGCGATTTATATTTTGTCGGATGACATTTTATCCACCAACAATTCATTTTGAGGACACAAAGGTACGTATTTTTAACGAATAAGCCTTACTAAACGACAGAAAAAAACAAAAAAAAGTGGCATTTTATTCAAAAATACCACTCTTTTAACGAATATTTATTCGAATACTACGTTATCATCAGAAAACAGAGCATACAGAAGTATCACTTCTGCATTATGACGCGACAGAACTCCGACATGGAGATGCCGACGGGCTCCACCATAAACTCGGGGCGGTTATAACTGAGTAGTCGCCATAGGTTCTGCTGCGGGTCGGCTTGCGGCAACAGGAAGGCTTTGCTCGCCTTTGCGCCGTCGAAGTAGGCTATGTAGACACGGCTGTAATTGCCATCGTCACGCCGACTGGCACACATCACCCACTTGCCGTTGCTGGAGAACGAGGGATAGCTCTCGGCATCCGTCCGGCTGTTCATGAGTTCCGTTGGGACAAACTCGCCTGTCTTGATATCGAGGATGCGGATGTCAGCCTCGCGATGCCAGATATTGAAATAACCGTAGTCGCCCTCCGCAAAGGTTACAAAACGGCCGTCGGGACTGACACGCGGCAGCGAGACACTGCGACCGAGCGAATCGGCACGGTATACCAGCTCCTCCTCTCCGAAACGAAGAGCGGCAGCATCGAAGCTGCGACGGTACAGGTTATAGCGCAGTGTCTTATAGTCCAGACGGTAGTCGCCCTGGTTCGTACTGTCGGGCACCCAACGGTCGGCCGAACAATAGTACAGATACTTGCCGTCAGGTGTCCAGGTGGGGAAGACCTCCAGTCGGGTTGTGTCGGCACAGATGGTGGTAACCTTGTCGTGCTGCACGTCATAGAGCACGAGGTCGCTGGCATCGTCGAAGACCTCCACCTTGTTCAGGTCGGAGGTGTGGAACCACTGATGGGTGTTATCCGTCGAGAAGGCAATAAGCGGCAAGGTAGGATGCCAGGAGGGATAGACACCGGCACTTATCATGCCCTCGCGCTTCAGATCCAGCTTCCGGGCCTTACCATTGCTCACCACAACCGTGCCTCCATTCGTCACACGCACATGGAAGAGCATGTTGTCGGTCTTGTAGTTCTGGTAACTGTGGCAGTTGACGCACTGCCCCTTCTTATCGTTACAGGCCGCCTTGTTGTTTATCACCATACGCTCGTCGTAACACGTCACGTCACGCTGACTGATGTTCATCTTATCGTAATAGCCATAGGCAGGCTGGATGAGTCTGTACGAGATGTACGGGTCGATGGGAAATTCGGACACATTGATATCAAAAGTCCTGTAAGCCGTCCATTTGCCATCACGTTCACCAAAGACCTCCACCTTCAGCGCCTTCCCCTTTGAACCGTCACGCAACGCAGTCCATTCATCCTCGGGGATGAGCACCTTCGTACCGTCGCCATAGACAAACTCCGTGCCGTCGGCAGCCGTCATTCGTGCCACGATCTTCGTGTAGAGCGAATCGGGTAACATGAAATTGAGCGGAGCAATGTTGCAGGGCACCGTCACATTGGCATAGTCGGGATAGATGGCTGGCAGTTCGTCAACCTTCGTGGCATCTTGTGGCACATCGGCATGACCGCCACAGGCCATCAACAAAGCCACCACACATAGCAGGAGCACCCGGGAAGCGCCCCTCCTTACCTTATTATATATATAATGTATCATCTGTTTGAGTATTGTGATTTGTCCCTCTCTTCAATTTTCAATCTTTAACCTTCAATTTTTAATAGCTCTTCCTTCCATACATGATATACCACCAGTAAGTGTGGCCCCATGCCTTCTTCATAGCCTCGCCAATCTGCTCCTGCGAGAGTCCCTGACGCGTATATTGTGCCAAGTCCCTTCCGTAGCCACTATAGTTCTGCTTCGTCATGGGCGTCACAGGCACTTCGTATGGCAGCTGCACGGGATAGTTCTCCTGCATGACCAGATAGGCCTCCTGGTAGTGAAGGGGCAGTTCGGCACCCTTGGTCTCTACCATGTAGGCATGGAAGGCCGGCCAGAAACGCTGCGGGTCACGGTATATCATTGTGTAGAAGAGATTCAGTTCCTTTACCAGCGGACTCTTTGCGCCATGTGCCAGGCTGAAGTTCTCTATCAGATAGTGTTCACAGTCGTCGTAGTCGGAATCCAGCACGTCAAGGAACGATCTGTGCAAATCCTGCACCACGGGCGTGGGAGGCAAGGGTTGCCACGAGGCGTGGAAGGTGGTCCGGCTCAGCAACTGCATGTAGCGGTCGACCAGTCGGGTGTCGCCAGCCTCCTGTGCAGCCCGGACGAAACATTTCAGATGGTAGGGCGAGAAGCCATAGTTCACGGCACTCTCCATTGCCCAACGGATGGCGTACTGCACCTTACCGTAATTATAGTACACCAAGGGCGCTGACATGAGCATGATGTTGACGTTCAGCGAGTCGGGATTATTGATTTCAATGCCGCTGTTGGCCAGTGCGAACGAGCGGTTGCCCAGCCCGCCCGTATTCATCAGGGCGATGTTGGTCAGGCACACCATGGAGCGGCTCGGTGTCTCGGCTTTGCCTGCCTCGGCAAGAATCGTCTGCCAGTCGTCCTGCATCAAGGCTCTGTCCATGCGCATCTCGGCCTGATAGTTGTAGTCACGGAAGCTGAGCACCATCGTCATGCCCGCAATGAGCCCCATCGAGACAAGGCCCAAGGCCCAGGGCATCCACCCTTTCGCCGGTTTCCCTTTCCCGGCCTCAGCACGCTGTTGCAGCCAGGTAGCCGGGAAGAACAGCAGCAAGAGGAAGGCCAGCAGCAGAATGAAGGGGTAGGAACAACGCACGGCATCCACCGTGTTGGACGTAAAATAGGGCAAGCCCGCCAGGAAGTAATTACCCTCGGGGAATACGAAGCGGTCCCACAGCAAGGCACCAAGCAAAGCCAGCAGACAGATACCCTTGAGGGCGCGGATGGAGAGTGACAGCCTCTCCTTGCCCTCACCCGTCGGCAGTTCGAACAGGAGCACGGGGAAGAGGACTATCCAGAGACCCAGGAGCGGAAAGAGTAACAACGAACCCGCCACTCCCCACACGATGCGCCACTTCTGTGCCATCCCCCCGCCAGCCAGCAGCAGGAGCAGCAGGCACAGGTAGGCCAGCGACTGGGAGAACCAGTAGCCACGCAAGGGCAGGATGTATATCCAGTAGCCCACGTCGGTGAGCGAGCACAACAGGCAGGCCAGCGGCATGAGGGCCAGCCAGGGCTGCACGGGATGCAACGTCCTGCCGTGGGATGTCAGCAAGCGCATTGTGATGCCATAACAGGCAGCCCAGACAAGCAGCAAAAGCCCCACTCCCAACGCAGGATAGTAGAAGAACTGCGTCAGATAGCAGCCGAGGTAGGACATCAGCCCGAATGGTTCCGACATCTTTTCGACAAAGAACTGCGACGTCCCGAGGAACTCGTTACGCTCCTGTGCCATGTGCAACATATCGGGATAGCACCCCAGCAAGACATAGGCAGCAAATGAGAGAAAGAGCAGCAACGGCACAAGCTGTTGCCATACGTTGCGTTTTATCATATCTGCATGTGTATTTTTTGTGGTTTCAAACTTCAGTGTTTAGCCATTGCAAAGGTAGCACTTTTGCACGAAACGAGCAACAAAAAGTTATCTTTTGCCTAAAAAAAACATCACACATATTTATATTTGCCATATTTTCACTATCTTTGCAACACATAGATACTAAATCCGAAAAAGCAAACCCATGAAGACTAAGACAATCCTGCTTATCACCACCCTCTTCCCACTCCACCTCTGTGCCCAGCACAAGGGACCCTACATCGGGGACCTCAACGGAGACAATCGCGTCACCATCGCCGACCTCTGCATACTGACACACACGCTCGTCTCCGATACGGATGCCCCCGCCCCACGGACAGCCGACGTGGACCAGAACGGGACAATCAACCTAAGCGACGCAGAGGCTCTCGCCGGCTTCATCCTTCACGGCACACTTACGTCACTCCCGCCCATCAAACTGCAGGCCTCGGTGTACGCACAGCAACTCAATTCAGAAAACACAGCAGGTCCTGATTACCAGATTACGTCCATCCAAAACGCCGTCGGACCGGTGGATGCAGCGCCCATCTTCACAGCCCTCACCCTCGACATTTCCGCCATCCCCGACGTGCAGAGCGTCAGCATCTTTGCCCGCGGCAAGGAGAAGATTGCCGGCCCCATGTCGTGCAACATCCTGGAGGACCAATACACGCCGACCTTCAGCGACGGAACGGCACCCTCCGTCTATGTCAGCAACATGGCAAGCGATGTCGTACAGGTCATCAACGACAACAACGCCACCACCCTGCATGCCTATCTGCGACCTGTCACACTGAGCCAGGGCGTAACCGTCACCGTCAGGACAACGGACGGCACCCTCCATTCGCAAGACTACAGTACAGTAGACGCCTCCGAGCCACTCGTCTTCACAGAGACCAAAGCCCCCGGATGCTGGATGGCCACGGTGCCCGGCAACGTCTACTTCAGCATGCTTAGCACACCCGGTGCACACGATGCAGCAACAAGCAAGATAACAGGTTTTTCTGCATCAGCAGCAAAGTGTCAGGACGATGACCTGGCCACACTGCTTGCCAACGGCGTACGTATGTTCGACATACGTCCCGGCTACATGGGAACCACCACACTCACGGACAGCAACCTATACATCTACCACGGACAGGTCAGCACCAACGTGCTGTACACGGATGCCATCAGCATCTTCGCAGATTTCCTCAAGGGACACCCCAGTGAGAGCATCTCTATCGTGCAGGTCAAGGAGAACAACAAGCCTACACTGGGAGGTTCCGAATACAGCGACCGCTCCAGCGAGATGTGGGCCGTCATCAACGCCTGTCAGAACCAGTATGCAGACTATTTCCTGAACGTAGACCATTCCTATTACACGCTCGATGACCTGCGTGGCAAGATTATGTTCTTCAACCGCAACGGCACGGCCACGGCTCGTGGCTTTATGATTACCAACTGGCCCGACAATGGCATGATAACCGACTACTCGGCCAAGATTGCCAACACCTGCTACGCCAACATCGAGGATAATTACAACGACAAGGGAGACACAAAGAAGAATGACATCAAGACCATGCTCGACTATGCCTCGTCCAACACGAACAAGGCTCGCTATCACTTCACCTACACCAGCGTGGCCTATGCATGGGGAAGCTCCATCACGAAGTCTGCCGAGGATATGAATCCCTACACGGCCGGACACCTCACCTCCGCCCTCAACGGTCCTGCCGGCTACGTGCTGAGCGACTTTATGGGCAGCAGCTCCTACAGCGGCAAGAATCTGCTCAACGCAATTGTTGCACAGAACTACAAATACGCATTCATCGGACGGACAAGACAGTCGGAATGACGCCTATTCCACAGAAAGCGGGCCTCCTCCCTACCCTGCGTTTAGTCCCGATTTGTGGATGATGATCAATGCCTAATAGTATATCGTTCCCTATTTTTTAATCATCACTAAAATCATCAACCTTATTATTCATGGTGCATATCGTGTTCTGTAACGCTGCGTCTCAGTTTTTGTAACGCTGCGTCTCAGTTTCTGTAACGCTGCGTTACATTTTCCACAACGGTAAGACACAAAAAAAGCAGCGATATAGTATTTCGCATTGCTACTCAACGCCAAATACTATATCGCTGCTTAATATTGAACACTTAATTCAAAAAAAGAACGCTATATCCGCCGAAGCTTCAATAGCGTTCCACCCACCAAAGTGGTGCCACCAGGAATCGAACCGGGGACACAAGGATTTTCAGTCCTTTGCTCTACCAACTGAGCTATGGCACCGTGGTTTCTCGTTTGCGGTTGCAAAGGTACGCACTTTTTCCGGTTCCACCAAATATTTTTGCGATTTTTTTCAAAAAAAAGAAAAAAAAGCACAATGAGAGACGTATTTAATGCGCATCAGGGCACAAATATCGCAATTTCTTCGTATCTTTGCAGCGCAAAAGCAAACGAGGGTCCACCATCGTAATTTGCATTCGGATAGTAGCGCAGTTGGTAGCGTACCACGTTCGGGACGTGGGGGTCGGGAGTTCGAGTCTCCTCTATCCGACCACCGATTATCGGCTTCTTACCTTATATATTTACACACACAGCATCCATGACCGACACTTCACCCGCCTCAGACGAAGTCCCCAAGCCATCACTCCCCCCTTTGCCTCGCCAAGAGAAAGAGAAGAAAGAGAAGAAAGCAGAAGAAGAGCAGTGGTTTGCCATGCGCGCCACCTACCGGTCGGAGAAGAAGATGAAGGACGATCTGGAGCTGATAGGCCTCAAATGCTTCTACCCCACGGTGATGGCAGAGAAGCGCGTGGGCGGCCGCAGGAAGAAGGTATGGGTACCTGCCGTGGCCAGCCTCATCTTCGTGCACGGTCTGAAGTCGGTCATACAGCAATTCAAGGCAACAACGAACCGCTTGCAATACGTCTGCAAGCCCGACGGCATGGGGGGCCGCACACCCATCATCGTGCCCGACGCCCAGATGGAGGCCTTCATCCGCCTCTACGAGAGCAACAACTACGAGATCACCGAGGATCCCGACATCATCAACAGCATCAAGCCCGGCCAGCGTGTGCGCGTCCTCGAGGGCCCCTTCGAGGGTCTCACCGGCACCTTCCAGCGCATCAAGGGCCACCGCAAGAAGACGTTCATCATCGTCATCGAGAGTCTACTGTGCATCTCCACCACCGAGATTGCTCCCCAATCACTCGAACTGGTAGAGGAGGAGGAAGCGTAAAACTTATCATACACCTTTATTGGAGGGTTCACAGCCCCGCCCCTGTAGCTTTTTCGTACAGCCTTTTTTTATTCGCTGTACGAAAAGGCCATTCATTCCGTTGCAGTATTTCCCGATAAGATTACTATCCTATCGCAATAAGATTACTATCTTATTAAGCTCTTTCGCTACGCAAAGTCACAACGTTCCGTGCAGAAAAGAAAAAAAACTGGCCGAGCAAAGACGCTTTCCTTGGGCTACAACTCCAAGAACCACTTTTGTCACGCCCCATACGTGAGACACTCCAGGATTGCCTAGGGCGGCCGCGGGCCGCTTGGGGGCAATCCCAGAATGTCTCACGTATGGGGCTTTATGCCTTCGTTGTCCTCGAAGGTGAACTTAAGCAGGTTCGACAGGGGGTAGTCCACATCCACCTTGCTGGTGGAGAGATGGATGCCCTCGGCGGTGTAGGTCACCACGGGCTTCTCGCTGAAGGCATAGCTCACCACACCCCCACTCTTCTGGTGGATGTTGAGCGTGTTCTGTGCCTGCATGCCAACGCAGGCCATGAGCAGCAGGGCTGCAAAAAATTGCCTTTTCATTTCGTTATTGTTTTATGAATACTATCCCTTATCTTTTCTCACAAACCAAGCAGTACGTTCGGCCACAATACGCCGATAGAGGCGTTTTGTCTTTTCATCGAAAAGGAATGAGCGCTCGATAAGATCGTCTACCCGCTTGGGTATCTCCATGAACGCATCCAAAATACGGTTGGCACGACGGTCAGTCATCCCAATCAGACGGGCAAATGACAGAAAATCTGCTCGGCAAGGATGAAGCGTCCGGTCGTACGTCTCGCTTGTGACAAGACGTGGCGATAGGCCTTCGCTCATTGCAAAATCCGGTTCGTCGACATGTACACACGTGTTGACGAGATCATACGCAGGTGCCAATACCAGTTCTCCGCCACGATACAAAACCGAAAAATTCTTCAGATGCGCGTCCCCATTTCCGTATATGTAGTTAAACACAACCAAGCGGAAGAACTGCTCCATTGCCACTGGCCATGCTGGAATGTATTTACGTATACAGATAGCGATATCCTCGTACGAACCCTCGTATTTGAAATCGATGCCATTCACTTCTTCCGTCCTTCCAGCCAGAGAACAGAAATCCTCCAGTATGAGCTTGACACCACCAGGCTGGACATCAAAGCGCCTGGTAACATACACATACTGCCCATCCTTGCTCAACGCTAAGCCATTGGCAGACACGTCTATCCCATAGACCTGAGAAGCTATCTGCATGGTAAGGTGCTCGTTGGCTGGTATCTGCTTACGATATTGCAAATGTTCGCGGGGTGCAGGTTTCAGAATATGAGTTCCCTGCTCGTCCTCCCGGGCAAGCCGTATCACACCGTCACAGACAAGAGCAGAGAGTTTTTCTTGTGCACCAGAGATGGATAGGTTGCGCGTATTCTCTGCAAGAACGGAGCTGTCCTCATCATCTTCCCATGTAAAGTCAAGAAGGTGAGAAACTCTCTGACCGTCGAAAAGGTCCCGAAGAGCCTGATTGCTATAGGTTGAATATCCTTCTGCCAATGTAGAAAGACAAACGGTGATGTTTCGTTCTGTCATGGAGCTTTTACGGATATATTGCCAATAAAGTCCTTGCCAGAGAATGCTGCAAGTATAGAGAAATAGTCGTGCTCATCGATATGCAGCTGACGACAGACAGTACGTCTGTTCGCCCCCTCGGGCAGGATATTGGCAAAGAAGGGAAACAAATATGACGAACGATACACCTCTGTGGTAATTGGCAACGTAGGTGAAAGAGGGACGTGCTTGCCATCACAATACGAGGCTTCGTACGCAAACTCATATTCGTGGGACGATAGCTGCGAGAGTGTACCCGCAACATCCTTGCCTACATATACAAGAAGTCTTTTTGCCATTTCCGTATGAATCGAAGTTATTTTTTGCTCTTTCTCAATATGTGTTCTTCAGTGTCAACGTAAGCTCGAGCCCAAGCACTTCTGCAATGCTTTCCATTGTCTGAAGGGAGGGATTAGCCTTTCCACACTCTATACTTTTGACCGTGGCAATGCTGACGCCTGCCATTTCTGCCAGATCGAGTTGCGAGATTCGCAAAGTCTGCCGACGCTCTTTAACGATAGAAGCTAAATCCATACCAGGTATTATATATTATACTTTTCAGCGCAAAAGTACAAAAAAACATTCTTTTCGCCAAACAAAGTACAACATATTATACTTCTACAGTTTTTTTTCCGAAATTTACGGACCCACATTACACCCTCGGGGGAGCGAGGAGCCCCCCCCGTTACATCTGATTGCTGCGGCTGAAGAAGTCGATTTCCTCCAGTTCGCGACGCAGTTGCTGCTCCTCGTCGGGCGTGACGTTCTGGAAGGGGGTGCGGTTGGGACCGAGGTCGAGGCCGATGAGCTTCATGATACGCTTGCCCCCCACGATGTTGCCACGGAAATGGCAGATGACGTTGATGACGAGCTGGGCGAAGTTCTGCAGCTCGCGCGCCTTCTCCAGGTCACCGGCCTTCCAGGCCTTGATGATGCCGGTCAGGCAACGGCCGTTGTAGTTGGTCGTGCCACCGATGCCACCCTGCGCACCGCCCATGGCGAGCGAGGGAAGGATGGTCTCGTCCTGTCCGTGCAGCATGTCGTACTTGCCACCACCGTAAAGGCGACACTGGTTGTACTCGTAGATGCTCTCGAAGGTGTACTTGATGCCGGCAAAGTTGGGGATGCGGCCATCCACCGCCTCCAAGAGCTTGACCATGGGCAGGAAGGCACCGTTGAAGGCAGGGATGTGGTAGTAGTAGAAGGGCAGCGAGGGAGCTGCACCGGCTATCTCCTCGCAGTACTTCACCAACTCCTCCACCCTACCGATCTTGGGGAAGGGAGGCGCCATGGCACCGATGCCCCAGGCCCCGATGGCTGCGGCATGGCGCGCCAGCTCCTGTGCATCGCGCACGCAACAGGAACCTACGTGAACGATAACCTTGAAGGGAACGCCGGGTTGCACGGCGGTCTCGCAGGTGACGAGGTTGCGGGTGGCATCCATCCATGCCTCGGCCAACTGCTTGCGCTCGTCGACGGTAAGCATGTAGCCCTCGCCGCTGGAACCGTTGATGAACACGCCCTGCAGACCGTTCCTGCAGAGCATCTGAGCATACTGGGGGATGGGAGTAAGATTAACGCTCCCATCCTCGTTGAACGGAGTGAAGGGAGCGTCGATTAGTCCGATTATCTTTTCCATATAAAAAAGATAAATTTCTGTCAAAATATTACTGCTTAATAAGCTCAGCACCGACAGCAAACAGCAGGTAGCTGCCGTTCGTATTGGTAATCTTGAACTTGTTGCCGCTAAGCTCGAAGAAGATGGCATGACCGTCGAAACTCAAGTACTTCTGACCAGCGCTTTCTACGATAGTGTAGGAGTAGGTATTAGAAGTTTCGCCGGTGGTGACGGTGAGCTTGTCACCAGAAAAAGCGAAAACAATATCAATATATTCTGCAGGATGACCATCGATGTACATGGAAGCATAACTTCCCTTCCAGGTACCCTGGAGTTCTGACTTAACATTATCAGTACTTGCTGTGACCTCATCGTCCTTGCTGCAAGAGGTGAACGACACTGCTGTGAAAGCCGTCATGCAGACAGCCATTAAAAGCAAAAAATACTTTTTCATACTACAATTTTTTAATTAAGATTTAATAGAATTATTATTTGATATTTTCGTACGTCTGAACTCGTTTCACAAGGAAAACACGTCTTTGATTTTGCAAAGATACGACTTATCGGTGAGATAAACAAGAAGAAACGCAAAAAAATGGTTCTTACGAAAATAAAGCGAAGATATTGTCAAGCACATCCCCAAGTTATTGATCCTCACCTATCAGGTTCTCCAGCGTCTGCCAGCATTGCATCAGGCCGCGAGGCACATGGAAGCAACCCTTCCACTTGCCACCCTTGAGCGTGAGTAGCACTTCGCCCCGGCGGTTCAGGTAGCCGAACCACTCGCGATGCTCGGGGTCGCGGAAGTGACTCCACGTGTATTCGTGCACACGCTCGAACCAAGCCAGACAGTCCTCGTTGCCCGTCAGCTGATACCCCTTGAGCATGGTGATGAGCGTCTCGAGGTGCACCCACCAAAGCTTCTGGTCCCACTCCAGCTGCTGGAGCGGACGGCCGAGGCGATCCATGAAGTAGAAGATGCCGCCATACTGCTTATCCCAGCCATACTCCACCTCGTTGAGGGCGATGCGTACGGCCTTATCGATGAGGTCGGGACGCTCCAGCCGCTTGCCCAGGTCCATGATGAACCACATGGCCTCGATGGCATGGCCGGGATTGAGGAGGCGCCCCTCGTGGCAATCCACAAGCTGACCGTCGAGGCTGACGTTCTCGACGATGAGTCCCAGCTCGGGGCGGTAGAAGACTTCGAGCACCTCGTGCAGGCACTCGTCAATGGTCTGCTGCAGGAAGTCGGGGTCGACGAGCGACTCGATCTCGAGCGCCACGTTGCAAAGTATCATGGGCAGGGCAAAGTCCTTGAGGGCACGGGCTCCGGGGGCTGCCTTGCTCCACTGCCCCTTGGGACAAGCACGCTTGGAGAGCACGATGTCGAAGGTGCGCTTGGCGATGTCGGCATACTCCTCGTTGCCGGTGGCCTGATAGAGCTGGCCGAAGGCGATGACGGCAAAGGTATAGGAGAAGATGTTGTAGGGCTGGACGAGCGGATGCCCCTCGCGGTCGAGCGAAAAGTACCAGTTCAGCTGACCGTCGTGGCCATAGCGCTTCAAGAACTCGGCACCCTGAATGGCTGCGTCGAGCCATTCCTGCCGTTTCTCTACCTTATTATATAATGTAGCCAGCATCCACACCTCACGTCCCTGCAGCCAGATGAACTTGTCCGTGTCGTAGACCGTTCCGTCGCGTTCGATGCAGGTAAAGAAGCCGCCCTTCTCATGGTCGATGGAGCAATCCATCCAGAAAGGCATCACATTGTTCAGCAGTTCGTTGCGGTACTGTTCTGCCAGTTGCTTGAAATCTATCATGATTGTTCAGAATTAAGTGCTTAACACCACCTACTCCGCAGCCTCCACCTTGGTTGCCTCTGCCTTGGAAGCCTCCGTCTTGGTAGTCTCCGCTTTGGCGGCTTCCTCCTTGACAGGCGCTGCCGCCTCAGCCGGAGTAGCCGGAGTGGTCTCAGCAGCCTCCGTCCTGGTGGACTCGTTGCCTGCAGGCTCCGCTGTCACGTCCGAATCCTCGGTGGGCTGGGGCTTCGACTCGTCTGAGGCAGCCCGCGGGGTGGGTGCGGCATACGCCCCGCCTCGCATCTCCAGGAATCGCAGGTAGGCCTTGTACGTGCCGCCATACGCCTTGAAGATGTTATTGGCAAAGACAATATCGGTGATATGATTGTCGTGCACGTAGTTCTTCATATTCTTGGTGAAGTAACGTGCATCGATGACGTGGATCTCCTCGAACGAATAGAAGAGGTAGCCGGGCAGGGCATTGCCGTAACTATCCTTGAGGATGATGAGTCGGCGGCCGTTCTTCGTACCCGTACGCACCACGGTCAGCTTGGTATCACCGCCCATGAAGGTGCAGTAGGCACTGCTGCTGCCGTCCTTGAAGTGGCAGAAGAACTGTCCCTGATGAGGCTTACCCTCACCCGTCACCTGGTAGTTTTCATTGATGGTGTAGATGGTGTAGGTCGTGGTGTACTCGATGCCCTTGGGCACATAGTAGACAAAGTCCTCCGGGGCGTTCTTGATGGCGATATCCTTCGAGTAGCCATACATCGACCCCACGAAACCGTGCACCACCTTCTTCTCATAATGACTCAGGTCCTTGAAGGGTACACCTGCCACCTCGCACAACTTCCGGGCGGCATAGTAGGCCCCCAAGGGCGACCAGTGGTGATCGGTGCGCAGGTAAATATCCTCGTCGGCGTGCTCGCCAAGCGGCGTGTAGATATCCACAGGCTTCACGCCTTCCAGATGTGCCCAGATATTCTTCAGCACAGGCAACTGGTCACGCGTAAATCCCTTGGCCTTCTCTGGGGTATAGAAGGCTGCCGCCGAGGGCACCACCATACAGTAGACGTTGACGTCGGGAAAGGCCTGCTTGTACTTATTGCACGTCTCGGCATACCCCACTCCACCCTTCGGACTGCCACCGAAGGCCATCAGGGCGCGTGCCCTGTCGCCCGTTCCCACAACGATAATTCCTGCAGCGGAAACCTTGGCCTTATCGTTGGCCGTCTGGTTGTTCTCGTAGTCTGCAATGGCATCCGCGTCAAAATCGGGTTCGAGTTCGGCGTCGGCTTCCATCTCGGGATCGGCATCCGTCGAGGCATGGAAGGTAACATTCTCATCACCCCCCACCTTCAAGGCCAGCCAGTCCTTCTCGGTCATGCTCAGCTCCATGATCCAATCACGGAAAGGCTCCGTGTCACTGAACCACGACGAGATACTGTCGGCATATACGCCCGACCAGTACTTCTCGGCCGTAAGCTGGGGAAAATGTGCTAATTCGCGCTTCTCCAGCACGGAATATTCGCTGCGTGGAAACGTATCGAAAACAATGGCAAACCCAGCAAAGAGCACGCCAAGGATAGTGAGATAGATCTTACTCTGTGTCATTTTGTACGGTTTTGTTCTGCACAAGGTATTTGCGATACATGGTCACGGCATCACTGCCCGTATGCGCTATGTTGTTAGCAAAGACGATGTCGGTGATAGCGTGGTCGCGTACATACTCTACCAGGTTGGGGGTGAAGTAGCGGCAGTCGACCACGTGTACCTGCTCGAACGAATAGAAGAAGAACGAACTGAGGGCATTGCCGAAGCTGTCCTTCAGGATGAGTACACGCCGACCGTTGTCCACGTCGGTCTCCACGCGTGTCAGACGCGTATCGCCACCCATGAAGGTGCAGTAGGCTGCACCACTGCCATCGGGATACTGGCGGAAGAAGTTGTCCTGATAGGGTTCCGTCTCGCTCACCACGCGCTTGCGGCCCTTGTCGAGCGAGTAGGCCACGTAGTAGGTGCGGTAGGTGGCATCGGTGGGCATGTAGTAGACAAAGTCCTCTGGAGCACGCTTGAAGGCGGCATCGCCACTGAACTTGGCCATCGTGCCCACGAAGTTGCGCACCACCTTGCGCTTGTAGCTATCCAGTCCGCGGAAGGGCACATCGGCAGCCTTGGCCAGCTGCTCGGCAGCATAAAAAGCACCGAGGGGTTGCCAATGATGGTCGGTGCGCGAGTAGATGGGCTCGTCGGTGTGCGCCTTCAGGGCATCGTAGGAGTCGGCTCGGACCACAGCGGGGTCGAGGGCATCAAACAGAACGTCGATGGCCACGCGCTGACTGGCAGCCTGCACACGCGACTCCTCAGGCAGATAGAACTCTACAGCCGTGGGGATGGCCAGGAAGTAGACCTGCACGTCGGGGAACGTCTGCTTATATTCGTTCACCACAGCTGCATATTCGCACAGTCGCTGACGGTTCAGGCCGAAGGGGTTACAGCCGCGTATCGTCTTGCCGCCACCGATTACCAGCACACCGCCCTTCTTCTTCACCACCTTCGACGAGTCGATGTTGTAGTCCCACATCGTCAGGCTGTCCAGGCCGATGGAGTCGGCATCCGCCAGGGCAAGGCGCGCAGCACATGCCTCCCCCAAAGGAAGCTGCATGAGGCCGGCAAAGGCAAACAGCATGAACAGGATGGATGTACGGAATCTCATTTAGAACCTTGTATAGATAAAGGGATTATTCGTCTCTCCCACCAGCAAGGCTACGCTAAGTATCAGGATGATGACGGAGAGGCTAAGACGCGTGACAAGCACCACGTTGCGGTGAACCTGCGTCTCGGGCTTCTGCCAGCGCGAGAACCATTCGTAGACGGTTTCGCGCACGGGCATACAGAACAAGATGCAGATGATCCACAGCCAGAAGTTATCGAAGAAGGCTGTCACCGTCTCGTAGCTGTGCAACTGGGCGGCCCCACCGAAGGCCTTGTGGAAGAACTCGGACATCTCGCCGAAGTCGGGAAAGTAGAACAGGCCGCGGCCCAGTGCGATGATGATGAGCGCATACAGGTGCAGGAAGAAGCCCGGCACGTAGTCGATGACCATCTTGTAGCGAGGCTTGCTGCCGTTCGGGTTGGGAATAGGTTCGCCCAGTTTCTTCATCAGGGTGTACTTCTCGATGAGCAGGATGACACCGAAGTAGAGACCCCACAGCACGAAGTTCCAGCTGGCGCCATGCCACAGACCGGTAAGGAACCACGTGGCCATGATATTGAACCACTGGTGCCGCCGGTTACCGCCCAGGGGGATATAGACATAGTCGCGGAAGAAACTTCCGAGCGAACGGTGCCATCGGTGCCAGAAGTCTGTGATGGAGTTGCAGCAGTAGGGATGGGTGAAGTTCTCGTTGAAATGGAAACCCAGGCAGCGGCCTATACCGATGGCCATGTCCGAGTAGCCGGAGAAGTCGAAGTAGACTTGCATCGAATAGGCAATGATACCAATCCAGGCACCCGACGTGGTGCAGTCCTTGAAACCGCCCACCAGGAACTGTTCGGCAATGACGCTCATCTGGTTGGCCAGGATGACCTTCTTGCCCAGTCCGCACAGAAAGCGGAACACGCCGTCGGCCACGTCATCGGTGCTGACCTTGCGGTTGTGTATCTCGTTGGCCACCGTATCGTAGCGCACGATGGGGCCGGCAATCAGCTGCGGGAACATGCTGATGTAGAGCAACAGGTCCACGAATTTCTTCTGCACGCAGGCCTGACGTTTGTAGACATCCACCAGGTACGATATCGACTGGAACGTGTAGAAGCTGATACCGATGGGCAGCGAGATGCGTGGGTCGGGGATATGCACACCCAGACTGGCCAGCGTCTGGATGATCATACTGGAATACTTGAAGGTACTCAGAATAAGGATATTGGCCACGAGGCCCGTCACCAGCGCCATCTTTCGGTGCTTGTCCTGCCGGTCGATGACAAGTCCGGTAAGGTAGTTGATGAAGACGCACGCCAACATCAAAAATACGTACACTGGCTCGCCCCACGAATAGAAGATAAGCGAAAAGAGTACGAGTGCCAGGTTCTTGACCTTATTGTAGGGAACAAGCCTGTTGGGCGCCAACCTCTTGTCCACCCATCCGGCCAGCAGATACGTCAGGGCAAAAGCCGGCAGAAAGGCAAACAGGAAGAATAAATCTGAGAAAACCATTACCTATTTGAATTTTAGTACTAAACTCTCAAAAAAACGTTGCAAAGTTACAAATAAGTGGGCGAATAGCCAAATAATATCGAATAATCGAGCTGAAATTTGCATAAACCAGAAAAAATTGCTTAATTGCAAACCGAAATTTACAAAATAGCATGAAAAGACGCCTTCTGACTACCCTATGCGCACTCATGGCCGCTACAGCACACGCACAGCAACCCAAGGACTCCATCGTGGGGCGGGCCTCCTACTACGCCAACAACATGACGGGCCGACGGACGGCCAGCGGAGAGCGTTTCCATAACGACAGCATGATGTGCGCCCACCTCAAATATCCCTTCGGCACCCGACTCCGGGTGCGCAACCTGAGCAACGGACGCGAAGTCATCGTGCGCGTCACCGACCGTGGCCCCTACAACAAACGTTACACGCTCGACCTCAGTCAGGCGGCAGCCAGGGCACTCGGGTTCCTCCGTCAGGGTCACACGCCCGTATCAATCAGCGTTGTCCACGACCTCCACTCGCCCTACAAGATTGAGCAGGAGGAGTACGATCTGCCCGGACTGCAGTATGGCGAGGAGAACGACTCCCTCATCTACGAACCCGAATGGCAGGAGTCCACCGACTCCATCCCCGCCGCCGTGCCTACCAAGAACGCAGGCATCACCCACAAGCGCAACGAAAAGAAATACACTCCCACCCCCACCAAGAAGAAGAGCAGGAAAAAGAAATCAAAGAGAAGACGCTGACAAAACTCCCAACATACCCCAATGTGCCCCCCTTGTCTGCACAGTTCGGGTACGTCACAGGAATTTGTAACGAGAAATCTATTTACTCATCCGATATAGTCGCTGGCAAGAGAAGGATATTTCTTGCGCAATCGCTTCATCTGACGCAAAAAGTCGGCTGTATACCCAAATGAGACGTTCATATCACTCTTACCCTACCGCTTGTGGACGCGTCGTGCCACGCCCCATGCCAGAAGGGCATAGAGGAGGGCCTGAAGCCAGAGGGCGAGGTACTCGAAGTGGATGCTGTCGAAGTGGGCACCCATGTTGTTGAGCTTGATGAAAGCGTTGATGCCGAAGGTTGAGGGGAAGAGGTAGCCCAGATACTTCCAGAAGGAAGGGAGGGCACTGCCAGGCCAGCTCACACCACTCATGAAGAGCATGGGGATGGTGGTGAAGACGAAGAGGAGGATGATGTTCTCGCGCTTGCTTGAGAGGCTGCCCACGCAGAGTCCGAAGTTGAAGACGGCCAGCAGATAGGGCACCAGGAGCCACGCCACCTCCCAGGGATCGGCCAGCTGGGGCAGGGAGAACATGTGGGGCACGACGCCGAGTTCATAGACCGAGATGGGGATGTAGAGCGTGAAGAAGGCCATGGCAATGCCACAGAGCTGCACGAACGTGTTGCGGTTGCGGGAGGCCACCTGACCACGCTCGCGACGGGTGCCGGCCACGAGACCGATGCCGAGCACCATGGTCTGCTGGAGGCAGAGGATGAGGACGGCGGGTATGAGGAAGGTGGCAAAGCCGGTCTGCGGATTATAGAGGTTGACGCACTCGTACTGGGCAGGGTGCTGCATGACGGCCTTCTGCTGGGCCGTGCCACCGGCTATGCCCGACGACGTGGCAATAGGATTGGCACCGGCCTCGGAGACCTTGATGCGGGCGTTCATGTCGAGCGACACCTCGGTGTTGGCCAGCAGGATGCTCTTGTAGTAGAGCAGTCCGCTCATGTCGCTGTAGGCCTGCACGTGAGCCTGTCCGCCCTGGTGGAGAGTGTACTGGAAGTCGGACGGGATGCGCACGATGCCGTAGCACTCACGGTGCTGCACGAGCTGCTGGGCCTCGCCCATCTCGGCACAGATGCCCACGACGCGGACGTCGGGCGTGGCATCGAGACGGCGCACGTAGTCGCGACTCATGGCGGAGCGACTGTCGTCGACCACGGCCACGGGCACGTCGTGCACGGTCTCACCGTTATAGATGAGGGTGTAAAGCACAGGATAGATGAGGGGCACCACAATGCAGAAGAGCAACGCACCACCATCGGTGAAGAGGCTCTTGAGCGTCTTGGCATAACTATGGGAGAAGGTCATTGTTGTCGGGGAGTTAATGGGGAGTTTTCGGGGAGTTAACGGGGAGTTAGCGGAAAGTTAATGAGGAGTTAACTTCTCCCCCCCTTATTCGACGTACGCCACCTCGCGCATCACCTTGCCGAAACGACGGTAGAAGACGAAGGGAAGGAGAGCGAAAAGGAAGAGACAGAAGACGTAGGGCGCTGCATTGAAGAGCGGATAGCCGTCGAGTGCACTGTTGACGTAGAGCAGGTAGTAATGGCGCAGGGGGAAGAGGAACGTGAGCCCCTGGACCCATGCGGGCATGGCCATCACGGGGAACGACATGCCACAGATGCTGAACGAGAGGACGCCCCACAGAGAGGCGAAGGAGAGGCCCATGCGCAACGTGGGCAGCGAGCTTATCATCAGTACGCCGAGGCCCTGGCAGGCACAGACGAAGAGGCTCATGACGAGCAGCATGGTGGGGATGCCGCAGTAGCAGGGAAACTTCAGGTAGCCATAGAAGCAGAGGATGAGCGACCAGCCTACGAGGTGGAAGACGACGCCCTGCGCCATGAGCTTGCCGAAGAGGGCGTTGAAGGCGGCATGATGCCGGCCGCAGCGTCCACCCAGCGAGGCCGTCTCAAGCAGTTCGTCGCCCGTCTCCTCCTTGATCTCCGTGCCGATGCCGAAGACGGTGACGAAGAGGATGAAGAGTCCCAGCAGACCGGGCACGATGATATTGGTGAGGTAGACGCTGTAGTTGAGCGAGGGATTGTGGATGGGATGGCTGTCGATGACGATGGGCTGCAGGTAGGGCACTATCTGACCGTCGGTGGCACCTTTGGCACGCAGCACGCTGCGGCTGGCAGCACCGGAGAAGAGCTCGCTCATCATGCGCATGTCGCGGTAGGTCAGCGAACCGGCCACGAAGAACTGGCTGTTCATGTAGACGCTGACCGTGGGGACGTGCTGCAGCTGGAGCTCGTGCGTGGTGCCGGCGGGGATGTAGTAGAAGCCGTAGATGTCGCCTCGCTGCACGGCCTTGCGGGCCTCGCTGACAGAAGCGTAGCTGGCCACGATCCTGCTGTTCTGGAAGGCATCGAGGTTGCGAGCCAGCGAACGTGTGGTGGCGGAGTTGTCGGCATCGACCAGGCCGATAGGCATCTCGGTGGGCAGGCCCTCGTCCATCATCGTGGTGAAGAAGATGAGGCAGAAGAGGGGCCCCAGCACGAGGCACAACCAGTAGATGGGAGTAGTGGCCAGGCGACGCAACTCGCGTAGGAATACTTGTAGCATAGAAAAGTCGTCTTTGAATGGCTATAGAAGCTATAGGGACTATAGAAGCTATAGGGACTATAGAAGCGATAGGAACTATAGAAACTATAGAAGCTATAGAAGCTATAGAAGCTATAGGAACTATAAATGAGTTTATCTCAAGAGCACGGTCATGCCGGGACGGAGGCCGTCGACACGCTCGGTGGGCACGGCCTTGACGCTGAAGGTCTTCATGTCATACTGACCGGTGGTCTTGGTGGCCTTCCAGGCAGCATACGAGCCCAGGTCTTTCATATTGGTGACCTTGGCCTTGCAGGTCTTGCCTTCGCCAAGGGCGGGGACGAGCACCTCGATGACGTCGCCCACCTTGAAGCCGGCCAGACGGTCTTCGCGCACGTTGAAGGTGAGCCACATCTTGTCCATCAGAGCCACATTCATCACGGGAGCACCGGTGCCCACGAGCTCGCCCACGCAGGGGAAGATGTCGGTCACCTCGCCATCCATCTGGGCGGTGAGGACGGTCTCGCTGAGGTAACTGTTCACCTCGGCAATGGCACCCTGGGCACGGCTGCGCTGGGCACGTGCAGCGTCCTTGTCCTCCTGCTGTGCACCGTTCACAGCCAGGTCGTACTGCGACTTGGCAGCCTTCTCCGTGGCAATGGCGGCATCACGCTGGGCGGTCACCTCGTCGAGCTTCTGGGCGGTGGTGACACCCTCGTCGTAGAGGCGCTTCACGCGTTCGTAGCTCTTCTCCATGACGTCGCGTCCGGCAATGGCCTTCTGCCACATCTCGTAGGCAGCGCGCTTCTGTTCCTCGCGCGCACCCTTGTCGGCCTTGCGCACCAGTGCCGAGGCAGCATCCTCGGCAGCTTCGGCCTGACTCAGCTTGGCCTGCACCTCGGGGGCTTCCAGGATGGCCAGTGTATCGCCGGCCTTGACCATCTGACCCTCTTCGACGAGAATCTGCTTCACACGTCCGGGCACCTTGCTGCTTACTCTGTATTCTGTCACTTCTGCCTGTCCCTGCAACGTAGTGTCGGTCTCGGTGAAGGCATAGAATCCACACACGGCTGCAAAGACAACAACGCCAATGATGAGCAGCAGGGCGGGGATGTAGTTGGGTTTCTTCTTTTCCATATTGTAGTTGAATGGTTATTGGTTATTGGTTATCGGTTATTGGTTATAGAAGCCTCTGAGCGGGTATCTGTTGAATGGTTAATGGGACTCACTCTCCCATCGCCTTGCGATAGGCGGCCTGGGTGAGGCGGATGTCAATCTGGGCATCTATCTTGTCACTCTCGGCACTGAGCCAGGCAGTCTGGGCAGCCAGCATGTCGCTCGTGGTCACGAGGCCCTCGGTGAAGCCCAGGCGAGCAACGCGCAGGTTTTCAGTGGCCTTTTCCAGATTCTTGGTAGTGAGTTCCAGCTTGCGGTTAGCCTCGTTGACGGCAAAGGCACTCTGCTTGACCTGCAGCTGTACCTTCTCCTTCACCTCGTCGTAACGCAGACGCGAGATGGCGGCTTCGGTCTTGGCAGCCTTCACCTTGTTGATACCCTCGCCCCAGTGCCAGACGGGCACCTTGAGCATGAGGCCTACGTTCCACATCCCCTTGAACTTCTTCTCGAAGCCGTTCTGCAACGAGGGATAGGTGGCGAGGTAGCCGCCGGTGAGGGCCAGCGTGGGGAGGAAGGCGCTGCGCTCTATATTGACCTTCTGGTCCAGCATCTTGTTGGCCAGGTCGAGCTGCTGCAGTTCGGGACGGTTCTGCACGGCCAGGTCGGCCTCACCGTCGAGGTCCTGCAGCTGCACGGTGATGCCGTCCAGGTTCTCGTCGGCCAGCTGGGGCACGCTGTCGAGCGGCATGCCGCAGGTCTGGGCCAGCAACATGCGGCTCAGCACCAGTCCGTCGTCGATGCGCATGAGGGTCATCTCGGCTTCGTTGAGTTTGACGCTCACGGCCAGCTCGTTCGACTTAGTGGCCACGCCCTCGCGGATCATCTTCTCCACGTCGCCGTCTATCTTGGCCAGCATGTCGCGGTAGCCCTGCGCCAGCTTGCGCTTGTTGACGAGCGACACCACCTGCCAGTAGGCCTTGTCGACGTCGAGCACGATATTCTGCTCCTCAAGGCGCAGCTTCTGGCCGGCCAGCTCCTCGGCATAGTGGGTTATCTTGTCGTAGGCACGTATCTTGCCACCCATGTAGAGGGGCTGTGTCAGCATCACGCTCACGATGCCCAGGTTGCGGGAGTCAGTGTCGAAGGCGTCTACAACACGCTGACCGGCAGCATTGAGGCTCTGTGCAGCCTGCTGGGCAAAGGTCTGAGCATACTGCTGAGCCACGACCTGTCCCTGCTGGACGAGGGGAGCCAGTTTGGGGTAGGCCTGCACAATCTGGCCCATCATCTGCTGGGCAGTCAGTGGCAGACCACTCTGAGCCAGGTTCTGCTGCACCTGCCCCACCACCCCGGTGCCGAGGTTGCTGAGTGTGTTACGGTTCTCGTCGCCCAGCAGGTCAATCTTCTTGCTAGTGAACTGGTAGGTGCCCACGACGTCAATCTTGGGCAGGTAGTTGCTGCGGGCAGCCTTGTGCTCGTAGGTGGCCTTGTCGCCCGCCAGGGTAGCCATCTGCAGCGCCTTGTTGTGGGCCAGGGCCATCGAGCGGCACTCATCGAGCGTCAGCACACGCTGCGCACTGACGGGCAGGGCGAGGAGCCACGCTGCAAGGGGCACGAAGGCCAAACGGATTTTTTTTCTCATTATTTATATATTATATGTGGTTTCGTTTTTGGGGGTTATTGTTTATCGGTTATAGAGAAGAAGCAGGGTGCTACCCTCTCTTGCAGTTCGTCAGTTTCGCCAACAAAGGTATAATATCTATACCCTATAACCGAGAACCTCCAACCCTTCTTTTTTTTCGGCTGCAAAATTACCGCTTTTTTTACATTGCGGAAAGGTTGAATAACGAGAAAGAGTGTTCCATTTGTACTTTTTGAACGGTTTTTCAAAAGCTTTTAGTCTTTTTTGTAGCATTTTCGAACAAAAAGAACTAAATTTGCACACAGAAAACGAATCATAAAATATCAAACGCCATGACTTCGCTCCCTTTCCAGAAGATTACCCTCGCCCAGCTCTCGCGCCACATCGACAGCAAGGGACAGATCAACACCATGCTGAACGTTTGCGGATTCCTGCTCTGCCAGCAGGGATGGGCCAAGGTGAGCCTGGGCGACTCCACCTACATCATTCGCAAGGGCGACATGTACATCTACGCGCCCTCCACCTTCATCTATATCATCGACTGGAGCCCCGACCTGCAGGGCATCGCCTTCAAGAGCACCTTCGACCACATCCTGCCCTACCTCGAGCGGGCCTCCTCGCAGAAGACCATCCTCAACATACGCAACCACCCCTGCATCTCGCTCACCGAGGAGCAGCAGAGCAACGTCGAGGAACTGGCACAGCTCATCGACCGCAAGATGCAGGTCTATGCCGCCTCGCCCGAGGGCAGCACGCAGCGCAACTTCATGTTTCGCGAACTGGAGTGCCTGGCCGAGGCCTTCGTCTCCGAACTGCTGCTCTACTACATCAGCAGCCAGCAGATTGTCCACGAGGCCAGCAGCCACAAGGACCGCATCATCCAGTCGTTCCTCATCAGCCTCTTCCAGCACTACAAGCGGCAGCGCGAGGTCAAGTTCTACGCCGAGCAGCAGTACCTCACGCCCCGCTACTTCTCCACCGTGGTCAAGGAGCAGACGGGCAAGTCGGCCCTGGCCTGGATCAGCGAGATGGTGATCAGCAATGCCTGCCAGATGCTGGCCCACACGGGCATGAGCATCAAGGAGATAGCCCTGGAGCTCAACTTCCCCACCCAGAGCTTCTTCGGGAAATACTTCAAGCAGTACATGCACTGCTCACCCCTGCAGTACCGACAGGAACACAAGCAAGGCGGATGACATGACGGTCAGGGAACGGTGCTCCCTGCGTTTGGGTTAACCTGAATTGTGCATGGCGAATCGACTTTTCACACGAATTGCCACGAATTAACCACGAATTTTATCATAAATTAGGCTCTTGGTGATGATGGACTGAGATTTACATTTTGATCAAGTCAAAAGTCCTAACGTCGGGATGACATTACTGCTCAATGCCTAATAGTATATCATTCCCTTATTATTTTTTCCACCACTTTCGGTGCAGGATGGTATATCTTTCCCAAAAATCAAAAGTAGAGGCGGGTGTATCTTTCCACATTGGCGGTCGCACATGCTGCCCAAAGCGGTCGCACATGCTACCCAAAGCGGTTGCACATGCTACCCAAAGCGGCGGGACGTGTGGCCCGTCGCGACACCACCTATTCCATGCGGCGGAATTTTCTAGACGCCGTACGGCGGCCGTGTAGATGCCGTACGGCGTCTAGACAGTTGCCGTACGGCGTCTAGAAAATCTTGCTGCAGAAAAAAGGTACACACCGTGCATCAAAGAAGTGTGAGTGCAGCAGAAAAAAAAGACTGATAACCAACTGTTATATCCCGATAGCAGCAAGAAATAACCATCTGTATTATTCAGTTTCTGCAAAGGTACGACAAAACGATGAAACGGCCAAAGGAATGCGGGAAATGTTACTTTTGCTGCGCCCTAAACGCAAGACACTCCAGGATTGCCTGGGGCGGCCACTGGCCGCTGGGGCATTCCTGGAGTGTCTCCAATTTGGGGCATTATGCCAGTGAGAGTAAATTCTTAGCTACGGGCAGACAGGACGAACGGAGTGGCCATAGAAACGATGGAAGTTGTGCCTATTGACATTATTGCCCGAATTGAAGTAGATATAGCTTGCGAGGTTCTGCCCGTTTGCACCAAGCGAGCTCGACCAATAGCAACCATCGGAGCCGGCAAGGCCGAAGCTGGTATCTTCGCGCCTTCCGGCAGCGGGTAGGAAAATAGAATTACCATTTCTGTTGGAAGTTACCAAATAGCCACTCTTGCCACTTTGGGATGTCCAGTTCCAATTGCAGTTGGATGGATTACAGAGTTCTTCCCATTCGCCTTCTGTCGGCATGCGCCAGTTGCCACCCCACTTCACATGAGCCACGTCATCAGAGAGGTCAAGCTGCGTCTTGCCATTGAAAGAATATCTGGTGAAGCTCATACCATCGCGATTGGGACTGTCGAGATAGGTACTCCAACTGTAATTACTCTTTGTCTCCGTCTCACCCCAGGCATAATAGTCGCCATAGTACCCCGGAAAACTAGCACCCACGTTGCAGGTGGCCCACTTGACGGAGAGGCCGAGGTCAACGTACTCATGCGCACTCGCTGCACCACCGCTGACCGTCACGTTGAAAGACTTCTGATGGTCGGAACCGTCGAGAGCACGAGCCGTGATGGTGGCAGTGCCATTGGCGAGCGGAGTCAGCAGACCCGTGTTGGATACACGCACCACGTTACGGTCGCTCGATTCCCATCGCACGGCCTTGTTCGAGGCATCCGAGGGCAAAACTGTCGCCTTCAGCTGTACAGGATTGCCCACCGTCAGGGTAGTCGTCGTTCCCGTCACGCTGACAGACGACGCTGGCTTGAAGGTAGCTGAGGGGCCATAGTATTTCAGTTCCATGTTGTCGAACACAGTCCAGTCGCATCCAGGATGGAAGACCTTCTTGACTCCAAGGCGCAGCACGCCGTCCGTGACGCGCACCCTGACGCGGTTGTTGGCATAGAGCCCCTGAGTGAAGGCAGCAGAAGCCGCGCGCTGATCGGAGGGGAGTCCCGAGTCAACATCTCCTCCGAACCAATCCGTAACGGAAGAAACATCCTCTGAGGCAATGGAGCACAGAGGAGACATGCTTTCGTTGGCAAAGAGATAAGAATGAATCTCCTCCGTTCCATCCTCGTGGGTTGACACAGCCACATAGTTGGTGTTATCTTCCGTATCGTTGTAGCGGTAGAAACCCTGACAGGTAAGTTCGTACACGCCATTGGGTACCTGAAGAATGGTCTGCTGCGCAGTGGCAATCTCCACATCTTGTCCCCAAAACTGTGCGTTATTATTTCCGGTGCTGTAGAGGTTCACACCGGCCTTCCAAGGTGTATCGATTTCCGTCCATGCAGTATAGAACCGCCGGTTGTTACGACCGAAGTTTGCATCCTTGATGAGCCAGGTGGCATCCTTGGGGCTGCTGCTTGTAGCCTTCTGCATCTCAGCCAGCATATCGGACACAGTGAGGAACTGCCACAGACTGTAGTCACCATCCCCCTCAGAAGGACCCACGATTGTCGAACCGGCCTCTGCCGTCAGAACAACACCGCTTGAATGGCGGATAAGATAGCCTCCCTCCTGTCGCTCCAAGGTGAACTGACCATTTTCCGAGCCCATATCCACATAGAATGCCTCACCGTTATCATCCGAACCCAAGTAGTGTTTGGAGCCATTGTAGACCTGCGTTTCGAGCCTGTACTTGCCGTCTTCAAGTTGCTCTACCATGAAGTCCATACCGTGTCCCAGCGAGGCACGTGTGCCCCACGAATTACCGGCTTCGAGGAAGAGTCCGGTGGCTACATTACGTATATAATAGGTACCGGAGAAATCCGTCTCGCCCGTGTCGAGGTCGATGTAGCCGCTGCGTCCGGCCTGCAGGATGTCGGTGCCGTACGACTTGGTGATGGTACGTCCGTCGTACGTGATGTTCATCGTGGGACTGCCCGTGAAGACGACATACACGTAGGGGGTATAGCCATCGTCCATTACCGTGAGACTGAGGTTGTTGGAAGAAGAGGTGAAGGTATGGCTTGTGCTTGAGATACTGGTATAGTACGTCAGGCCGCTGACCTTGACGGACGCCCCAGCCTTGCCACGGAAGCGCAGACGTGCCGTGAGGGGTCTGATGGTGGCCGTGATGGTGGTGGCGGTCTCCGTATTGGAGTAGGAACCTGTGCCCGTCATGGCAATGCCTCCCCCCGACTGCGTGGAGGTCAGGAAAATAGCGGCCGAGACGCTACCCGAATTCCCATCAGGCAGGGCATTCATCCTCCACTGCTGCGTGGTGGAGTTGTACGTGGCGTATGTCTTCTGTCCGTCGAGGTTGAGATAGAGCCTGGTACCCATGGCAATGTCGTAGGCCTCCTCACCGGCACGCGTCACCGGCTCAAAGAACTGGAGTCCGCCCTCGAGTATCAGAGGGCGTCCACCCTCGGTGAACTGGTCCTCCCGGCATCCCTGGAGGCTGAATGCCAGCCATACAAGCAGTGCTGGCAAAAGGAGCTTTGATATAGTATTCTTCATATTGCTGTCTGTTATCTGTTGACTATTGTCCGTTATCTGTTGTCCGTTGTCCATCAGTTGGTCCAGTTCTCATCGTCACCAAAACTACCGAAGTTGAAGCCCGTCGACGTGCCGGCCTGCTTTACCGTGACGATCTTCGTGGGTGAATTAGTGACATTCTGCAGGGTGATGGTCACTGTACCCTCGCGCATGGAGTCCGAGGTATTCGCCTTGGCCGTCAGCGTGAAGGTGTTGCCCGACTTGGTGACGGTCAGCCAGTCCACCTCAGACTTGACGAGGGCATTGACATCAGCCGTAATGACGAAGGACTCCGACTTACCACCCTTGGCAAAGAAGGAATACGTAGTGGGAGACACACGGACGGACTTACCACTCTGGGTCACATGTAACTTGTAGCAATGGTTGCCGCCGTAGGTGATCTCTACCAGACCGCGACGCGTATCGCCCGAGGGATTGTCCGAGACGGTGATGACGGGCGTGACAGACCCAGCCCCACTGGCTGGAGAGACGGTGATCCAGCCGGTGCCGTCGGTCACCTTGGCCGTCCAGCTCTTGTTCTCATAGCAGTCCACCTTCAGGTCGCCCCCCTTGGAGGCAAAAGCAGGTAATGTCTTTTCATACTCCGACACCTGCACCTCACCCTCCTGCGTCAGGGGGATGGTCTGCACAATTTCACCGGCTGCATTGTAGAGGTAGAGGTCGACGCTGCGAGCACTGGTAGTGGTGTTCGGATTCACCGTGATGTCGATGACACGGCTACCGGAGCCTGAGACCTTGCCTGCCGCATTGTCGAACGTCACCCATGAGGCGGCCGAGCTACGTTGCAGGCTCCACGACGTATTGGACGCTACCTGCAGCTCGAACGAGCCACCCTCGGCCGGACAGCGGAACGACTCAGGCATGGCAGACAATTGCACACTGTAAGTCTGCGTGACGGGGATGACCTTCCTGGCCTGACCGGACGTGATGGTGATCTCGGCTGAGCGATCGCGGTCGCTGGTATTCTTCTGCACCTTGACGACAAAGGAAGCCTTGCCCGTGCCGGTTGTCTTGCCCAGGGTAACCCAGGTAGCCGAACTCTTGGCCGACCAGGCAGAGGTGGCATCGATGCTGAGGGTGACACTGGTGCCTGCCTCGCCGCATGAGATGCTAGCGGGGGTCACCTTCAGGCCGTAGGAATCCTGAGTGGCCAGGAGGTGGACCATGGTGCCGTTGGCACGGTTCTTGAAGTCGATGTAGCCGGAGCGCGAGGTGGATGTGGTGTTCTCCTCACACGTAGTTGTCAGTTCAACATCACCATACCCCCCCGATGGACTGAGCTTAATCCAGGAAGGAGCCGTGACGGTCCAGTAGTAGTTGGAAGACACCTTCAGCTTAATGGATTCGCCTGAGGGCTTGTACTCCACGGGCAAAGAGGGCGAAACGGAGATGGTGGTGGGCTCTTGGGTGACGCTGATTGTCTGCACCACCTTGTCGGCATTGTTCTTCAGGCTGATGGTAGCCGTGCGAGTATGGTCGGTCTCATTGGCCTCTGCCTTAATGTTCACGTCGGCGTCGCTGTAGCCACCCTTGTTTGAGAAGGAAAGCCAGTTGGCATCGGAAGAGAGTGTCCAATGGGAGTTGGCAGACACATGCAGAACCTCATTGCCACCACCGACCTTGTAACTGAGTTTGGCCGGTGAGGCGGAAATGCCCGCACCAAGCTGCGTCACACTGAGGGTAGAGAGCGATGCACCATTGGTGGCCTTGAAGGTAACCTCGGCCGTACGGGCCGTCTGGGCGGTGTTCTCCGTAGCGTTCAGGTTGATAGTCGCGTTCTTGCCCGATGTAGCCGAGAGCTTCAGCCAAGTGGGGTCGGATACTGAGGCAGTCCAGCTGACATTGGAACTAATGGTGAGCGGCTCGGTGCTGCCCGTTGCCTTGAACTGGAAGTCGGAAGGTGAAACGCTGAAGGCGATGGCCGCCTGCTTGACGGCGACTGAAGCCAGCGTCTGCCCGGAAGCAGTCTGCACCTCGATGACATCGGTGCGATCGGCTCCGGTCCTGTTGGAGATTGCCGACGCCTTGACAGTAGCGTTTTCACGGCCACTCTTGCGGTTGAGGGTAATCCATGATGGGGCCACGATCTTCCATTCCTCCACCGCCACGATGTCGAGTTCGACCAAACTGCCCTCGGGGGCAAACGTTACGGAAGAAGGCGTGACGAAAAGGCTTGAGGGTGACTGCTCGACCTTGACGTCGTAGAGTTTCTTGCCCGAGGTGGCATCCTTTATCGTAATGATACCCGTGCGGGTATTCATGCCGGTGTTGGGATCGACGGTGACGGTGATCTCGTCGGTGCCGTCGCCCGAGGACTTGTCCAGGCTGATCCAGGAAGACTGGGTGGAGGCCGTCCACTTCTGCTCGCCCTCCAGGTAGAGCGACTTACGACCGCCCTGCTTGCCGAAACGCATCTCCAGCGGCATAACGGTGAAGTCTACGCCATCCTGGTTGACACGGATGGAAGCTCGTTCGTTCTGCCTCTCGTCCAGCACCCTGATGATGCCCACGCGAGACGAGCCCTTATTCTCGTCAACACGGACCTTGATGGTGCCATTGCCCGCACCGGACATGGGGCCGATGTGAATCCAATCGTCAGTAGTTTTGAAGTTCCACTGGGTATTGGAGGTGATACGGAATTCCTTCGTGTCAGCAGCAGCTGTAAAGTTGAGCTCGCTGACAGAAGCGGAGATGCTGGCGCAATCCTGCGTGACGCTCACCTCGAGCTTGTTGGCCAGACCTACCTTGATGTAGATGAATCCCGTGCGAGGGGCATCGAGAACGTTTTCCGTCACACGGAACTTTATGGTATGCGTTCCAGCCTTGCCGGAACGGGTGCTTTCGTCAATCTCAATCCAGTCAAACGCAGTCTCGGCTGTCCAGCTGGCATCGGCCTGGATGGTGAACGCCTTGCTGGCGGCTGCCTGGCCAAGCTGGATGGCGGAGATGGTGGAAGTAACCTTGGCCTCGCGCTGCACCACGCGTACCTGCTGGCTCAGCGATTCGTTGTCGGCCTTCACGTTGACGTAGCCAGTGCGTGCCTCCATGCCGTCGTTGTCGGTGACGGAGATGGTGATGGCACCCTCCGTCTTGTCCACGCTGATCCAATCGTTGGATGCTGTGCAGCTCCAGCTGCGGTTGCACTCCACGCTGACACGCATCTGACCCGCACCACCCTCAAAGACGACCTCGGACTGAGCAAGGCGGAGATAGGGTTCGGGTGCTGCCTGCGAGACGGTGAAGTCGTAGCTGCGGGGGATTTGCGAATCGGTGGAAGTGAGCAGGGCGATGGCCACACGCGCCACCTCGGAGGTGTTGGCCTCCACGGCCACGCCTACGGGAGCAGACGACTCACCGGATGCCGGCGAGAAGGAGAGCCAGGCAGCCTGATTGCGGAAGGCCCAGGGTATGTTCTCGGCCACTACGTTTACGGTCTTATTCTGCTTTTTCGAGTCAAACTCTATCTGTGCATCTGACAGCCCGAGCGAACGTCCCTTGCTGTCGGGTGTCCAGTCGCTGACCAGGGTCTCGGAGCACGCCGTCAGGGCTGCCAGTGACGTCACGAGGGCAAACGAGCGGACTGTGCGAATTATCTTATTTATCATATACATTGTTTATCAGAATTCATAACTTACACCTATCTTCACACCGATGCCGTTGCCCCACTTCTTGATCTTGGAAGAGGCAGTGGACAAGGCCTTGAAGCCGTCGGACTTCATCACGGGCAGGTCGTACTCCGGAATCAGCGACACGGCCAGCTGCTTGCCGAAGAAATACTGTGCCTTGAGGTCGATGGCCAGGCTGGTGCAATAGGCACCCCTGGCAAAGGCGTCGTACTGTCCGCCTTCGATGGCCTCGGATGTCTTCATGAAAATCATGCCCACCTGCGGGGTAAGGCGGAGGGACTGACCCAGCTTGATGCCGTAGCCCAAGCGACCGCCCACGGAAAAGGTGGGCTTGTAGGTGCACTTGACGGTGGGTTTGGCGGGATTGTTCCAATAGACATCCGCCCCACCGCCGAGAGGCAGCATGGCATTGAGCTCGATGTTGAAGCCACCCAGATAGGTGCCGAGAGAGAGTTCGGGGCCCATCGTGCTGCCGGCCGTGAAGCCAACGCCGGCATAGAAGCTGGTGCTCATGCCCTTCTTGCTGGGGAACTTGAACTCGACGACATACGTCACGTTGGACACCAGGCGATCGATGCCATAGTCCGAAGCCTCGACCACGATGGTGGGAATCTCGGGCAGATGGATGCGGAAACGCTTGCTTCCCGTGGCCACGTACACCCAATACTCGTTCTGGCGGAACTCTGCTTCGCCCACAATGTTTCCCTCGAAGGTGGCACCCGGCTTGGGGTACATGACCTTGACCAGGGCGCACGGCTCGTCGTTAAGGTCGTAACGGCGGTTGGTACGGGCAGACAGGTCGGATGCCAGTTCCCTGAACGTCTTGACCGTGACCTCCTCCTGCGCACTTGCACAAAGCGACAGGAAAATGGCCATGACAAGGAATGATAGTCTTTTAATGTTCATATTATCTTGCGTAAGTTTGATTCAGTCTGGTACAGTGTTTTGTTAAGTGATGATAAAATAATAAGTTGGTACGATTTTGCACCAAGTTATTTTCTAATCATCACTAAATATCGAAGTCGCCGAAGTCGAACACATTATCCTTGGACAAGGTCTGGCCCTCGAACTGGTCGGGTTGCCAGGTGCGGACGTGGATGAGCGGCTCGTCCTCGTTGGTGAAGTCCCACAGCAGGAAGACGTAACCCTCGTCGGAGTAGCCTTGCTGCTTCCAACTCTGATGGAGGGTGACACCGTAGTAGTCTGCCTTGCTAGGGTGACGCTTGACCTCGATGTCATCGAAGGTTACGTGTATCTTCTTGTTACGCTTGAAGGCGCTGCCCAGCTTGGTGAGATACTCCTGCTTGGTCTGCTTCTTGTAGATGATACCGTCGCGCAACTTGATGTTATCACCCGTCTTGCGCTTGATGACAGTTCCCGTTACGATGAGGGCGTCCTCGCTGAAGACCTTGTCCAGGAAGACGAGGTCCTTCTGGTTGTAGCTGGTACGGAACTGCTCCACGTAGTCGAGGATGAGCTGACGGCGGCGCAGGTCGATGAGGTCGTTGTTGCGACCGGTCTTGACCACGTTCATGTAGAGGTTCATGCTGATGGCAATGAAGAAGGAGGTGATGTTGCCTTGCTTGTCGAAGCTGACCACGGCCTCCTGATACTCGTCCTCAGCCTCGCCGTCTGCATCCTTCATGATGAGGGGGATGTTGCGGATCTGGTAGCCCGAACTGGTAGTAAGGCAATGCTCTACGACAGCCTCGTCGGAACAGACGAAGGACGAGTTCTCCCATAGCATTTCGATGGCCAGGGAAACGTCGTCGGAGAGGCCTAACTTTTTGCAGTTGATGGCACGCTTCTCCTCGCTGGCAGCATTGGCCTCGGTGAGGAGTGCGGACAGACGGTCTTCCATCTTCTTGACCAAGGCGGCATTGCTCAGTCCGTCAGAGATCTTCACACTGACAGGATTGGCTGCACAAAGCCACGCACACTGCAGAAAGAGAAGGAAGGATAGAATTATATGTTTCATCTTTTTGTGGATATGTAATTATAGGATTATATGGTTATGAGGTTAGCGGAACCAGATGGCACCGCAATTCTTATAGTTCTTAATCTCATCGGGACTGTGGGTGTCGAGATTGGTGACCTTGCCGTCCTCGCTGAGCAGGCGGGCGGGTATGCCACCTTCGCGGTCGTAGATGAACAGGTAATAGCGGCCCGAAGAGGGACGGGTGGCAAACTTGCCATACTCCTTGACTGCACCGTAGGACTTCATTGTGGTGATAAAATCCTCGATATCCGTAAACTTCTTGACTTGCTGCATGTCGAGGGCAAGGGTATCCTCTTCCTTCGTAGCGTCGGCATCTGCACTCTCAGCCGTACTCTCTGCCTCGGGCTTGACCTCGCTGGGCAGGGGGTCGGGGGCGGCTCCCACGTCCTTGGTCTCCACCCTGAACGTCACCTCGGGTGTCTGGGCTGCCTTGCGAGGCACCGTCACGACAAGGGTGTCCGTACGTTGCGTCTCCTTGGCCGGAATGACATTGGCAACAAGCTGGCGAGCTTCCTCGAACACGAGGATGTCGCTCTTCTTGACGTACACGAAAGCACGATAGTAATTGCCTCGACGGGCCTTGATCTCGAAGAACTTCTCGTCGGTCTTGGCCACATACGAGATGTCGCCCTCACTATCCGACTGTTCCTCCACCCAGAGCTTTATCTGTTCCTTGAGCAGCGTCTTGGCATAGTCGTAGGCCTGCAGCCAGTCGGACATGGTGGCTTCGGCATAGAGATAGTGCTTGGAATCAGTCTTGATCTGCGCAATGCGCTTCTCTGGCGTCAGGTCGTCGTTCGTCTGGGCATGTACATTCAGCGGAACGACGAGCATATACATTATTATATATAATAAACGGGAGAAAGATGTACGTCTCATATCTTTATGCGGGGTCTGGTTTTGTACTTGCCATAGAGGGTCTTGACGTTCTGGGTGGGAATGAAGGCATTGAACTTGGCCTTCAACACGGCGTCTGGCTTTTCAACAAAGTTGTCGGGCAGGATGACAGACAAGAGATGGTTGTAGCCCAGATCGGCATTGCGGGCCAGGACAAGGACCTTGAGGCCGTCTTCGCGCTCTTCTTCCACGGCAAAATAAACAGTAAACTTATTAGCAGCACAGTAGGTAAGCCAATCACTGAACGGGAGGGTGTAGGTCTGCTTCTCACCACCATAGAGGTTCTGCTCTACATAGAGACGGTAGTTGCAACTGCGCCCCAGACGCCCCAGGAAGAGGTTGGCAGCAGAATAGTCTTTATGATCGGACGAGAAGACGGGCTGCAACGTGCCGTCGGCCGAAGCCTGGTAATAACTGGCGGTGGTCAGGCTCTCCAGCTCGTAGAAGGAGGTGGGCTTGCTGCGGAGGATGCCGTCTGCCATGGGTTCCGTACCAGCCAGAGGGACGGGAGCTGGCAAGACAGCTTGCCTGCTGGCTTCTATCTGCTGACGCATCTGTTGCTCTATCTCCACCTTGGGCATGCCCAGAAGCAGTTCAAACTGGATGGGGAAGAGTACACTGACGAGCGGACGGTCCTCGTGGGTCCAGGTCACGGTGTAGCCCTTGTCCTCGATGCGGTCGATGGAGAACTGGGTCTCAGGCGTCAGCTTGCGGAGGTCGTAGAACGAGCCTTCGAGGAAACGCACCTTGTCCATCTTGAGCTTCTGTTCAAACTCATTGAGGTCAGGCTCAAGGGAGAGTTCCAGAAAGTACCTTTCGAGAAAGTTATAGACATCAGAGGGGTACAGCGTCTTGACGTCTGGCATAAAAAGTTTGTAGCCAAGATGGGTGACACGTCCATTGGCATCTGCCTCGAGGATGAGCGGTTTGCCCTTGTAGGCACCACAGTCATGAAGGCCAGGCGAATAGCTGGTTTGCAAGTGGACATCGGACATCTTGCCCGCCATCTCTGCCAACAGTTTGTTGGCAAACTGCTGGGCAGAAGCGGTCATTGCTCCCTGTAGCAGAAACGAGACCAACAGGGCTTTTAAGGTATGACGATTTCTCATTAGCATTGTTATTGAGAAAAAAAATGCAACCGGGGAAGGAGGAGGGAGGAGGGCTTACTTGGACTCGTAGGCTCCCTCTGCCACACCCACGCTGATCTTGTTAAGCAATTCTCCTGCAGCATTGTAGTGCTTGCCGGTGGTGAAGAAGCCATTGACAAAGAGTCCCTCGACATAGTCACCGGCCTCGGCCATGCACTTTTTCGAATCGTACTTGTTTATCTGACGTGAGGTGGTATAAACCAACTTGCCACGTCCGTTGGGATAGCCATCCTTGATGCTGCCTGTATACTTGCCGTAGGAGAGCGTCAACGAGCCGCTGGAGGCTGACTGAGAGGCGGGCTTCTCCGTGGGCGCGGTGTCCTCCTTCGGTGCAACAGGTTTGGAGACGGCGGGCTCTGACTTTGCGGTGGGCTGAGCGGGCTGCGAAACGGAAGCAGAGGCAGAAGGGGTGGAGGCGGCATCGTGGCTGGCCGGAGCCACACTTTCGGCAGGGGCTGGTTCCTCTACGGACGCAGCTTCTGCCACCTCGGCCTGAACTGCCGGTGTACCTGGCTGCACAACGGATTCAACCGTCTGCTCTGCCACGGGTTGTTCAGGTGCTTCGTCACCACTTCCCATCAGCAGGAAGACGACAAGACCGATGACAAGAATGGCGGCTGCACCACAGGCACCCATCAGCAGGTTCCGGTTGTTGGACGAAGAAGCTGTAGGTGGGGTCGAATGACGAGCTGGGGCGGTGTCCTTCACAGGAATGTCTTTAGCGGCGGGGGCTAAATGGGCATGAACGGGGGTAACCTGAGCTTGGGCCACTGGAGCAGACTGGGCATGAGCGGGCACGGCAAAGGGAGGCTGCACGGCATGGCCGCGCATCATCTCGCCGGCATACTCAGCCAACTGGCGAGCGGAGGGACGATCCCAGGGTTCCTTGCACATACAGGCTTGCATGACATCGTCGAGCGACTGCGAGAACTGACCTGGCAGGACGGGGGTCTCGAAACCGGCATCCTGCATCTTGCCACCTTTGCCCTCGAAGGGCAGCAGGCCGGTGGCCATCTCATAGAGCGTGGCACCGAGCGACCAGATGTCGCTCGACTTGATGCTGGTGTAACCACGCTGGAAACGCTCCGGACCCATGTAGGCCACAGCTCCGCTGGAGTCGCCACCCACAACGCTGCGTGTGGCACGCAACTGCTTGCTGATGCCGAAGTCGGTTATCACGAAGGTGCCAGACGGCATCTGCAGGATGTTGTCGGGCTTGATATCCTGGTGGATGATGGGAGGATTCTGCTCGTGCAGGTAGGCAAGTCCGTTGGCCACATCGTGGAGGAACTGCCACATGGCGGCCTCGTCCATCTGCCCCGTGAGGCTGGAGGCGCCACGGGGGCAATAGGGCATGACGAGATAGGGACAGCCATCGTCCTTACTCACTTCCATCTTATTTATATGCAATAGGTTGGAGTTTATCAGATTGCAGGACAACTGGTATTCCTTGCGGAACTCATCCAAGCCTTTGGGGTCCATGGCCACATAAATCTTGATGGCAAAGTCGACATGTATCTCGGTGTCTTCTGCCAACCAGACTTCACCAAAAGAGCCTCTGCCTTTGCGCTCCTTCAAGAGGTAGCGACCGTCAAACAACGTACCTTCGGTATACATATTTTATTACGATTATCTTATTCTGGATTGATCTTGGCCTTCAGCACGGCTATGGTAACATTGTCGAAACCACCGGCATCGAGGGCAGCCTGAAGAAGGGAATTACGAATGGAGATAACATCGCCCCCGCACTGACGGACGACAGCGTTCATCTCCTCCTCGGTGCAGTAAGAACTGAGTCCGTCGGTGCAGAGAAGGATGATGTCATCGTCCTCAAGCGTGTAGAGCACGTAGTCGGGACGACCGTCATGGTCGGCATCGCTAAGGCAGCGGGTGATGATATTGGACTGGGGGTGGAACATTGCTTCGGTGGGTGAAAGAAGTCCTTGGTCGACAAGCGACTGGACGTACGAATGGTCATGGCTGAGCTGACGGAGACCGTCCGCGGATTTGTAGACGTAAGCACGCGAGTCGCCACACCAGGCCAGGTGTACATTGCCTTGCAGCACCCACGCTACAACGAGCGTGGTGCCCATGCCACGGGTGGTGGGGTTCTCGGCCGAATGCTTCTTGATGGCGGCATCGGCTGCTGTAACAGACGTACAAAGCAGCTCCTCGATGAGCAGGTCGGACTGACAGACCGTCTGCAGGTCGGCTTCAGAAAAGGCACGCTGCACCTCATGCACAGCTATGGCGCTGGCCACCTCACCGCAGTTCGTGCCTCCCATGCCGTCGGCCACCACCATAAGACAGCCGTAGCCTCCAAGCTGTATGGGCTTGGAGGCATCTTCGGGCATAAACCAGTTGCCCTGCGTGAGGTCTGCATTCAGGACGAAGTTGTCTTCGTTATTGGTGCGTACACACCCCACGTGGGTACCGGCTGTAATATTGAAATATATTTGATTCATCTAATCAAAAAGTGATTTCTCGCTTTCTAACAATAATCTGAATGGCACTAACTTAGCGCAATGCATTGGCAATGGGAACCACGATATCGCGGTCTGCAATATTTGAACGGGTCAGGATACCGATAACAACGAGCTTGCTACCCTTTGCAACGACAACGGGAGAACCAGACAGACCGTTCTGCCAACGCTGGCTGGAGAGTTCGATGTGCTGATCCTTGTTGAGCTCGCTCACGTTGACGGCATTGGAATAAGCGTTGGCCTGCAGATTCTGAATGTCGGCATTGGGCAGGTAACCGGCAATCTGGCACTCGGTACCATACTTGGGAGCCACGCTCCACTCCTCATCCATTTCCAGACCACCCACGGTATTCAGCTGCTCTGCCTTGGCCACAACGGCCCAGTCAGAACCGTCAGCGCTCAGACCACAGTCGGTGTTGCTGAACTTGAAGCTGGTACCAGCAGAGGTATAAGCAGTGCAATTAGCCACTACATCATAGCCAGCGGCTACCAACTCACTATAAGTCCAAACGCGGTTATCAGCATCGGTACCTACCACACCATTCTCCAGTACCAACCAGGGCTCTACTACGGTTCTTGCGGTTACGAACTTACCGTTCTTCAGCATGAAGCCAGTACCCGTAAGGGCCTTCTCAGTGTTGATGGTCTTGGCCAGGTTGTGGTTGCGGTCGTAAACGGAGATGTCGTTAACCTTCACGAAATAGATAGAGGGGAAGATGGTCTCGATTGAGGGAGCCTCGACAACAGCTTCCACGGGTTCAGCGGGAGCTTCCTTTGACTTGTTGACGAAGAAGAGCACGCCACCTACGATAGCTGCCAATACCACAAGACCGCCCAGAATCATGGGAAGGTTGCTCTTCTTGGCAGGTGCAGGAGCAGGAGCGGGGGATGCCTGACGATTGGCAGCTACGTTCTGGGTAGTACGGGTGCTGGTGGCATCTACAGCCACAGTGGCACGGGGATCCTCTGACTTGAAAATAACACAGGGACCCTGAGAAGAGAACTTCAGCTCATCACCATTGTTCAGATAACGTTCGCCCTTGACGGGAGTGCCATTGACGTACGTCGAGTTGGTCTGTGACAGAGCCACAATCTTGTAGCGATTGCCATCGCGCTCTATCTTGGCATGCTGACGGCTAACGGTTGAGCAGGACTCGTCGAACTGGACCTGACAACTGTTATCGCGACCGATAACGGCCACATCGTCACTCACCTTAATCTGATCGCCAGCCTTCTGGGTGGCAGTAGCGGTCTTAAACTCAAGAATAAATTCCATAATGTGTAGTATTAGAAAATTAATAATAAGTTATTCTCACAGTACTTTGTAACGCAAACCGCCCAGCAAAATAATCTCGCCATCGACAAGGCTCAACGGAATGACCGACTGCAGCGTTACGATATTGCCTCCCCTATCATCCAGACAAAGCAGTCTGTACTCACGTTGACAGGCAACGGGTGCCTCACAAACCGTGGCACGGGGATTGAAGTCAGCTACCGTGGCGCGGGGATTAACATCGGCTACCGTGGCACGGGGATTGACATCAGCTACCGTGGCGCGGGGATTGACATCAGCTACCGTGGCACGGGGATTGACATCGGCTACCGTGGCACGGGGATTGACATCGGCCATCGTAGCACGGGGATTGACATCAGCTACCGTGGCACGGGGATTGACATCGGCCATCGTGGCACGGGGATTGACATCGGCCATCGTGGCGCGGGGATTGACATCAGCTACCGTAGCACGGGGATTGACATCGGCCATCGTAGCACGGGGATTGACATCGGCCATCGTGGCGCGGGGATTGACATCAGCCATCGTAGCGCGGGGATTGACATCAGCCATCGTAGCACGGGGATTGACATCGGCCATTGTAGCGCGGGGATTGAACGAGGATTGAGGCTTTACAACACTAAGCATGCTGTTGCACTTTTCGCAGCACAATGCACCATCGGGATTACTCCAACCACAGTTATTACATTTAACAGGCATAGAGATTCTTTTCTTTCGATATTATCATTCGTTCTGCTTCAAAAGCAGAGATTAAAGGTTATCTATTACAAAATTAGCTATTATTTTTCATTCAGACAAACAAAACATATATTTTTTTAAGAAATAATAGCAAAACAGTTATGGTAGCACTTTTTGGCACAAGGTTATCATTCTGAGCATAGCGACTTTGTTCAGCAGACAAAAGTAAATCTCAGTCCATCGAGGACTCACAAAACGTCGAGCTGGACTTTGCGAGATCTCATAAAGCAGAGAACTACATTTTGCCCGCTGGCAAAACTCCTTCGACGGGATGACAGTTACGCTTGTGTCAAAAGCGTTCACTTCCAGAATTATCCTTGAAGATATTCCAGAAAGCAAGTCAGCGCAACGTCAACAGCTTGACGAGTGTTTGACTCGCGGTCGAGCTTTGCCTCCAACAACAAGGAGTGGACATCCGTTGCACTGCCCCACCCTATCCAGATATGACCTGCGGGGATACGTCCATTACCCTCACCGGCGTAACCGGTTGTTGCAATAGCATAGTTCGTGCGGAACAACTGGCACGCACCACGTACCATCTGTTCAACGACGGGACAACTGACCACATCATGCTCAATAATATCCTGAGCCTTCACACCAAGCAGTTCCACCTTGAGACAATCCTGATAGGCAACAAGACCTCCCTGGAAATATCCAGAAGCACCTGGAACTGTTGTCAGTTGAGCAGCGATACGACCACTGGTACAGCTCTCAGCCGTACTGAGGCGCTGGTGGCGCTGAAGCAGGATGTATTGAATCTGGGATGCAATGGAATTCATTATCTTTAAAATGTTAAGTTACTATGCTAACAGGATTTTAGTGATGATTAAAAAATAAGTTGGTACGATTTTGTACCAAGTTATTTTTTAATAATCACTTAATAAGGTTCAAACTTCGATGTCATTCCGAGCGTAGCGGCTTTGTGTCGACAGGGAAAATGTAGATCTCACTATCATGGAGCTCCATAGGGATGATTTGCACATCTTCTTAACTTCCCCTTAATATCTGAGGAAGATCAAACAAAATCATAGAGGAAGGCGAAAAAAAAGGTCGTCCCAACCTCACGGACGGAACGACCTCATTATTGCAATTTAGAATTATTCTGTTGTTACTCAGCAGCGGGTGCCTCGGCAACAGGAGCTTCTACGTTTGCTTCAGCGGCGGGAGCGTCTGCGCTCTTCTTTGAACGACGGGTACGCTTAGCCTTCTTGGCAGTCTTGGCCATATTCTCATCAAAGTCTACGAGCTCGATGAAGCACATGGGGGCGTTATCGTTGGCACGGAAACCAGTCTTGATGATACGGGTGTAGCCACCGGGACGATCTGCAACCTTGGCAGAAATGGTACCGAACAGCTCGATGATGGCCTGCTTGTCCTGCAGATAACTGAAGACAACGCGACGAGAGTTGGTTGAGTCCTGCTTTGACTTGGTGATGAGGGGCTCAACATACTTCTTCAGCGCCTTAGCCTTGGCTACGGTCGTAGTGATTCTTTTGTGCATGATCAAGCTGCAAGCCATGTTGCTGAGCATAGCTGCGCGATGCGATGCAGTACGACCGAGATGGTTGAATTTCTTATTGTGTCTCATTTTTCTTTTTTTCTTTAACGACAGTGGTACTTACCAAGAAAGAGGATTAGTCCCTGTCAAGTTTATAACGTGAAATGTCTGTTCCAAACGACAGATTCAGACTCTCGAGCAAATCATCAAGCTCAGTGAGCGATTTCTTACCAAAGTTGCGGAACTTAAGCAGGTCGGTCTTGTTGAACTGAACCAAATCGCCAAGTGTCTCTACGTTTGCAGCCTTCAAGCAGTTGAGGGCGCGAACAGAAAGATCCATGTCGATAAGGCGGCTCTTCAAGAGCTGACGCATGTGCAGTACCTCCTCATCGAACTCCTCATTGCCCTCACCCTCGGCATTTTCGAGAGTGATCTTCTCATCAGAGAAGAGCATGAAGTGATGGATAAGAATCTTGGCTGCTTCCTTAAGGGCATCCTTCGGGTGAATGGAACCATCAGTAGTAATCTCCAGTACGAGCTTCTCGTAGTCAGTCTTCTGCTCTACGCGATAGTTCTCGACTGCATACTTTACGTTTCTGATCGGAGTGTAAATTGAATCAATGGGGATCACATTAACATCGGTGCAGAATTCACGGTTCTCATCAGCGGGAACGTAACCGCGACCCTTGTTAATACTGATCTCTATCTGCATCGAAGCTTTGGCATCTAAATGGCAAATAACTAATTCAGGGTTTAACACTTCAAATCCAGTAAGATACTTGTTAAAGTCACCAGCACGGAACTCAGTAGTGTTCTCTACGGTGACAGAAACTTTCTCGTTCTCGAATTCTTCTACGATCTGCTTGAAGCGTACTTGCTTCAAGTTCAGAATAATGTTGGTTACATCCTCCTTTACACCGGGAACGGTTGCAAACTCATGCTCAACACCGCTGATTGAAACGGTATTGATAGCGAAACCGTCCAATGAGGAGAGAAGTATACGGCGCAAAGCATTACCTACGGTAGTACCAAAGCCACCTTCCAGAGGACGAAACTCGAACTTACCGAAACGGTCGTCCGCCTCCAACATTATAACTTTTTCAGGTTTTTGAAATGCTAATATCGCCATCCTTAATTATTATTTAGAGTACAACTCAACGATCAACTGCTCCTTAATGGTCTCGGGAATGTCGGCACGATCGGGCTTATGAAGGAACTTACCAGCCTTCTGTGACTCATCCCACTCAATCCAGGGATACTTGCTGTGATTGAAACCAGCGAGGCAAGCCTCGATTACCTCGAGAGACTTGGCACGCTCGCGTACACCTACAATCTGGCCGGGCTTTACGCTGTAAGAAGCAATGCCACATACCTTACCGTCTACAACGATGTGCTTGTGGTTAACGAGCTGACGAGCTGCACGACGAGTGGGAGCGATACCCAAACGGTATACTACGTTGTCAAGGCGGCACTCGAGGTTCTGCAACAGAATCTCACCGGTAATGCCACTGGTACGAGCGGCCTTCTCGAACATATTGCGGAACTGCTTCTCCAATACACCATAAGTGTACTTTGCCTTCTGCTTCTCTGCCAACATGACACCGTACTCAGAAGTCTTACGACGACGGTTGTTACCATGCTGACCAGGAGGGAAGTTTCTGCGAGCACGTACTTTCTCAGAACCGAGGATGGTCTCACCAAAACGACGGTCAATTCTTGATTTAGGACCTGTATATCTAGCCATAATCTACTTGCTAATTTTAATATTAAACTCTTCTTCTCTTGGGAGGACGGCATCCATTGTGGGGTAATGGAGTAACATCGATGATCTCTACTACCTCGATACCTGCACCATGTACGGTACGGATAGCTGATTCACGACCGTTACCGGGACCCTTTACGTAAGCCTTTACCTTGCGGAGGCCCAGGTCGTATGCGATCTTGGAGCAATCCTGAGCTGCCATCTGGGCAGCGTAGGGAGTGTTCTTCTTGCTACCACGGAAACCCATCTTACCAGCAGAAGACCAAGAGATAACCTGACCCTCGCTGTTAGCCAAACATACGATGATGTTATTGAAAGAGCTGTGAACATGAAGCTGACCCATAGCGTCAACCTTTACGACTCTTTTCTTTGCTGCGACTGTTTTCTTTGCCATATCTCTATTTATTATTTAGTAGCCTTTTTCTTATTAGCAACGGTCTTCTTTCTACCCTTGCGAGTACGAGCATTGTTCTTGGTGCTCTGGCCGCGAACGGGAAGACCGTTACGGTGACGCACACCACGATAGCAACCAATATCCATCAGTCGCTTGATGTTCATCTGGATTTCAGAACGAAGGTCACCCTCTACCTTGAACTCAGCACCAATAATCTCACGAATCTTGGCTGCATCATCATCGGTCCAGTCACATACCTTCTTGTCACGGTCTACACCAGCCTTATCCAGGATCTTACCTGCGCTGCTGCGACCCAGACCATACACATAAGTCAAAGCGATTTCACCTCTCTTGTTCTGAGGCAAATCAACACCAACAATTCTAATTGCCATATACTATTCTAATTTTTGCAATAATTAACCCTGACGTGTCTTGAACTTAGGGTTCTTTTTGTTAATTACATACAGACGACCCTTACGACGTACGATCTTGCAATCGGGGGTACGCTTTTTTAATGAAGCTCTTGTTTTCATATTTGTTTGTTTATTTGTATCTGAATACTATGCGTCCTTTTGACAAATCATACGGGCTCATTTCAACTCGAACTTTGTCACCAGGAAGAATCTTGATGTAATGCATTCTCATCTTACCTGAGATATGAGCCGTAATCTCGTGGCCATTCTCCAACTCAACGTGGAACATAGCGTTTGAAAGTGACTCGGTGATTACACCATCAATTTCGATTGCAGACTGTTTTGCCATATTATTTTCTTATACTCCTAATTTTTCAATTTCTTCAAACGAAGAGAGAATGTCTGGTTTGCCATGATGAATGGCTATAGTATGTTCAAAGTGTGCAGCGGGTTTACGATCACGCGTTATGATTGTCCATTTGTCTGGCATCATATACACCTCATAGGTGCCCATCGTTATCATCGGTTCAATGGCTAAGCAAAGTCCATTCTTGATCATCTTACCATCACCACGCTTACCATAGTTGGGGACAGGAGGATCTTCGTGCATTTCCTTACCTATGCCATGTCCAACAAATTCACGTACGACTCCGTAACCGGATGCTTCGCAATGTTGCTGAACCGCATATCCGATATCGCCGATTCGCTTACCGGCAGCTGCAGCCTCTATACCTTTATAAAGAGATTCCTTTGTCACTTGAAGCAAATTTCTTACTTCTTCGCTTACCTCGCCCACCATGAACGTGTAGGCCGAATCCCCATTATAGCCATCCAAAAGAGTTCCGCAATCTACAGATACGATGTCACCATCCTGCAGAGGCGTGTCATTGGGTATTCCGTGGACCACTTGTTCATTTACAGATGCACAAATGGAAGCAGGAAACTCGGGACCATACGGATTGGGAAATCCCTTGAAAGTAGGAACAGCCCCATTATCACGTATGAACTCTTCGGCTATCTTATCCAACTGTTTGGTGGTTACACCCGGCTTGATAGCTTTTCCAATCTCAGCCAAGGTGCGACCTACCAAAAGGTTGGCGTTACGCATTAATTCAATCTCATCCTCAGTCTTCAGAAATATCATAAAGATAAGTCTTAATAGGCATTCATGCCTGAGCGACCATGGATTCTACCAGAACTCAAAAGACCATCATAATGACGCATCAAGAGATGGCTCTCAATCTGCTGGAGAGTGTCAAGCACAACACCAACGAGAATGAGCAGAGAAGTACCTCCGAAGAAAGCGGCAAACTCACGCGTTACATTGAACATGCCAGCAAAAACGGGCATAATAGCAATGAAAGCAAGAATGAGAGAGCCGGGGAAGGTGATTCTGGACATAATTCCATCAATGTATTCAGCTGTATCCTTACCAGGACGAACTCCAGGAATGAAACCGTTGTTACGCTTCATATCCTCTGCCATCTGAACGGGGTTCAGCGTGATAGCGGTATAGAAGTAAGTGAACGCAATGATAAGCAATGCACTCAAAACATTATACCACAAACCCTGAGGATTCATCAAAGCAATCGCAGCAGATGAACTATCGCCACCGATAGCACGAGCAAGGATACCGGGGATGAACATCAAAGCCTGAGCAAAGATGATAGGCATCACATTGGCTGCAAAAACCTTCAAAGGAATATACTGGCGAGCACCACCAACCTGCTGGTTGCCGACAACACGCTTGGCATACTGCACGGGTACCTTGCGAGTACCCTGTACAAGAAGGATAGCAACAATTACTACTGCGAAGAGTACAATGATCTCAATAAGGAACATAACCAAACCACCACCAGTCATGTTGTTGAGGCGAGATACAACCTCCTGTCCGAAAGCTTGGGGCAAACGGGCAATAATACCCAACATAATGATCAGTGAAACACCATTGCCAATACCTTTATCGGTGATACGCTCACCAAGCCAAAGAATAAACATGCTACCGGCTGCCAGAATGATGGTACTGGTAACAAGGAACATAGTCCAATTGAGAGTAGGCATAGCATCGCCCATCTGAGAACGCAAGTTAATCAGATAAGCAGGACCCTGTACCAACAGAATCAAAAGGGTGAGGGCACGGGTGTACTGGTTGATTTTGCGGCGTCCGCTCTCTCCCTCCCTCTGAATCTTCTGGAAGGAAGGAACGGCAACGCAGAGAAGCTGAATAACAATAGAAGCCGAGATGTAGGGCATAATACCCAATGCAAAGATAGAGGCATGGGTAAATGCACCACCTGAGAACATACTCAACAAGTTGAGCAGACCATTACCACTTGCCTGGCTCTCAAGGCTTGCCTGAGCGGCATTGGGATCAATACCGGGGAGGACAATGAAAGAACCGAAACGATAAATCGTTGCAAAAAGCAGGGTGATGAGGATGCGGGTACGCAAGTCCTCAATGGCCCAAATGTTCTTAATGGTTTCTATAAACTTCTTCATTATCTAATTACAGTTTAGTGGCAGTACCGCCAGCGTTTTGAATTGCAGTTTCAGCAGACTTTGAGAAGGCGTTAGCAACAACATCAACCTTGGCTGTCAACGTGCCAACACCAAGGATCTTGACAGGCTGCGTAGCCTTGACAAGACCAGCTGCAACGAGCTCCTGAACACCAATCTTGGTCAAGTTCTGAGTCTCAGCCAACTTCTGGATAGAAACCAGATTGACAGCCTGATACTCAACGCGGTTGATATTCTTAAAGCCGAACTTGGGCACACGACGCTGCAGAGGCATCTGTCCACCCTCGAAACCAATCTTCTTCTTGTAGCCAGAACGTGCCTTAGCACCCTTGTGACCACGAGTAGAGGTACCACCCAGACCAGAACCAGGTCCGCGACCAATTCTGCGACGTGAATGGGTAGAACCACATGCGGGCTTCAAATTATTTAATTTCATAACTTTACTGTTTATCAGATTTGTAATTAATCGATAACTGCCACCAAATGATGAACAGTGTTAATCAAACCACGATTTGAGGGAGTGTCCTCAATCTCAACAACCTTGTTCATCTTTGTCAGACCCAAAGTGTCGAGAGTGGCCTTCTGAGTTTTGGGAGCATGGATTCTGCTTCTTACTTGCTTAACTTTAATCGTAGCCATTTTATACCTCCTTATCCTCTAAATACTTTTTCTACAGATACACCACGGTTCTCTGCAACCATCTTTGCGTCACGCATAGAAGCGAGAGCATTGATAGTAGCCTTTACCAAGTTGTGGGGGTTAGAAGAACCCTTTGACTTAGCAAGCACGTCCTTGATGCCAACGCTATCCAGAACAGCACGCATAGCACCACCAGCCACAACACCAGTACCCGCAGAAGCAGGCATGATGAGTACCTCAGCACCACCGAAGTGAGCGGTTGCCTCATGAGGAACCGTACCCTTTACAACGGGAACCTTAACAAGATTCTTCTTGGCAGCCTCAACACCCTTGGCGATGGCAGCAGTAACTTCGCCTGCCTTACCTAAACCCCAACCGATGACGCCGTTCTCGTTACCAACGACAACGATGGCAGAGAAAGTGAAGGTTCTACCACCCTTGGTTACCTTGGTAACACGGTTGATAGCAACCAGTCTGTCCTTCAGTTCGCTATCGCTATTTGCCTTTACAATATTTGCCATAATCATTTTTAGAATTTAAGTCCACCGTTACGGGCTGCATCAGCAACCTCCTTTACTCTTCCGTGATACAGATAACCATTGCGGTCGAATACTACGGTAGTGATTCCAGCCTCAAGAGCCTTCTTGGCAGCCAGCTCACCAACCTTGGCAGCCTGCTCCATCTTAGGCATGGACTCCATGCCGAGTGAAGATGCGCTGCAGAGGGTACAACCAGTCAAATCATTGATGATCTGTACGTAGATCTGCTTATTACTTCTGAAGACAGTCATACGAGGGCGCTCGGCAGTGCCAGAAATATTCTTGCGCACTCTGTATTTAATCTTGATACGTCTTTCTATTTTTGTTGTCATGATCTTCAAGTTTTAATGTTACTTAGCACCTGCTGACTTACCAGACTTTCTACGGATCTGCTCACCGATGAACAGAATACCCTTACCTTTGTAAGGTTCAGGCTTACGGAATGTGCGAATCTTGGCACAAACCTGACCGAGCAACTGCTTGTCACAAGACTTCAGAATAATCTGGGGATTCTGATTACGTTCAGACTTAGTCTCAACCTTGATCTCTGCGGGAAGCTGCATAACGATGGGATGAGTGTAACCGAGAGCAAACTCAACGAGGTTACCCTGGTTGCTTACACGATAACCAACACCTACCAGCTCCATCTGCTTCGTATAGCCCTCAGTGACACCTACAACCATGTTGTTGATAAGTGCACGGTACAGACCGTGGAAAGCGTGACGCTGCTTAGCATCAACGGTGTCGTTAGTCTCGTCCATCTCGAAGGTCATAACACCCTCAGAGATATTTATCTTAATGGAGGGATGAACAGCCTGCTTCAGTTCACCTTCCTTACCCTTTACGGTAACCACATTGTCATCGCTGACGTTAATCGTAACGCCTGCGGGAATGTTGATGGGAAGCTTACCAATTCTTGACATACTTCTTTCCTCCTTAATTAATATACATAACAAAGGACCTCACCACCGATCTTGAGATCAGCAGCCTCCTTGTTCGTCATTACACCCTTGGATGTAGATATGATAGCAATACCCAATCCGTTAATAACTCTCGGCATGTCCTTGTAACCGGTATACTTACGCATACCAGGAGTAGAAACACGGATCAACTTCTTGATGGCGTTGACCTTGTTCTTCTGATCATACTTGAGCGCAATCTTAATTGTGCCCTGAGGACCATCCTCTACGAACTTGTAGTTCAGGATATAGCCCTTCTCGAAGAGGATCTTAGTGATTTCCTTCTTCAAGTTTGACGCAGGAGCCTCAACCACTCTGTGCTTAGCCTGAATGGCGTTTCTCATTCGCGTCAGAAAATCTGCTATAGGATCTGTCATTTGATAAAAAATTTAATTAATCGGGACTCTCCCGACAATATTAAACACTCAATAATTTTCGTCTTCTTACTTAGGAGCGATTTACCAGCTGGCCTTCTTAACACCGGGGATCAGACCGTTTGATGCCATCTCACGGAACTGAATACGGCTGAGACCGAACAAGCGCATATAACCCTTGGGACGACCAGTAATCTTGCAACGATTGTGCTGACGAATAGGATTGGCGTTGCGAGGGATGGCCTGCAACTTCTGGGCAGCCTCAAAAGCGTCTACGGGATCACTGTTGGGGTCATTGACAATCTTCTTCAATGCAGCACGCTTCTCAGCATACTTAGCTGCAAGCTTAGCTCTCTTGACCTCACGGGCCTTCATTGATTCTTTAGCCATATCAAATCTTATTTTTTAGCGTTCTTAAAGGGAAGACCGAACTCCTTGAGCAGTGCATAACCCTCTTCGTCAGTCTTAGCAGTAGTAACGAAGGTGATGTTCATACCGAGGATACGATCGATAGCATCGATATTGATCTCAGGGAAGATAATCTGCTCCTGGATACCCATGGTGTAGTTACCACGGCCATCGAACTTGCTCTCGATACCCTTGAAGTCACGGATACGGGGCAGAGCCACGCGAACCAACTTCTCAAGGAACTCATACATACGCTCACGACGCAATGTCACCATTACACCGATGGGCATCTTCTTACGCAACTTGAAGTTTGCAACGTCCTTCTTAGAGACAGTAGCAACAGCCTTCTGGCCAGTGATAGCAGTCATCTCGTTGATTGCAACTTCAATAATCTTCTTGTCAGCAGTAGCCATACCAAGACCCTGGTTGATAACAATCTTCTTCAACACAGGAATCTGCATGGTTGAGCTATAGTTGAACTGCTGCTTCAAAGCAGGCGCGATGCGCTCTGCATATTCCTTCTTAAGGCTTGCTGTATTTGCCATTATTAAATCTCCTCTCCAGATTTTTTAGCATAACGGACCAGTTTGCCGTCAGCGTTTAACTTTCTACCGATACGAGTAGGCTTGCCAGTCTTGGGGTCAACAACATTCAGGTTAGAGATCTGAATGGGAGCCTCCATCTCAACAATGCCACCCTGAGGGAACTTGGCACTGGGCTTCTGGCTCTTCTTAACCATATTAACACCCTCAACGAGTGCGCGCTGCTCTTTTACGAACACTTTCAACACTTTACCAGTCTGGCCCTTGTTGTCGCCAGCATTTACGTAAACTGTATCGCCTTTCTTAATGTGTAACTTACTCATTTTCTTTTGATCTTCTGTTATAGATTAAAGAACCTCAGGTGCCAATGAAACGACCTTCATGTTGACAGCTCTGAGCTCGCGAGCAACAGGACCGAAGATACGACTACCACGCAACTCACCTGCATTGTTCAACAAAACGCAAGCGTTATCATCAAAGCGGATATACGAACCGTCAGCGCGGCGTACCTCCTTCTTAGTACGTACGATCAGTGCCTTAGATACCGAACCGGCCTTAACATCACTCGTGGGGATAGCGCTCTTGATAGCAACGACGATTACGTCACCTACAGAGGCGTAGCGGCGGCGAGTACCACCGAGTACACGAATGCACAAGCACTCACGTGCACCACTGTTGTCTGCGACTACCAGTCTAGATTCTGTCTGTATCATAATTACTTAGCTCTTTCTACGATTTCTACTACTCTCCATCTCTTAGTCTTGCTCAAAGGACGAGTTTCCATGATGAGTACGGTGTCACCCTTGTGGCAATCGTTCTTCTCGTCGTGAGCGTGGTACTTCTTAGTCTTGCTAATGAACTTACCATAAATAGGGTGCTTCTCCTTGAACTGAGCAGCCACAACGATGGTCTTATCCATCTTGTCACTAACAACAACACCCGTTCTTGTCTTTCTTAAATTTCTTTCTTCCATTTTGTCGGACCTAATTATTTGTTAAGCTCACGCTCGCGAAGAATGGTCTCCAAGCGGGCAATATTACGACGCGCAGCCTTAATCTGAGAATTGTTCTCAAGGGGTGATACAGCGTGATTGAGCTTCATCTGATGGTACTGAGCCTTCTCGGTCTGGATCTTCTCCTTCAGGTCGGCATCAGTCAACTCCTTAATTTCTGCAACTTTCATAATTATGCGTTTTTATCGTAATCTCTTCTAACAATGAACTTAGTGGTGACGGGGAGCTTCTGAGCAGCCAGTCGGAGAGCCTCCTTGGCAATCTCATAGCTTACACCTTCGATCTCGAAAATGATACGGCCTGGGGTAATGGGGAACACATAACCTACGGGATCACCCTTACCCTTACCCATACGTACGTCAGCAGGCTTCTTGGTGATAGGTTTGTCAGGGAAGATACGGATCCAGCTCTGACCCTCACGCTGCATGTAACGTGTCATAGCCACACGGGCAGCCTCAATCTGACGAGCGGTAATCCAGTGCGTATCGAGCGACTTGATACCGAAAGAACCAAATGCCAGCTGGTTGCCGCGCTGTGCGTTACCCTTGCGAGCATTTTTTTGAGGCCTTCTATATTTTGTTCTTTTAGGTTGTAACATGATTCAATACTTTTTTAACGATTGTTGTTCTTCTTGCGACGGGGACCGCGACGATCACCATTAGCATTGTTGAAGCCTCCACGGCCTGACTCCTTCTGCTGAGTGAAGTTAGGAGCAAGATCAACCTTACCATACTTCTCACCACGGCAGATCCAGACCTTGATACCCAGGATACCAACCTTGGTCAGAGCCTCGCTCTGGCAGAAGTCGATATCAGCACGGAAGGTGTGCAGGGGAGTACGACCCTCCTTGAACATCTCACGGCGAGCCATTTCAGCACCATTCAGACGACCGCAGATGAGTACCTTGATACCCTCGGCACCAGCACGCATGGTGTTCTGGATAGCCATCTTGATAGCACGACGGTAAGCAATCTTACCCTCTACCTGGCGAGCGATGTTGTTAGCCACGATGATAGCATCAAGTTCAGGCTTCTTAACTTCATAGATATTGATCTGTACTTCCTTCTCAGTGAGCTTCTTCAACTCCTCTTTCAGTTCGTCTACCTTCTGACCTGCCTTACCGATGATAAGACCGGGGCGAGCGGTGCAGACAGTGATAGTAACGAGCTTGAGGGTGCGCTCGATGACGATGCGTGAAAGGCTGGCATCGCCAAGACGGGTGTTCAAGTATTTGCGGATCTTGTTGTCCTCGAGCAGCGAATCACCAAAGTTCTTGCCACCGAACCAATTCGAATCCCAACCGCGAACGATACCCAGACGGTTGCTTATAGGATTTACTTTCTGTCCCATAGTTTCTTCTTAATTAATCTTTCTTAGTGTCAACGAACAAGGTAACATGGTTACTGCGCTTGCGAATTCGGTAACCACGGCCCTGAGGAGCCGGTCTCATACGCTTCAAGGTTACGCCCTCGTCAACAAACACACGTGTTACGAAGAGCTCACCATCCTCTGCCTTACGCTCATTCTTCTGTTCCCAGTTGGCAATGGCAGAGCGGAGCAGTTTCTCAACGTCAGCAGCAGCAGCTTTTGACGCGAACTTCAAGGTAGCCAAAGCTCTATTCACCTCCATACCGCGAATCAAATCAACCACATATCTCATCTTGCGGGGAGAAGAGGGACAGCCTATCAGTTTTGCATAATACTGCTTCTTCTGGGCTTCTTTTCTAGCTTCTGCAGCTAATCTTTTTCTATTTCCCATTATATTATTACTCTAATTTTTCGACAATACCCTGTCATTACTTCTTATTACCGCCATGACCGCCAAACTTACGGGTAGGAGCGAACTCACCCAGCTTATGGCCAACCATGTTTTCAGTAACATAGACAGGAATGAATTTATTACCGTTGTGTACAGCCACGGTATGACCCACGAAATCGGGTGAAATCATACTGGCTCTGGCCCAAGTCTTGACAACAGTCTTCTTGCCACTCTCATTCATGGCGAGAATCTTCTTCTCGAGATTAAACTCGATGTATGGACCTTTCTTTAATGAACGACTCATAGTTTCCTCTGATTATTCGTGGATTACTTCTTATTAGCTCTTTCGATAATGTACTTGTTAGACTGCTTCTTGGGGCTGCGAGTCTTAAGACCCTTAGCGTACAGACCCTTGCGGCTTCTGGGATGACCACCAGACTGACGGCCTTCACCACCACCCATGGGATGATCGTGGGGGTTCATAACGACACCACGGTTGTGAGGACGACGACCCAACCAGCGTGAGCGACCAGCCTTACCAGCTGACTCAAGACCGTGATCGCTGTTACCAACACTACCTACAGTAGCCTTACAAGCAGAGAGGATCTGACGGGTCTCTCCAGAGGGCAACTTGATAACACAGTAACGACCCTCACGAGAAGTCAGCTGTGCGAAGTTACCAGCCGAACGAACGAGCAGAGCGCCCTGACCGGGACGAAGCTCGATGTTGTGGATAACGGTACCAACGGGAATGTTAGCGAGGGGAAGTGCATTACCAACCTCAGGTGCAGCCTCTGCACCGCTCATCAGCGTAGCACCAACCTTCAGACCGTTGGGAGCAATAATATAACGTTTTTCACCATCAGCGTAGAACAGAAGAGCGATACGAGCTGAACGGTTGGGATCATACTCGATAGTCTTAACTACAGCTGGAACACCATCCTTCTCTCGCTTGAAGTCGATGAAACGATACTTCTGACGGTGGCCACCGCCGATGTAGCGCATGGTCATCTTACCTTCGTTGTTACGGCCGCCAGTAGAGCGCTTACCATAAACGAGAGACTTCTCAGGTACTGATGCAGTAATCTCCTCGAAAGTACCTATAATCTTGTGTCTCTGGCCCGGTGTTGTGGGCTTAAATTTACGTACTGCCATCTTATTTATTAAATGTTGCTATAGAAATCAATTGTTTCGCCTTCCTTGATGGTTACAATAGCCTTCTTGAAAGCGGCCTTCTGACCACGGATCAGACCAGCACGGGTATAGCGAGCCTTACGCTTGCCAGCATAGTTGCAGGTATTAACGGCAACAACGTTGACATTGTAAAGAGCCTCAACCTCCTTAGCGATCTCGATCTTGTTGGCATCGGGACGAACGATGAAGCCGAACTTGTTCTGCTTCTCGGTCATAGCGGTCATCTTCTCAGTGACCAGGGGTTTGATTATATTTGCCATAGTTCTTTACTACTATTTATTTGGTCAAATTGCCATTAATAACCTCGAGTGCGCTCTCAGCCATAACAATCACCTCAGCGTCAAGTACTTTATAAGTATTGAGGGCTGATGCAGGCATAGTTGAAACGCGCTCCAAATTACGAGCTGACAAATATACAACTTTATCGGCACCGGGCAAAACAAAGAGAGCCTTCTTGCCTGCCAATTTAAGATTATTTAAGATTTCGATGAACGACTTAGTCTTGGGTGCTTCGAAAGTGAAGTCCTCAACAACCATAATAGCGTTCTCCTGAGCCTTGTAAGTGAGTGCACTCTTACGAGCCAGCTGGCGAACCTTCTTGTTCAGCTTGAAACCATAATCGCGTGGCTTGGGACCGAAAACGCGAGCACCACCTACGAGTACGGGTGAGTTAATATCACCACGGCGAGCACCGCCACCACCCTTCTGGCGACCAAGCTTGCGGGTAGAACCACTCATTTCACTTCTCTCCTTTGCCTTAGCAGTACCCTGACGCTGGTTGGCGAGGTAAAGCTTTACGTCGAGGTAGATGGCATGATCGTTGGGCTCGATGGCATAGATAGCATCGTTCAGAGCAACCTTGCGACCGGTCTCTGCACCCTTAATATTCAATACACTAACTTCCATCACTTACTTAATAATGCTTACGATTGAACCATTGTATCCAGGCACACTACCCTTGATAAGGAGCAGGTTGTGCTCAGGAATTACCTTTAACACTTGCAAGTTGTGAGTGGTCACGCGTACGTTACCCATCTGTCCACCCATGCGCATACCCTTGAACACCTTAGCGGGATAAGAACATGCACCGATAGAACCGGGCTTACGCAGACGGTCATCCTGACCGTGAGTAGCCTGACCTACACCACCGAAACCATGACGCTGCACAACGCCCTGGAAACCTTTACCCTTAGAAGTACCGATCACGTCTACATAGCTGCAGTCGCTGAACAGCTCTACAGTAAGGGCATCACCGAGGTTCAACTCACCCTCGAAATCAGTGAACTCGGCCAAGTGACGCTTTGCCGTGGTACCAGCCTTCTTGAAGTGACCCATCAGGGGAGCGGTAGTATTCTTCTCCTTAGCCTCCTGATAACCGAGCTGAACAGCAGCATAGCCATCCTTCTCGACAGTCTTGATCTGAGTAACCACGCAAGGACCTACTTCGATAACAGTGCACGGTACATTCTTACCGTCGGCACTGAAAACGGATGTCATTCCGATTTTTTTTCCTAATAATCCTGGCATTTCAGTTGATTAATTAATTGTTGTTTAACTATAAATTTTATTATTATCTCTATTTAAATTCCCCTTCTGTGCATACACACACAAAAAAGAGGACCACCACCTTGGGCGTTCTTTTTGGAAGCATTCTTGATAGCCAAAGCCAGCGCAGTCTTGCTTTTTCGCGTGCAAAGTTACGACTTTTTGCATTAACAGCCAATTATTTAAGTTAGTTTTTCACTTTTTTGGTCAAAAAAACTTAAATTAATTGACTTAAATCAAGAAAAGAGACATAAAAAAGCCGGATTACCGCACTAAACGTGCAATAATCCGGTTATTGTTCTATCGTCTCAAGCTTTATCTGTTGAGTACAAGATCGGGGCAAGGTATTACACCTTGATCTCTACCTCAACACCGCTGGGCAACTCAAGCTTCATCAGTGCATCTACGGTCTTAGCAGTGCTACTGTAGATATCGATAAGACGCTTGTAAGAACTCAGCTCGAACTGCTCACGGCTCTTCTTGTTAACGAAGGTAGAGCGGTTCACGGTGAAGATACGCTTGTGAGTGGGAAGGGGGATAGGACCGCTAACAACGGCACCAGTAGCCTTCACTGTCTTGACAATCTTCTCTGCTGACTTGTCTACGAGGTTGTGATCGTAGCTCTTCAGCTTAATACGAATTTTCTGACTCATTTTATTTTATTAATAATGTATTAATACTACGAGAAAAGAGGTACGCTGCTTAAGAGTCGTTCGCTAAGCAGCGCCTCTTGACTCTGATTTATTCTTTCCTAAGGCAGGATTCTGAAGCATCCTACCCCATGAGGTTACTGTTATTACAGCAGATCTACGCGACCCTTCAGCTCCTCGAGAACAGCCTTGGCAACGCCAGTGCTTACGGGAGCGTGGTGATCGTAGGTCATTGAAGAGGTAGCACGACCAGAGGTAATGGTACGCAGAGCGGTTACATAACCGAACATCTCTGCCAGGGGCACCATAGCCTTAACCAGACGAGCACCGGTACGAGTGGTATCCATACCCTCAACCTGACCACGACGCTTGTTCAAGTCACCGATCACATCACCCATGTTCTCCTCGGGAGTAACAACCTCGAGCTTCATGATGGGCTCCATCAGGACGGGCTTAGCCTTAGCGCAGCAAGCCTTGTAAGCCATCTGGGCAGCGATTTCGAATGACAACTGGTCAGAGTCAACGGGGTGGAATGAACCATCGCAGAGCTCAACCTTCAAGCTATCCATGGGGAAGCCACCGAGCACACCATTCTTCATGGCAGCCTCGAAGCCCTTCTGTACAGAGGGGATGAACTCCTTAGGAATGTTACCACCGGTAACGCTGTTGATGAACTGCAGAGGAGTCTCCTTGTAGTCCTCGTCACGGGGACCAACGTTTACGATGATATCAGCGAACTTACCACGACCACCCGACTGCTTCTTGTAAACCTCGCGGTGGTTAACGGTAGCGGTGATAGCCTCCTTGTAGTTAACCTGAGGCTTACCCTGGTTACACTCAACCTTGAACTCACGCTTCAGACGGTCGATGATGATATCCAAGTGGAGCTCACCCATACCGCTGATGACGGTCTGACCGCTCTGCTCGTCAGTCTTAACGGTGAAGGTAGGATCCTCCTCGGCCAACTTAGCCAAACCGTTAGACAGCTTGTCGAGGTCCTTCTGAGTCTTGGGCTCTACAGCGATACCGATAACGGGATCGGGGAAGTCCATAGACTCGAGTACCAAGGGATGCTCCTCATCGTCAACGAGGGTATCACCCGTGTGGATATCCTTGAAACCAACACCAGCACCGATATCACCAGCACCGATTACCTCAACGGGATTCTGGTGGTTTGAGTGCATTTGGAAGATACGGCTTACGCGCTCCTTCTTACCTGAACGAACATTGTAAACGTATGAACCAGCGTCGATCTTACCAGAGTATACGCGGAAGAAGGTCAGACGACCTACATAGGGATCGGTTGCAATCTTGAATGCAAGAGCTGAGGTGTGATCGTCCTCGCTGGGAGTACGGGTCTCCTCCTCGCCAGTCTCGGGGTTGGTACCGGTGATAACGGGAGTATCGAGGGGAGAGGGAAGGAACATACAAACGTAGTCGAGCAAAGTCTGTACACCCTTGTTCTTGAATGAAGAACCACAGGTCATAGGAACAATGTTCAATGCCAAGGTACCCTTACGGATAGCAGCGATGATCTCCTCCTGAGTCAAAGACTCGGAATCCTCGAAGTACTTCTCCATCAAAGCCTCGTCTTGCTCAGCAGCAGTCTCAACGAGCTTAGCGCGCCACTCTTCGCACTCAGCGACCATGTCAGCGGGGATATCCTCAATATCGTACTCAGCACCCATGGTCTCATGGTGCCACAGGATAGCCTTCATCTTCAGAAGGTCAACGATACCCTTGAAATTCTCCTCAGCACCGATGGGCACAGCGAGAACAACAGGAGTAGCACCCAAAACGTCCTTCATCTGACGAACAACCTCAAAGAAGTCTGCACCAGAACGGTCCATCTTGTTTACATAACCCATACGGGGAACGTTGTACTTGTCAGCCTGACGCCATACGGTCTCTGACTGGGGCTCAACACCACCTACTGCACAGTAGGTAGCCACAGCACCATCCAATACACGCAAAGAACGCTCAACCTCAGCGGTGAAGTCAACGTGTCCCGGAGTATCAATCAAGTTGAACTTATACTTGTTACCATTGAAGTTCCAGTAAGCGGTAGTAGCA
>JAZLFZ010000019.1:0-50634 GCA_045616065.1 Bacteroidaceae bacterium | reverse complement strand
TGACTCCGCTAGAAAAAGTACATTAAAAATGCACATTTTGCTGATTTGCTTACAATCTGTAATTTGGTTGAACGCAAAGACGCAAAGACGCAAAGTTTTTAATGGATTTAGAGGCAAAAAAGAAATAATCTTTGCGTCGACTTTAGGCCGTCGCCAAAAGTGCGTCTTTGCGTTATAAATTGAAAGCACGTTGACTTTTTATAGTGGACTCAAAAATTGAATGGATGTTTAAGAAATGTTCAGTAGATGTTCAGTGGATGTTTAGTGGATGTTGAGCGAAGCGACTCCTAAATAAATATCATGACATAAGAATAGAGATTCTTCCGAGGCTTGAAGTGGTATATTCCGTGGGGATGTGCTTGATTGTCGATGCGTTTTTCTCAGCGTCTAACGTGCAGAAAATCGAACGAAAATGTCCGAATGTCTCGTTTTCTGTGTTTTTTTGATGTTTTTTTTTACTAAAAATAGTATATTTTTACTGTTTTTTTTATAACTTTGCTATGTTATGAGTAAACTAACCGGGATATCAAAGTATATGTGTAGGCTGAACCTTTTGCTTTTGCTGACCTTGTTGCCATGCATGACAAGGGCTCAGGAAGCCGTGTCCGTTGTCGGCTTCCCCTATGTCTATGTGCTTCCCCGAAGCGATGCCCGCATCCCCTCGTCCGTCAGCGACAGCGTGTTCTATCGCAATGCCCGAGGTGTCATCTTTCCCGTCAACAAATACTACTTGCCCCAGGGCGATCCCTGGATTCGTGAACTGAAGGAGAAGGTGGAGGTGTGGGCCACGGCCAACGACCTGGAGCTGCGCCACATCGAGATGCGCGGAGCCTCGTCGCCCGAGGGTAGCATCGAGCGCAACAACATGCTGGCCGAGAACCGTGCCCGTGCCCTGCAGGACACCTTGCGCAACATCTTCCGAGTGGGCTACATGCTGGTTGACCCCAAGGTGAAGGACAATCCCGAGGACTACAGGGCACTCGTCTACGAGATGCGGAAGGCCAACGATCCCGACCTGTCCGTGGTGCAGGGCATCCTGGAGCGCTATCACTACAACCGCGTGCAGGTCAAGGCGGCACTGAAGGCGTACAACGGTGGGCGCCTGTGGCAACGTCTGCTCCAGCAGTACTTCCCCATCATCCGTTATGCCCGTGTGCTTCTTTATTTTGCCCCGAAGAAGCTGGCGCTCTCCAACTTCCAGTATCGTGACATCACGCCCGACTCGGCCGGCATCGTACCCCTGGACATGGATCTCCAGCCCCTGCCGCTCGACACGATTCCCGTTGGCGAACTGCCACGCCGTCACGTGCTGGCCCTGCGTACCAACCTGCTCTACGACTTCCTCTATATGCCGCGCTACGGTTGGGCTCCCTCGCCCAACATTGCCGTCGAGTTCTTCCCCAAGAAGGGACGCTTCACCTACAACTTCGAGCTCACCTATCCCGACTGGGAGCACTTCGATGCCCAGCGCTTCTGGCAGATACACGACTACAAGTTCACGGCCCGATGCTACACGCGTCGCAACAAGGTGGCGCCCCGCGATACCCACGGCTTCCCCAACGAACACGTGCGCGACTACTATCGTGGCTTCTTCGTGGGTCCCTACATCCATGCCGGCCGCTACGGTATCGGCTTCAACAAGCAGGACGGATGGGAAGGCGAGTACCTCGGGGGCGGTCTCGAGCTGGGCTATACGCTGCCCCTCACCAAGAGCAACCGCTGGCGCCTGGAGTTCACGGCCTCGGTGGGCGGAGTGATCAGCAAGTACGACCCCTACGTGTGGGGTAACCCCATCTCGGGTGAGGAGGATGGCCTCTACTACTATGACTGGACGCACAGTGCCGAGTTCTTCATCAAGCGCAACCACCGCTTCACTTGGCTCGGTCCCACGGGCCTGGGCATCCACCTCACCTACGACCTCTTCTACAAGCGTGTCAGGAAGAAGGGCATCAGCACCCGGAGGTGGGAGAAATAAGAAATTAAAAGTTAAAAGTTAAAAGTTAAAAGTTAAAAGTTGAGAAAGACAAGGAACATAACACGACGGATGTGGCAAGGCGCATGCAGCGTCATGCAGCTTGTGCTGTGTTCTTTGTGCAGCCAATCGTTTACGGTTCACTGCTCGCTTGTCGCTTGCATGGCCATCTTGGCGAGCTGCTCCATCGAGCCCCCGCTCTACCTGCCTGCCCAGAACGTCAGCATCGACCGTCAGGCCGTGGAGGTGGAGGTGGAACTCGTCTGGGAGAACCCTGACTGGGAGTACGAGTTCCTCTACGGATGGGAGACGCCCGATGTCCAGACTTACGGTCCTGCCCACTACGAGGAACCCACCGACTTCGAGCTGCGTTCCTACTTCCTGGGCGAGCATGCCGATGCCCCGCACGTGCGCGTCAGCTCCAGCGTCATGCACGGCAAGACCTACCGCAGCCTCTTTGCCTACGGTTACCACGACATCCTTGTGTGGAGCAACATCCACACCCCCGACAATACCCAGACCGTCCTCATCGACGAGCAGATGGAGGATGTCAATGCCAGTGTGACCCGCAACAATTCGGCTCCCGCCCTCGGACAGGCCCTGCAGCAGCTCCTGCCTCCCTTCCAGGCTGCCGTCTTCAACCAGCCCGACATCTTCTACTCGGCCCAGATGCGCAACCTGCACATCACGCCCAACCCCGAGGACTACGACTACTATGACGAGACCAACAAGTGCTGGGTGAAGAAGGCCGAGATGCCCGGTGCACCCCTCGTCTACATCTACCTCCTGCAGGTGGTCATCCGCCACAACGACGGCAAGATAACGGGTGTCAACTCCGGTGCCGCCCTGGCCGGTGTCACTGACCAGACGCGTGTCAACGACGGTCAGACGTCGCTCAGCAGCACCAGCCTGCTCTTCGACCTCAACATGAAGCGCGCCAAGGTGGTCAACGAGGGCTATCTCCGTCCCCACCATTCCACCTTCGTCTCCGGTTGTCAGCTGGGCGAGACCGTCGACGTGCTGGGTGGACGCATCACCACCTACGGCCTCTGTGGCCAGAAGGGCTACCTCCAGGAGCCCAGCAGCCTCTATGCCGGTACCTGCCCTGACAACAAGAACCTTGTGGCCGTCGACTTTGCCTTCCGCAACGGGCGCGACAGCATCATCACATTCGACCTCACACGCCAGCTACAGCACACCTGCCACGGTGGCGTGCTCACCATCGAGCTCGATGCTGCCAACGTCCCCATACCCGTCAATCCCACTCCGGCTCCGGGCGGCAGTGGCTTCGACCCCTATGTAGAGAACTATACCGACTCCATTGTCCACGAATTTGACATGTAAACAAAGTGCTATGTATAATAAACGCGTATATATAATAAGGTATATCTGCACGCTGCTGACCATGCTGACGATTGCGGCCTGTAGCACCGATACGCTCATCAAGGAGGTGCAGCTGCCCTTGGAGGCCGTACTGGTGCCGCGCCCCATTGCCTTCGACATGCATGCCGGCAACACGACGCGTGCCATCACGGCCATGGACCGCACCAACCACTATGAGTTCGGCATCTTTGCTGCCAAGGATGCCCCCTACGACTCGGCCGGTGCTGCACTCGTCATGCAGAACTACCTTGTGGGCTACGGACATCACGAGGCCTACATGCCCTGGTTCCGTCAGCAGCTCCAGGCCAGTGAGGACAGTCTTGCGGGCAACGCCTCGGCATGGTTCTACACCTCGCTCGGCCACGGTGATCCCCTCGGTCCCTCCGTCAGCCAGCCCATGACCAAGAGCACCCAGCCCCGTCAGATCTCCAAGTTCTGGGAACTCGATGGTGGCCAGTACTACTTCCATGCCTACACGCCCTACATGCCCATGGGCATCGCCAATCTGCCCGGCAGCATCACACTGGGCAACGATGAGCAGGGCGAATACATGCATTTCAACGGACTCCGTGCCTTCTACACCGACCCCGTCGTGCAGACAGGCATCGAGGCGGGTGCACAGACGCCCTCCGGCTACGATGCCACGCAATCCCTCGCTGGACATAACGCTGAGATTATCAATGCCAACGAGGCACTCTATGCGGCCAACGCGGTCGATCCGCTCAGCTACGTCAGCAACGTCTCGCTCATCTTTAAGCACGTCAATGCCAAGGTGCGCATCGCCTTCTGGGAGAACATTCCCGGCTACACCGTCACCATGATGGACCTCGTGCCGGAGGACGTGCACATCACCTACGGACAGGGCGTGCCCTCGTACCCCGGTGTGGCCTTCACGCCCACACGTCGTGAGATGACCGAGTGGCCTCATCCCGCTGTCAACTATGGTCCCTCCACCTACTACAGCCAGGCACAGGTGCGCGTAAAGGGCATCGCCCCCATCAGCGAGGACTCACGCACCAACTTCCGCAGCATCGAGGTGGGCAATGCTGAGGTGGACCAGCCCGTGTACGACAACCTGCGCTTCCTCACACCCACCGACACGCTTGGCGAGAAGCGCGAGAAGGCTGCCTTCTCGCCCACCGTCTACTACCCGTTGCCCAACTACGAGTCCACGCTCCCGCAACCCGGTTACGTCACCGACCTTCGCGACACGCTTCAGGTGGCCAGCCGCACAGGCTACACGCTGCATGCCAGCTATTGCCTGCACCCCGAGGACGGCAGTGCGGACATCCGGGTCTACGATGCCCGCGTCTTCATCCCGGCCGAGAAGTGCCAGTGGGAGGCCGGCAAGCAGTACACGTACCTCTTCCGCATCACCACCGGTTCCAACGGCACCACGGATCCCGACAAGCCCGATCCCACCGACCCCGACAATCCGTGGGTGGACCCCGACGATCCGCGCATCCCTGACACACCGGCCCTCAGCCCCATCGTCTTCGACGGCATCTGTGTGGACGACTACGACAAGGTGACCATCGTGCCCGACTTCACCTTCTGACCCACTGAGAGAGAAATAAACGATAAACAATAAATACTAACCATCATAAAGCAATATTCTTCAAGAACCAGAAATGACAACTGAAAATCTAAGAACAGAGAAACAGAGAAACAACAACAAAACAAACAACAACAACAATAATTATTAATTAAATCCTTTTATTATGAAGAAGCAACATTTGTTCTCTGCCTTTGCCCTGGCCACTGTCCTGGCAGGCTGTACCAGCGACGAGCTTATCAACAAGTCGCAGCTGGAGAACATCGCCAACAGCGATGGCAGAATCTCCTTCTCACAGAAGGTGGGTAACCTGACGCGTGCCTCACAGCGCGCAGAAGCCGTAGGTCACTACGAGTTTGGTGTGTGGGGTTACAAGACCAGTGCCGCCAACCAGATGGATGCTGACGGCGACGTGATGACCAACTACCTCGTGGCTTACGGCGACAACGAGACCGGTGACACCAAGAACTACAAGGCTCTCGCTGCCAACGCTACTACCTATGGTGCTGACGCTCAGGAGGGTACCACAACCGTGGCTCCCGACGGCATCTCAACCTGGTACTATGAGGGTCTCGGTAGCCCCGTGGGTTCTCACAAGCAGCAGTCTTCTCCTGCTGCAGAAATCGTTCCCGTTGCAGCCCAGCAGAGCCTGAAGTACTGGGATAAGTCAACTGCTTATACCAACTTCTTTGCCTACATGCCCTACTATGGTACGCAGAACGCCGACCAGAAAGTAGACATCACTGCTGCAACCACCGGTGTTGACATGAAGTTCACCAAGGCTGGCATCTTCTACACCGATCCTGCTGATACTGATGGTGCTGCTCAGGTAGCTGCCAACAAGGCGTGGGCTGGCACTTACAACGCATCTTCCAACCGTGCTAAGTACAACGACGAGATTATCAATGCCAATGAGGCCAACTATGCAGCCGTTTCAATTCCTCAGAATGATTACGAGAAGGATGTTCACCTGAACTTCCTGCACGTAAATGCCAAGATCAAGGTGGCTATCTGGGAGGCAGTTCCCGGCTACAAGGTGGAGCTGATCGACCTCGTGAACGACAAGGTTGTTGCTGCAAACTCTGCTATCACTGCCGAGTATAAGGACTGTGCATTTACTCCTGCAACCAAGGAGCAGGCCATCGAGCACCAGAACCATCGGGAGAAAGATGACAACGGTACCAGTGGTCCTTCTATCGTAACGGATGCTCTGCCCCTTCCCTCATATCCCACGGCTGCCAACATTACGGCTGCTGCAGTTCAGAGCGATGGTTCAAACAAGACTAAACGTTCTGCAATGTCTTATGAGGACGCAGCTACTACCAGTACAGCCAATGCAAACCTGCGCTTCACAATCGCCTCTGACGATGCTCAGACATACGCTTTCCGTGGTGCTGATCACAAGCGTATTTCGGAAGTGGGTCAGAAGTCGGCTACTGTGCTGAATACCACCTTCTATGCGCTGCCCAACGTAAATGACGCAGCTGCCTACATCACTCCCGACGATGCCCCTTATGCATCTAAGCAGCTGACTGAGGTAACGGGTTACACCTTCCACGTGTCATATCGTCTCCTCCCTGAGGATGGCTCAGCTCCTACCGAGGTTTACGATGCTCGTGTATGGGTGGCTCCCGAGTTCTGCAAGTGGCAGGATGGCAAGCAGTACACCTACATCTTCAAGATTACCACAAGCAGCAATGGTGTAACCGATCCTAAGGCTATTGCCGGTGACATCTTTAAGGGTAGCGGTGAGACCAATCCTTACATCGACCCCACTGACCCCCGTATCCCCGACGATCCCGCACTCGTTCCCATCGTGTTCGATGGCATCACGGTTGAGGACTATGAGGCAACTGCTACTGGTCATGGTTCAGGTGAAACTCAGGATACATGGCAGATCTCTAACGTAGAGTCTTGGCCTGCTATCGGTCTTGCTGCAGCTCCCTATGAAACCCGCTACTGCAACTACCTGACCAACGCTGAGGTTTACCAGGGCGCTATCGAGCTCAGCAATGAGTACTACACGACCATCGCTACGGCTCCCACCTTCACCTTCCAGGGTGCAACCACCTCTAATCCCTATTCCTTCATTATGACCAATGCTGAGGGTACAGCGGCTTACTTCAAGGCTGTAACCTCTGGTCTGAAGAACATTGCAGAGAGCGACTTCACTGCAACTAACTTTGCCGACGTGAACAAGCTTTCTGCCGCTGCATCTGTTAAGGATGCTGCTATGACTCAGTGGCATGCTAATATGTCTGCAGGCAAGGATATGGCTACCTACATCATGTATGTATGGTCAAAGGACGATGCAAGCAAGGTTTGGAAGTACGTGGCTGAGCCTCAGGTTGCCATGATTACCGTTACTCCTGTCTGCGAGAAGGAGGTCATCACAGCAACAACTGACCATAAGGGTTACCAGACAGTGACTACCTACACCAAGGGTATTGCTACTCCCGAGGTTAAGTACTACAAGGCTAATGCTGCCGGTACTGATTGGGATGAAATCAGCAAGACGGCTTACGATGCAGTTTCTCACACCGCTGAGTCTGATGATGTGACCACTCCTGCCTATACCTTCAGCTATACCTATGCAGTGGCTAATGATGGCTATGCTGTCGTTGCCGGTGCAGAACAGGCTGCTGCTGCCAACCAGCAGGCTTATGGCGTAGTGGTTAAGAAGTAATTCGTTACTCTCCAAAGTAAGCGGGCCTTCCCGTCCGCTTACTTTGCCTCTCTAATATGGATTTCCCCATGAAAAAGAAATTGCAGCAGAGCGATACTGCCATGGGGAACAAAAGTTTCTGAAAGCCTTCAAAAAACTGAAGAAGCGTTACAAGTCCTTACCTCAAGACGTGAAATTTCCTGGATCAGATTATCATAGAGATGAGGAGAAATAAAGAACACTAAAAAACAGCGTATTTTAGGCAAAAAAGAATAGAAAATTGAATATTGTAAATAACATACGATGGATCCTTCTGGTGGCGGTCATCATCCTCACAGGATGTGTTGACGATGCCATCATCGACCAGAGCAGCTTGGAAAATGCCGGGTTGGCCGAAGGGAAAGGCATGATCTCGTTCGTACAGCGAACGGGAAACATGACCCGTACCGCCACCGCAGCACAGCGTGTCGGACACTATGAGTTCGGCGTGTGGACCTTCAAGGGCGACACGGAGAACGAGCAGTGTGCGGGTGGCGATGTCATGGAGGACTACCTCGTGGCTTACGGCAACAACACCCACTACAGTACGCTTGCAACCCTTGCCCAGACATACGGCAGCGATGCAGGTGGGGCAGGGGAGACCGTACCGGGCGACGGCATCAGCAGTTGGTTCTATGAGGGACTGGGCAATACGTCCGGTCGCTACAAGACCGATGGTGTCAGCTCCGTCCAGCCCTTCTCCACGACGCAGGCGCTCAAGTACTGGGACCACAGCACCTCTCGCTACAACTTCTTTGCCTACGCCCCCTATTACGGTCATCAGCAGGGAGAAACCAACCGTGTGACACTCACCACCAACGGCGCAGGGCAGAACGTCTTTACCTTCAAGGGACTTTCGGCCTTCTACACGGATCCCGTCATCGAACAGCCTGGCCTCGAGGTGCAACCCGATGCGGCCAAGTTGAGCTTTGCCGGTGACTATGCCGGCAATCCCGCCCGTTACAACGAGGAGGTGCTCAATGCCAACGAGGCACTCTATGCGGCTCAGTCTGTGAGCAGAGCCAACTATGGCAAGGACGTGCCCCTCACCTTCCTCCACCTGAACAGCAAGATCAATATCGCCTTCTGGGAAGACATTCCCGGCTATAAGGTGGCACTTCTCGACCTCGTTCCCGAGGCGGAGGCAACTGCCATCCGTACCAGTACGGCTCTCACGTCCGACAAGAATCTCATCCCCACCGCAGGTGCTTACCGTGGCGTGGCACTCTCACCTGCCACAAAGGAACAAGCCAGCCCCACCCACCAGCGCGAAAGCGAGGTGGTGACGGCAAGCAAGCCATTGCCTCCCTATTGTACTCACGCCACCCTCGTGGCTGCCGACGTCCGTCAGGAGACGGGTATCACCGTTCCTGCATCTGTCACATACGAAGGCGGAGCTCCTACCTACGATGCCAACGACAATCTGCGCTTCGGCATCACCCAGACCAGCCGCACCAACAGTCTTGTCAATAGTTGGGGCACCTTCGCTACGCTCTCTGAGATGGGTGGAACGGGTGCTTCGGTGCTCAACACCACCCTCTACACCTTGCCTCATAGCAATGGTGCGACGACGGGCTACACCCTCCACGTCAGCTACAAGCTGATTCCCGAGGATGGTGCCGTGCCCGACAATGTGTACGACGCCCGTGTGTGGGTGGCTCCCGAGTTTTGCCAGTGGAAGGAGGGCAAGCAGTACACCTATGTCTTCAAGATCACCACAACCGGCAACGGTACCACCAACCATCTGGCCTCTTCCGACGATATCTTCGGTGACGGTGCATCCACCGAACCCTACGTGGATCCCGATGACCCACGTGTGCCCAGTGGTGCTGCGCTCATGCCTATCATTTTTGATAATGTCTACGTCACTGACTACGAGGCTCATAACTACAGCGACCTTGGCTACTTTGCCTACGCTGGCATTACTGCCTTCCCCAAGGGCACTGCAGCCACCACCAGTCTCACGGCCTTCGACGGCAACGGCTTGCCTGCCACCGATGGCGTGTGGGAGGCACGCACCGACTACTCGGCCAGTGGCGTGACTGTCACGTCCGAGGGCCTTGTCAGCATCACTGCCACCACGCCTGTAGGAGAGTACCTCTTCGACTACAGGGTGACAGGCACGATAAAGGCTACCGTAACGATAAGGGTACACTAAACAGAAAGGAATAGATGAAACAACAACGCTGCATAATATACCTGATGGTCATGTTGCTCTTCGTTGCTTGCAAGCAGAACGAGCAACCGCAGCCCATGCCCGGTACGGACGAGGCCATGCTGAGTTTCAGCACTCAGACGGCTGAACGTGCCACCCGTGCCGCTACGGGTACGCTGCTTCATGACCTCAACTACCAGACGTTTGGTATCTGGACCTGGCGTACGCTCAGCGACGACATTGCATCGGCCATGCCCACCGACTGGCTGCCCGTCATGGAGCACTACCACGTGAGCTACGACGGTAAATACAACGACTATGGTCGCGAGGAGAACGGATGGGGATATGACAAGGAGGTCGGCTTCCCGACTCAGGTGCTGAAGTACTGGAACCTTGGCAGCACGCACTACGAGTTCAAGGGCTATGCTCCCTGGGTTGGGGAGGCCCGCAGTGCTGGCGATGCGGATCCTTACGTGGCGATGGATGCCTCGCGAAATTTGACGTACCACAATGTGGGTGGACATTTCCGTGCTCAGGATGTGCAGACCATGTATCCTGCCACTTCAGATCCTGCCTACGCCATCAGAAAGAATCAGGTCGACTGGCTCTACACCTATTGCGGCCGTCAGCTGGCACCTGTGCCCAGCAGTCCTGCGCTGCTCGACCATGACAACACGCTGGAGCCTTCGCATGCCTCCTACTACCTTGGCAACACGGATTACACGTTGTCCAAGACGGTGCCACTGCGCTTCCATCATCTCTTGCCCAAGGTCATCTTCCGGCTCCATGTCTACGATCCCGAGGATCCCTTCTTGTCGGTCAGCGAGGTTATCTCGGTCAGTGTGAAGACGCACGACAACTTCCCGATGAAGGCCGGCACGGTGTCCTATCAGACGGCTCCCTATTCCAGCAGTACCACGGCATCTGCAACGGCAGAATTCGTAGAAACGGCTGGCACGTCGTCGCAACAGTGGACAACCGAACTGGTACGTGTGTTCAGTAAGTCAGAAGGTACCGACTATCAGGATGTTTCGCCTGTGGCAACCGACGGATCTCGTCAGGGGTGGTTGGAACTTCCGCAGCCGACTCCCGTCTTTGACGTGAAGCTGAGATTCCACGACGAGGACTATGTGCGACGCCTCGATCCAACGGCCGACCCATCCTTGCCTCAGATATGGCAGCCCGACCACGTCTATGTGTACGTGATAAACTTCAATGTGAAGTCGTTGGCGCTTGAAGTAACCTCCTATATGGAGGAGTGGACAAGCAGCTTCGATGATTTTCAGATAACCGACTGGTAGCGTACAATGGCCTATGGTACCAATAGCCTCTAATAACAAGAAAGAAGAATAATGAACCGTATATACCTTATTATATTATATAGCCTGACAGCCTTGCTGATGGTGGGGTGCTCCGACACGGTCGACCTGCAGCCCGAGAGCAATGGGTTGCCTGACCCGGATGAGTTTATCTCCGTGGCCATGACACGTGCCAGTGGCGATGAGGGTGGATGGATGCTATTGCCCTTGCCCGGACAAAAGCCTCTGACTGTGAACCGCGATGGCAAGGACTATGAGGTGCCCCGCAACATAGGCATCTTTGGCTACTATGTGGATGCCAGTGTCGAGCATGTGACCAGCAGTCCCAGGGCCGTGGTCTTCGACAACGATATCCTGGAGGCATATAGTGCCGGAGACATTTATCCGGGCAAGGACGACGGCAACATAAGCCAGGACCGTGAGGAGCAGGAGAGGCGCAGGCAGGAGATCTTCGACAAGGCCGATGCCGACTTCAACGCTGGTGTGGGAGAGCGTCAACCGGACGGTACCATAAAATATCGGAATGGTATCATAGAGGATGGACAGGGCAAGATTATCTACGACCCTGCAGAAGACGACAATACTCCGGGCACCGATGCCGGAGATGGAGGGACAGGCTCACCTGTCAAGCCTCAGTTCCTTGTTCGTGGCGTCACGCGTGCTGATGCTGAATATGATGACGACAACGACAAGTATTTCTATGGCTACAACTACCAGCGATGGGCGGCTGAGGACTATATGTTCTATGCCTACGCCCCTGCATCCCGCAATGCCAGTTTTGGCGTTGAGAGCGACGGTACCATCAACGGACGCTTCACCTGGGAAAAGATACCTTGTGTCAGTACCACCGACTATGTCGTGGCACGCGAGGAGGTGTGGCGCAAGAACAAGACCCAACTTCCCGACCGCAGTCGCATCCACTTCGATGGCATGCAGCACTTGATGTCGCGCATCCGCTTGTACTTTGCCGTGCATCCAGACTTCGACAAGATCCGAAAGGTGGTCGTCACACAGGCCTCAATCAGTCTCCAGGAGGAGGGGTTCAAGAAGGTGTACACCTTCTGCAACGAGCGTAATATGGTCGACGGGATTGATGGAGTGGAGGTTCCCTGGCACGACAGAGTGAATGGCAAGTGGAAGTGGACGGCCGATCCCCAGTATGTCTACAATCCCCGCTACAACCGTGCCTTCTACAATTCGTGGGTAGAAGCTCCGCCCAGCGATATGGTTTGCTACCAGACGCGTAACAGTGCAGTCAGCAGGCTGGGTAAGTTACTCTTCCCCCTGGACAAAGATACCTATCCTACAGACAATGGCTGGAGTCATGACAACATCTTCACCGACTTCTACATCGTGCCTTTCGAAGACAATAAGACCAACAGTTTGACGCTGCATGTGGAATATATGATATATGATATCAACGCTGACGACGAGATGGGCGTAGATGACAAGGAAATGGTGGAGGGACACGAGATGCGACTCTTCCGCAAGGAACACCTTCTGCGAGAGTGCAAGCGAGAGTCCACCATCACCTTCACGTCGCCCATGAAGTTCGAGTCGGGAGCCAGCCATGCTCTCAGAATAATGATCAACCCCGACTACATTTACGTCCTCAGCGACCACGATGAACCGGCCGACGTGATAATAAAATAAGAAAAGCCCCTAAGGGGCTAAGAGTAAATATTCCAAAGACTCCAAGGAATCCAATAAAATAGAAATGAAGCAAACGATAATACATAAGTTAAGCAATATAATACTACTCCTCATCCTCGCCATGGGAGTAAACGGAACGTGGGCGCAAACTGCCAGCATGTGGGATGGAACGGCCGCCACTGCATTTGCAAGCGGTAGTGGTACTCAAGCTGATCCGTATGTCATATCGAGTGCGGCTGAGCTTGCCTATTTCGGTAGCCAGATGAACGACAAGACGTATTATGTAAAACTCACTGCAGATATCGACCTTAACAATCGAGAGTGGACATACGGCAAGAATAGTGCTACGAACTTCAAGGGACACTTTGATGGTAACGGCAAAACCATCAGTAATCTCTCGATTGTGCCGACTACGAAAAAGTACAATGGTTTCTTCAGTTCGCTGCAAGGATCGGCAACCTCACGTGCAGAGGTGAAGGATCTGATCATCGATGGCGTAACAATATCTCAGACCGCAGATCTTGAAGGTACAACTATCACGGGTGCCTTGGCTGGTAATGTGACAGAATATACTGATATTGATAGCGTCACGGTCAAGAATGTATCGGTTTCTTTCGGGAATCTTACAGGTTCTAACTATTTAGGTGCCTTTGTCGGTCGATTTGAGAAGAATAATTCGACCCTCAAGAATTGTTCTGTAGAGAGTCCTTCTATCAGCATTACAGGCGAAATCAAAACCGGTGCCTCCTACATTGGTGGCGCTATTGGTCAGTTTGCAGGTTCTGCCAACCTACTCTCGAAAATTGATGGATTGACGGTAAAATCTCCTTCGGTGACTATCAATAAGGTTAGCATCAAGGATTCCTACATCGGAGCAGTCTTTGGTCGTGTCAATACGTATGTTGCTTTAGACGACATCACCGTCAGCAATCCAACACTTACCTATAATTATGATGGCACTCTTAACGTAGCCCTCAATATTGGCTCTTTCGCGGGTGGTATCTTCGGTGCTGGTGATCAGCAAACTGCTGTAAAGAATGTTACTGTGAGCGGAACTGCGTTATTGACCATTGGTACAGAAGCAAATAAAACATCGACAAACATCGCCAATGTAAAGGCAGGTCTCATTGGCCAATCCACCACCAATGTGCTCCTTGAGGATTGGACGATTGAGAATACAAAGGTGGACATTCTGGGCAACCTTGCTACCACTGCCAGCAATATCGGAGGTTTCGTTGGTTATACGCTTCCTCAAGACGCAAATAATGCTCAATTCACAATCAATAAGGTAAAGATCACCGGCAAGAGTTCCATTTCCGTTAGTGGGAATATCTCTGTAGCCAGTTATCTTGGCGGTTTGGTAGGCTATATGCAGGGCCGTAGCAAGACGGGCAGTTCAAATACACTGAGCAACGATGCGATTGCAACTACAGAAATTACTGTTGAAGGTAAGTGTAGCATTAAGGACAGTCGTATCGGAGGTTTAGTCGGCTATGTAAATACAGGCAGCAACATCAGCGATTGTGAAATTTCCACGGCAACCAATCTGGCATTTAATGATGTCGGCGGTGCTATCTATATTGGCGGTGCCATTGGTGATCTTGTAGGTAGTAATGGCTATCCATCTACGGTAAAGACCCTGACCGTCAAATCGCCAACCATCTCAGTAAATAACTATAGCGCAGGTGCGTCAAATACGGGTGGAGTCTTTGGTCGTGTATCGACATATACTGATGTCGATGGCGTTTCTGTGAAGGGGACATCCACCATATCCGCAACTGTATCTGTAGCACAAAATATTGGTTCCGTAATAGGCAACATAACAGGAAACGCTACAGAACAGATTGTTGCGAAGAATATCACGCTTGAGAATTCTGCTATCACCTTTAATGCTAATAGCGCAGGTAACATTGTCGGACCTAAGGCTGGCCTAATCGGTTATGCTAGTACTAATGTGCTTTTGGACACCTGGACTGTAACCGGAACCAACGATATTACCGTGAATGGCAATCTGGCTACCACCGGCAGTCAGTTGGGTGGTTTTGTCGGTGGCATAGCAAGTGCTAACGGTGGTCCGGTAGAAATCAAAAAAATAGTTTTTGAAAAAGCCAACAACGTAACCCTGACAGGCAACGTAGGCGTCGCTAGTTATATAGGCGGTTTCGTTGGCAACGCAACTGGTAACGGAAACCCTGAATCTGGCATCACCATCAGCGATATAACGTTGAAAGAGCCCATTGTTACCATTGGCGGACAAGTAACAACTGCCAGCCATTTCGGTGGTATGATCAGTTATGCGACTACTGCATGCGATTTCAGCGACTTAAAGACTACAGCAGGCACAAAACTCACTTTCAATGGCAATATTACGAACACAGCCAACGTCGGTGGTATCCTTGGATCCCTTATCGGAACAGCGGCATATCCTTCTACACTGTCGTCAATCAATTCTGAGAAGGTTACCCTAACCATCAATGGTGACGTATCAGGTACGCTCAATCTGGGTGGTCTTGTCGGCAATCTGAATATTGCAAGCCTCTCCGCATCAACTGTCTCCAGTGCAGACATTGTTCTTAATTGCAATCACACTGGTAGCATGTATGTGGGTGGTGCTGTGGGGTACATGACACAAACAGTATCTCCTTTCGCAACCATTGAGAAGGTGACCGTAAAGAACAGTAAGATCCATACAAGCGGAACACATACTTATGCCAGAAGTAACAAGACTTTGGCTGTCGGTGGATTGGTAGGATATATGGCTCAAGAGGCCACCAAATTCACAGACGTCCATAACTGCGTGGTAGAGAGTATAAATATTGACCTCAGCGGCTATATACCGCAAGCAGGAAATACCAGCGGTAGTCTGTACAATCAACAGCAGAACGCCTTTGTGGTCGGTGGTGTGATTGGTCGTATCAATACACCTTCCCGTTTGCCAGAATATCTGTATTTCTCTGGTAAGATCAATGCTCCATTTGCTGTAGTGGCACCTATTGTGGGTGTATTTTTGACGTCTATAGGTGCTGCTGCATACGCTTACGATGACTACACAGGAGCCAATGCTCCTAATGTTGCTAACCAGTGGCAGAAAGCATTGACATGGTATTATACGGATTACAATCTTGGTCTGTCTTCTGCCGTAAGGACACAGACAGCGAGAACGAAGAATTATACCGCAAGCACCACACCCGTTGGTGGCGTGGAATATCTTAATATCACCTCTTCGACCCTGAAGGAATATAACGCGATGGGTAATATCTCCAAGACGGTGCTGCGTTATGACATTTCCGGTACGAACAGAGACTTCGGTATCTTCCCTGCATGGAATACAAACTCTGCAACCTATCCTGCCTACTATATGTACTACATGCAGGGTGTGAACCGTGGAAAATATGTAGAGACCAGTATGGCAGAAGCAACGAAGTCTATTGTACTGAACGGTATGCTGTATACCTTGAATTTCTCTCAATCTACGGGTCGTAGTTTTGCTAAGACCTTCACGGTATCGTCAACCGAACCTATGGATAGTTATGAATGGTATATCAATGGTGAAAAAAAGAGCGAGACTTCCAACCAATACAGTACAGTCATGACTATCGAGCAAGTTGCTGATCCGAACACTAATATATATATATATGGTATAAAGGGTGGAAAGAAAGTGGCGATGGCAACTGGTGTGCCAAGCAGAGTCGTGCTTCGTGTAAAGGACGAATCCAAAGCCGCCACCACTTATGGAACTAAGTCCAACCCTTACTTGATTGGCGGTACATACGGTGCGCAGGAGTTACAGCTCTTGTCTTACCTCTCTACTTTGGATAACAATATCAAGTGGGAGGAAAGCTTCATTTCTTCGACCCACTACAATCGTGCTTACTATGAGCTGGAAAGTGACATTGATATGAGTGGCATTGCAGACTTCACTCCAATCTCTCTGCCAAAGAGCAACAACACGGATGGTACTTCCAGCGGCTATCACCAGAACTTCGTCTTCGATGGTGTCTTCGATGGTAAGGGGTACACCATCAGCGGATTGAAGATTGGATGGTATGCAGGTGCACTCAATACTAACGATCAGAACATGGGCTGGGGTCTTTTTGCCGCTGTCGGTAACACTACTGCTCAAAAGAAGGTGGGCGATGCAACCGCTTCCAACGCGGTAATCAAGAACCTCATCATCGATGACGCAACGCTTACCCATCGAACCGACAACACCTCTTTCTATTATAATAATGGTACTTCTGGCAATGCCAACAATTGCATGGTGGGCGTGCTTGCCGGTATCGTCACCAGCAATACCACCATTCAGAACATTGAGATCCGCAACTCGAAGATTACCGATGATGGCAGCCGAAACTATAGTCTCGCTGGCAAGGGTCTCTATGTGGGTGGCGCCATCGGTTCGGTGCAGGCTGGATACAATGCTACTGGCAATGCCCCAGCCAATACGCAGATACAGCATGTCGCTGCCAATGTGGATTTTACATTGATTAAACCTCAATTCGCAGATGCCAGTGCTGTTGCTCAACTTGGTCAATTCAACATAGGTGGCATCATTGGTCGCTATATCGCTACAAGTGTTAAGCAGGATGCGGTAGAGAGTATGATAATGCCGGCTTATACCATCTATTCTGGAACCGTCAATGCTCCTAAGGCATGGATAAGCCCAGTGCTGGCATCATTGCGCTATAGTAATCAGCAAGCCACAAATGATTGGAAAAACTACTCCAAGCAATGGGAGGGTAACAACAACAGCGAAGATACCCAGATACACATTGCCAATGCCCTCTATTATGACTTCTATATTGGCAGTACAAAAATAACAGAGTCGGTGCCTTCCAACACCTGTACTCGTGGCTTCCGCACGATGTCTGGACATGCTGATGCAGCGGAGTCTGCACTCTCATATAGTGCGCAGAAATATCAGGGTGTGAACTACGAGGCTCGTTACATCGATAGTGAGGGAGCTTCACTGGCATTGCTCAATGAAAATGCTTTTGAGGATTATCATTGGGTGTGGGAGGATGGTTTCGTACACATGAGTACCGACCCATACGTTGAGGCTGTCCTCACCCGAGTGGATAATACGTTCACGGCTGGCTTGGTAGGCGGTACTCCTGTGAGCTACAAATGGGATGTAAGCTTCGATGGAGAGACATGGATAGAGGTACCATCTGCTTCTACAGAAGATTATATAGCATACCCAAGCCTTAAGCCAAAGTATATCGTGGCTTTAGTCAATGATGGTACGAAAGACTATCGTACCGTCGTAGAATTGGTGGAAGCTAATCCTAGGCTCATCCATCCTACTATTACAAACGAAGGAAACGTGTATTCCTTCGAGTTGAACAGCACTGCTCCTGATGGACAGATGACGACTACTTACGAATGGTATGAGACCAAGGATGCGCCATTCTCTCCGTCAGTCATCGACACTGACCTCACGCTGACGGATGCTCAGATAGCCGCCAACGATGGTGTGGTATGGTGTAAGGTGATTGTAACGGAGTTAGGTGTTACGATGTATGAGGACCTTCTGATTGCCGGTGCCACGGTGGTCTATGTCAATGGCGACAACTATAATAAGAATGGCGCTCTGCCAGGTAATGATGAAAACGATGGAATGACGCCACAGACTCCGGTATTGACTATTGATAAGGCGAATAGCCTGCTGAAGAGCAAAGCCGAGGGTGGTACATGGGACAAGAACATCATTGTGGTCATGGGCTTGCTCGATCCTGATTATAAATTCCAAAGTACTGGATCTAACCCTGCAACGCTCACCGGCAAGTGGAATGGTATAGATTATGAAGGTGTCATTAGACTTGATCTGCACGATCCATTAAAACCAGGTAGTACAACAGCGACAAGTGAGCATGCAGTTAATCCTGTTCATCAACCAGGGAAAAAAGGTTCTAATTGCTACGTCCTTCATGATACGAAGTTTGAGTATCTCACCTTCTATGGAAACACCGGTGGTAATAATTTCATAGAGTGTCATGGCAACGATGTGACCTTCGGCAAGGGATTGGTGATGACCAATTTCAAAAATCTTAGTCAAAGCCATGGTAATTTTGGTGAAAGTGAGCGCATTCCGGAATTCACCATCATCCTTACTGCCACCAACCTTTGTGCGGAAGATATTGCTCTCTACACCCAAAACCGGACGAAGCCTCAGGTGCTGACCATCCAGTCAGGGCACTATGGTCGAGTGATGGGAGGACGTTTTACGCAGGGTTTCTTTGCCGAGGCAGAAAATACTGCTCATTCAATCCTCGCCTCGGCAGAGAATCCGCTGTGGGCAGTCATCAATGTGGAGATAGATGATGAGAATCCGAAAACGGATGGTGACGGCAAAACGGGTTCCACCACCTACACTTGTGATATCAACGGTCTTATTGCTGGTTTGACTGATGGTTCTATCTGGGGAGACTACGAGATTAATGTTCGTGGCGGCAGTATCGTTTACGTGGTGGGTGGCAATCAGGGTAACCCTATCAAGAACGGCACAGCAACCTGTACGCCGGTAGATGGTACTGAGGGTAGTTGGGGACAGTGGCCTAATGCTACCTTCTTCGGAAGAACGGTGATTAACATCGATCAGGATCCTGCACTCAATAATAACATCAATATCGGTAACCTTTATGCCGGTAGTTTGGGACGTCAACTTCAAGCTGATGCAGGAGGAAATCAGAGTATCGTGGATATGTATATCTATGGACACACAGAGGTAAACATGATACGCGGAACCATCACCGGAAGCCTGTATGGCGGTGGTGCAGGCGGTGTGGTTGGTACTAATCCTTGGGATCTCCATGCACCATACGCAACTACTGCAGCCAATAGTGCCAGTGATGGTATTCAGGATAAGGTGCAGTATGGAACCTTTGGCTCTGCCACTAAGACCGTGGGTGACCCATTGGCAACTGTTAACCTGCATAAGCGTAAAGACGATGGTACGTATGAGATAGAGCCTCTCAATCTTGCTAATTCATCAACCACACTGCACGTTATTGGAGGCACCATCAATGGAAATGTATATGGCGGTGGTTATGGATTTGTAGACAATATGCCTGTGGAGGTTACCATGCAAGGTGTCGGTTCCGTTTTCGGTACGACCAACCTGAATATCACTGGCGGCACAATCAACGGTAACGTGTATGGCGGCAGCCAGGGACACACAAAATACTATGGTGCGAAGAATCAATACGGCCAGACCATTACACATATCGCGGAGACCAATGGTACCGTAAACTTGAATATCACAGGTACAGAGGCTGTATATCCTGTGATCAGTGGTACGATCTATGGCGCGGGGCAAGGTATTGCTTCTGTACAAAAAACAGCCACGCAGGCAGATGTGGATGCGGGCAAGGCCGCAAACGTAGGAGATACGTTCTACGAGGAATATCGCCGTATTGCCACCGCTGGTAACACTGATCTGGGCGATGAATACAAGACTAACATTAACATCACCGTCGATATGCCGGAGAAGGTCACATTCCCTAACGATATCTATGGCGGTGGCGCGATGGGATTGGTGGATGGTACGACCAACATCGTGCTGAAGCGAGGTACCTTCACAGGCAGCATTTATGGTGGCGGATATGGTGAGAAGGAGCATCTCGACAAGGCATTGGTTACCGGCACTACGAATATCAGTACCGGAGCCGCGAAAGTAGATGATGTTGATAAGACAAGTATTGTTACGCTGGATGGCTCTATCATTTATGGTGGAGGAGATATGGCCCAGGTCAAAGGTAATACCTACGTCAATATCAATCATGGTAACGTAAAAGCAGATGTCTATGGTGGCGGAAGAGGCCTCAATCAGGCAGAAAGTTCCGGATTAAGTGGCTATGGCAGAGTGACAGGCAATACTCGCGTATGGATTAACAACCAGACCAGTGGTAATGTGCTGACAGGCAATGTTTATGGAGGCGGCGCGCTGGGTGCCGTACAAGGTAATACGAATGTAGTGATCAAGGCCGGAGAAGTGGATGGCAATGTCTTTGGTGGCGGTAAAGGAGAGGAAGGCTCAGAAAAGGCAAAGGTTACCGGCAATGCCAACGTCATTGTGGACAAGGATTGGACTGAACCCACATCTAAGCCATAAAGATCCTAAAGTTCCCAATGACGTTAATGACTCTAAATACTCAAAATTAAAAAAGAGATATGCGAAGTAAAGCATTACATATATTATCCCTTTGGCTCCTGTTGGGAGTCGTCTCAACGCAAGCTCAAACCATCAAGGGTAAAATCTATGGTGGTGGTCAGTTGGCTACGGTTGAAGGTGATACCAAGGTGCAGATAAACACTGGAACAATCGGAGACGGTGAAGCATTCGATGGTGGTGTCTTCGGTGGCGGACTTGGTGAGCAGACTGTCGTCACTGGCAACGTGGACGTGCTTATTGGTAAAACTGATACCGAACGCAATGGTGTGGGACCCACTATTAATGGTGACGTGTATGGTGGATCGGCATTGGGCAGCGTGAATGGCACTGCAGTGACTGACGAGAAGAAAACTAATGTCACTATGTATGCCGGCATCATTAACGGTTCGATGTATGGTGGTGCACTCGGGCAGAAGAATGGCTTGGGTGGCGCGACCAAGGATGTGGCTGCCAATGTCTACGGTCCTGTGCAGGTAACCCAGTATGGTGGTAATGTATGGAATACTGACGACACCGGCAATAATGGTTCAGGGGGTATCTATGGATGCAACAACTTGAACGGAGAGCCAAAGACAACCGTGAAGGTCGACATTTACCGTACCAACTCGCACGATAATAGCAGTACCGACGATGACTACACCGACGATAAGTATGCCGATTTCGCAGTCTATGGCGGTGGTAATCAGGCAAACTATTCTGCTGGTACGCCCGAAGTCACAGTTCATGGTTGCGACAACTCGATAGGTTATGTTTATGGTGGTGGTAATGCCGCCCACTTGACGCATGAGTCTGATGGAGTGGGAGATGGAAATACCCACGTAACCATCTGGGGATGTGAACTCATCGGTAGTGTCTTTGGTGGTGGTAACGGTCAGGTGCAGGCTGCCAATGTGAGTGGAGATACCCGTGTTACAATACATGGTGGTAAGATACTGAATGTGTTTGGAGGCTCGAACACCAATGGTACGATTGGTGGTGCTACGAATGTCCGTGTGCTTTCGCAAGGTGATGGTGAGAGCAGCGCATGCGGCATGGATGTGACCAATCTTTATGGTGGTGGCAACAAGGCTTCGGGAAAGTCGGGGACAATCGATATTGTTTGTACGGGTGAAGGTAGGATTGATAATGTATATGGCGGTGCCAATATGGCTGACCTGACGGGAGACATTACGTTGAATATCCATGGCGGACAGATAGGTAACGCCTTTGGCGGTAACAATAATTCGGGTCGAATCAATGGTGCCATCACGGTCAATGTTGACTGGAATACTGGTCCAGAGGCTTGTGGAAAAAACAGCCTTACCAACGTCTATGGTGGTGGTAACCTGGCTCCTTATTATGCGTACGGATATATGGAAAGTCCAAAAGGCACATGGACAGAGAAAACTATTGACCCAGAGAAGACGTATGGTCCTATTGTCAATCTCATAAAAGGAACCATTAGTGGATATGCTTATGGCGGTGGCCTGGGTGAGACCGCTGTTGTGACGGGAACTCCTACCGTAAATCTCATCGGTGCAACGGTCACCAACAATATCTTCGGCGGTGGTGATGCCGCTCCTGTTGTGGGAAATCCTTTGGTGAATGTTAACTATGGAATAGTGAATGATGTCTTTGCCGGTGGTCGCGGTGCAACAGCAGTCGTGACGGGCAATCCACTGGCATACGTCAACAAGACTGATGAAAAGGAACTTACCATTATCGATGTCTATGGCGGCGGTGATGCTGCTAATGTAGTCGGTACGGCTGGTGTGAAACTTGACAAGGGTACAGTCAACAACATCTATGGCGGTGGTAATGCTGCTGATGTGACAAATACCAACGTTGTTATCAATGGTGGAGCGGCAGCGATGGCCTTTGCCGGTGGTCATGGCGACAAGACTGCCGATCCACAGACCGAAGCCAATGTCAGTGGCAATGCCCACTTGACCGTTCATGGTGGTACTATCGAACGTGTCTTTGCCGGAAGTAATAGTAAGGGAACAATCACAGGAGAACAACTTGTGACTATTGTGAAGGCCACATCCGATGATCCTGATGCAGTACTTCCTGAGCTTCATATCAAGGAGGTCTATGGCGGTGGTAACCAGGCCGACGGCAAGGCTGGTACGTTCGATATCGGTTGTACCGGTGGCGAGACCGAGGGCATCGGTGATCTTTTCGGTGGTGCCCGTGAAGCCAATATCACAAGCGATGTGGCATTTACTATTGAAGGTGGTAAGATAGATCGTATTTTCGGTGGTAACAATGTCAGCGGAAATGTGGAAGGTCGTATTACGGTCAATATCGTAGAGAACACTGAGAAATATGACTGCGGTCTGCATACTGGCTATGTCTATGGTGGTGGTCAGGATGCAGCTTATGCTCCGACGACGCCCGGGGCTTGTCCAGAGGTAAACATTATAAAAGGAAGCATTGAACACGATGTCTTCGGCGGTGGTCTGGGTGCTACGGCTATCGTTACCAGTAATCCGGTAGTTAATATTCTGGGTGGCACGATAGGCAATAACGTCTTTGGCGGTGGTAGTTTGGCTTTGACAAAGGGCACCCCCACTGTTAATGTTGAGGGAGGTTCGGTCACCCATGATGTATATGGTGGCGGTGCATTGGCGGACGTAACCGGCAATACTGCCGTCAACCTCGTAGGAGGTAAGGTAGGCGGTGCCTATGGCGGTGCACTTGGTCAGCTGGCTGATGACGTAGCAGGCAAGGAGGCTGTCGAAGCCTTTGTAAGTGGCAATACGAAAGTGACACTGGGCAAGGAAATAACGAACGGGGACGGAACGAAATCATATACAGCCACGCAGATTACCGAGACTGGTATCTTCGGTTGCAACAACCTCAATGGTACGCCTAAGGGACATGCGTTCGTTCACGTGTTGAGCACGACTCCCCGCGACGGACAGGCTACTCCCAGGAACCAGGAAGGTGAAGGTACTAATTCCTACGATGTACCAGCCGTCTATGGTGGTGGTAACCTTTCTGCTTACAAGCCAGATGATGCCAGTGATTTTGCGGAGGTCCTCATTGAAAATTGCGACAATAGTATAGAATATGTATATGGTGGTGGCAATGCTGCCCCTGTGCCCGCTACAAAGGTCGTAATTATGGGTGCAGATGCCATCAACCACGCCTTTGCTGGTGGCAATGGTGCGGGGCAGCATGCCGATCCAAGTGCTCCGAATTATAATCCTGGTGCCGATGTCGGTTATCTCGACTATTTTAGCACTCCGGATCCCGTGGCAACGCCTTATGGAACGGGTAAATCCTCCATTAGCGTCTATGGCGGTACGGTCCATAACGTCTATGGCGGTAGCAACACGCTGGGCTATATCCGTGGCGGTACGTCAGTGAGTGTGGCCAATGAAGAGGGTGCTTGTCCGCTCAACGTAGGCAATGTTTTTGGTGGTGGTAACGAAGCTGATATCGATTGTGACGTCACCATCAACTGCGAATGTAGCGAAGGAGGAAATATCCTTTACGCAGGTGCCAACAATGCCAACGTGAACGGCAGCATCACTCTGAATATCAATTCCGGAACGTTCGGACAGGTGTTCTGTGGCAACAACCAGGGTGGTAATGTTTATGGCAAGCTGGAGGTCAATGTTGATGAGACTGGCTGTTGGCCCGTGATGATTGGTGAACTTTATGGCTGTGGCAACATGGCCGGCTACTCGGTGTATGGATACACTGACGAAGGCCCCCGCACCAAGGAGCAATATGATTCCATGACGGCAGAGCAGAAGGCTGCAGAAAACATCACCAAACCCTACGACGATCCCGTTGTCAACCTCATCTCGTTCACCCGCATTGGCAGGGTATTTGGTGGTGGCTATGGCGAGACGGCTGTACTCTATGGCAACGCACAGGTGAATGTGGAGCCCATAAAAGGTCTCTTTGCTGGCTATGATGGAAGTCTGCCAGAAAAGCAGGTGGCACCTTACTACGTGCTCAATGGAAATGATGAGCGTGTGAAGTTCTCTGAGGCTACAACCTTGCCCTATGGCATCAAGAAGGTCGGTGATTGGCTGGCTATTCCTAACGAAGCTGGTTCTATTGGCTCTGTCTATGGTGGCGGAAATGCCGGTGCAGTGTATGGCAACACCGAGGTTAATGTCGGTCTCAAGGCTAAGAACAAACACGTCAGCGGTGCAGATCAGGCCACCAAGGAAGAAGTGGGCGTGACCATCACGGGCGACGTCTTCGGTGGCGGTAAGCTGGCTAAAGTCAGCGGTGACACCAAAGTGCAGATTGGAGAGTAAAGGTTCTCTGCTCAACAGAAAAACTCAGGTCTTCGAAAAATCAATTTTACGAATACTCCTACAATATAACATATAGTTATGCGAAACAAGGCATTACAGATACTTTCGATACTACTCTTTATTGCCGGAACGGTAACGACGGCAAGAGCGCAGGGTGTGTCCTTTCCCGAAGGTGCTGACCAACCAAAGAGCAAGATAAAGATCTTGGGCAACGTATATGGCGGTGGCGACCAGGCACCCGTGGAAGGCAATACGACCGTTGAGATTAGCAAGGGACAGTATGCTGGAGACATCTTTGGCGGCGGAAATGGTGCACTCTATACGGCAGAAGATGAGGCTGCCAATCCTGTGCATAAAGAAGGTCTGGTCAAGGCCTCGGCCGACATCGGTACGCATAACGATGATGGTTCGCTCGTGGAGAATACCGGCTCTACCAGTGTGACCATCAAGGGGGGTGAGATTATCTTTGATGATGAGCATCCCAGCAACCACAATATCTATGGTGGTGGTAACCTGGCATGTAATGTGGCAGGTTCAACTGACGTACAGATGAAAACAAGCATGGTGACTTGGTACTCTTTTCTGAGCAATCAGGAAGCAGCTATCCCTGCATGGTATCAGTGGTACGATCAGGCCATGAATCCCAACACCCAAAAGACACCTATCGTTGCCGTGTTTGGTGCGGGCTATGGTGCGCACACCGATGTGGCAGGCAATACCCATGTGGATATCAATATTCAGGGTACGAATGAGATAAAGCCTGCCAATGGTACGTCATTTACGCACGATGAGCTGGAGGAGATCGACAAGATTATTATGCGCTGGATGCCCGACCACCGATTGGTGGGGCAGTTCGTCTCGGCCGTCCATGGTGGAGGATATGACGGAACGGTAGGTGCATACGATGCAACTACTTACGCTTCCGATCCTTCCACGGGTGGCATCAACTACGACAAGACCACTTACGCCTCGCAGACCAATATCACCATCCAGGGACAGCCCTTTATCTTCAATGTCTATGGTGGTGGACTCGGTTCGAAGGCGGGTGCCGATGCCAATGGCAATGTGAACAGCCATGTGGGTGCTGTGTATGGTGGCACGAAGGTTGATGTCCAGGGCGGTATCATCAATGGTGATGTATTCGGTGGTGGTGCTGGTATTGCAGGTGATAAGGATATTCCCAATCCTATAGGCAGCACGCCTCCCACCATCAAGTTCCCCTATACCTTTGCTGCACAGGTCTACCGCGAGACCGATGTGACCGTCAGTGGCAACAGCACCGTCATCTTCGGTAACGTGTATGGTGGTGGTGATATTGCCAACACGGGTTGGTATGCTGACAATGCACGTCCTATCTTCGACGGTCATCAGGAGCAGGTAAACATGAGTCTTGGCAAACTTGACTACACCACCTCGCTCAAGTTGAATGGTGGTAACATTCTCGGTAAGGTATTCGGCGGTGGCAATGGCCGTACGAAGCAGGATATAGAACAGTATAAGTTTATCGGTTCTGTCATTGGCAGTACCAATGTCAATGTGAATGGCAGCCACATTTGGAATACTATCTATGGCGGTGGCAACACGGGTTGTGTGTATGACTGTAAGACCATAGCCACGACGCAGGGCAATACGGGTCGCACCATGGTCACTGGTGTCATCGATGGTTGCACAAACTTGGCCATTCTTGACGGTATGGTGGCACAGGATATTTTCGGTGGCGGTTTTGGTGCAAATCCTACACAGTGGGAGGACGATATCTCTTCTGCTGATGTCTATGGCAATACCTTTGTCTACTTTAAAAAGGCCGACCTGGAGTTCGAGAAATACTGGAAGCCACGTAAACCAATCGATCCACTTAATCCCACAGACCCTGAGAATCCTCAGGGTACATGGGGCGTGGATGAATTTACGGGCAAGTTCCTCGCTCAGCGTTCAGATTATGACGAAGTGAATGACGTTGACCATCGCAATACCGAGAGCGACGTCACCCACAACCTTTATGGTGGTGGCAATGTGGCTTGCGACGTGAAGGGCAACACTCACGTGTACATGCAGGGTGCCCCCACGGCACCAGCCAACTTCAATACTACACAGTACTATCGTGACTGTATTGCCAATGTGGCAAAGCCTCACTTCTCTGCTTTCGGTGGTGGATTCGGTGTCTTTGCCAAAGTGACGGGCAATGCCTATAGCGACATCAACCTTGGATATGGAACCGGTCTGCACAGTATCATCGGTGGAGGTATGAATGGTCCTGTGGATGGTAGTTGTCAGGTGCATGTGGGCAATGACCCCATGTCACTTGTTCATCATGTGTATGGTGGTGGCTACTATGCCCCCTGCAAGAGCACGGAGTTGGAGATTACACGAGGCACGATCCTTGAGAATGTCTTTGGAGGTTCCGTGATGGGTACCATCAATGGCGAAGGATCCGCTACAGCTATTGCCACAAGAACCGTTATCGGACTTCAGACACCCGGTACGAATGGTGATGGCACCTTGCGTCATTCTTCCATCGACCTGGAGGACGAGAAGGGTACAATCCTTCGCAGTTATGCGTATGCCGATCACAAGAACCAAATCACCATTGGTGGCAACGTCTATGGTGCCAACGACGTATCGGGTACGGTCAACGGTATAGCCAGCCTCACCATCTATGGAGGTACGGTGAAGGGCGATGTCTTTGGTGCGGGTAATGGCGACCACATCGGTTACTATGAGCCCAACACCTTGCGTTACGACCTTGGTGCGCATGGCATTGCCAACTACTTCTACGTCGATCACCACGGAGCTCCCGGTACGGCAGGAAATACCTACGTGGGGCGTCCTCAGACCATCGGTGGTGTGGAACTTACACTTGAAGGTAATACGAAGGAAGAACGCGTCTCGGTACTCGGTCAGGTGTTTGGAGGAGGCAACTCCTGTACGGTGGGTGCATGGGACAAGGATCTTCTTGCGTCCTACGGTTCCAATCCTCATCTTACTCGCGACGACCCGGCTTACTTCCTTGGCGGCGGCAAGATTGACATGAACCTCGGTTCGCATGTAACGGTTGGTCGCAACCACGCTCAGTTGGCTGCTGCCGCTGATGGTAGCAAATACCTGATTGGCAACGAGAATGTCTCGGGCCTCTACATGGGTTGCTCGGGTCGTAATCTGGCTACCCAGGACTGGAGCAAGACCAATAACTATTACCATCATTACTTCGATGCCAACACGGGGCGCTACTGGCCGGGTTTTGCCGTGTACGAGGATGATGGAGCAACACCACTCAATCGTGCCGGTGGTTTGAAGTCCTTCCGTGCCTACATGTCCAATATTCTTGTGTGGACCAATGATGTGTGTCTCAATATCCCTGATGATGTTGACGATCTCTGGTTGGCCAACTTTGTGGGTGGTGGCTTCCGTGGTTCTATGAAGGCAAAGGACGAAAACGGTCAGTTCCACTACACCCTACCTCGTGGCCTAACCATCGGTCACAACGTCATCGGTGGTGCCTACAACACCGACGTTGTCTATAGAATCTTTGAGACTACAGATGGTCACAACTACACCGAAGAGAATGGTCACTACAAGTATCTGACCGACAAGGGAGGTTTGAAGAGTTATGAGGAGGATAATGAAAACGGTGACTACCACCACATAGAGTATGCAGCCGATGGTACAACGATTACCGGTATTGCCCGTTTCTATTACAATGGTGGTATGCTGTCTGAGCTTCCTTACGAGACCGATCCTTCTCTTAACGACCGTATTGATCGTATCCAAAAGAAATATGTGGTACATGCTCTTTCACCCAGCAATAAGGACTTTACCGGTACAGGCCTTGGTGATGCGGCAGCCTATACCACTTACAAGAAGGATGCCCTCGTATTCCTCGACCTCAACAATAAGTTCGAGACGGAGTATTTGGACGGTCATGTGCATGGTGGCAACGTCTTTGGTGGTTGCTTCGAATCGGGCCGTGTAGAGGGTGATATCTGGACAGACTATCGCTGCTACCAAGAGGGTGAGCAGGCTCGTGCTGAGGACTTCAACCTCTCTGACAAGAACTTCGCTCAGGCCAAGGACTTTGAGAACAACTTCTCGATGATGCTGTTCGGTGCCGGCTATGGTAAGAACACTACCATTCAGGGGTCTGCCTACGTGCGCGTGCTGCATCAGGAGGCCAATCCTGGTTCTCCCATTCCTGGTGCTGCCATCGGTTATCCCCGTTTGTACAACGTCTTTGGCGGTAGCTACGAGGGTAGGGTAGAGGGCAACACCAATGTCTATTTTAATCCCGGCAAGTATGGCTATGTGACGGGTGCCATCTATGGTGGTGGCTGTAACGGTTACGTGGGCGGTCGTACCTACCTCGAACTTGCTGGAGGCTACATCGATGAGGCTTACGGTGGTGCGCGCAATGCCAATGTGGGTGGTGGTACGCACATCTGGACCTACGACGGCAGTGCCCGTTGGTGGGGCGAGGATGTGGTGCATGCCGATGGTCGTGCATTTGTCGAGTCGGATGCCGAGAAGGCTCCGCTCTTCATCGGTAAGCTCTATGGTGGCACCGATATCTCCGGTAAGATTTGTACCAACGACAAGGATGTTTACACCAAGGAAAATGGTTATCAACCTTACTATACAGCCGAATACTGGCCCAAGGAACTTACCAGTGACGGTGTGTATAATGCCAGTGACATCAGCAACCAAACCTACATTGATACCTATCTTCAGGTAGGCGGTATCCATCAGAGTAACCACGGCTATCCCATTATCGGTGCCGTCTATGCGGCTGGTAATGGTGAGAAGACCGAGGAGTTCTTCGGTAGCGACTATACTGCTGCTAAACTTCCCGACCAGCACTCTACGCTCATGGAGGTGTCGGATGGTAACATCGTCTATGCCTTTGGTGGTGGCAACCGAGCCACTGTGACTGATCAGAACTACATCCTCGTCCGTTCTTACCTCGACAGCAAGCATGAAATCGAGGGTCTGGGCGGTCAGATGTACAACGTGATGAAGAAACGTATCCTCAGCGTGGGTGTTGACTGTTACGACGAGAAACTCGTAGACGGTCAGAATGTGCTAGATCTTAAGAATGCCAGCATCCAGCGTCTCTTTGGTGGAAACAACATTGCCACGATGGCCATCCAGCCCAAGTGGAACCTCTTCTCGGGTCGTATCAACAACGTCTACTCGGGTGGTAACATGGGCGATATGACCTACTACAATGTTTCGGGCAAGCCTGCCACAGAGGACGGTACGGAAACGGGCAAGTCTGGCTCCATTGCGACTGACGGTTCCAACTCCAACTACGAGCCTCGTGGCCTCAGCATCACCATCGAGCATCCCGAGATTCACATCGTGTCGCTCTATGGCGGTTGCCGATTGAGTGATGTCATCCCTGGTGGATATTCAAAGGATAGTGATGGAAACTATCTCCTTGATACAAATGGTGACAGGATTCCTGCCCAGAAAGCTGAATTTGATAAGTGCGAGGACTACTATGGTGCAACCGTCAACATTACTGATGGTTACATCGAGAATGTCTATGGCGGTAACGATATTTCCGGCACCGTTCACTTCGGTACGAATGTGAATCTTTCCGGTGCTGTATCCGGTAACGTCTATGGTTCGGGCAACGGCTTCTATCTCTATAAGTGGGATACCGAGGACCGGGAGATTACGGAACACCTGCTGCGTGACTATGACAGTGAAGCTCCGGAGAAGGATCTCTGCTACACCGTGCCTGTGCCCACCGGCCTGAACGACACCCAGAAGTTGCTTGCAATCAATGCGGCACGTCCCTCGGTAGAGAAGGCATTCCTCAACATTGCTGGTTTGGAGAATTATACAGATCCAGAAACAGGTACTACTGCCAAGCGAGTAGCTTACGTCAAGGGTAATGTGTTCTGTGGTGGCAATGCCTCTACCATTCTTGGAACGGAATCTTTCTCGAAGTTCAAGATAGGCAGTTACGTTACCCTCAATGGCGTCTTCATGGGTTCCGACGGATATGCTTTTACCCAGCAAGATGAGATTGCACGCTTTGCCAAGTACAATCAATTCACCGATATGGGAGCAGAGACTGTGCCCGATGCCTTCCCCGACTGGGATGGTTCAAGGTCTGACGATGCTTCCCACAACCCCATCCTCCTCAATGTATATATGATGGCCGTCGACATGAAGGCACAGCCCAAGGACTTCAATCTCAACCTGCCGCTGAAGGAAGCCCACATCGGTACCTATTGCGGTGGTGGTAACCGTGGTTCGATGCTTGTGGACAAGACCGTGTCGCTGCCCTTCCACCACGACATTATTATATATGACAAGATTGTGGGTGCCTGTCTCGATGCCAACGTAAACTACAACCAGAACGGAACCATCATCAAGTCAGAGGGTGGCTATACACGTAAGATTACGGATAATGCCACATACGGCAATACCAAGATGAACCTCGAGATTTCCTCGCAGTTCGTACCTATGGTGATGGATGTGCCTGCTGATAAATTGCCTACTACAAAGAATTCTCACGGTGAAACGTTTGTCCAGGCTGCTGCCCACGACTTCCTGTACAGCAACCAGACCGAGGGTGTGAAGTACACCTATCAGGAGTACAACGACCTCTTTGAGACCCACTACGATTCGCAGACTGCCTTTGAGAGCGGAGAGGGAGCCAACAACATCTGGAAGGAGGCTCGCGGTCTCTATGCTCCCTCGTGCAATATCTATGGCGGTTGCTACCAGTCGGGCGAGGTTGAGGGCGACATCATCCTGAACCTCCACAGCAACATGCTCCGCTATGTCAATCAGGACAACTTGGACAAGTCGCTTGCCAACAACATTGCCTGCTTCAATGTTTACGGTGCCGGATTCGGTCAGGACAGCCACGTATGGGGCGACGTGCATATCATCATGGACCGCAGCCTCAATCCCAGCACTATGGGCGAGCAGATAGCAGAGTCCACGCTGAGTACGGAGCTTAAGGGTAAGTTTACCGACTTCGGTGCCTTCGACATCTGGGACGGCCAGCTCAACAATGATCTAAGTGGTTCGCATGCAGTCAACCGCTCTTACCCCTCGTTCAACAACGTCTTTGGCGGTGGCCGTAACGGTAAGCTCATCGGTAACGCTACGGTAGAGATTCGCAACGGCCTCGTCTACAGCGACGTGGCAGGTGGCTGCTACGCTTCCGATATGTATGGCTCGACTGCTGTCATCGTGGGTTACCCCAAGTACTGGGAGTGCAAGGAGTCGGGAGAATACGCTGTCCAGCGTGGCGACCAATGGAACACCGACAAGGAGGACTTCTATGGCGACAAGGTCGTGAAGCAGAGCGTCATGTACCTCAAGGGCGACCTCGTGCCCAATAACGTCTACGAGCAGATTGTGGCTGCCAACAGCGGCAATGCCAGCAAGTTCGATGAAGTAGAGATTCTGCCCGTCAACGGCAAGAACACGCCTACTCATACGCTGGAAGGTTCTTATGATGGCACCACTTGGGACGATATCCATATCAAGATCGGCAAGGGCGTCTATGGTGGAGGCTACTCACTGGCCAACAGTACCGCAGCCTCGGCTGGTTCTATCACCACCCACAAGCTGGATGATAAGCCTACCGCCGACCTCCATCCCCACAACTTCGACGGACGGTACGGCGTGGAGAATACGCTGGCTACCACTGTTGGCTATGGTGGTAACTCGAACATCATGGTTGGCGACGAGGCCAGCAATGCTGCCACACGCGACCATATCCACATCTCCACCCTCAAGGAGGCTGTGGCCAACATTCCCGCCACCAGTACCGTTATCGGCAAGTTCATCAAGGAAACTGTTGACGGCAAGGAAGTCTACACCCATCAGGGCGACCATGCACCCTTGGGAGGCGTGACCTACTACACCCTCTCGGGCGATGGCGGTCTCTATGGCGACGGTCACCTGACCTTCTGTGAGGGCTTCCGTGCGGCCGACGTCACCCGTTACGGCTATGCAGATGGTACGGCCAAGCATCCCGTGCTGCTCAACACCTTCCAGCGTATGGACCTTATCAGCATCAACGACTGCTGCCTCATGCTGCAGGGCGCACAGGACTTCGCTACCGACCAGATTGACGCCACTATGTACAGCATCACACGTGTCAATGAGCTCCGTCTCAACTCGTCGCTCCCCACCACGGATAAGCTGGGCGAGATCAGCCAGCAGACAACGGTCGGTGGTGAAGGGGCCGACTTCGGCAAGAAGCGTCAGCGCAACTATATGGCCTTCTTCAACAACGTGCACTATCTCGGCAGCATCGTCACCAACGATGACTTCGGTGACAGCCAGCACCACTTCCACGACAAGTCGGGCGCGCTGGACAACACCATTACCTACAAGGCCAAGAAGCAGGAGTTCATCACAGCCTATGAGACGTCTCCTTTAGTGGACGGCAAGAAGACCGTCTCGGCCACGGAGGACTTCAAGCAACGCAACGTGGCCACGGCCCGCAATGCCATCGGCATCAACAATGGTTACTGTCTCCGTATCCAGAACCAGGAGTACGTCGGCAGCGGTACGTCCAAGCAATCGCAGACCTACTACGGCCCCATCGTGGGCGTCTGTGAGGTTAAGCTCCTCACCCTGGTACAGGGCGAAGGTGGAGGCTATGTCTATGCCGACAACATCCACGAAGCGTACAACGGTAAGAGCGAAGACGAACACTTCCTCATGACCTCGGGCAACTTCGTCTTCCCCGGTATTGTCAACGATAATCCGGAGATTGGCAACCAGTACATCGTCGATGACTGCTTCCTAGAGCATTACGGAACACCGGCCGACCTCACTGTCAAGCAGCGCGGTACGGGGCAGCCGCTCGACGAGGCCCACTACTGGTACGTGGAGGGCAACAAGTACTTCTTCACCACCACGCTCACGGGCTTCACCTACAAGGATGCGCTCAACTTCAACCTCACCAAGACCGACCCGAACATCATCCTCTCTGGTTTGGAGAATGGCAGTCTGCTCAACGTCAAGAAGATTGAATGGCTCAGCACCGAGACTGGGTTCCATCGTCCTGACTATGAGGCTGTGCTGCCTACTACAGATAAGGAGGAAGACAAGGATACTCATACGCTGATAGACAAGATCTCCGACTACGAGTTTGACGTCGAAATTGGCGGCTACGGCACCGACGACTGGAAGTGGGACATGCCGCGCTATTCAGATTTGTCAGGCACCACAGGCAAGAAGTTCCTGAGCGACAAGATGCCGCAGTTCAACATCAAGCTGCAGGACAAACTCGACAACAGTGGTGATGCCAAGTACGAGAACCACCTCGACGAACCCGAGCTCGTGAAGATCTACCTCGAGGGCGACAACAACGGGCAGAAGTACGAGTACACCATCACCGTCAACATCGTCTATCTGCAGGGACCCACCGTCACGGGTGGTGTGAGGATTGACAACTGTGCCTTGCCGGGCGAGCTGATCAGGTTCTCTACCGACGGCCTCAAGGTCAAGACCCCCGAACTGATGCCTATCACAGCGGCCTCGTGGAAGATACTGCCGCTCAAGCAGATCGACGAACACGGTGTGTGGGAATGGGATATGGACAACGCCATCGTCATCCCCGACAGCCGTTACAGCGAGAACCTCGATGGCGATGTGGAGGGTACCATCCGTGCACTCTACAAGCAGAACGAGTACAACATCGCCTACATCTTCACTGCCGGTGGCTACGACTTCCCCGTCATGCCGGCCCAGACCATACCGTATGCCACTGTGGGTGAGTACAATGTGGCCAAGGGAACCGCGCTTACGGCCGACGAGTTCAACAGCCTGCCCGAAGCCGATAAGGTGAAGGCCGTTCCCGAAAAGGAGAACCGCATGATCGTGGTTCACAACTACCACCGAATGAAGGATGTCGTGCCTCAGGACCTCCAGATCGAGAGCATGCCTGCCGACATCCCGGACAAGCTGACGCACGCCAACAAGCCTGCCCTGGCCGAGGCCAAGCTCTACATCGAGGATGAGGCTGACCTGCGTGCATTCGTCAATTATCTGAACAGTGCCACGGCTGGCAATGCGGACAATATCCCCGAGGGACTCACCGGTCTCGACGTCATCCTGCAAAGGGACATCGTGCTGACCCAAGCGCTTCCCTCCATCAGCCAGTCGTTCGACGGCAACTTCCATGGCGACGGACATAACATCAGTCTCGGGACATTCACTCCGTCACTCTTTGGCAGCCACCTTACGGGCAAGGTGTACAACCTCGGCCTCATTGGCGGTACCATCAGCAGTGCTGATGCGAAGGCAGCGGACGGCCTTGTCAACGGTACACATACCTTCAACTCGTACGAGTATGCCGAAAGCGATGATTTCAAGTATGGGCGGAATGCCTACAGGCTGAGCCATTACTTCACGCCTGCGACCGAGGGTGGTAGTGCCATCGTCGATGCTGGTGGAAATGCCGATCCTGCACTGGGATACGTCTATAACCGCTACGCCAACGGTGACTACCAGTACGCCACCACCAACCGTCCCTGGTCGCTCCGTACCGGTGCGCCCAACTACAACCTGTTGGACACCCATCACAATATGGGCCACACCCACGATGCAGCCCGTTGGGACGGCACAGCTGGGGTCAACGTGCCCCTCTACAGTGGTACGCAGGTGGTTGAGGACAAGAAGGTTGTGGTCGACATCGACATCTTCACCTATCCCGGTCTGCCAGAGGGCTATGCCAACGACTACCTCTTCTTCGGACAGCACCTCGATAAGGCCGCTGCCGATGCCTATCCCGTGCCTGTCAACCCAGTGGCCACGGGAGATGCCGACAAGGCCAAGGGCGGCAACCGTGTCTACGAGACCTCCGGCTATTACCACAGTCCCTCCGACCAGAAGTTCTATTATAACAAGGACGCATGGGCACTGCAACCCAGCCTGACGGCCATCGACTTCAGTGACGTTGATGCTGCAGCCACGCCTGCTGACCTCAGTGGCCGAACCACCGAGGGCGACGGAGCCGACAACAAGCCTACCGCCTTCCACAAGGCTTCCTCACACGACCATCTGGCCGCTGCTGCCATCACCGACAACCTACTCGTCTACACATGGCTGCCCAACGATGCCGCCACGAATCCCTTCGCCGAGGGCATCTATGCTGACGACCAGCCCGAGGCCGACGTCGTCTACCATACCATCGGTTCCGACGGCAAGATTGCCAACTTCCACCTCGTCGACAAGCAGTGCTTCCTGGCTCCCGTGGCCTTCGACGTCACGCACCGAGCCTGGTACGACCGTCAGCCACAGGGCTTCCGAAACATCGGCCAGCCCAGGTGGGAGGGCATCGTGCTCCCCTTCTCGCCCAGTCGCGCCCTGGCCAGCACCAATGGCGAGATAAGCCACTTCTACGGCCACAGCGACCAGCACCACGAGTACTGGCTGCGTGGACTCACGTCGCTGGCTGCTGCGCCCAGTGCTGACGGCTCCCTCGACGCCACCTTCGCCCGTCCCGGAACTGCTGCCGACGGCCACTTTGCACCAGCTTCCCAGGAACATGCCACCGAACTGAGTCCCTACGTCTATCGCAACGAGTACTTCGCACAGCTCCTCGACTACAATGCCGACCCTGAGTATGGTGTATACTATGCCCTGGCAGCCGACGCGGGACAGCCGATGAACGACTACATCTACCTCACCCGGGAGACACCCTACATCGTGGCCTTCCCTGGCAACGACTACTACGAGTTCTCCATGGAGGGCGACGAGATGTACAACGTCCATGCCGACCTCTCCGATGCCGAGACACATCGCAAGACGGGTGATCCGCAAAGCGTCACCTTCGAGGCTCTGGGCACGACCCACGTACCCGTCTCAGCCACGGCCATGCATACCCTCGGCCTGCACCATGGCACCTTCCTCACGCTCAACGGACCTTGCACGCCACAGGCAGACGGAGCCATCCTCATCAACACGGAAGCCGGGCAGCCGGGCAATGCCTTCGAGGTCACCGACCAGCCTGTGCTCCCCTTCCGCACCTACTGGCTTGCTGCCGCCTCACCTGCGCCCCCGCAGACCCGCAGCGTCCGCATCGTGGATGGTGGCATGGAGGGTGCCGAACCCGAACCGGACATCGACCGGGAGGCTGGCCTTACCTTCACCGTGGACCACCTTGCCGTCACCGTCTGCAACGGCTACGATGAGGACAAGCTCATCACCGTCCACCTCCCCGCTGGCGAACTCGTCATGCGCCACATGGCACCCCACGGACGTTCCACCTTCCGCCTTCCCAAGAACGGTCTCTACATCATCAACGGACAGAAGATTCTGACGAGATGACAAAAGTGGTACGTGTGGAAGCAGTGTGAAAGAATGAGTCTTGAACAAGTGACCAAGTGATCAAGTGACCAACTGAAAAAGTGTACAACTGTACAACTGTACGGACAAAGAAGCCTCACCGTTTTGGGAGAGGCTTCTTTGTTGGACCGCAGAACGACGCTCCGTCTCTTCTGTGGTGACGCAGCGTCTCTTTTGAGGCAATGCAGCGTCTTTTTTGAAGCAATGCAGCGTCTCACAAAATGGCTTGGTAGGGGAGGAAAATGCGGTTTCGTGTTCCGTAACATTATATATATAAAGGTATATATATAAGTATATATAAGTACCTTTTTGTACCTTTACATCTATAATCTTGCACGTGTAAGATGCAAGATGCAAGATTGCCCCTTTTTTTTCAGTTTTTCAGTTTTTCAGTTGGCTGTGCAGGTTTCTTCAACCCTTATTTCTCCCCCTCCAGTACCTTGGTGATGGCTGGGATGAAGTCGGTCTTGCGCGATACTTTGTGGTCGAGGACGATGCAGTTGTCGTGCTTGGTCTCACCGAAGGCTGCCTCGGCCAGCTCCTTGGCACCCTGGCCATAGTAGGGGATGTGGGTGATGTCGGTGGTCGTGGGATTACCGCTCTCGTCCAGTATGTCGGGGTGGACGAAATGCTCCTCCATCTTGGCAAACACCATCTGCACGCCCAACTTCTGCTGCATGGCAGGCATGACGCCACGCATACGCTGGCACAGCTCGTCGATGTGCATCGTTGGGTTGGCATTGAGACTGGCCACGGCAAGCTTCACGCCGCCTATCTCGTACTGCTTGATGTCGCAGAGGAATATCTCCTCGTCCGTCATGCCGTCAAATGAGCTGTAGGCGGCACTGATGCCCTGGCTGAGTTCGTCGAGACTGCCGAGCTGTGCTATCACACTGAGCTGGCTGAGGGCGAGCGAGTCGGCCGGAGTGCTCGAATCCTTTGTCAGCGAGTTGGTGTCGGCAATGATGCCTGCCGCCATCAGTTGGGCAATGTCCCGGGTGGGCGTGATGCCGCACTCCTTATATATAGTATATACGATGGTGTTCGCTGACCCCACGTTCATGAACTTGCAGTAGATGGGCGCTGGGCACGAGAACGTGCTGCTGACGCCATGGTGGTCCACAACGCCCACGATGTTGGCCTCCCTGGCACCATCGAGGGCCTGCAGGTAGTCGTTGTGGTCGGTCATCACGAGCGGCATGCCGGCAGCAATGCTCGTCCTCACCTCTGGTGCCTTGTAACCGGTGTAGTCGAGTATGTACTTCACCGCCATGATGGGTTTCTCCTGCATGTAGGGCGTAGCGTCCATGTCCAGCTGGCGAAGGAGGTGGGCCATGGCGATGGCGGAGCATACGGCATCCGGGTCCTGACTCTTGTGCCCAGTCACCATGATGGGCTGTCCCGTGTCCATCTTGCGCAGGGCCACCCTGTTCATCTCATACACCGAGGCGTTCGGATCGACGGGTACTATGGGTTCCTCCGAGCAGCTTGTCAGGGCACACATACCGATGGCCAGTGCCAGTATTGTCTTGTTCATATTGTTGTTGTGTTGGTTTCTGTAAATTGCGAAAAAACGTGATGTATGGATAATACAAATGCAAAGCTACAACAAACTTGTCAAACTTCCATCTTAAATTCGGATAAATCTGCTGATAATGGCTGAAGAATCCTCGAAAACATGCCCATGTTATCTGAAGCCTATCACGTCACCTTCTTTCAGCACAACTGCCTCTCCGTTCACTGCCACGCCGTTGAGGAGCGTCGCCTGCGAGGGGATGCGCAACGAATAGTCGGGGTTGGCCGTACGGAGGCAAGCGCAGCATCCGCGGCACAGGCTGCATGCTCGTGAGCGGTCAGATTTCAGGCCGCGTGTGCAATGCGTACGATACTGTCCGTGGGTCAGACTCCAGGTGTCCGTTTCCTTGTCGTATGCAATGGAGCATTGGAAGAGGTCCACTCCCTCAAGCGTGATGGTGTTGTACACCTCTTCGCTCTTCGCACCGATCCATATAACCTGACGGGCATAGTTGATGTGCTGCTCAAGTGCAACAGGCAGCGTGCCACTCTGTGTAACGATATTGATATTCATATTAGTGCGTCTGAATGATTACCGTCTTGCCTTGCTGGTTCTCGACTTGGCCGTTCTGGCACTGTTGCCCTTTGTCTTCTGTGTAGCCTTAGGGGGTAGTACGACTTCGTTTCCCTTCGTGTCGATCTTGAATTTGCGCTCATCTTTTTGCGCATTTGCCGTACCGTTGCTAAAGGAGGAGAGGTAGGTGTACTCGCATGGGATGACCTCCGTACCGCTGGCATCGATGTACCCATAGAGGGGACCTTTGCGGATGCGGGCCATGCCGTTGATGAAGTAATCGGCATAGTCGAATGTGGCATTGAAGAGTGGGTTGAGGTTCTCGTCGAGGAAGCTGAACCGCCCGTCTTTCCGTACGCGCAATTTCCGTTCCGCAAAGTTGTCCACGAAGTCGTACACGCATGGCAGAGCTTCGCGTCCCTCCAGGTCGAGCAGTCCCTCCTTTCCGTTGCAGGCTACAGGGATGTAGCCGCACGTCTCTGCCCGTACCGAGCTGAATGTTTTTGTGTTAACCCTCACGCCATCGTGGCTGTAGATCATGTATTGCGAGACGTCGTTGGAATCACGTCGCACGAAGATGATGCTTTCGGAGAGCTTTGACGTGCTGTCAAACTGAAAGTCCATCACGGTCTCACCCTTGGCATTGATCATTCCCCATTTGCCATCCTTCTGCACCCATGCCTTTCCGTTGCAGAACGGTCTGCCGTCTTCGTAGATGAAGGGTATTACCGTCTTGCCCTCACTGTCTACGTATCCGCAATTCTCGAACTCGTAGTTACTCAGTATCGGGTCCTGGCTTTTTTCCTGTGCAACTGCCGTCATCGTGGCCGCCATTGCCATCATGGCCAACAGTCGTCTGGCTTCAAACTTAAAAGGTTTTCGATTGGAGTTTTTCATATCAAAGTCATTATTGCGATGTACAAAATAATACTATTCAACTACTTCTCAAGGAAATCGTTAATAATTGCTGTTGTGCTGTTAATCTTCTTCCGCATGGTGTGTGTCTCACCTTCTATGAGATGCAGCACAGAGTTCTGGTAGATCTCGTCATACCTCTTGCTGCATTGGAGGGGGACTATTCCGTCCTTGGTACCATGAATAATGCAGACCTGCCCTTGATAGTCAGCCGACACGCCGTAGATATCCAGTTGCTGCGTCTGAGCATGGTAATCGTGACCGAGCTTGAACAATCCGAAGCAGCGTATGAACTCAGGAGGATTCTTGGGGTCAAACTTCGCATTGAAGAAGTGGCCACTGCGACAAGCATCCTTGATAACCGTGCCCGGAGCGAGAAGAATCAGCTTGGCTGGAGCACGTCCCTCCCTTGCCAGCTCACCTGCAAGCATGGAGGCAACGACTCCACCTTGCGAATGCCCCAGAAGATAGACATTTCGCACGTTGGGCAACGAGCAGGCATAGTCGTACACCGCCTTTGCTTCCTCAATTTCCTTGGCGATGGTCATGCGCGATTTCTTCCCCTGGCTACGTCCATGTCCGCCAAAATCCATCGTCAGCGCAGCCACTCCATGCTTCTGTATGCTCTTTGCAATCTTCGGTATAGGAGCATAGGATTTACTCGAAAATATGCCATGCATCAAGAGCACCACATCCACACTGTCCGTCTTGTTGATGGCGTCATGTGGCATGCGCAGCTTCGTTGCAATCTTTCCCTGTGGACCGTGCACCACACGTTGTGTCTTGCATGAAGCCAACGTAATGACAGTCAGTAAAATTAATAACACAGATTTCTTCATATCATACAATTTGAATAGGTTCTAATATCTCCTCACCGGCAAACTGGCGTTCGTAGAACATGGGGTAGGCGAGGGATCCCGGCACAGTGGACGTGTCGATACGCTTCAGGTACAGGAATTCTGGGGCACCGAAGTCAAAGCTGCGCCCAGAGAGAAGGATGCATCCACGCTGATTGTCTATCCTCCAGAACCCACCTCCATGGCAGGTGTCATCGCCATCGGGGATAAGGTCACGGTGCAGCCTGACATCACCAAACCTCATCGTGCCGTCTTCTGTTATAATGAATTTCTGCATAGTATTTACTTCTCACTGTGATCTGCTTCCGTTGTATCTTCTGCCACCATTGCATAGTTATTCTCTTCTGGTATCTCGTATCGCTTGACGTTGTGATGCTTCAGAAAGATGTGGTTGAGCGTGAAGGCTAGGGAGGCAAGTGTCTGTTCTCTGACAGATGGCTTCAGTTCGCATTCCCAGATTGTGATGGAGTGCCATCCCATTGAGGCAAGCTTCTTTTTGACTTCGGTGTCACGCTCCTGGTTTCGCCTTATCTTCCTCACCCAAAACTCACGGTTCGTCTTCGGAATCTTGCAACAGACGGAACTCTCCAGTTCCAAGGTTTCCTGGGCATTTTGCGCTTTTAGCTCTTCACTCTTCACTTCGAGCGAAGCGATACCATGCCCATGCCAGAAGCATCCATTCACAAAGATGCAGGTTCGGTACCTCCTCAGCACGATGTCTGGTTTCCCAGGCAATCGTGGATGGTTCAACCGATACCGAAAGCCATGGCTCCACAGATATTTGCGCACAATAATCTCCGGCTTCGTGTTTTTGGCACGAATCTGGGACATATTATAATGTCGTTGTTCTATGGATAGCTTGTCAGGCATATATTGTTCCTATTTCCACCAATCGTCCTTCACTCCACCGATGATGCGTGCCAGTTCGTTCATCACAAGGCACATCTCGCGGCTGATGGTTGGTTTGTTTTCGCCTTCGTCATGAGCCTGCCCTGAGCTGGTCGAAGGGTTTCTGTATTGGTACGTCCAGCACGTCATCTGCACATGTCGGTTCTCTGCGGTCGAATAGAACGCCTTGCCCCCAGGCTTATAACGCTCACTGAAGCCGTTGTCCATCAGCTCGATGAATGGTAACTGCTCCAGCATCAGCTGCTTCATGATGCCACGTTCCTTGGGGCTAATGAAGGCGCTAACCACTACAGCCCCATCACGTGCAGCCTGCATCACGGCCGCTTTCTGCTGCTCAAAGAGTGCGGCATCTGCACGATGGCAGATGAGCGTCACCTTGCGTTCGGCAGCCAGCAACGCCCGATTGCCCACATAGTCAAGGGCAAGCACGTTATTGTTGTCGGGGTGTCGTTTCAGTCGCATGCTCACATTTGCCTGCAACCGTTGGCACTTCTGGGCGTCGCGGCCTATCCATGGGTCTGCTGCTACGGCCTGAAGGGCACGGTCCAGCGTCCAGTTCCCCGACCGTTGGTTGCGCATTACGCGGAACCGGTCAGGCTTGGAGCGCGTGATCAGGCGCTTGCGAGGGTTATTGCGGATGTACTGCCGCTTGGTCTCTATCTCGTCCTCACCAACAGCCTCCACATCATTATAACCATGTACCATCAGGGCCGGCCCCCGGTAGGAGCGGGTGTGGTCCTTATCTTGCCATTCTGGCGCACGTGCGCCTTTTTCGTATGTCATGTCGCGCCAAGGTATGCCCAATGTATCCCAATACCCATGAGTGCATCCGACCATGAATCCATATACTATTTGCCCCAAGTGCTTTTTGTTCTCGGCCTTCAAATGCACCAATCCGTGTACATGTTCGGGCATCACTTGAAACTCGATGTTTTCTATCCCTGGATAAACGGAAGGGTTGCGATTCCAGCTCTCCTCCACCTTCTTTCCCAGTTCTGTCAGCACGCATCGTGGTGCATTCTCGCTGCCATCCTCAGCATTAGGATCCCCAGTGAGATACCCCAGCACAGGTGCTTTGTCCCTTGTGTTCAGAGTCACATGAAACCATCCCTCAGTGTAATCATTGAGAGGATTACGCTTTAGGGCATCGGGTGTCGTTGCTTCCTTCTGTCGTATCTTGGCTATCTGTTCGGGAGTTAGAGGCATCTTTGCTATTTTTCTGCAAAAATAACGTTTTTTATTGAGATGTGCAACATTACCTCGCAAGATATAGCAACAAAAAAGCCATTAAAGGCGGATAACCTTACGGAAAGCCCCAACCATTATTACAAGAGTCAACGAAACCTGTCCCCGTGAACTTGGTCATACATGCTATTTACACTTTGTCAATTACTGCTTTATTTACACATTGTCAATTACCGCTTGCTCCTTACAATGTTTGAAGAACAGTTCCTTTGTTTTGCATATACCGCGATAAGCGTAACGCACCAATCCGAATCTTGCAGGAGTATCAAGTGCGGTCCAATCTGCTACATCAAACGTAATGCGGATTGGGTACTCTTCTTCGGGTAGTTCTATCCACCTTGCAGATTCTACCTTGTAATAGCCGGTAATGTGACACCCTTTGATAACTGGGGCAATGTATCTGACGCTCTGAATATCCTTGCTTTCTTCCATACCTTTTCGTCCCATGATGATGGTCGAAGCTTTACCTGCAAGGATGCTGTCCACATCAGTATTTACGCCATCGTCAATGGTCAGAATCATATAGGTTGGTTCCTTTGGCTCTGTATTGCTGTAGAACATGCCCTTCTGCGGAATGGAATCTGCAAGTATATCCGTGGCTGCATTGTCGATAAGTCCTTTTATGAAGTTCTCAAGGAGCACTCGGTTACGTTCATCCTTCGGACGCAAAGGGAAAGCACCGATGTTCACCTCGTCAATCGTCCGGTAGAAGCGTGAAACCTCCACGTCTGCGGGCTCTCCATCACCAGGGAACAGGATGTAGCCACCGATAACCTCCTTCTTCAGCTCCTCCGAACCGCGATCCTTGTAATAGATGGCATCACGATAACGATGCATCTGGTTGATGGCGTCCTCTGGTGGCGTGTCAACACCCCTCGAATCCCTTCCGTCAATACGATACTTGGCATCGAAGAGATACGTCATCTTCATGCCCTTCTGCATGTCGTCCTTTGTGAGTTGCAGCACGATGTCGGGCTTTTGTGCTACGGTAGGCACATAGATGTTCTCCATCGATATGTTGTCGTTCTCCCTCTCCGTATGCTTGGGGTTATAGACAAGCTCAGCCAATGCCACATCGTCCTTCTTGAACAACACTCGCGAATGCTCACCCTTGCCAAGTTCCCAGGTGAACAAGCCATTCATCTCCATACGGTTGCGTTGTTCCACCTCTGTGTCGATGCCCAACTGTTCCTTTACGATATGGCTCACCTCTATGAAACACCATATCTCATAGAGCGTGGCAATGTCCTTTGACTGAAGGCGATAGATGCCATCATTGAGCGAGTATGCCCTGCGCAAGAGGTTCCATGTGCGATACACCTGACTGTAGCCACTCGCCTTCTGCAAGATGAGGCTTTCCTGCGTCAAACCCTTGAAACGTCCTACGGTTCGGAAGAAGGGGTTTCGCTGCAGCTGCTTCATCGAGCCGAGCATCGTCTGCATCTCCTCACGCATCGAGTCGCTGGTATTTTTTATGGCCTCAATGCGGTTCTTCAGCGTCTCGTATTTTGAGGTGATTTCAGCGAGAGCATGCTTCAGGAAGCGGTTTTCCTGTGTGTCGTGGCTCGGTATCTGTTCCTCCACATGATACAGATGGGCTGGTTCGCGTCTATGCTCAGCCAGTTCGTTCTCCATGTGGCAGGTAATCCGGCGCAATTTGTCAGCACGTTGGAAGGTGCTGATGCTGTGCAGACGATGACGGGGACGCTCAATGATGCTTCGTACGGCCTTGACAAACTTCTCCTGCTCCCCTTGGAACACGCTCCACCATACGAGATCCGGAGTATCTCCGCTGCTCTCGGGCGAGAACCCATGGAACGTACGCTTCATGTAGTCGAGCGACAACATGCGGTACTCTGTCTCAATGTCCTCGATGATATGCTTCCAGTGTTCGTGATAGTTCAGCTTCGTGCTTAGCACCTCAAAGCCGAAGGTAAACGTGCGCGTCTCTCCTTCTATATTATATATAATGTGTATTTCGCTGCGACCAATGTCGTTGCCATAGTTCAGGAAACCGCTCAGGATGCGCCCACGCTTATGAAAGCTGAACCGCTCGTTGTCTGCCTGAAGCATGGAGCCAAACTGAGCATCACGCACACCCTCCTTGAACTCCACCCATATCGGGTAATCGGCATTGTCGAAGAAGATGGCAGGAGCCGACTCCCCCTGTTCTATCTGTCGTGATTCAGCACCCGTCAACAATTCTATCGACACAACACCCTCCGACCAAGTGTAGGCTGAAGTCAGGTTCCCCTCTCCAACGTTACACTTAGCCTTCTCCCAAATGCCATCGAACTTCGTGCATTCGATGTACATCTCAAAGTCCCGGTGCCGTATCTTCAGTAGTTCCATTCGTTATTAGCTCCAGAAACTTGTGTAGCCACTTGCCAACTTCTTCGTCATTTCGTCAAGTTTGGCGAGAGAGATGGATTTCAATACGGCAGGTTCTGCATCTGTCGCTTGTTTTGCCTCCTTCGCATACTTGTACTTATCATTAACCTTTTCAAGCTGTTCCTTGATGGCATCGCTCAGTCCTTTCAGGAACTTCTCGCTCACCTTCGTCTCGTCACCCTCTATGCGCGACAGAATTTTCATGTTGGTGATTTCGTCCAATGCACGAGCAATGACGAAGTCCTGATTCAAGTCTTCGCCTTCTTCACCCTTGTTGTACGGCAGGTTGTTGACCACATAGAGCAGGAACTCGTTTCGCGTACGGTAGGCAATCTTGAACGGAGTGCCTTCGAGTTGCGCATTGACAACCTTCAAGTAGGCAATCACCCTGTCGCACACGTCTTTATTATTCTCGTACACGTCCACACCCTCCACACAGGTTCCTATGAGTTCAAGCGTCCCCAACTTACCAATCCTCTCATGTCTATCCGTCAAACCGCCTTCCAAGTCAACCTCATTCATCTCTATGGTCATGGCTCTGTCGAGCACCTTGCGTGAGAACGAGAATGTCGTCTCGTCCATGTTGACAGTGCCAATGACGATGAGATTTTGGGGAATACAGATTCCATCATTTAGGAACTGTTGACGCAAATCGTCATAAGAGGTCAGTTCGGCACAAAGGTTGAAATACCAGGGTTCAAGACTCTTTCTTACGATTGGGTCAGTAACCACACCTTCTTCTGTAGCCTTCCTGCTCTCCACCACACTCAGGTACTCGGCAAAGTACTGTTCCACAGGGGCAAGGTTCATCTCGTCAAGACAAAGGAAGTAAGGTACATCCTGCTCCTCCCATGCCCTCGCAATGAATTTCAGGAAATCACCGGCAACGAACGTCACGCCATTGCCATCCTTGTCAGCACCTATCCGGCTCACATAACCCAACAGCTCACTGGAATCATGCCAGTTAGGCTTCACCTGCACCATCTCGAAGTTTCTTGGCTTCTGAGCCTTGTATTCCTCACTATCCTCATCCCAGCAAGCACGAGCCAACTCACGTACAATTCGGCTCTTACCCGTGCCAGAGATACCTGCGAGCAAGAGGAATGGTTTGGATTTAATGGCTGTGATGTAGGGGCGGTATTTATTCACATTTACAAGCATGTTTGTAGTATGTTCTGTTTGAAAGATAGATAGTATATCAGATTTTTCTAATTTAGAAAGAGATGTTTGTTCTTCAATTCTTCCGTATTTGGAAAAATACGTAGAGAAACTATCTGCACCAGGAAAAAAAGTCGATACTAGCTCGTGTGAATATAATTCTTCAAGAGTAGATATAATGGAGGCATAGTTAATAGCTGAGGAGAAATTGCTGTCTCTGCATAACCAGATAGCTAAAGCAACACGACAATAATCAGAAGAAATGTGTTTTTGAGCATTGATGAGCAGAGTTTTATCGATACTTAATACTCCATTCTTCACGTTGAATAACTGACCATTCTTTGATCTTCTTGGGAAGTCTAACTCAATGGCAGGATTTACAATTGAATCTTTGACAACATTTACAGAGAAGAAATTACTCCCTACTTTATAATCACCCTCTTCTTTTAAGTCTGTGTGAAAGTTGCAGGTATAAAGTGGTCCGTTAATACTGACTATTTCGCCTACGTACTCAACAAATACGTCTCTGTCAATTTTTGTTTTCGTGTCGCATGAATGTGCATTCTTCTTTTGAAACCTGTCTAAGGCGAATAGGTATCGTATAGCACTTACTGCCTGTGTAGCACCTTGACTCATAGGATTGGAAGTGTTATTTGACAATACTTTATATGCTTGTAACAAGCAATGTTTTGATATGTATGCCATATTATTCAGGTAAATGATTTAACAAAGCTCTCGCAACTACCCAAGCCATTACTGGTGGTACGGCATTACCAATTACTTTATATTGTGATTGTAACGGAATGTTGCCAAATTGGTACTCATCAGGGAACGACTGGATTCTTGCGCATTCTCTCACCGAATATCTTCTGTTTTCAATAGGATGAGTCACACCACATTTATCTGGTTGTGCCGATGCTGTAATCGTCCCACAAATCTCGCCAAATGCGAATCTTCTATAAAATTTAGGAGCATGATACCGCTGAGGATTATCATAGATGTTTCGGAAACGTGGTGTAAGGTGCTCGTATGGTACATCCTTCCATGAACGACCATTAAAGCATTCACGAGGAATTGCATCTAATTCATAGCCATCATGAAAATGCGCAAATGCTTCCATTCCGTGTTGGCAAGGTCCTATTAAATCAACCATGTGCTGAGTGCCAGGACTGAAAGGCCATATAACATGGTCGTGTTGCAGATCTGCACCCTGGAGGATTCTGCCAAGAACAAGTTCTTCGCTACGACCATAATGCTCAGATGGAATGTGTTTCTCCTCTACAATTTCTTGCATTGAGTCAAAATCAAAAGGAGGCAATCCTAATTCTTGATCAATTCCAACAATAAGTACACGATATCTCTTCTGTGGAACACCAAAATCAGAAGCACATACAAGCCTATATGTTACATCATATCCCAACTCGTTCATGATGTGAACAATCTCTTCCGGTACCGTATTCCCATTCTCAACGTGAGAAGACAATATGCCTCTGACATTCTCAAAAACAAATGCTTGTGGACGATGACCAGCAGCAATTTTATCAGCTATAATTCTATGACATTCTTCGAAAAGAGTACCTCGTCCATTAGCATCATTTACACCTTGACGTCTTCCTGCATTAGAAAATGGCTGGCATGGAAATCCTGCCAATAAGATTTGAAAATTAGGAATTTCGTTGGTCTGTATATTTCGAATGTCATCTAAACGACATCTTGAACCTTCTCCCGTAAGAAGAGGGTTCGCATTATAGCAATTACACGCATCTTGATCGAAGTCGTTTGCAAAGACTATGTCAGTGTCTAAACGCGGACAATTTGTCCCTCTAAAATGGAATCCTCCTGTGAATCCCAAATCTAATCCTCCACATCCGGAGAAAAGTGATGCAATACTTTTGGGCATTTTCGCTTTATCTTTTGTAAAGCGTGGAGGCTAAAGCAAAAAAAGCCGTTCAGGTTCTGACCAACCCTTTAGAATTTAATGCAATAGACCTCCACGCTGTGATTAGTAATTCTTTCACAACGGGACGTCGATGCATCATCTTCTTCTAAAGCTTTGATTGGTCAGATCTGAACGGCGAAGAATGACGTCTTACTCTCTGTCGAGTATGCAGTTTATAGGAACTGCAGCCTTATCTTATCTTGTATATTCTTGAAACCTTGAGCCCTTCGGTATGGGCATCAGGGATGAGGCCCCAGCTGTGACGGCTGGTGTCTTCCGATGCCTTGCTCCATGTCTGGAGAGGTGCTCTTCTGGTTTCGATGCTTTTGGGCATTCGTCAGTAAAACTATCGTCCGTCAATACCCAACACACGGACAGGGTTTGTATGGTTCTCAGTTCGATACAAACAAAAAAAGCGCAGGTATTGCATCTTTGCTCGTCCATAATTCCAGGCCGTAGGAAGTGCCTTACAGTTTGACGAGCAGATACAGATACCCACGCCTGAGTTGGTATATAGAGACACCCGTAAAGTGTGTCGTGAGGGTACAATGCACCCTCGGACACACTACGGGACTTGTCTATGCAACTCACCCGTGGCATCCTCTCCACGATGTCCTTGAAACTGTAATTCTGAATTTCCTACGTTCGGAATTATCAAGTGACAAAGCGTTGATGACGCCTTTAATGTATGTAGCACCTGAACTTCGCTGCGAAGTCAGGATTTCTTAGAGCACTCGCTTGCGCTCCGTGTTTGCTCACTTAGTTTTGCGCCATGATGAGCATTGGGCATGTATGTTCACCAACGGATGTTACTCCGTGTCGTGCCGTTACTTATCTGAATACAAAATTAATCATTTTCTTGTATAAAAACAAGTTTTTCTCTTGTTAGTGATTGTATTTTGTGTCTTTATTCAAGATTCACATGTCATATTTTCACAAAAACAATAAAAACCACCCACCGCCACCACTTCGTGGTTTATGCTTACTAATGACAAAAAACATAAAACGGTTCTTCCTGTAAATGGAGTGATGAAATATCTTTTTGCCTCTTCCGGCTTCATATTCTGATGAACCGCCTATTGACTGTGCAGAACCGATGGATGGGTAGGTGCATGCCCTTTCTCGGCAGAAGGAGTGGGAGTGTGCGGCGTGCAGCTCCTTAGCGGTGCGGCAGTACGTCCCTTCCCTTGCGGCTGCATCTTTTTTCTGCAGCGGGATTTTCTAGACGCCGTACGGCATTTGTCTAGCCGCCGTACGGCATCTACACGGCTGCCGTACGGCATCTACACGGCCGCCGTACGGCGTCTAGAAAATCTTGTAGCGTGAAAGGAGGTGCAGTCGCAGGGGACAGGAACTGCTGTCGCTGGGGTGGGGAAGTGCGATGGCGTGGATAATTCATAATTCAAAGTTCATAATTCATAGTTGGTTGACGTGGTAACGGACGGATGGAGGCTGTGCGAGGGATGACTCACTTCTCAAAAAAAATATTGGTTCTTCTGAGATTTGGAGTGATGATTTTTATGAGTCATCTGGAATTTTGAGTGGAGATTTTTAGAAACTATTTTGAGTTTGATTTTGAGGAGCGTAGCGACGACCTCCTAAAAAAGAAGGCGTACAATTGATTGTAG
>JAZLFZ010000018.1:0-92968 GCA_045616065.1 Bacteroidaceae bacterium | reverse complement strand
GGGAAGGGGGGCTTCGGGGATGGGAGCGGGGGCTTCGGGGATGGTGGTGAGCAGCTCCTCCACGTCGATGGCACGGTCGGGGAACTCGGCAAGGCGGTCACGGGTGGTGATGATGAAGCGCGACTCGGAATCCTCAAGGATGAGGTTGATGCGCTCTGTCGGGTATTTCGGGTCGCAGGGGATGTATGCGGCACCTGCCTTGAGGATGGCGTACTGCGACATGATGAGCCTTGAGGTGCGAGGCAGCAGGATGGCCACCCTGTCGCGAGGCTTCACGCCACGGCTGATGAGCGAGTGGGCCATGCGGTTCATGTGCTCGTTGAGCTGTGCATACGTGTAGCTGTCGTACAGGTTGGTATAGGGATTCAATGCCACAAGGGCCACGTCGTCGGCGTGCGCCTCGGCACTGTGCTCGAAGAGCTTGTGGTAGAGCTGTACGGGAACGTCTGCCTGCTTGACCTCATGGAAGGTGGCAATGAGCGCAGCCTGCTCTTCGTTCAGCAGGGAAACGCGCTTGAGTGGTGCCTCGATGTCCGTGAGGAAGTGCTGGATGACGGCAGCCATGGCATCGGCAAAGCCTTGCGCCAGCTGAGGGGTGTAGAGGGTGTCGTCGTACTGCACCTGAACGCAGGCTCCGTTGCCCGGCTTGGGCTCGATGCTGATGGTAAACTTGAACTTGGGTGTGCTGTCTGCAAATCCCGTGATCTTCACTTCGCCATAGCGGTCACAACCGGGCACCTTTACCTTAACCTCCTCAATCACACCTATCTGATACTGGAAGAACAGGGTGGGGGAAATGCCGAACGTCTCGGCTATGCGTGCAAAGGGATAGTGCTCGTGCTGCAAAGCTTCGGAGAAGTCTTCGGCTGTCTTCAAGATGTAATCCCTTACGGTAAGGTCCGTGACGTGCGAGGTGATGGCAAGGGTGTTGACGAACATGCCCACAGTGTCGCTGATGCGAAGGTTGCTCCGTCCGTTGGAGATGGTGCAGAGACAAACGTCCGGCGTGTTGGTGTATCGGCTTACGGTATAGTAGGCCGCTGCCAGGAAGATGCCTGAAGGGGCAATGCCAAGTGTACGGGCTACGGCCGACACCTGGTCCATGTCCACGCTACTCTCTGCAAAAGCAAGGCGGGCCACGGCATCCTCCTGCGGCTGCAGGTCTTCGGTGATGTTGCTTACGCCGTCGACGGTCTTCAGACGTTCCGTGAAGTAGCGCTCGGACTCTGCATACTCAGGAGTGGCAGGCAACTGCTGCTCGGCAAGGGCATGGTCGAAGAAGGTGTACTCCTCCTCCACTGGAGCCGTTCCGTTAAGGGCATCTGCCAACTGCTTGACGAATAGGGATACCGAGGCGCCGTCCATGACGAGGTGTAGGGTGTCCATGAGCATGTAAACCCTGTCGGCCAGAGTGATGATCTCGACACGATAAAGCGGACCGGCAGCCGGATTGAACGGCTTGACAAAGTCGGCCTTGAGGGCATCGAACACGTCCTCGTTCTCCGCTGTCACAACCTTCACATTGGGTACGAAACTCTCTGGATAAACCTGCACGACATCCGTTCCCTGTATCTCGAAATGAGTGCCGAGAATCTTGTGCGTGGCGATGACGTCTGCGACCGCCTTCTCAAGCTGTGCGGCTGTCACGCCCTCGGGGAAGGTGTACATCATGGGCATGTTGTAGGATATGGAACCCTCGTTGCGCACAATGTCATAGTAGACACCCGTCTGGGCAAAGGACAGGGGGGCGGAAGTTTTACCGGACTCTATTGCACTTACAGGCTCTATCGCCTTGCTGTTCGCTCCTGACTCGCTGGTGTTGTTTGCCTCTCCCTTCATCCACATTGCCAGTATCTCGTTCTCGATGCTCTGCAGGGAGCCTGTCTTGGCCAGCGTCTTGGAGTCTATCTGAACGCCGAAACGCTTGAAGATGAGTACGGCCAGCTTGATGCTGGAGATGGAGGTCAAGCCGATATAACCCAGCACATCGGTGATGCCGAAGTCCTCGGTGTTCACGACCGAGGCGATGATAGCCTTCAGCTCGGTCTCGAGCGCATTGAGCGGGGCGGCGGGCGCATCACCCGTTGCCTTGGCCTTAACCTCTGGCTTGGGCAGTGCCTTCTTGTCCACCTTCTGGTTCACATTGAGCGGAATCTCGGGTATCTGCATCGTTACGGCAGGCACCATGTAGGGTGGCTTCTGGTCGAGGATGAACTGGTCGAGTGCCTCGATGTCTACCTCCTTGTCGCTCACGATGTATGCTGCAATGAACTTGCCGCCATTAGGGTCGTCGAAAGCCTGCACGGTAACGTCCCTGATGTCCCGGAAGTCGCGGATTACGGCCTCAACCTCCTTGAGCTCGATGCGGAATCCGCGAATCTTCACCTGTCCGTCCTTACGGCCTACGAACTCGATGTTGCCATCCTCACGATAGCGCACGATGTCGCCGGAATGATAGGCACGCTTGCCGCCCAAGGTGAAGAATGCTTCTGCCGTCTTGTCCGGACGATTCAGGTATCCACGACCTACCTGCTTGCCTACAATCACAAGCTCACCTGCTGCACCCACAGGAAGTCGATGCAACTGCTTGTCCATCACGTAGCACTCCAACTCGTCAGTAGGCTTGCCTACAGGTATGTTTGCCTCCTTCTCGTGTACAGGGAATGTGGTGGTGAAGATGGTACATTCGGTAGGGCCGTACGCATTATAGAATGCATAGTTGGCAGCAGGGGCGACCGACATCAGTTTCTCGCCACCGACGGTAAGGTGCCTGAGTGAGTGATTGTCAGCATTCAGAAGGAACTGCACGCCCACCTGGGTCGTAATGAAGCTGTGAGTGATATGGTGGGTCTCGTAATAATCATTGATGGCCACCAGGTCAAGGCGGTCCTCCTCGGGAATGACATGGACCGTGGCACCAGTAGTGAGTGCAGGATACTGATCCATCATGTTGGCATCAAAACCGAACGATGCGTATGCTGCTACATTGTGCTCAGGCTTGAGGTCGTAATACCTGCGGTACCACTTGATGAAGCTTATCAGGTTCTGATGCTCCAGCATCACACCCTTCGGCACACCCGTAGAGCCAGAGGTATAAAGCAGGATGAAGAGGCTGTCCGGGGTTAGGGTCTTGAGGCTTTTAGGTTTTAAGGTTGTAGGGTCGTGGGGGTGTGAGGCTGCGAGGCTTTCCTCGGTCAGCTCGCTGGTGAGCAGCGTCTCGCCCTCATACTCGTTGACAACGTCCCTCAGTTCAGGGTCAGCAATCAGAAGTGCCGCATCGGCATCCTTCACCATGAAGTTCAGACGCTCCTGCGGGTACGATGGGTCGAGTGGTTGATAGGCGCATCCCGCCTTCATTGCCGACAGTGGCAGGATGAACATGTACTCATTTCTTGGGATAAGGATAGACACAACAGGCTCCCAGTCTTCCGGTTGGTGAGCGCATCGAGTCATTACCTTATCACATATCATCGCACCAATCCTGTCGGTAAGTTTATCCAACTGCTTGTAGGTGTATTGCTTCTCCTTGAACACGGCCGCAATGTTGTCTGGATATTGCTGCGCGGCTTTCTGGAAGAGCGACAGCACGGTCTCGTTGTCCTCGTTTTCGTTTCCGTTATCGTATGCATGGGCATTGAACGAATCGAGCTTCTGCAGCATCTCGTCGCTGCATACGGTCACCTCTGCCAGGGTCTCTCGCTGGCACAACTCGCCCAGGATATGCTCGTACGTGGCGATGAATCCGTTGATGAAGGCGTCGCTGTACTTGTTCGTCTGATATTCCAGCCAGATGTGGTACTCGCCATTCTCGATCATAATCATGCATAGGAACTTGATACCAGGCGTGTTGGTGACGAGTTCCTCACCGGTCAGCTTCTTGCCGGCGAGCATGAGGTCGAGGGTGTGGTATGTACCTTGATAGACAAAGTTGATATCGCTCTTCAGGCCTAAGTCGGTGGCCAGGTCGCCATACGAGTAGCAGGCATTCTGCCGTGCCCCGAGGTTCTGGCACTTCGTCTGCTGCAAGAGTTCGCAGACGGTTGTGGTCTTTTCGAGGTTATGGTAAACGGGCAACGTCTTGACCATCATCGTGAAGGTCCGGTGTGTCGCCTCGTCGTGGCGTCCGTGATAACCTGTGTTGTAGGCCACCTCGCTCTCACCCGAATACTTCGCGAGGGTCATGCCAAAGGCAGCGGTGAACAGGACACTCTCCCTCACGCCTGCCTTCCGGCAAACCTCAGCCTTGGCCTCCTCGTCCACGTTGAGCTTGACATACTTACGGCCGTAGTGCGTCTCGTCATCATCATAGATGTCGGCTATCGGCATCGAGTCAATCTCGCATGCAGGGCCGAACTCCTCTGCATACCATGCCTTTGCCTCCTCGTACTTTGCCGACTTGCGCTCTTCGGCCTCCTTTTGCGCTATGTCGAATCCATTCATCTTCTCAGCCTCCAGTGCCTCTCCATCGTAAGCCTTGGCAAGGTCGTCCGTGAAGACCTTGTAGGAGAATCCGTCAAAGAGGATGTGGTGGAAATCCACGTACAGGTAGTTGCCCTTCGGGGTCTTGTATAGCTCGAGGCGGAACAGCGGATCGTGCAGCAGGTCATAGTCCGCCCCCAGGTGGGCACGCACGTTCTCTATGTCGTCAATCTCTGTGACCGCGGTGTGGAACTCATCGTCCGAGTGGTCCTCGAACATCACCTCGCCCAGCTCGCTGGTCACCAGCCGTGACTTGACGTAGGGGTGTGCCTCAATGACCTTGTCGAGAGCCTGTGCCAGACGAGCTGTCTCGATGTCGTCGTCCAGCTTGTACAGCATGCCGATGTTGTAGTTTCCCTCCTCTTGCTGGTTCATGCAGGTCACGTAGATGCCCATCTGGCTCTGTGATAATGGATAGGTCATGCTCTTATGCGGGATTTATCGTGAACATTTTGTCGAAGCCAATCATCTGGAATATCTGCATGATATCCTCGCTCATACCCTTGATGCAAACGCTTCCACCCTTTGCGGCTGCGTTCTTGTTGAGTTGGAGCAATGCGCGCATTCCGGCCGACGAGATGTATTCCAGCTGTGTAAAGTCCAGTACGATTTCCTTTCCGGCATCGTTCATCACGGGTTGCATCTTGTCTGCAAAAGTCGCTACGGCAGCAGTGTCCAGTTCGCCGCACAGTTCAACCAAAACCTTGTCTGTTCTGTTCTCCTTAATATTGATTTCCATGATACTGAATGTTGTTTCTATTATTAGCGCGTCTTTCTATTTAGAAAGACACAGCAAAGATACAAAAAAAATGAAACACTTGCTATTTTTTTGAAAAACAAATCAGTCTTACCTATTATTTTATGCAAAAAGCAGGCGTGGAGATAGGGTGAAAGCAATCTGTAATGTCATTCCTTGGATGAGGGAGTCTCGCAATTTCATACTAAATCACTATCCCCTAAGAACAGAATGATACAGTCCGATACTGTTTCGGTACACGAGAATATGTTTATGAGTCCACTATAAAAAGTCAGCGTGCTTTCAATTTATAACGCAAAGACGCACTTTTGGCGACGGCCAAAAGTGCGTCTTTGCGTTCAACCAAATTACAGATTGTAAGCAAATCCGGAGAATCTGCATTTTTAATGTACTTTTTGTAGCGGAGTCATTTGTGGCTTATGTAAGGAAAAGATGTTACAAAAATACTGCAGGATTTTCTTTCATTCTGGAAAAATAAGAAGCGTCAAGACGTGTTTTTTGGGCAGCAAATCGGTCAATTCTGGATTGACGCAGCAGTAAAAAATATTTTCCGCAGCGTGTTTTTTTATTTTCCGCAGCATTAAATATCATTTTCCGCAGCGTTAAATACGAGTCTTCGCAGCGAAAAACGGCGATTTTAGGATGGTTAAATTTTTAACTAATTGACAATCAATAAGTAGGAGATTGGCGTAAATCCAAGCCACTTGCCTGTTGCTGGAGAAAAACGCGAGGAGAAGGCGTTGAAACTTGTAAATTGCATTACAAACCGACCTTCGTTATGCAAAGCAAAAGCTTTCGGGTACGAAAATGGCACACGAAGGCGCGATGAGCACGAAGTTTTAGAAAGGATTGACCCAGAGGTGCCGAAATATCTTCGCTTTCTTCGTGCCTACGTGTGCCATTCGTGTGCCATTTTTGGTTTCAAGAAAAAACACATCCTCTCACACAAGTGGATGCTCTTTGCCGAAAAATGCTTGTAGACTTCATTTTTCGTATGTATTATTTGGTGTTTTGCCCGCTTATTTGTATCTTTGCGGCTGTTATCAGGGGTGCGTCGCTCTGTTGGCGTCGCTGAGAATATACCCTAATATCTGAACCGGGTAATGCCGGCGTAGAGAGTATGAACATTATATAATAAGGTGTATCTTATGGAAAAGAAGATCTTAGTCAACAACGAAGTGACTAATACGACTTGTACCAACGTAGCTGAGTTGGCCGTCGAACTGCAACTGCCCGAACGTGGCGTGGCACTGGCCGTGAACAACCGTGTGGTGCCTCGTGCGGCATGGGACGAGACGCTACTCAATGAGAGTGACAACGTGACTATCATCAAGGCAGCGTTTGGAGGGTGAGACAATGTTACAATTCATCACACATTATACAGATACAATCAGCTATCTCGACTCGGTGCGGATAGCGCTTGAAGGCGGTTGCCGATGGGTGCAGCTCAGGATGAAGAAGGCCAGCCCCGACGAGATACGTCCCGTGGCACTGGAGGCACAGCGTCTGTGCCGTGAGGCGGGAGCCACCTTCATCATCGACGACCACGTGGAACTGGTCAAGGAACTGCAGGCCGACGGCGTCCATCTGGGCAAGAACGACATGCCCATCGATGAGGCTCGCCGTCTGCTGGGCCCCGGCTTCATCATTGGCGGTACGGCCAACACCTTCGAGGACGTGCTGATGCACTGGCGCCACGGAGCCGACTACATCGGTTGCGGCCCCTTCCGTTTCACCACCACGAAGGAGAAGCTCTCGCCCGTGCTGGGGCTGGAGGGGTATCGCAGCATCGTCGACCAGATGCGTGCTGCCGACCTGCGAAATGCCAAGGGCGAACCGCTCCCCATCGTGGCCATCGGTGGCATCACGGCCGAGGACATACCCGCCATCATGCAGACGGGTGTGACGGGCATCGCACTGAGTGGCACGGTGCTGCGTGCTGCCGACCCAGTAGCCGAAATGAGGAGGCTGATCGGGTTGACCGAATCCTCGACCAATCGAATCCTCGAATCCTCGAAAATAACAAAACAACATATCAATGGACAAACTGATCATCGCCGGCCGTGAGTTCAACTCCCGCCTCTTCCTGGGCACCGGCAAATTCAACAACAACGAACTGATGGCCAAGGCCATCGATGCTTCGGAAACCGAAATGGTGACCGTGGCCATGAAGCGCATCGAACTGCAGGACAAGCAGGACGATCTGTTGCGCCACATCGTACAGAATCCCCGCATACAGCTGCTGCCCAACACCAGCGGCGTGCGCAATGCCGAGGAGGCCGTCTTCGCGGCTCAGATGGCGCGCGAGGCCTTCGGTACCAACTGGCTGAAGCTGGAGATACATCCCGATCCCCGTTACCTGCTGCCCGACTCGGTAGAGACGCTGAAGGCCACCGAGCAACTGGTCAAGCTGGGCTTCGTCGTGCTGCCTTACTGTCAGGCCGACCCTACGCTCTGCAAGCACCTTGAGGAGGCCGGTGCAGCTACCGTGATGCCCTTGGCTGCCCCCATCGGTACGAACAAGGGACTGCGCATGAAGGACTTCCTGCAAATCATCATCGAACAGGCCACCGTGCCCGTAGTGGTGGATGCCGGCATCGGTGCGCCCAGCCATGCGGCCGAAGCCATGGAGATGGGTGCCGACTGCTGTCTGGTGAACACCGCCATTGCCGTGGCGGGTGACCCTGTGCAGATGGCCGTGGCCTTCAAGGAGGCCGTCACCGCCGGTCGTCGTGCCTACGAGGCTGGTCTGGGTGCCATCAGCGACTGTGCCGAGGCCAGCAGTCCCTTAACCGCATTTCTGAACTAAAAAGGAACATCCTATGCCAAACGATAATAAAGCATACGCCAAGCGCGAGAAATACTACATGCCTGGTCGCCTCTTCCCCGACATACGTGTCGGTATGACCAAGGTGAACCTGACACCTACCGTGACAAAGGACGAGAACGGCGTGCCCCACACTGAGCCCAATGCTCCCGTCTATATCTACGATACCAGTGGCCCGTTCAGCGACCCCAACATCGAGGTGGACCTGAAGAAGGGTCTGCCCCGTCTGCGCGAACAGTGGATTCTGGACCGCAACGACACCGAGCAGCTCAGCGAGGTAACGAGCGAGTACGGCAAGATGCGACTGGCCGACAAGAGCCTGGACAGCCTCCGCTTCGAACACATTCAGTTGCCCCGTCGCGCACAGCAAGGCAAGCACATCACGCAGATGGCATACGCCAAGGCGGGTATCATCACGCCCGAGATGGAGTACGTGGCCATCCGTGAGAACATGAACTGCGAGGAGCTGGGCATCAAGACTCATATCACGCCCGAGTTCGTCCGTGACGAGATAGCCCGTGGTCGTGCCGTGTTGCCTGCCAACATCAACCATCCCGAGGCCGAACCGATGATCATCGGTCGCAACTTCCTGGTCAAGATCAATACCAACATCGGTAACTCGGCTACCACGTCGAGCATCGACGAGGAGGTGGATAAGGCCGTGTGGTCGTGCAAGTGGGGTGGCGACACACTGATGGACCTCTCCACCGGTGCCAACATCCACGAGACGCGCGAGTGGATCGTCCGCAACTGCCCCGTACCCGTAGGCACCGTGCCCATTTACCAGGCTTTGGAGAAGGTAAACGGCCGTGTGGAAGACCTCTCATGGGAGGTGTACAAGGATACGCTCATCGAGCAGTGCGAGCAGGGTGTGGACTACTTCACCATCCATGCCGGCATCCGTCGCCACAACGTGCACCTGGCCGACTCGCGCCTGTGTGGCATCGTGAGCCGTGGCGGCTCCATCATGTCGAAGTGGTGCCTCATCCACGACCAGGAGTCGTTCCTCTACGAGCACTTCGACGACATCTGCGACATCGTGGCACAGTACGACGTGGCTCTCTCGCTGGGTGACGGCTTGCGTCCCGGTTGTACGGCCGATGCCAACGATGCGGCTCAGTTTGCCGAACTCGACACGATGGGCGAACTCGTAACCCGTGCGTGGGAGAAGAACGTGCAAGCCTTCATCGAGGGCCCAGGCCACGTGCCCATGCACAAGATCAAGGAGAACATGGAGCGACAGCTTGACCACTGCCACGAGGCACCCTTCTACACGCTCGGCCCCATCGTCACCGACATCGCTCCCGGTTACGACCACATCACGTCGGCCATCGGTGGTGCGCAGATTGCCTGGTTCGGTACGGCCATGCTCTGCTACGTGACGCCCAAGGAGCACCTGGCTCTGCCCAATCGTGAGGACGTACGTGTGGGTGTGGTGACCTACAAGATAGCCGCCCACGCTGCCGACCTGGCCAAGGGACATCCCGGAGCCCAGATTCGCGACAATGCGCTCTCGAAGGCTCGCTTCGACTTCCGCTGGCGTGACCAGTTCCACCTCTCGCTCGACCCCGAGCGTTCGCTTCAGTACTTCGAGGAAGCTGGCCATACGGACGGTGAGTACTGCACGATGTGCGGTCCCAACTTCTGCGCCGCCAAGCTGACGCATGACCTGAGGAAGATAAAAAGCCCCACCCCCGCCTCCCCCGAAGAGGAGGAGCCCCAACACAGCTAAGGGGAGAGTGGAGAGAAATAAACAGTGAAAGTGAATAGTGAAAGGTGAATAGAGATCAGAACAGGAGGTACAATCGCCACGTTATTCTTGACGGTTTTGGTCGGGAAGGGCAGGAGAAACTGCTGAACAGCAAGGTGCTGATTGTGGGTGCGGGTGGACTGGGTTCGCCTTGTGCCCTCTATCTGGCAGCTGCCGGTGTGGGGACGATAGGCATTGCCGATGCCGATGTGGTGTCGGTAAGCAATCTGCAACGACAGGTAATCCACTTCACCGACGATGCCGGCCACTGCAAGGTGGATTCGGCTCGGGAGAAGATGCAGCGTCTCAATCCCGATGTGCATGTGGTGACTTATACCGACTTCATCACGGCACAGAATGCACTCGATATCTTTCGTGAGTACGACTTCATCATCGACTGCACCGACTCCTTCGCGTCCAAGTATCTGGTCAACGATGCCTGTGTGCTGCTTGGCAAACCCTTCTGCATAGCGGGCATTGTGCGATACGCCGGTCAACTCATGACCCACGTGCCCGGTACGGCTTGCTATCGCTGTCTCTTCCCCGAACCGCCACAGGAGAACGAGGTGGAGACGTGCGCCATGGTGGGTGTGCTGGGTAGTGCCGTTGGGACAATGGGTACGCTACAGGCTACCGAGGCCATCAAGTACCTGACCGGCATTGGTTCCTTGCTGACTGATGCCATCCTCACCTACGATGCCCTCTGCGCTCAGTTCATGCGGATGGACTTTGCCCGCGATGTGCATTGCAGCCTTTGTGGCGATGAACCCTCCATCACGCAGCTCACGGAGTACAGTTTCCAACCCTGCCGTGTCCGCCAATAGAGCATATTAATAATGAAAGAATCCACTCGCAAACAACTCATAGCGCATCTGGCTATGGCCTGTGCCTGTGCCTTCTGGGGCCTGATGGCGCCGTTGGGCAAGGAGGCCATGACGCATGGCATCGACGGTCTGACGCTGGTCACCTTCCGTGTGGTGGGTGGGGCGTTGCTGTTCTGGCTCACCTCGCTCTTTGTCAAGACGGAGCATGTACCCTTGCGCGACAAGCTGATGTTTGCCGGCGCCGGACTCTTGGGCTTGGTCTTCAACCAGTGTTGCTATACCATCGGACTGAGCATCACTTCGCCCGCCAACGCCAGCATCGTGACTACCTCGATGCCCATCTTCGCCATGATACTCTCGGCCTTGATCCTCAAGGAACCGCTTTCGGGCAAGAAGGTGTCGGGCGTGCTGATAGGCTGTGCGGGTGCTGTCATCCTGATGCTGACCAGTGCCTCGGCTGCGTCGAGCAAGGAGGGTAATATCTGGGGCGACTTGCTTTGCCTTACGGCTCAGCTCAGCTTTGCCCTGTACCTGTCGCTCTTCAATCCGCTCATCCGTCGCTACAACGTCTTCACCATCAACAAGTGGATGTTCCTCTGGGCCAGCCTCTTCGTCCTTCCGTTCTCGTGCCGGCATGTAGTGGAGGAGACCGATTGGGGTAATGTTCCCCTTGCCACTTGGCTCGAGTCTTTCTACGTAGTCTTCTTTGGAACATACGTGGGCTACATCCTCACGATGATTGGTCAGCGCACGCTGCGTCCCACCGTGGTGAGTGTCTACAACTATGTCCAACCCATCGTTTCCGTCACCGTCTCCCTGGCGCTCGGCTTGGCCATCCTTTCGTGGAGCCACTTCCTGGCCGTCGTCCTCGTCTTCAGTGGCGTGGGACTGGTCATCCAAAGCCGGGCAAAAGAGTAATGACTTCAATACTCTCCATAGTATCTATCTTTCCTATAGCTCCTATAGTTTCTATAGCTCCTATAGCTTCTATAACTTCCTATAACCTCCTATAACTAAAACAATGTTCACAGACGAATTAAAACAATATGATTGGGACGAGACAACCCAGCGGATTGCCTCGAAGACCGACGCGGACGTGCGCCGTGCCCTGGCCAAGCAGCACTGCGATGTAGAGGACTTCATGGCCCTCCTCTCGCCGGCTGCCGAACCGTATCTGGAGACGATGGCTCGTCTCTCGCGCAAGTACACCGAAGAGCGCTTCGGTCGTACCATGTCGATGTTCATCCCGCTCTACATCACCAATTCGTGTGCCAACGGCTGTGTCTACTGTGGCTTCCACCGCAGCAACCCCATGGCACGCACTATCCTCACGCCCGCCCAGATAGAGGACGAGTACAAAGCCATCAAGCAGTTGGCGCCCTTCGAGAACATCCTGCTCGTCACGGGCGAGAACCCTGCCAAGGCTGGCGTGCCTTATCTGGCCGAAGCCATTGACATAGCGAAGCGCTACTTCTCGAACATCAAGATTGAGGTGATGCCCCTCGCGGCCGAAGAGTACAAGGAACTCTGCGGCCATGGTCTGAACGGAGTCATCTGCTTCCAGGAAACCTATCACCGAGAGAACTACAAGCTCTACCATCCGTCGGGTAAGAAGTCGGACTTTGAATGGCGTTGCAATGGCTTCGACCGCATGGGACAGGCCGGTGTGCACAGCATCGGCATGGGTGTGCTCATCGGTCTGGAGAAAGAGTGGCGTACCGACGTGGTGATGATGGCCCGCCATCTGCGCTACCTGCAAAAGCACTATTGGCGCACCAAGTACAGCGTCAACTTCCCCCGCATGCGTCCGGCGCAGAACGAGGATTTCCATCCCAACTGCTACATGACGGACAAGGAACTGGCCCAGGCCACCTTTGCCATGCGCATCTTCGACCACGACGTCGACATCTCTTATAGCACCCGTGAGCCGGCTTTCATCCGCGACAACATGTGCACGCTGGGCGTCACCACCATGTCGGCTGCCTCCAAGGTCAATCCAGGTGGCTACCATACCTATCCCCTGGCTCTTGAGCAGTTCACTGTTAGCGATGAGCGCACAGCCGATGAAATCAACCGCCGCCTCAAGGCTCTGGGACGCGAACCCGTCTGGAAGGACTGGGATGCCAGCTTTGATTTAATTCATAATTCATAATTCGCAATTCATAATTCATAATTATTAGACCTCGTTTTCAGCAAGTGTCGCGGTCGCAATTGACAGGCTGATGCTTAATTATCAATTGTCAATTATCAATTATCAATTTAGATATGTCCATTGTCATCACCCTTCCCCATTTCTTCGACGGTGAGGCGGAATCCATCACCGCCAAGTTCCAGTGCGGGCTCCAGCGCCTCCACCTCCGAAAACCAGATAGCGGAGTGGGGGAGTGCCGTGCGCTGCTGCAACAGATACCGGCATGCTACCACCCTCGCATTGTGGTACACGATCACTTTGAACTGGCCGAGGAATTCGGTTTGTGTGGCGTACACCTCAATCGCCGCCACCCCGAACCTCCCGCAGGTTGGAAGGGTAGCGTGAGCTGCAGTTGTCACAGCTTGGAGGAACTGAAGGCAAGGAAGGCCGAGACGTGGAACGTGGCGACCCCGGACGGCGTGCTTGTCAAGCAGTTTGACTACCTCTCCCTATCACCCATCTTCGATTCCATCTCCAAGCGTGGCTATCAGGCCGCCTTCACGCCCGGACAGCTCCGTCAGGCCCATGCCGACGGCATCATCGACGAGCGTGTCATGGCCTTAGGCGGCATCTGTCAAGACAACATCGATGAGGCACTCCGCTACGGATTTGGCGATGTCATGGTGCTCGGCGATGCGTGGAAGAAAGAAGCCCTTCCCATTGTTCTCTCCATCGCAGGCAGTGATCCTTCTGCCGGAGCTGGCATCCAGCAGGACCTGAAGACCATCACGCACTGTGGTTGCTATGGTGCAACCGTCATCACTGCCCTCACTTCACAGAACACAATGGGAGTACAAGCTTCCATGTCCGTGCCGGCCGAGGTGGTGGAGAGCCAGTTGCGTAGCATCTTTTCTGACCTTCGCGTGGCAGCCGTCAAGATAGGCATGATACCCAATCGTGAGGTGGCGGAGGTCATCGTACGTCTCCTGAAGGAGAGACAGCAGAAGTCTGTCCTTCCTGTCGTCTGTGACCCCGTCATGGTGTCCACCAGTGGGCGCCAACTCATGGATTCCGAATGTGTGGGCTATCTGGTTCGTGAGCTCTTTCCCCTTTGTACGCTCGTCACACCCAACCTACCCGAACTGGAGTATCTGCAAACTCACTTCTCGTTTCTCCAGTGTGTGAGGATGCACGAGAAAACCACAGCAAATGACCAGTCTCCCCAATTCGCTGTTCTGAAGAAGGGAGGCCATGCCGAGGGCGATAATATGACCGATACCTTGTTCATTCCTGCCGAAAGGGTCGAGCAGGATTACACGTCACCTCGCATCTCTACTTGCAATCTTCATGGTACTGGATGCACCCTCTCGTCGGCCATCGCCTGCTATCTGGCTCAGGGCTGTACCTTGTCACAGGCGGTTGGGCTGGCAAAGATGCACATTACACGTGCCATCGAGGGCGGTCGTGAACTCCACATCGGTCATGGCAATGGCCCTCTGTGGTATGCCTACTGACGTTACCATGCCATGGAAGGAACGTCCGTTTCGTGCTTCACAATGATGCCTTGCTCATTGATGAGATAGAGTTGCGGAATACCTGTCGTGGCAAAAAGGTTGTACACTTTGCGATCGGTTTGCGCACTGAAGGGTAGGGTAAGGCTATGCTGCTGCCAGTAGGCCTCGATGTCTTTGCTGGCTTCCTCGCGTGCAATACAAAGAAAGGCGTAGTGGCTGTCACTGCGCAGACGTTCGTAGTGTTGCTGCAGTTGTGGCAACTCCCGACGGCAATCCTCACAGTCCGTATGAAAAAAAGAAAGCACGATGGTGCGCCCCCTCATTTCCTGGGTGCGCACCATCGTGCTGTTACTATCTTGTTGAATCGTGGTTGAAGCGTGTCGCCAATCCTTTGGGTCGGGAATGCGAAGCTCCACCTCAAATGCTGGCATGGCATCGCCCACCTGCAGTTCTTTGCCGCTGGAGGGTATGTCTTCCTGAAAACACGAGCACAGGCATACCGACCACATGCATAGCAGAAGGTTCAGACGGTGTCTCATCAATCAGCCAGCAGGAGTTTGTACGTATAAGTCTTCTCACCTACCAGCAGTTTCACGATGTAGATGCCACGACGAAGGGTGGTTGCATGCGAGCCGCTGATGTCGCGGGCTTCGTCCATGCAGGTGCCATCGGTCTTGTAGATTTGGGACAGCGTGATTTCCTCACCAACGGGGGCGTATACCGTAATCTTACCCTGACCTGCTGTTACGTGGGGCATGTTGGCCTGCATATCCTCAGCTTCCTGGTCGTGGGGGGAGGCTATGTAATAGCGTACACCGTTTGTGGTCTGACGCAGTTTCATGTCACCGTCCAGAGGCTCGATGGTACCCTCCTCGCTATCGATGAGGTAGAGGGGGAAGCTGAAGTCGCTGGCACCCTCAAGGTGGAGTAACAACTCACTCTGGGCACCTGAGATAATCAGGGGCACGGTGTCACCGGGAGCTACGCTGGATATTGTCATCGCCTGTCCGTTACGGGTGGTATAGAGCAGGGCGTCGTCCTTCAGATTCGAGTCGAAGAGCGTCTCTACACCATCGTGTTGCACCCATGTGCCGTCTGTCAGTAAGGCCATGCTCTGACGGCCGTTCTGTGTGGTGGCGGTCAGCGATAATTGAGGCATTGAGGCACTGTTGCTGCGCGTCTTGATGTTTCTGGGATTGTCGTTGCCGTTTGTACGAGGTTCGGCTTGCGTATACGACATCATAGTATTGTCGAAGACAGGGGTTACGGTGCTACTTCCTCCTGCTGTGGCTGTTTGTTTCTTCTGTACGAAGAATGAAATACCGGGAGGCAGGAACTTGGGATCCTCGGTCGAGGTGCTTAAGAAGCCTTCCTCGGTGAAGAGGGCTGTGCGCTGACCGTCGTCGGTGGCAATCCAGTACTTGGGTTCGAACTGCGTATTCTGCTCGAAGAACTTCTGCATGTCGAGCCAGCATATCAGGGGATTACCCACGAGGAAGTAGTCGGTAGGAGTGGCACCATTGTTGTCATCGCCCACCATCTGCTGGAAGCTTCCGCTTGACAGGTCGCTCAGACGACCAGGGCGCACGCCATTCACGATGTCGGCATTGTTGACGTTCTCTGTCTTCTTGTCGCCATCCTCGTTACCTGGGTTGTAGTAGGTATACTGTGTGTCGGCCTTGGGGAAGCGGAATCGTGCCGTAGCAGGATTACTGCCCTTGCCGGGTTGGTCAGCCTCGGGCATAGCGCTTACGTCCACCTTGATAGAGAAGCCCTGACCGGCACCGTACTTCACATTCACATCGTTGTATACGTGGCTCCAGTCGAGCTTGATGCCCACGTTGTCCATGCCACCGTCCAACTTATACACCTTCGCCATACTCTTGTTCCATGAGTGCTGGAATACGGCTGGCTTGAAGCGGTCGTTGAGTTCTGTCTGGTAGGTGATGTCCTCGAACAACGGAGTCTGCTGACGAGCTGTGGCCGTGGGCAAGTAGAGGTCGCCGGCCACGATGTTCATCAGGGGCGAAGCCACGGTCTGCCAAGTGCCAGGGATGACGTCGATGTCGCACCATGCCTTGTTGTAGTACAGATAGCGCTGATCCATCATCACTGCACCTGCATTGAAGTGGATTTGGTCGCAGGTGTGGTCATACCAGGAACGGCAAGCCACATCTTTGTCTGTGCGGTTCACTGATGCCATCTCGTACTGCACGAGTGAGGTCTGATGATAGATTTCCCCTGCACCGGCGGTGGTGAAACTCTTGGCGAGATGACAAACAACGGGACCTGCAGAAGGAGCGGCAATGCTGGGATTCAGGTAACCACCATTACCCACGTTCTGTACGGTCACTTCACCATCACCAACTACGGAAACTCTCCAAAGAGCTAGGTTCTCACCATCCTGTCCGTACTTCTGACCTTCACCGAGACCGAGGGCAAAGACTGTATTCTGACCAGCGGGCTGGAAGTTCAGATAACCCTGATTACCCCACTTCTCGAAGTTTGTACCATCTGCCTTGCAGAGCTGGATGGTATACACATTACCGTCGATGCCAGTCTTCATAACTCTCGCGAACTTAGCATAGACATGCATGTCGGCAGCATATACGTTGTTGGTGACAACGAACGCATCCCAGTCATTTCCAGAATGCACCGTAGTCTCGTGAGTCACTCCCAACGTATTCATACCCGTGACGTCGGTGATAACGAACATCTTTCCATTCAGGTCAAGGTATTGACGCTCGTAAGCTTCTGATTCAAGGATCTCATCGTATACGTCCGCTGCGGGTCTAGTAGAGAAAATCTGATACGAAGCCTGAGGAGCACCTGCAAACTGCACGCTTGCCGTGTTGATGCTTTCGCGCATATTATACATAAAAGGTACGCGAGGAGCATCGGCGGGAATGATAACCTTGGTGAAGTCGGCGGGGGCGTATGAACCCGCATTATCGTTCGTTCCGCCATCGGTGGTGTAGTCAGCATTGGCTGTCAGGAAGTCGTCGTCCTTGGCATCTGTCCACAACAGTTCATTCTCTGTCACACGTTTCCAGTTGCGGTCGTCGTTCCAGTTACGGCTCACGGCACCTGTCCACATCTGGTACTCGGGCACCACCTTGATGGTGAAGACCACTTCGCCGGGGCAGGCGGCTGGATGGTCGCCTGCGATTTCGCTATAGTCCTCCTCGAAGTGGAACTTGAGCGTGTATTCGTAGCCCTCGCGGAACTTGAAGTCTTCGATGAATGCCAACTGTGCTACGCTACCTGTAGTGCTTTTATCAGCCTGGATGTTCATCACCTTACCAATCACCTTCAGGTCGCTGATGATGGAGCCGTAGGTTGCGCTGTAGTCCTCGATGTCGACAGCACCGGAGGTGCCTGCCAGTACGGCCGGGTCGGTGGAGGCGGCCAGATAGATGAGGTCGTCGGCCGACTTGCCAAGCTCTGCATCACCTGCTATGCCAATCAACTTATGCACGCCGAGTGCAGTGCCATTGGTGGTGGGAGTGACGGCACGCAAGGGGAGCCAGAGCTTCTGTGTGGCCGAGCTGGCGTTGAGGTCCGTAATGACGGTTCGCTTCAGCTGCTTCAGACCGATGCGCAGAGGCACATCGTTCATATCCGAAGGATAGTCAACGCCTTGGTCGGCACCGTCCTTCATAGAGGGAGTATTCTGGTCAAGGTTGATGCTTACCTTGAAGGGTTCGAGACAGAACTTCACGTCGTCTTCCATGTCCTCGGGACGAATGGGAATGGCCGTGATGTAGAACTTTGTGTGACCCATTTCCTTGTTGTAGAGCTCCGTGGTGGAGAGAATCTCACTCTTCATGTAGAGTGCCAGCTTGCCATCTGTCACCATCTGTCTGATGTAGGCGAGCATGTCGGCGGTCAGAGAACCCGTCGCCGTGATGGTGGAACCGTCCTTCATGACATCTTCCTGTGTGGCAGTGGGGTATTCGTCACGGAGGTAACCCATGGCATCCCTGAGCCACAGTTCGTCTTGACGCTCCATGGCATAGGCCGTTGTCCATCCCTCGCTTTGCTCCTCTGCATTCAGCAAACTGGGGCCGAAATACCAGTCGAAGTAAGCTTGTTCGGTCTTGAGAACCTCACCGCCCGAGTCGATACCGTTGAGGTCGATGGTGACAACGGGTTTCTGGTTCTTGCAGTATGACTTGCCTTCCTGGTCAGCCTGCAGGACACCATCGATTTTTACCTCACCAGAGAATACCACCGTGAAGTCGCTTGATGACTGGCACTGGTCCTCCAGTCGGAAGTTGACGGGGATGGTCTTCTCGCTATTGTAGTTCGTTCCGTTAATCAGTGCAATGACATACTTCTTGCCCACCTTCATTTGTGCATCGGTAGCATGACAGGGGAAGATGAGGTTGCGGGTAGCACCCAGTTTTTGGCGAAGAGCCTGGAAGTAGGATGAGAAGTTGTCCACATCACTATACTCCTCATTGTCGTTGTAACGCTTATTGAACGTCAGCGTACCATAGTTCTCCTTTCCTGTTCCGTACGAGTTCTTCACAAGGGCTGCCCAGAAGGCATCCTCATAAGCCTTACGGAAGGGATTGGAAGCATCTGCCTTATCCACCTTCTCGCGCCAGTCGGTCAAGGTGGGGTAGGTCGTGCTGTTGATTGTGCCCGCGCTGACACCTTCATTATAGGCTTTCTCCAGTTCCGTCTCATACACCTCACGATCGAGGAAGCAATAGTACAAATCCTTGGTGCCATTCTCTTCTTGGAAACCGAACACATCCATCATCTGGTCGAAGTCGGCATAGATCTTCAGGTCGGTGGCAGGGTCACCGTTACAAACGGGCTTCAGCTGCTTGGCATCCACCTGAGGTTTGCGCACGTAGCATCGGATGTCATCGATGGCGTAGTCAGCACCCTCCGAACTGGTACAGTTGTTCTCCAGCGTGATGATGTAGTGGTCGAAGTCGGAGAAGTTCACACTCTCGTCCGTCTTGAACGTGTAGTACACATGCATCCACTTACCACGGTTGTCGGGGTTGGTGGTGGGGTTTACGTGATTTATCTGAACTACATCTTTGTTCTCTGCATCCTTTACCGTCGTCTTGGGGAAATAACCTGTGGGCGTGTTCCAACCACCGCTCACGTAGCCCGTGACGAAACTGTTGAGCACCGTCTCCGTACCGTCCTTCTTCACGCCTCGGAACGAGAAGATAACGTTGGCCGTCTCGGCATACTCGTTCTGTCCCTGGAACTCGCAGACCCATGCCGACACGAACACCTTGGTGTTGGCACAGAAGTTACGTCCGATGTTCAGCACAGACATACGGCTGGGGTCGGAGGCCGCATTGGCATAGAAGAAGTAACCCTTCTTGTTCGGATCGCTGCCGTTGTCATAGTACTTGCGGTCATAGACATCATTATATGTTAACTTGTCCGCAGCGTCATCATTGCCTCTACCATGGAAGGGGGTGATGCTCATGTGGTCGGCCACCATGTACATGTTATAGTCACCGCGATTCTCGTAACCGAAACCGTATGACGAATCTTCCCATCGCCAAGGCCACTTCAAGTAAGCGTGTCCATTGCCGGCATCCGTGGTCTGGCTGGGCAACACCTCATCGAAGTCCACCTTGGTGGTAGGCTTACCGAATGCCTTGTCCATATTGGCTGGTATCTGGTGAGACAAATCATCTCTACTCTTCAGCTCTGTCTCATTTACCATAATGCCGTCTGCGGGAGGCAGAACCTCGAGTTCATATTGCATGATTCTGACAGGAACAGACTCACCCACTCTTTGGTCGCGAATACCGCCTTCAAACGTAGATCCAAGTGCATTCAGCACAATCCTGTATTTGCCCACCTGAGGATCCTTGATGTAGAGCACACGGTTGTAATCTTCCAATGCCTTGTAGGGGTATGCCAACTGGTCAAGACTTCCACTAACCATTACATTCGAGTAACTATGATTTCTTGAACCAAGTTGTGTTTCGGTACCGTCAGCATTGATCCTGTACGTATCGATAGTATAATGATATACGGGTGTATACACATCATCTTTCAGATAGAAGTAATTGGTGGGACGAGGGGCACCCGTTCCGACATACTCCATGCAGGGCAAGGGGTACTGGAAAGGCGTGCCAGCGGGACACATAAGCTTAATCTTATGATCCTTGAGGTATTGCGCATTTTCTGCAGCACTGGCAAACATCTCGTCCGAACGTTGCTTGGCATCCTTGATGACGAAGGTGTGACGCCACAGCAGGGTGGGTTCCGTCACGGTGTAGGCATTCTTGGTATCATCCCACACGGCTTCATTCCAGTCGAAGATGCCACCCGCCTCGATGGCAATCACGTCGATGACATGATTCTCATCAGGCGACGTAACATCAGCAGCTGTGTAGTGTGCCAACGAACCCTCACGCGTTCTGCGCTTGTCGTCTCTCAGGTTCCAAGCGAAGTCACCCTTGGTGAGGCGAGATACAGTACGTCCATCACGCTTGTCGAACGTCAACTTATCAGAGTACTGGTCAGTCTTGTAGTCATACCAACGCACGTACTGCTCCTGATAGTTGAATGAGCGCCACTCGGCAGAACCAAAGTCAGAGAAGGGAGTCAGGTCAACGGTCTCACCGGGCAAGAGGTAGATCTCGTGCTCATATTCATGGGTTCGCTGAATAGTCAGAATAGTCACGCCACTACCCAATCGTGAGTCATCATTACTATTCTTGTATTCTTGTTGATAGCCGCTGCTACCGCCCACTGCCAGGTTATCGGGAGGCGTACCCATATTGTCGTACACACGACCCACATAGTGCTCGAAGTCGAAGTAGCTGGTAAAGGCGAGCTCGGCGAGGTTTATCTGGTTATTGTTGGCCACCAAGCGATCTATGACAAGACGGAACTGCTTGTACTCGGCATTCTCGGCATTGATTGCATATTTATATTGCTTGCCGTTGAGCATGGGGTCACCCCTCTGCAGGTTCTTCGCAGCCTGATAAGCGTTATAGTCCTCTTCAGATACAAAGGCCCAGGTAGTGTTCTTGGCGTCGGTGCTCAGATAGAGACGCTGGTCACTGCCGATGTCCGAAGAAACGGATGTACCGAGCTTTGCGTTAGGGATGAGGTCATCACATGATAACTCGTACTGGTTATTGCCTATCGATTTGATATTCCAAGTGCGACTGAATGTACCTGATTGGTTGTCATAATCTGTCCAAACATTTGTATTATCGAATGCATACAATTCATACCATCGAGAACCTCCTGGTTCTTTTGTTAAGTTACAGTCGTAGATTGTATATTTACCATCTTCTAAAGTAACCTTAACCTTCCATGCCCTATCAGGCAAAACATAAGCACGTGTATTCCATTCTGGGGCGCCAGAACCTCCTGAGCCCAAAAGGAATCGTCCCGTCTCTACATTATATAAATAGTATGTCGTAGCAGATTCAAGTTCTGAAGCTGATTTATAATACGGCGTTGAAGTAGAAGGTGTTGTAGTTCCTGCATTGAGTGTAGAGAACTTGGGAACAACTTGCTCGTACTTGTACAACTCCGTCCAGTTGCCATCACCCGATGAACCATATAGCGTCCAGCGTGCAGGGCTGTTATTGGTATAGTCGCCAATCTTGTCAGCCGCTGTCGTCATGTAGAAGTTCTTCACCACCTTGGGGCTTGCCAAGTCGATGGTGAGGGTATATGGATACACACTTCCGACCTGAGGAATACCTTCCGCATGGTCTATAGGCGCCTGAGCATCATGACCTGTCACACCACGGAAGTTTGCACCCTTACCGCAAAGTTTGTCATCATCCTCATCCTTAGTATAGAACGTATTGGTCCTTCTGTCATAGAAACCATACACACCATTCTTCCATGCGGGTTGCAGTTCAACCTTCACCTGACCACCTTCACGAATCACAGCACCATAGATCTCACCGACAAAGGAACGAGCATACATGTCATCAGTAGTGCTGTGAGTACCGAAGAGATAGAGATAGTTGACAGGTGTGTTCCAGGTGGTAGCACTGGTGACATTGTACACTGAACCACGTATTAATTCCGTGGGACGGAAGGTTGTGGTTATCGTCTGGTTCTTGACGTTGGGAACGGTTCCAAAGTTTGTGGTCGCACCTCCGGTCGTATAGTTATATCCGTCCTCCTTGATGCTAAGAGCAAGGACATTGGCTTCCTTCGTACCATAGCTGAACAGATAGCGTGAGGAGGTGTAATCCCGATCCGTACGTGTATTCTTATAGGTAACCTCAAGCTCAGTGTCGGGCACCATCTCTGTGCTTGGAGTTCCCTTCTTGATGACAATGTCGGTTATGTAATACGTATTGCTCGACTTGGTTTCGTTCAGCAACAGGCCGATGGCATTGACGCTACCATCATCACGTGCGCCAACTTTGCCCGTCCATTCCACACGCTGCCATGTGGTGCCAACCTGCACCTGCGGCAAGTTTCCGTAGTAACCACCTCCTGCTTGCTGCAACTGAGCGCCAATAGTAGCTGCATTTTGGGCTTTGATTAGGAACGATATGCTGTACTGATCGCCTTCAGTCAGCGTCTCACTCAGATTCATACGGAACTGGCAATCCCATGAGTTGGCGCCAGTACCATTATTTACCACTTGAACGCACTTCTTCTCTTCGTTGGTAATTATTCGACTCGTCCATCCTGCTGCACTGATGGCATCATTGATGGGGTAACCGCTTAGGTCGGTATACTCGTTGTGGGGGGCAACGAGATTGTCGTCTTCACCTTGCTTCTTAAGTTCAAATGCAGCTACTTGGTAAAGTACGGCCGACTTCTCGTTGTTGAGGTTCAGACCAATTCCCTTGATAAGTCCTTTGTTCTCAACTTCCCTACCTTGAATTGTATAAGTTTGTCTTTCCCATCCCGTAGTGAATGGTATATTTTTTATACTACTAGTGATCACCCCCTCTCCTGAATGCCAATCTCCTGCAGCGTTAGAGAAGTCGAAGGTGGCTACGACATTTTTGCTTGCCTTGGCGTAGAAAGACAGCTCGTATATTTCATCTGCCTCAAGCTCTGCTGTCAGATTAATCGTAAGATGGCAGTCCCATACATTTCCTTCAGGATGAGTTCCGTTATTGTAAACCTGGATAAACTTACCATTTCCGTCTTCTGATACTCTCGGAACGAAGATATCCTTCCAAAATGTATATGATGCAGTATCGTTAGTGGCAAAGTTGCCATTTGTCACCAGATTATCTGTCCACTGCGTGCGAGGAGTAGTCCCAGTTCCCATCTTATAGGGAATCTTATAGTGGATGTGAAGAGCAGGATCATCTGCTGTGACAATGTCATTCTTTACATAATCTACCATGTCGAAGAATGTATAAACATTCGTGCTGACGCTGTCATAGAAACCAGGACGTCCCCACCAACCTTTGGCAGGAACGAGGTCGTAGAGCAACTTGCCATTCTCGCGAATCTTCACATTGTAAATATCACCGTCAAAACAGCGTGCCCAATCCTGGTCCTCTCCAGGATTAGAGAACAAACACAAGTTGTGCTGACTGGTGTATCCATCCTGAATAACGTCGGTACTACCATCATCGGGGGCTACCGTGCCAGGCATGAGGTTTTCTCCACCGTCTATTGTTACAGATGTGGCACTACAGATGACTGTGTGCTTATCATTATCTGCTTGTACGTTGAGTGTATGTGTGTGATTACTTGTGCTAAAGACAATCTTGCCATCTCCGTTGATATTTAATGACATACCTGTTCCCCATCGAGGATAACCACATCCAAATATGTTCTGTGTAATTTCGCCCGACGTGGTCTTGGCCTTGAAAGTAATCTCAATCTCCGTATTCTGATTGGGAATATAAGGCAATTCCACCCAATGACGGCGACCATTTTTCGAAGCATCGGGATTCTTCACATGCATATACTCCAGAACAGCAAAAGCATCACGATAGCTACTCCATGTTGTATTCTCCTCACCATCCTTGAGATTATTGATCGGATGTCCATCAACGCTATGCTGTTCCCATGTTGTTACATTCTGCATGGGTATTATGGCCTCGTTCACATCCTGTCCTTGCGCTCTTGTCGCAACGGTAGCGACAAGGGTGACGAGGATGAGGATTATTCTGGTATATGTGTGAAATTTCTTCATAGAAGATGATTGGGAATCTTAGTTAATTAGGAATTAGGAATGGGGGGCGTCGCGCAGCTTATTATGAATTTGGAACTAAGAATTGCTGCGGATGATGTAGATGCGGCGGGGATAGACTTGCCATACACCGCTGCTTACTTCTACCTTTATCTCGATGTCGATGATGGCAGTACCCTGGTTGGTGGATAGTTTGCCGAGCACCTCGCCGGTAGTGGTGTCGATGGTGGGAGTCTTGCCGCCCGTTGCTGTTCCGAAGAGATTGTCGGGATCGGAGATGGTCAGCGTGGTGCTGTTGTAGTCCCACTTGGGATAGTAGACGTTCGTTCGCGTCGATGCGTTATAGACGGTGGGCATGATCTCGAACTCGCCCTGCGTCTTGAACGTACAGTAGAACTCATTCTTGTCCCGGTCCTCGGTGATGATGGCGGGATAGCCACCAATGGGAGGATAGAAGTTGGCATCAAGACCGACGATGAAGTCGGTGATGGTGAGGGGAACGATGACGTGGTCGTTGCGGTAGATGGTCTGGATGACAGACTTGTCGAGCGTGAAATACAGATTGTCGGCCACGCTGTTGCGTGTCACGTTCAGCGTCATCAGGTAGCTCTGCGAGGGAGTGACGTAGTCCGCCTGCGACTCTATCATGTAGAAGATGTCAGTCTGGCTGGCGGGATCGCCGCTTCCTGTGTAGTGTGTCACCGAGAGAGGGGTGCTGTAGGTGCGGGTATAGGTGGTGGCAGCCGTGCTGAGGTTGGCAAAGGGCCAGCCCGAGTCAAGATACGTGTAGTTGGGTAGCAGCGAGACGGGTACAGGTTGTACTTGCTTGATGGCGAGACTGTTGATCTTTATGTCAGCCTGCGACTTGTTGCTATACTGCATCTCCATCTTGGCCAGCATACGCACCACTTCGATGCTGAATGTCTCGTTGGCACGACCTGTCACAGCCACACGCTGCTTACCCGTCATGGGGATGTTGCCGGTGTGTCCGTTCGTCAGTGCGAACGTCTTGCTGTCGATGTCCGTAGGACAGGCATCACCCTCGGTGAAGGCAAGACCTGTCTTTGTCTGTAGGTCGGAGGGGGTAATGTTAGCAAAAGCGTAGAGCGTGTAGGTGCCGACGGGGATGTCGAGTTCCACCTTCTCCTCCTCCACGTAGGTGGTGAGGCTTGAGGGACGCGTGACAATCTTCTGCACCTTATCTGCGTTGTTGACAAACACCACCCACCATGACCCTATCAACTCTTCGTTGACGGTTGTGGTCTCGGGTGTACCTGTAGCACGTGTTCTGAAGGTCATGCCAACGTGTGTCATCTCACCTTCTGTCTTCTCGTGTTCCACTTCGTCGGAGGTGCAGGCTGCAAGGAGAGTGAGTACCAGCAGTGTATATAAAATGTGTCTGTTCATATCCTTATCCTAAAGTAATATCTCGGGATGTACTCGCTTGTTCCACGGACGTACGTAGATGCGGAGGTGTACGTGTGTGGGACCCTCGTAAGACGGGGTGGGCGAACCCGGACCGGTGAATTTCTCCACACCGATGCGGTAGATGTTGTTGCGCACGATGCCGTATTCCATGGGGAAGGTCTCATGCGGATCGGCGTCCACGTTGGCATGACGCAGCCACAGGTTGTAGTAGCATACGCCGTTTGGATACTCTACTATCTCTGCCAGTTCGTCGGGATGAGCCGCCTTGTAGTCCGTGGCAGCAGTTTTGGTAGTGAAGTATTTACTATCCTCCTCCACCATCGATGCCTTGGTCGGCGTGTAGCGCCAGAAGGTGGTACCCTTGGTGTAGGTAGTGGCCACAGTCAGCGTGGCATCCGAATATACCGTCTTTGGCTCGTATACTGTCTTCAAGAGCAGACCTGTCATGAAGTCAGGGCTGTGCTTCTCCTTCGACTGCGTATTCTCGTTGGTGTAAGCCAGCGTCATGTAGTGGCTGAAGTAGCCCATTCCGGTCTTTGAAGTCTGGGTTGCCACGTAGCTGCCGATGCCTGTACCGGTGAGGTATGCCGATGTGGTGGGACGGGTAGTGATGTCGTCGAAGATGGTCTTGGCACGTGTGCCGCCATACCAGATGTTGAGGGTGCTGGCATCCACTGCGCTCTGCTTGGTGAGTGTGTGGGGCTCGATGACGTAGTTGGTGGGAACGTGGTTGCCATCGGTGGTCTCCAACGCACCATGCTTGATGGCCGACGTCACCTCGTTGGTGCTTGTGACACGCTTGATGAGGTACGATGACTGCTGCATGAGGTTGAAGGGGATGATGTTCTCCAAGTGCACGGTGGCCAGCTGCACGGTACTCTTCGAGTCCTTCACGTTGTAGAAGAGCTCGCTGGTGGGAGCCGTGCCGGTGAAGTTGTCCGTCTGCTTATACATGAAGTCGATACGTGCGGCAGTGCGCTGGATGTTAATCTCTGATGCCAGATAGGGATCAGCCTCCTGGCCCGAGTGGGATGTGACATTCACCACACCGTCACTGCTGTTGTTGTAGGCCGAGGTCATGACGAACAGGTTGTTGTCTGTCAGTGATGCGCCGTTGGTCCAAGCGAGATATTCGGTGCGGTCACGCAGGTTGCCGAGCGTGGTGACTGCTGCCGTGATATCTCCCGCATTTGCCACAATGATGACGCGGTCGCCCTCCTGTGGCAGATAGGTGCCGGTGGGGAACTTGATGTCGATGCCACATGTCACGTCCGTCCATCCGGGATCGCCCTGTTTCATGAAACTCTTGAAGAGGAATGTAGTAGTGGGTGCTGCATCCATATTGCCACGGATGACAAAGATGCTGACATTCTTCAATTCGTTCTCGTGGCGTACGCCATCCTCGCGTCCGTCGCCCTCTTCGCCTCCGAGCGGGTTGCCTATCGCACGGGTACTGTTTTCTGTGGGCAAGAGGACTTGTAGTTTTATGTATGCTTCGCCTCCCGTGATGGTCATGTCAGGGCATACGTCATCCGTGTAGTTGACACATGCCGTGAGGCATATACCAACCATCAGGATAGCGATGAGCTGACGTGATATGTTAGTGAGGCGTTTCAAAACTGTAATATGTTTAAATGTTGATTGTTATTGCTAAACTATCTGTAGAAAATGCTAACTATCCAAGGATGACGTTCTGCTTGCGCTTGGTCCACGACAGCACGTGTATGTGTATGTCGCAGTACTGCCACTTGTCTCCCTTGAGGAAGAAGTCCAGCTCGTAGTCATACTCACGGTCCAGGTACTCCTGAGCCGAGTAGCTCCATTCGGGTGAGATGCGGCACTCTGCCAGTATCGTTGACAAGTTGATGAGGGCTACAGTCTCGCCGGTCTTCTTGTTGCGTATCTTCAGTTGTGCTGCCTTGTCGAACTCCTCCTGGTACATCAGTCGGTTGAACATGAGGTTGTAGTGCGCGGTGCGCTCGGTTGCCACGGCTGCACGGCTGGCAGGGTGGATGTCGCCCTCGATGGCCAGACCGTCGTTGTCGAAACGGGTTGTCCATTGTGCGTAGGGCGTGTATAGCAAGGCCTTGTCGGATGCGATACTGTTGTCGGAGGCCAGGGTGGAGTTGTGGTCCACGATGGTTACCTCGTAGTCATCGGCATTGATGTCGGCAGGATCGTCAAGTTGTCGGAGCGTGATGTTCAGGTGTTTTGTATCACGTATGAGCGAGATGGTGGCGTAGGTGGCATAGCCTTCCTCTACGCTGACCATCTGGTCCTCCACAGGATAGATGGAGTAGGGGGCGGTGGTGCGTTGTGGTGCAGGCGTGTTGTAGCCAAAGGTGGGTTCGAGCGATGACACCTTTAGGGTGTGCCACAGGGTGTCGAGGGGGGCTGCGTTGGGGACAGCATAGAGACCCGAATCGGACGCTCCGGGAACGGTGGCATCATCGGAGCCGGTGGTGGCTTCGTTGTCGAGTGTGATGACGAGGGAATTAGGGTCGGTGGGGGTGGTGCGACGGTACTTGGCACCGGTGGTAGAGATCGCCTCGTCCCAGTCCTTCTGCATGGCTACAGCCTGCAGACGGTAACGGTGACCGGCGGGTAGTTCGTTGGTGGTAAAGTGGATGGCATAGCCATACTGTGAGAGGGGGGCTGTTGTCGTGGTGTTGCTGACACTGCGTTCAGCGACCTTCTTGCCGTCTTCGTCGAATACATAAAGGGTAACATGGCCCACATGGTCTTTGAACATGTCGGCACGCTGTGTGTTGTAGTCGTAGACGAAGCGCACATAGAGTCCGGTGGGACAGTCCGAGCGGTCATCCTCCATCATAGAGCAGGCCGTACAGAAAGCAGCCATGCACACAAGCAGAACAGCGGTTATGTATTGATGAAAACGTTTCATTTGTTGATTTCTATATTATATAATATAAGGTATAAAAGGCGTGGTGCCGGTACTTGTGGTGCTCGGCACCACGCCAGTTTGTTGTTGCACTCCTTCCCGTCCTCCCCGAGGGGAGGAGAGCGGAAGGGTGTTAGTTGCTATATTAGAGCTCTACGTGCTGTGTACGCAGTACCCAAGGCAGGATGTGGATGTGAGCTGCGATGTAGTACTTGGGCTTTGGATTGTCATCGGGAGTGTCACCGGGATTGCCAGTACCAGTTACGCTATAGTCAACGGGAACTGCGTCACCGATACCATTGATGGTGGTAACCTCGAGCTTGTACCAGTTGTTACGAACAATACCCCAGCGGCCCAACCAGGCAGCCTTGCGAGATGCACCATAGTTGTTGGGAGTTACACCCAGTGCCTGACCATCCATGGGATAGATCTTATCGTACTGGTTGTATGAAGCAGCCTCGGTGTTCCAAGGAGTCTCATTGTCACCGAAGTGAGCGATACGAGTTGCATAGTAGGTAACACCGTCGGTGTACTCGTTTACAACATCAGGAGTATAACCAACCAATGCCTCATCAAGCTTCTGAGCGATAGTCTTGCCACTTGTGTACTCCAGTGCCTCAACCTCTGTCTGAGTCAAAGTACCGGTAACACCGGTAATAGCCAGCTTAACGGTATAGCCTGAGAGCTTACCGGTAGCAGCAACCTTAGAACCGAGGGTAACAGCAGGAGCGAGGGTGACAGTGGTACTAGCACCCACCTTGCTAGCAATTGTAGTCTTGATATCAGTGATTACTGCAGCCAGCTGAGCAGCAGCATTTGCACCCAGCTTGGTCTTCAAATCTGCTAGAGAAAGAGCAGAATTGTTAGCACCATCGATGGTGTAGAAGGTAGTACCATTGTTCAGAGTAGTCTTGAAACCAACATAAGTGGTGTTGGCATAAATCTGACTGTTCTCATCGAAGGTATTCTCGTAAGTGTAGGTAACAGCATTGTTAGTCAAAGTGTACTGAGCATCAGGGATGACGGTATTGTTCAAACCACTCTTGCCGCTGTAGTTCACGTCCTTTGCCCAGTATGTGCGATAGCCCATGTCATGGCCGCTGGCGAAGAGAGGAGCAACAGAAGCAAAACGATACTTGATAGCAGCAGTAGCACACTGCTCGTTGTAAAGCTGAAGCCAGTCGTTCTCAACCTGACGTGTGTTGTAGTAACCGGAAGCAGAGCTGTTGGTGTTACCCAGTGCCCAACCCTCGAGTTTTGCGGGCAATGTACCGTCGGCCGTGCTGGCAGTAGTTGCAGTGAAACCAACTTCAACTTTAACAGCAGCACGCTCAACATAGATACAAGCCACCTGTGCAGCTGAGGCTTCAGCCTGAGCCTTTGTGGGATAAACAGCTGTAGCAGCGATGGGAGCCAGAGTGGTGCAAACTGTACCTGCAGCAGGAGCCGAAGAACCTGCAGCAGCAGTAGAAACGGGAACATTGGTCATAACGAAACCTGTTTTCTCTGTTGAGACTTCGTTCATTTCACCATAACCCATGCTTTCGTCTTTGATACCGATGGCAGTCAGAATCATCTTGCTGAAATTCTCAAATGAGTCTCCGATTGTATAGGTGATGCCAGTCGTGTTGTTCTCAGGGTTCAATATTACGTAAGCATACAACTTCTCAGCACCGGTAAGGTTGGGAGCATTGATCTCCTGAACGAATTTAGCGCTTGTAGAAGTAATCTGGTCGGTTGTACCTTCAAGATTAAATACAGTTGAAGTGGGAATATCGTAGGTTCCGAACAACGTAGCAGAAGCCTCGGTAGTACCCTTGAACAGCACAAGCTTACCGCTCTTTACTGCATACTCGTCAGCGGAACCGTCATGGAAGTCGTCGTTTGCACGAGTTGAAGGTGCATCGGGCATGGCAATACCTAAAGCGATGAACGCGGGCTGGCCCTCAACAATGCCGTACTCGTTACCTCCGGCGTCGGGAGCCACAACATTCTCACTGCTACAGCTTGCCAACATAGCGGCACCTGCGAGCATTGAATAGAAAAATTGCTTTTTCATGATTGAAATTGTTTAATTAGTGGATAATTTAGTTATTTGATTGTTTCTTTTTTTCTTTTTCTTTTTCCCTCTTTTCTTATTTTAAAAGCTGATTTGTGGGTCTAATAGTTGTCTTGGACGTGGATTCTTCGCTTTGCTCAGCAAGACAAGTTCTCTTGTGTCATTATAAAATAATAATGTATTATAAGACTTACTTTCCCAGTAGTTTCTTGTTGAGCTGTGCTTCACGGAGCATACCAGCAGCTTCGAAGTGTCGGATGGCATCGCTTGTGTCATTGTTGTGAGCTGCTACGACACCACGGGCATTCTCTGCTTCGGGGCTGTTGCCAGCCTTCTCAAGGAGCTTAGCTGCCATCTCGTAGTTGTTGACCTTGATGGCCGCCACGGCTGCATTAAGGTTGGCCACTGGATCGTTGGCGTAGAATCGCAGGGCAGTCTGGAAGGTCTCGTTGAACTCGGGTGATCCTTCTGCATAGAGTCGTGCGACGCGGAACATCTGGTTGAGGCTCAGTAGCTCTGGTGATGTCTTGATGATGCGGGCCAGTTGCTCGTCTGTTGCAGGCTTCAAACGTGTGCTGATGGCAAACTTCGTGCAACGCAACTTGGGGAACCAGACAGGCAATATCTTTTCCTTGTAGAGTTTGGCAAAGCGTGCATCGTTCTTGAGCGTTCTCTCCTTGGCATCGTAGTCGGCCGAGCCATAAGTGGGCTTGTCGATGAGTTCGAGCAGGTCATGGCGCTGCTTGTCTGTGATGTCGGTTGCGGCTAACACGAGTTCGCGGAACTCCGCCCAGTTCTCGGGTACGGAACTGTAGGTGCAACGGTCCTGTGGCAGCTTGTATCGCTGTCCGATGTATTCAGCCAATGAACGTGAGCGGTTGGTAGCCAGGTAGTCGTTGTGGTCGTAGGGGGACTCGGGCGATGCGTATCCGCAGATGTTGATGTTGGCTATTTCTACGTTCTCGACACGCAGTGCATAGTCTATCGAGTCGCAGATGATCTGCAGCTGTGCACGGTTGTCAATCTTCTGTCCGTTCTTGCAGACGTATGGCTGTGCGTGTAGCTCGGTCTTGTTAACCTCAAATTGTACGCGTGCCTCTCCCTCGTGTATGGCAACGGGAGCTTCAGTGACAGCTGGTGTGATGAATGCCGTGTAGAAGAGCTTGGGCTGTGACGCAAAGTTGAGGCGCATCAGTTCCGCTTCGTCCGCCCCCGCCATGTCACCGCATCCGCAGGTGTCGATGGCCAGGCGTAATGTCATTTCCTTCTCTGTCATCCATGGCTGGATGTCAATGCTCTGCGTGTAGGGCAGTGTCTGCTGCTTGCCGTTCCTTCTGCGAGCTACCTGGCAGATGTTTGCGAATGTGGCTTTCGCCTTTCGGCTCAGTCCGCTTCGCTCGTAGACGTACTGCATGTTGCGGCCATTGAGCAAGACGGTGGGGAAGGCCGCCATCTTCTGGTCTGCACTAATAATATAAGGTGTAACGAACAACTGCTGGTTGCTCTTCAGTGTAATCTGGTCGAGAATGAGGTTCAGGGTAGCAATTACCTTGCCGCCGTCTTGCGTCACGCTCACTTGGTCTGCCTTGATGCTCTTGCCATTGTTGTCCGCCATTGCGGGCAAGGATGACATGGCTGCTAATAGAATTATGGTGATAATCTTTCTCATAAACGTTTGTCCTCCCATCTATTAGAATACATAAACCAAAGAAAGCCCCAGTTTGGTGATTCCCACGTAGTTGGTTTCACCCGTGCCAATCTTGGGTCCACACTCGCCGCAGCGGTACTTGTCATACCATACGTGGTTGTAGCCCACACCGATCTCTGCCTCCACGTTCCAGTGTCGGTTCAGAATCCATTGGTAGCCGTATCCAATGCCTATTCCGGCAAAGGTGCCTACGTAGTTGTTGGAGCGAAGTTCTTTTTGCAGATTATCTCCACCGAAGTACACTCCAGTGGGCAGCAGGTTGATGTTGGCCGCATTGAACTGTCCTCCCTGTGCATGTACATCCAGGAAATGACCATTGAAAGTGCTGCAGAACCACCATCGGTATTCCGGTCTCAGTATCCAGTGCTTCCACTGCTTGGTGTCGTGGGTCTTCCATGCGTTCAGGCCGTAATACAGTTGTACGGAGTTTCGACGTCCAGTAGCCACTTCCAAGGCCAGGCTGGGAGTGGCAGTTGCATCGTGTATTATGTTACTCTTTATGGCGCATTGTGACATTGCCTTGGTGGCGGGCATTAGCCATAGGAGTGTGAACAAAGCTAAATAAACAGCGTTCTTTCTGCTAAGATTCATTGTTTCGGTCGTGTTTTAGGAAATGTTACCAATCGTGTGAATTTGGTGTTTCCTATTTTAATCTTTTTGCTATTCCTCGTTTGTGGTACAACCTAGTTGAAGTATGTCTATGACACGCAACAAATATGGTTGTCAGGAGACTATTTATGTCTCATGTGTTTGCTATTATGCAATTCGAGTCTGCAAAAGTAGTTTTTTTTATTGAAACAGAGAAATAAAAAGTAAAAAAAATACTATTTGTAATTAAAAATGGGCCATAAGTGCTTTTCTTGTGTGGAAAATATCGTACTCTGGGGGGGTAACTTCATGTATTCCCCAGACTCTATGATAGGAGAGTCTGGGGAGGCTTTTGTCTTGCGTCTTAGGTAGATGAGGGTTCCGGGCCTGTGTTATTTCCACCCTGCAATCTTTGTGATGTGCTTGGGGATGTCTGTGTTGTCGATGCGGCCCTGGAACCGCTCGGCTCCTATGCCGATGGCAAAGCAAGGTACGTATCCGGCAGAGTGGCAGGTGTGTGCAAAGGTGACGTGTGCCTGTTCGGCCATGATGGTCCTGACACAGACGCAGAACTCGCTGTCCTCCTGGTAGAGTGTCTTCTCTCCCTTGCCAATGCCTTTTTCCGTGTTTTCGAAGGCGCGCTTGAGGCGGTTCTCCTGCGATTCCGATAACCTGAGCGCCGCACCCAGTCCGAACTTCTCCCTGATGAAGTCCTTGATGTGAGTCCAACTGAAGGATTCGCCGTATGCCTTGCGCAAACTGTTGATGGCGTTGCCCAGTTGGTTGATGGTTATCTTCTGGTGCTGCAGTCGGTCGAGGTGTGTTTCATACTTACCACGTGTGAGGACAAGACCTCCCGTCTCGTGGTCGGCCGTAACAACGATAAGCGTCTCGTCGGGATGTTGCTCATAGAACTTGTAGGCCACCTTGATGGCATCGTCGAAGTCGAGCATCTCGCCAATCATGGCACCCGCATCGTTGCTGTGGCAGGCGTAGTCGATCATGCCTCCCTCGGACATCAGGAAGAATCCCTTGGGATTGACGTGCATGAGGCTGTCGATAGCCATCTCGACGATGTCGGCCTGTGAGAGCTCTCCCGGCTGACGGTCGAGGCGATAGGGGAGCTTTCCGTCATCGGGTGCACCGAGGATGAAGTCGTAGCCCGACTCCGTTCGCTGCTGACGTATGATTTCCTTGTCGTTACGGCTCTTTGTGTGGGCGTAGAAGGCGGCCGGTGTGGCGTGGTCGGTGGTGACGGTGGTTGTCACGCCCACAGCCATTCCGTTCTGTTTTGCCGTCCAGGCAATGCTGTTGATGGGCGACTGTAGCGAGTTGTCCAGTCCAAGGGCGCCGTTCTGTGTCTTCTCTCCGCAAGCCAATGCCGTGCCGGAAGCGGCGGAATCGGTGACATCGCTCGAGCCGCTATAGGTGGTGACAAAGGCTGTGTAGGGGAAAGATGCGAAGCAAAGTGGCAGGGTGCCACTTCCGCTCTGCACCTGTCCGAGGTATATCTCGGCTGCGTTGACCTGGTTTACGCCCATGCCATCACCTATGAAGTAGAAGATGTATTTGGCCTGTGGTTCTTTTTTTGCCTTGTTCTTGGCAACCGTGCAGTTGATGGTCAGGAGAGAGCAGCAGAGGAAGATGAAGAATTTTTTCATAAGAGTTTTTTTGTTAGTAAGGGGTTGGAGGCGGACTGTTCAGACATGTTGCCTCTCATCTTGGTTTATATTCTCGTTTTACTGGGTTGTACATACCCGTCTCAGATGCCAATCTCTCCGCTTCCGTAGCAGTATTGGGCCTTGGCATCGTATATGCAACCGAACTGGCCAGGGGCAATGCCTTGGATGGGCTCGTCGGAACGGACGGTGAACTGGCAGGCTGTCTCGGTGGCATCATTCTCAGCTTGTGGCAGCGCTTCGCATCGTATGGTACCCTGCATGAAGTGGTCCACGTGCCGTATCTTGAACTGTATGGGCATCTCCTGGCCCGGTTGCAAGGGTAGCGGAGCGGTGATGTGATGGAAATCGGCCAGACGGAACTGATGTCCGTACTGGAGCTGCGTGTCCCAACCATGGGCTACGAAGACGATGTTCTTCTTGATGTTCTTCTTCACTACGAACCAGGGGCCGCCACCGAGTCCGAGTCCCTTGCGCTGTCCGATGGTGTGGAACCAGAATCCTTTGTGGCGCCCCACCACCTTGCCTGTCTCGATGTCGATGACACGTCCTTCCTGTTCGCCCATAAACTTGCGGATGAAGTCGTTGTAGTTGATCTTGCCCAGGAAGCAGATGCCCTGGCTGTCCTTGCGGTAGGCACTGGGCAGATGGGCATCGAGGGCAATCTGCCGCACCTCCTCCTTCATCAGGTGGCCGATGGGAAAGATGGTGTGGGCGAGTTGTTCGTAGGAAAGCTGGGCGAGGAAGTCGGTCTGGTCCTTGACGGGGTCCTTGGCCGTGCCGAGCCATACGCGTCCCTGTTCGTCCTGGATGGTGGTGGCGTAATGTCCCGTGGCAATCTTGTCGTAGTGGTGCCCAATCTTCTGCTCGAAGGCTCCGAACTTGATGAAACGGTTGCACATCACGTCGGGGTTAGGCGTGAGGCCACGCTTGATGCGGTCGATGGCATAGCCTACCACGAGGTCCCAGTATTCCTTCTGCAGGTCCGTGACTTCGAGTGTGAGACCATACTTGCGGGCTGTGGCCTGTGAGAGTTCGATGTCCTCCTCTGCCGTGCAGGATGAGTCCTCGCCTTCCATACCTATTTTAATATAATGTAGGTCGGGCTTGTAACCTTGTTCGCACAATTGGTGCACGACGACGGCGCTGTCGACGCCTCCCGATATGAGTACTGCTATTGAGTTCATAGTTCTATAGTCTTTATGCCCGATGAGGTGTTGATGGAAAGCGTGACGCGTCCTTTTTCTCTCTTGTTCCCGAACGGCTTGATGCTGTCCAATGGTATGGAAGCATATACGTCCTCGGTGTAGCTCATAGGGTCTGCGTTCTGGTTGTGGTAGAGGGACATGTGGGCATGTATGAGCGTGTCACCGTTGGCTTGCGGAGTGCTGGTGATGGAGTCGGTGATGTAGCCCCAGTGCTGCGTGCCTCCTTGTGTCTTGGTGGCCAGGTGCAGGTTCAGGTATCGCGGAGTTCGCCATGTGCTGATGACGCTGGCCGGGTCTTTCCTTGGCAGGATGGCGGTGGAGTCGCGCAGTATGTAGGCTCCCTGCAGTTGGTAGAGTGTGGCTTCGTTGCCGTTGGGCACAAATCCGCACAGCACCCTGTAGAGCGACTTGGCATGGAATCCCGATTGCGAGTTGCTGATCTTGTATGTCGTGCCGTCGTCGAGCACCAGATGCGTGATGGCGCCATCCTGGTTGGTGTAGAGGTCGGCCATCTCCGCTACGATGCTTGGGTACGGCCCGTTGTCATCGTTCGAGCATGATGCGATGAACAGCGGGCAGCACAGTGCAAGGAGCGCCAGTAAATGCAATCTTTGATTCATAACGAATGGCTGATCTTGTTAGGGTCTGTTACTCTTCCTGCGGCGACAGGGCTTTGATGTAGTTCTTGACGGGATTGGCATACATGGCCAGGATGCGGCTGCGCAGGTACTCCTCGTCCTTGTTGGGCAGGTCGATGAGGTCGATGCGGCTTTGCAGGTAGCTTTCGAAGGTAGCCTTCTCCTGGGCCGTATAGTGTGCGCTCTGTTCCTTCGTGCCCGACAGCAAGTCGTAGGCCACGTAGTTGCCAGGGAAGAGTCGGTAGCCCGTATGTATGGCCTTGTCGATGCGCTTTGCCACGGCTGTGAAGATCTCGGTGCGAGGCAGGTCGGCCAGTTCGTCGAGCCACTCGTTGATGCAGGGTGATGCCTGATAGTGTACGTGCCCCTTCTGCCCGTAGATGCCAATCTTCATGTTGGTCAGGTCGTCCTGCTTGCTCTTCTTGTGGTCAGGGTTGTCGCGCTTTTGCTGGAACTCCTTCGCCTTCAGGTAGTCGCAAGGGTCGTATTCGTAGGATATGGTGAGGGGGACGATGTTCAGTGCCTTGAGACGTTCGATAGGTGTGCCTTCTCCGCCCATTGCCATCATCTTCAGTACGGAATCCTGTGTGCGGTCGTTCGAGTCCTTGGCACGTCCTTCCCGCTGGGCAATCCAGATGTTCTCCTTCTTGTTCTGAATGGCATGGTGCATATAGCTGCTCATCAGCTGGCTGCTCTGCAATAGTTCGCGTGGTGAGAGGCTGCGACGCACGGTGAATGCCTTGTTCATGCGTACGAGTGTCTTGATCCAGGGGTAGATGAGCAGGTTGTCGCCGATAGCAATCTCGACGGTCGTCTCGAACTTATTGTCGAAGAGCGCGATGTCGAGTAAGGCGCTGTCCAGTACGATGTCGCGGTGGTTGGACATGTATGTGTAGCGTGCCTCACCCTTCTGGATGGCGTCGTATCCGAACGTGAAGCTCGTGGTAGCCTTCTTGATGAGACTCTTCACCACGGGTTTCATGAAGCGCTTCTGGAACTGGTAGGGCGTGTCGATGCCGATGAAGGCCAGACGGAACAGACCGTTTCGTACGGCCTTTGGCAACCAGGGCACCATCCCCTTCAGTATGTGCTGGAACTGACGGTCTCCGAGTAGGTCGTTCAGTGCCTGCTTCATCTCGCCTTTTTCGTAAGGCCGAATTTGGTCAAAGGCTCCATCTCCCTGCCCTTCCCGTGGGGAGCGAGTTGATGCATTTGTAGGTACGGTATCCATGACTGTTTCTTCAATTGTTATTCTATTGCTTCGTATATTCTGACAAGAACAGTTTCGAGACGGTTGTAGATGTTCCTGGTGCAAGCGTCCCGGGTTGGTGTCTGCTCCCTTCCCTCGGGACGGGTTGGGGAAGGGGCGTGCGTCAGAAGCTGTCCTCGATGATCTCCGTCATCACGTCCTTGATGTCAAGGCCGGCGGCACGGACCTGCTGGGGAATGAAGGAGGTGGCTGTCATGCCGGGCGTGGTGTTGATCTCCAGAAGGTTGATGTGGTTGCCCTCGGTGATGATGTAGTCGATGCGGATGATGCCGTGGCAGCCCAGCAGGTCGTAGATGGTGTTGGTGAGCTTCTGCACACGAGCCGTCACCTCGTCGGCGAGGCGGGCAGGGGTGATCTCCTGCACGGCACCGTTGTACTTGGCATCGTAGTCGAAGAACTCGTTGGTGGTCATCACCACCTCGGTGATGGGCAGCACGCGCTCCACCTTCTTGGTCTTGTAGCAGCCACAGGTGATCTCGGTGCCCTTCATGAAGGCCTCCACCATCACGTCCTCGCCCTCCTTCAGGGCCAGGTCGATGGCGGGACGCAGTTGCTCGGCCGTCTTCACCTTGGTAGTACCGAAGCTGCTGCCGCCCGAAGCCGGCTTGACGAAGCAGGGCAGGCCGATGCGTTCGAGTATGTCCTGGTCGCTGACCTCGGTGTCGTGGCCCTGCTTGACCACGAGCGAGTCGGCCACGCTCATACCCATTCCGCGCATGTAGTTGTTCAGCACGAACTTGTTGTATGTCATGGCCTCGACGAGGAGCGAGCAGGTGGAGTAGGGCATGCCGATGAGGTCGAAGTAGCCCTGCAGTATGCCGTTCTCGCCCGGTGCGCCGTGGATGGTGATGTAGCAGTAGTCGGGACGTATGCGTTCGCCTTTCTCGTTGAGGAAGGAGAAGTCGTTGCGGTCCACCTCGCTGCGTGATACCTCGGTCTCGTCGGGGGTGGCAAGGAGGCCGTTGAGACCGTTTCCGCTCTCGAGGAGGGCGGTCCATTTGCCGGCACGAATCTCTACCTTATATATTATATAGCGTTCTGTGTCCAGAAAACTCTTGATGCCGGCCGCGCTGCGCATGCTGACATCGTGTTCGGAGGTGTCGCCTCCGCAAACGATTGCTATGGTTCTCATTTGTTCGGTTATGCGGTTATTGGATTGTTCAGTTGTTCGGTGAAGCGATGTTTCGATGTTTCGATGCTTTTTCTTTAGTTGGCCGATAGCCTTTTTCTCCACTTGTCGAGCATTGCTTGCATGTCGGAGGGGATGTCGCACTCGAAATGCATCTCTTCTCCTGTCCGTGGGTGGACGAAGCCGAGTGTGCGTGCATGGAGGGCCTGACGTGGGCAGATGGCAAGGCAGTTGTGTATGAATGCCTTGTAGCTGCTGCTCTGCTCGCCACGGATTATCTCGCACCCTCCATAGCGTTCGTCGGCAAAGAGGATGTGGCCGATGTGGCGCATGTGGGCTCGTATCTGATGGGTGCGTCCTGTCTCGAGGCGGCACTCCACGAGTGTGGTGTGACCGTAGCGTTCCAGTACGCGATAGTGTGTGACGGCCGGCTTGCCCGTCTCGGAGTCGGTAGGGTAAACCCACATCTGGAGCCTGTCCTTGGGGTGGCGTCCGATGTTGCCCTCGATGCGTCCTTCGTCCTCTGCAAAGTTACCCCATACGAGTGCGTTGTAGAGGCGCTTGGTGCTGTGCACGAAGAACTGGTGGCAGAGGTGTGTCTTGGCTTCGGCCGTCTTGGCCACGACGAGCAGTCCACTGGTGTCCTTGTCGATGCGGTGGACAAGTCCCACGGTCGGGTCGTTGGGGTCGAACTTGGGGTCGTCCTTCAGGTGCCATGCAATGGCGTTGACCATCGTGCCCTCGTAGTTGCCGCATCCAGGGTGCACGCACATGCCGGCCGGCTTGTTGATGACCATCAGGTCGGCATCCTCGTAGACGATGTCGAGGGGGATGTCCTGTGGTGTGATTTCCGTCTCGCGCTTGGGATGACTGAACATGAGGGTGACCACGTCGTTGGGCTTCACCTTGTAGTTGCTCTTCACCGGCTTGCCATTCACCTGTATGCAACCAGCCTCGGCCGCCAGCTGGATGCGGTGGCGGGTGGTGCCGCGCAGGTGGTCGGTCAGGAACTTGTCCACTCGGAGCGGGTTCTGCCCCTGGTCGGCCACGACGCGACGATGCTCATAGAGCATGCCGTCGGCTCCCTTCTCCAGTTGTGCGTCCTCGTCCAGTCCGTCGAGTTCGTCAGCTTCCAGCTCGTCCAGTTCCTCGAATTCCTGTTCGTTGGGCGTCGTGTCAGAACACCAGTTCGTCGTCTTCTGCAATTCCTCCATTCTCGTCGGCCTCGTTGTTCCAGTTGTCGTCGATGACAACCTCGTTCTCGTCGTATTCCACCTCGCTGTTGCCTACCACCAGACTGATGGGGCTGCTCATGGGCACGCGCTCTCCGTTCTGTATGGCGCGTCCCTTGTATTTGGCTCCGAGCACCCAGTCCTTGGTTCCCTCCACGAAGATCGGTGTGCCGATTTTGAATCCCAGGGCCATCAGCTTGGCCTCGGCCTCACGCACCGAGCAGTTGTCGATGATGTTGGGGAAGGGCATTGTGGGTTCGTGCTTGGCGTTGATGGTGAGGTATATCTCACGTCCGGACTTGACACGTGATCCGGAGCCAGGTGTCTGGTCTACCACGATGCCGGGTGCCAGACGCTTGTCGTAGATGGAGTCGATGATGATGGCATCGAGTTCCAACTGCCTGAGTTCGAACTGTGCGTCGTCGTACAAGATGCCCTTCACGTTGGGTACGTCCACTCCGTCGCCATGGTGCGTGTATGCCTTCATCCACCATATAGTGCCCAGGCTGACGAGCAGCAGGAGCAGCGACATGCCCAGCAGGTTGATCCAGACGACTGGGCCGAAAACTTTGTGTATGAAATCTTTTCCTGTCATATCTTCTGTTAGTGTCGGCTTTTCATAGGCCGCTTTCCGATGCAAAAGTACACATTTCTTGCGTGAAAAACAAATTTATGGCACAAAAAAAGAGCAGAACTTGCTGTTCTGCTCCTAATACCTTAACATTAATGCGCGTGTACGTGTCGTACACATGTGCATTACTTACCGTGATGCTCGCTTGATACGGTCAGCTTCTTGCGACCCTTAGCACGACGAGATGCCAATACGCGACGACCATTGGCAGTGGCCATTCTCTGACGGAAACCGTGCTTGTTTACGCGGCGACGGTTGTGGGGCTGAAATGTTCTTTTCATAATGATATGTTGTTTTGTTTATTAGTCGATGAATAAGGACTGACCACGTTGCCCTTGTTGGACAAAAAGCGGAAACTCCTCGATTTCGGGGTGCAAAATTAGAAACTTTTTCTCAAACAAGCAAACTTTACTGCGATTTTCTTTAGTTTTGTGCTGTTAAAAGTCCTATTTTCTTGCATTTGACTCCATTTTTTTACTTTTCACTTTTCACTTTTCACTTTTTTTTGTACCTTTGCACCCGCAAATCAGAGCATATTTTAAATTTATTCACAAAAATACGACAACATCTTATGATTAACTCACAAGACATCAAGAAAGGTACCTGCATTCGTATGGATGGCAAGCTGTACTTCTGCATTGACTTCCTGCATCGTAAGCCCGGTAAGGGTAACACCATCATGAACGTGACCCTGAAGGACGTTGTTTCGGGCAACGTGCTGGAGCGTCGCTTCAACATCGGTGAGAAGCTCGAGGATGTACGCGTTGAGCGTCGTCCCTACCAGTTCCTCTACAAGGAGGGCGAGGATCTCATCTTCATGAACAACGAGACCTTCGAGCAGATTCCCATCGCTGCTGACCAGGTGAACGGTGTGAACTTCATGAAGGAGGGTCAGGAGGTTGAGGTAGTTACCGATGCCAGCACCGAGACCGTACTGTATGCCGACGTACCTGTAAAGGTAGTACTGGAGATTACCTGGACCGAGCCCGGTCTGAAGGGCGATACCGCTACCAACACCCTCAAGCCTGCCAAGGTTGAGACCGGTGCTGAGATTCGCGTGCCCCTCTTCATCAACGAGGGTGAGCTCGTGGAGGTTGACACCCGCGATGGCAGCTACCTGGGCCGTGTGAAGGCATAAGCCGCAGGAATAAGACATACGGAATTGAGGGCAAACAGCCCCAAAAGCATAAAGAGGACGCAAAAACGTCCTCTTTTTTTGTTTAAAGCTTGTTCGTTTTGCATAAAAAACGTATCTTTGCAAAGCGTATTTCCGGACGACTCAAAAAGTGCTGTTTTTGAGCGCGTAACGGCTCGCGCAAAATAACGCTCGAAGATTTTGAAAATCTCGCTACGCTTTTTTTCGAAGACCGCTACGCTTTTTTCCGAAGACCGCTGCGCTTTTTTCCAAAGACCGGAGCGGGCTTGCCGGAAGGCTGCGGAGACGTGATGCTAAATGTAAAGAAAAAATGAACTTACGCTATTCAATCATAGTGCCCGTCTACAATCGTCCCGACGAGGTGAACGAGTTGCTGGAAAGCCTGACACAACAGACGTTCCGCAACTTCGAGGTCGTCGTGGTCGAGGATGGTTCGACCCTTCCCTGCCAGGACGTGTGCGACCGCTATACCGACGTGCTCGACATCCACTACTTCCTCAAGCCCAATTCCGGGCCCGGACAGTCGCGTAACTATGGTGCTGAGCGGGCCAAGGGCGAATATCTCTTGGTGCTCGACAGCGATTGCGTTCTTCCGCCCGACTACGTGCAGTCCGTCGAGACCGAACTGCAGGCTGAGTATGCCGATGCCTTTGGCGGTCCCGACCGTGCCCATCCCTCTTTTACGCCTGTCCAGAAGGCTATCAACTATTCCATGACAAGCTTCTTCACCACAGGCGGCATCCGTGGCGGCACGGCCCAGTCGAAGGGTAAGCGTGCGATGGACAAGTTCTATCCCCGTTCCTTCAACATGGGCATCCGGGCCGAGCTCTATCATCGACTGGAGGGTTTCTCCGACATGCGTTTTGGCGAGGACATCGACTTCTCCTACCGCATCTGCAAGAGCGGAGCCAAGTGCCGCCTCTTCCCCGAAGCCTGGGTCTGGCACAAGCGTCGTACCGACATGCGCAAGTTCTGGCGTCAGGTGCACAACAGCGGCATTGCCCGCATCAACCTCACCAAGCGTCATCCCGGAAGCCTGAAGCTTGTCCACCTCCTGCCTGCCGTCTTCACGCTGGGCGTGGTGTTCCTGTTGCTGCTCTGTCTCTGTGGTGTGAGCATGTATTTCCTGTCCCCTTGCCTGCATGATTGTGGGATGGGTGGCGATGTGCACATGACCCAGTCGGTCGGCGTGTTGCTCTGTGTCCTCTCCCTACTGCCCTTGCTGCTGTTCAGCCTGTTGGTATGTGTCGATTCTACGTGGCGCAACCGCAGCCTTTGGGTCGGGCTGCTCAGCATCCGGGCCTCATTCACTCAGCTCGTGGGCTACGGCACGGGCTTCCTGCGAGCCTGGTGGCTGCGGTGTGTGTGCGGTCGTAACGAGGAGCTGCAAGCTTATAAAGACAGTTTTTATAAATGAAGGCCGAATACTATAGATGAAAGACGAGGATATTGAGCCATTGACTGTTGAAGAGGCTTTTCTCATACCTATCGAGACGGAGCCAGGACGGGGACGTGTGAGGGACGAGGCTCCCAATAAGTCCCCCCTCTCGGTACGTCGTGCCCAGAAGCCCGTGTCCGGAATCGAAAGCGTGGAGGATAAGCGTCTCAGCATCCACGACTGGGCCGAGGAAGACCGTCCGCGTGAGAAGCTGCTCGAGAAGGGTCCCGAGGCCTTGAGCGAAGCGGAGCTGCTGGCCATACTCATCGGCAGCGGGTCGACAAAGGAGAGTGCCGTGGATCTGATGCGACGCGTCATGAACGACCACGATAATAGCCTCAAGATGCTGGGACGCATGTCGTTGCAGGAGTTGACCGCCTATAATGGACTCGGACCGGCCAAGGCCGTGACCATCATGGCAGCCTGCGAGTTGGGTAAGCGACGCATGCGTGAACCTGCCGACCAGAAGCAATCGGTCGAATCCTCGAAAACGCTCTACGAGATATTCCGATCGCGCATGATGGACCTTCGTCAGGAGCAGTGCCACATGCTCATGCTCGATGTCAAGAACCGTGTCATCGGCTACCATGTGGTGGCTACGGGCGGGCTGACCAGCTCACAGGTCGACGTGCGCATAGTGTTGCGTCAGGCCTTGATTTCCGAGGCGGTTTCCATAGTCTTCGGTCACAACCATCCCAGTGGAAATCCATGTCCCAGCAAGCAAGACAACGAGCTGACCCGTCAGTTGGCAGCTGCCTGCCAGGTAGTGAATCTGCGTCTGATGGACCATATCATAGTGGGCGACAGCAAGTACTATTCGTACTATGACGATAGGAAGATTTAGCCCTTTGAAGTCAAATTGCATAACAGAAGAAATACAATGAATAACGACTTGAACGAACGCATCATAGAGCTGCTACGCACCGTCTATGACCCTGAGATACCCGTCAATATCTACGACCTGGGTCTCATCTACAACATCGACATCAATGAGGCTGCGGACGAACTGCAAGTGGACATGACGCTGACAGCTCCCAACTGTCCCGCCGCCGACTTCATCGTGGAGGATGTGCGTCAGAAGTTGGAGAGTATCGAGAATTTCAAGAAGGTGGACGTCAACCTCGTCTTCGAGCCCGAATGGAACAAGGACATGATGAGCGAGGAGGCGAAGCTGGAATTGGGATTTTAGCTTAGAGCCTAGTGTTTGGTGGTTAGAGTGGTTTAGAACTTGGGCGGTTTAGCATGTCTGGTATCGTCCCGTTAACTCCTCGTTAACTTCTTGTTAACTCCCCGTTTACTTCTCGTTTACTCCCTGTTTACTCTCTGTTTACTCCCTGTTAAAAATGAAGAATATCTATTTTCTCTCCGATGCCCATTTGGGCAGTTTGGCCATTCCGCACGCCCGTCAGCAGGAACGTCGGTTGGTGCGTTTCCTCGACGAGATCAAGGATAAGGCGCAAGCTGTGTACCTATTGGGCGATATTTTCGATTTCTGGTACGAGTACAAGTACGTGGTTCCCAAGGGATTCACGCGACTGTTGGGTAAGATCAGCGAACTGACCGACATGGGAGTTGAGGTGCATTTCTTTGTCGGAAATCATGACGTGTGGGCTAAGGACTATTTCGAGAAAGAGTGTGGCATGGTGGTACATCATGCCTGCCAGACGGTCGAACTGGGCGACCAGCTCTTCCTGCTGGGACATGGCGATGGACTTGGCGACCCCAGCCGTTCGTTCCGCTTCCTGCGTCGCTTCTTCAACAACCGTTTCTGTCAGCGCTGCTTCTCGTGTCTGCATCCCCGTTGGGCCATGTCTGTGGCGCTGAAGTGGGCACAGAAGAGTCGTGAAAAGCATGGACTCGAAGGGGGCGACCCACCTTATTTGGGCGAGAACGACGAGTACCTTGTGCAGTACGCCAAGCAATATCTGGCTACCCATCCCAACGTCAATTATTTCGTCTTCGGCCATCGTCATATCGAACTCGACCTCATGCTTAGCCGTCAGAGCCGTATCGTCATCCTAGGCGACTGGATCAACCAGTTCACCTATGCTGTCTACGATGGAGAACACATGTTCCTGGAGAACTATATCGAGGGCGAAAGCCAGCCTTGATGGCCGTCCATGTGAAACCTGTAAACCCTTTACCATGAAGAAAATCATCCTTTTGTCACTTCTCCTTGTGCAGGGTCTGTGTCTTCTGGCACAGTCGTTCAGCGACAAGGCCGTCTATCGTATCACGCCCTCTCCCGTGGCGGGTGAGAACGCACTCTGGACGGTGACGCAGCTGAGTGGTTCGTGGCGCATCATCAATCCCCTGACCCATCAGGCCGTGCGGGCCACGCAACAAGGCTTTGCACTTGGCGAGGAGAACGGCAGCGACGAGGCGCAGCTCTGGACGCTGCATCTGCACAGCGACGGCACCTACGACCTCATCCCCACCAACTTTCCTGACTGGACGGACAAGAAGCGCTATACCTTTGTTCGCGACGAAAAACCGCTGGCACAGCTGCTTGGCGTGGACGAGTCGACGCTCGCCAAGCCCCAGTACATCTGGGAGAACGAGCAGGTCTTCGCCATCAACAAGCTGCCCGGTGCCGCCACCTTCATGCCCTACGCCTGCGAGAAGGAAATGCTGGCCGACAAGGCTTACTACCGCACACCCTGGACAGAACCGAAGAACTCCCGCTACCAGTCGCTCGATGGCGTGTGGGATTTCCGCTTCGTGGCCGAACCCTCAGCATCGTTCAACAAGGACCTGATGGAGTCCGTGACGCGTGGCTGCCTCGCTCCTAACTCCGAGATACTCAATCCGCAGGAAGCCCGGATTCCCGTGCCCTCCTGCTGGGAGATGCAGGGCTACGACCGCCCCATCTACTGCAACGTGGAGTATCCGCACAGCAATACGCCTCCCTTCATCAACGCACGTCCCGGCTACAACGATGGCGGCAAGAACTATGCCGTCAATCCTGTCGGCATCTACCAGCGCAGCATCTCTGTGCCTGCCGGTTGGGACGGTCAGCGCATCATCCTCCACTTCGGTGGCATCTACAGCAGCGCCTTTGTCTACATCGACGGCCGTTTCGTGGGCTATACCCAAGGCGCCAACAACGTCAGCGAGTTTGATGTGACGGAATATGTGGTGGCTCCCCGAGCCTCCGAGGTGGATGTGGCTAAACGACTAAACGACCAGTCTCCCAAACGACAAAACGACAACCATCAGTTGACCGTTGTCGTGCATCGTTGGTGCGACGGTTCGTACCTTGAGTGTCAGGACATGTTCCGCATGTCGGGCATCTTCCGCAGCGTCTATATGTATAGTGTGCCCGACGTCAGTGTGAGTAACCATCGCATCGTGACCACGCTGACCGACGACAACCGGCAGGCCAGGGTGGACGTTACGCTCGACTTTGCCAATCAGTCAGCCTTCAAGGGTATGAAGTTCGTTGACCTCAAGTTGGTCGATGACAAAGGAAAGACTGTGGGCAAGCAGCGTCACAACATGGTCTTCACGGGCATTGCCTCCACAGCCATGTCGGCAGGCATTGACGTGCCCAAGCCTCGGCTTTGGTCGGCCGAGGAGCCCTATCTCTACACCCTCCACGTTGTGTTGCGCGATGTCAGCGGCCAGGATGAGATGGCTTTCTCCACCAAGGTGGGTATCCGTGAAGTGAAGATCGGAACCTTCCCCAAAAAGGAGGGCGGGGGAGAGGCTTCCACGCTCATGGTCAATGGTCGTAAGGTGTTCTTGAAGGGCGTCAACCGCCACGACACCGATCCCGTGACGGGCCGTACCGTCAGTGTGGAGACCATGCTGAAGGACGTCTTGCTGATGAAGCAGAACAACATCAACTGCATCCGTACCAGCCACTATCCCAACGATGCCCGCATGTATGCCATGTTCGACTACTACGGGCTCTACGCCTGTGACGAGTCCGACCTTGAGGACCATGCCAACCAGAGCATCTCGGCCAACAAGGACTGGATTCCGGCCTTCAATGACCGCATCGAGCGTCTCGTCTCGCGCGACATCAATCATCCTTCGGTGGTGATGTGGAGCCTTGGCAACGAGGCCGGTGCCGGCAGCAACTTCGACGACTGCTACAAGACGGCCCACCGCATGGACCCCACGCGTCCCGTCCACTACGAGGGCACCCGTATGGGCAAGAGCTTCGGCGGCCATGCCTACAGCGACTTCTACAGCAAGATGTACCCCAACATGACGTGGCTCAGCGAGAACCTCGACACGTTGAGCAGGCCCCTCTTTATCTGTGAGTATGCCCACGCCATGGGTAACGCCATCGGCAACCTCTCGGAGTATTGGGAGGCCATCGAGCGGAGCGAGACCTGCATTGGCGGCTGTATCTGGGACTGGGTGGACCAGGCCATTGTGGAACCAAACCAGGCTCCCTCCACAGGGAGCGGGAAGGGTACCTTGAACCTCCGCACCGGCTACGACTTCCCTGGTCCGCATCAGGGCAACTTCTGCTCGAACGGCATCCTGACGGCCGACCGCCGGCCAACCGCCAAACTGGCTGAGGTAAAGGCGGCTCACCAGTTTGTCAAGCTGGCTCTGCAAGGCAGTGTGCTCAGCGTGAGGAATACGTATGCCTTCCGTTCCTTGAAGGGACTGCAAGTCAGACTTGATGTCCTGGTAGACGGACGGGTGGCAAAGACCAAGACAGTAAAACTGGGTGACGTGCAGCCTGGCGACTCAATCTTCCTTGTTACCACCGATCTTGTCGCCAAGACAAAGAACCCTGAAGCCAAAGAGTTGTTGCTCAATGCCTTTGTCGTGGATCCCAAGCCCACTCGCAGTACCGAGGCGAGCCATGTGCTGGCACAGAAGCAGTTTGTCATCCATACGCCATCAGCCTTGCCGCAGGCAGCTTGGGCGAAATTTGCCACCCCTCTTGAGGTGAGCCAAGCTTCTGTGTCTTCCTTAGGGGCGACGTCCGAGGGGAAGAGGGAGGTCTTGCGCGTATATAATAATATGGTGTATGCCGAGTTCGACAAGGTCACAGGGCAGCTTCTTTCGCTCAAACTGGACGGAGAAGACGTTCTGGCAGGTGGCATGGGGCCCGTCTTTGACAATCATCGGTGGATAGAGAACGACCGTTTCGCGAAGACTGACAACGGGCTGGAGCCAACGGGTACGATTACCTGTGTGCTGCAGGAACCGGACATCACGGAGGAGGAGTTGCGCAGCATGGCGCACTGTCTGGATCAGGATTCTAAGACGATGCAGATGCTCGAGGCAAAACGTACTTGCCGTCCCTACGTCGTGACGACCACTCGTCAGGGCTCCCTGGCTGACCAACAGATTGTCTACACCATCTATCCTGCTGGCGAGATGGACATGCAAGTGACGATCACTCCCAAGACAGCCGACTTGCGACGGGCAGGTGTGGCGCTTGCGCTCGACAAGTCTTACGATGAGGTTGCATACTATGGTCTTGGCCCTTGGGAGAACTATCCCGACCGAAGAGACGGTGTCTTACTGGGTCGCTACAGCATGGCGGTCAATGACCTTTCGGAACATTACATGAAGCCTCAGACCACCGGCGACCGGGGTGGGCTGCGCGAACTTGTTCTGTACCGTCCCTTCCTGGAATCTCTGAGGTTGCAGGTCGAGGGGGACGTCAGCTTCTCGCTCAGCCGCTATACGGATGCCGACTTGATGAACGCCAGTCACGAGTGGCAACTTGAACCTCGCCCCTACCTGTATATGCACCTCGACGGAGCGCTTCGTGGCGTGGGCAATGGTTCGTGCGGAGCCGGCACGGGCACCATCCCGGAATACTGCATCCCCAAAGAGCCCGTTACCTTCAAGGTTCGCTTCTCTTCGACCTTCGGCCGTCCTCAACCTGCCTGCTTTGTCTATCATGATGATTTTATGGACAAGATGTGGAACTTCAGGATAAGGCAATAACTATGCACTATGAACTATGCCCTCTGTCCTCTGTCCACAATGAATTATGAACAATGAACTCAGATAAGTATGTTGCCCGTGCTGTAGCCTTCTTCAAGCAAGGTTACAATTGTTCGCAAAGTGTCGCCTTGACCTTTGCGCAGGATTATGGAATTGACGAAACCCTGATGGCGCGCCTCTCCGGATCGTTCGGCGGAGGCATTGGCCGCATGCGTGAAACCTGTGGCGCAGCGTGTGGCATGTTCATGCTGGCAGGCCTTGAGGTTACGAAACATGGCGAGTCCTATCCCGACCAGGAACTGAAGAAGCGCAACTACGAATTTGTGCAGCGTCTGGCTGCCGACTTCAAGGGCGAGACGGGCTCGATAGTGTGCAAGGAACTCCTTGGTCTTAACAAGCAGCGCCTCGACGGAACGATTCCCGAGATACAGATCTGTGCCACGCCCGAGGCCCGTACCGATGAGTATTACCGCAAGCGTCCGTGCATCCGGATGGTCGAGACGGCTGTCCGCATCTACTGCCGTTTCTTGACGGAACAAAACGAAATGTAAAGCTGTTTTTCTGTATCTTTTTGTCAAAATAGTAGATTTTTGTCTGCTTTTTGATGCTGTTTGGCAATAAATACGTAACTTTGCGCGTTGAAAATATAGAAATAGGTAGCAAAAAGAAAAAACAGACAATATGTGTGGAATAGTAGGATATATTGGCCAGCGTAAGGCTTATCCCATCTTGATGGAAGGCTTGCATCGTCTGGAGTATCGCGGTTACGACAGCGCCGGCTGTGCGCTGGTCAGTGAGAGCGACGTACTCAATATCTATCGTGCCAAGGGTAAGGTGGCCGACCTCGAAGCCGTGGCCGCACGGCAGGACGTCACCGGTTCGCTTGGCATCGCCCATACGCGTTGGGCCACCCACGGCGCTCCCAGCGAGGTCAATGCCCATCCCCATGCCTCGCAGAGCGGCAACCTGACACTCGTTCACAACGGTATTATCGAGAACTATGGCGACCTGCGTGTGCAGTTGCAGCAGCGTGGCTATGTCTTCAAGAGCGAGACCGACACCGAGGTGCTGGTGCAGCTCATTGAGTACACGATGGAGAAGAACGATACCGACCTGGCTACCAGCGTACGACTGGCCTTGAGCATGGTCATCGGTGCCTACGCCATCTGTGTCATCGACCGTCGCCACCCCGAACAGTTGGTGGCCGCCCGCAAGAGCAGTCCCATGGTGGTGGGCGTGGTGGACGACAATAGCGAGTTCTACATTGCCAGCGATGCCAGTCCCATAGCCCGTTACACCAAGCAGATGGTCTACCTCAACGACGAGGAATTGGTGGTATGTGAACGTGGTAAGGAACTGAAAGTGATGAAGCTTACGGGCGAGCAGGCCGAGATGGAAATCAAGGAGGTCAACCTTGACCTCTCCATGCTCGACAAGGGCGGCTTCCCCCACTTCATGCTCAAGGAGATCTTCGACCAGCCGGCCGTCTTGCGCGACTGCATGCGTGGTCGTGTCATCAACAATCCCTACAGTCAGGAGGGACAGCTCTCGGTCGTGCTGAGTGCCGTCACCGACCATCGGCGCGAGTTGCTCCGTGCCCGTCGCATCGTCATCGTCAGCTGTGGTACGTCGTGGCATGCCGGCCTCATAGGCAAGCAGCTCATTGAGCATTTCTGTCGCATTCCCGTTGAAGTGGCCTACGCCAGCGAGTTCCGTTACAGCGACCCCGTCATCGAACACGACGACGTGGTCATCGCCATCAGTCAGAGCGGTGAGACGGCCGACACACTGGCCGCCATCGAGCTGGCTCGTTCGCAGGGTGCCCTCGTCTTCGGTATCGTCAATGCCGTGGGCTCAAGCATCAGTCGCAACACCGATACGGGTGTCTACATCCACGTAGGTCCCGAGATAGGTGTGGCCAGCACCAAGGCCTTCACCGGCCAGGTCACCGTGCTCGCCATGCTCTCGCTCTGCCTCGGTATGGCCAAGGGAACCGTCTCGCAGCAGGAATACGAGGAGACGCTCGAGGAACTGGTTCGCATCCCCGACAAGATAGAGACCGTGCTGAAGCAGAACGACAAGATCAAGCAGATTGCCACACGCTTCACCTTTGCCCACAACTTCCTCTACCTGGGACGTGGCTATAACTATCCTGTGGCACTGGAAGGTGCACTGAAACTCAAGGAGATCAGCTACATCCATGCCGAAGGCTATCCCGCCGCCGAGATGAAGCATGGTCCCATTGCCCTTGTGGACAGTGAGATGCCTGCGGTCTTCATTGCCACCCACTACGACCTGTACCAGAAGATTGTGAGCAACATGCAGGAAGTCATCTCGCGCAAGGGGCACATCATTGCCGTGGTGACCGAGGGCGACGAGCAGGTACGGCAGATGGTGGACGATGTCATTGAGGTGCCCGCCACGCTCAACTGCCTGGATCCCCTCCTGAGCGTAATCCCCTTGCAGATTCTCAGCTACCATGTAGCCGTGGCCAAGGGTCTCGATGTCGACCAGCCCCGCAATCTTGCCAAGTCGGTCACTGTAGAGTAGAATTGATGAATGTCTTCATCTGCCGGAAGTATTCCTGCGGATGATCCCTATACGACAGGGCGTGAGCAGAGCCTGGAGCAATCCAGAACTGCTTGCGCCCTTTCTTTTTTGCGCCATACAGCGTGTATGCCATGTCAGTGGGTACGAAGGTGTCCTCCCCGCCGTGGATGAAGAGCATGGGGAGCGTCGACTTGCCGACCTGTTTCAGGGCAGAAGCCTGCTTGAAGTTCCATCCATAGCGCAACTGGCACATCCACGAGGCCATGTCCATGAGCGGGTGTATGGGCAGTCCGAACTGGTTGTGTATCTCGCCCGAGAACTCGTCCCATACCGATGTGTAGCCACAGTCCTCGATGATGCCCTTGACCGAAGAGGGCAGCTCGTCGCCCGAGCACATCATCACCGTGGCAGCACCCATCGAGATGCCGTGCAGGTAGATGGGCTTCCCCTGCCAGCGTTCGTTGGCCAGGCTGATCCAACGCTCCACGTTCAGACGGTCCAGCCACCCCATCTGGATGGTCTTGCCGTCGCTCTGTCCGTGGCGCACGTGGTCCATGGCCAGTATGTTGAAGTGCAGCGAGTCGCGGTACAGCTTGCCCAGCATCATCATGCGCAGGGCACAGTCCGTGTAGCCGTGCACCAGCACGGCGGTACCTCGTGCTCCCGGACAGTCGGCATAGAGGGCGTGCAGTCGCTGTCCCTCATCGTTCTGGATGAACGTGTCGCGCAGCGACCCCGCCGTCTGCATGCTGTCCACCCATTCTGCCACTCCGGGGTACTGGCTGAGGTATTCCATCGAGGCCGCATCGCGCTCCTCCTTGCCGGCGGGGTTGAGCGAGTAGTCCAGTAGATAAGCCGCTCCACCCAGTAGGATGGCTATGACAACCTGCATCAGCAGCAGTGCCGGCACGCCGTACTTGAACTTCTTGTGTTGCGTCTTGTGCCGCCACACCTTCATGCCGATCAGGGCACCCAGTGCCCCACCCAGTGCTGCCAGCCACAGCAATGTAGCCTCCGAGATGCGCCACTTGTTCCGTTTTGCCAACCGCTTGTCATGTCCGTAGACAGCGAATGTCAGCAGGTTGAAGGCAATGAAAATAAAACAGATAATCCACATTTTTTTCTTTCGTTGTTTCGGTTCGTGCGGCAAAGATACGCATTAATTACCATTTCACCATCGTTTTGCTATATTTTTTTCTTATGGGAGTGCAAGGTAAGGATGTATTACTCGCTACAGTATTAAGTGATGATTAAAAAATAACTTGGTACAAAATAAGTAGGTACGCCTTTGCATTGTCTTGCTGACTATTTTGAAACTGTTTCGCAACGATGCCCGCATCGCTCTTTTGTCACATTTCCAAAATATCTCAGCAATCCAACACAAAATCGTACCAACTTATTATTTAATCATCACTAAATTAGGCGTTACGGAATTTAGGTTAACCTAAATTACTCCAGTTCTGTTTCGAAAAAGAGTGATTCTCATTTAGCCCAATCACAGTATGCTCATTACGTTTGACTTTTAACGATAACCTTTCCAAACCTTTTGCATTTTACCTCCAACAGGCATAACATATACGCCTGGGCGATGATGTATGATACGTCTACCGGCTAAGTCATACCATTGGGAACTGTCAACATTAGCTTTGGATCGAGTGACACCATCTATTCCGTCTGTTTCTGAAACAATTAGCTGGACATCGTCTATAAAAATACTATTTCCGTTTTCGAGGCTTCCTTCTATCGCTATTTTTATTTTCCCTTTTGCTGTAAACGGAATACGCCAATTGGACCAATACATCGTGTTCGAGACCTCGCTTTCGTATATTTGTTCCCATTCCTTACCTTCTTCCAAAAGATAAATAGTCAAAATATCTGAAGCCTTTTTTCCTCCGTCATAACTTCTGCAATAAAATGACAGTACATAATTACCATTTGCGGAGGTTCGTATATATGGTGTTATAAGCTTAGTCACTGCACGTTCGTTGGCAAAATCCATGTTGTCGCTATATTTGAGACAAGCATATCCACTACCATGCACAGGTTGAGGACTTTTTGAAGTGTCATCACCTTGCATTACATGGACGGATGTCCACTCTACAGCTTTTTGTACTAGCTCTTGTTCCCAGATTTTCGCTATACCAAAATCATTAAATGATTCTGACCATATAGCTTCAAACGAATCCTCTGAATCAGTATCAGGATTATCATCCACCACCTCGTTATCTGATACCTCTATCTTATAGAAATCAGTAAGTCCCCCCATAGTTCTAATGCGAGTAGGAGAGTCAGCCGTCAAGCTTTGTGCGAATGGCGCAATGTAGTAGATTCCTTTCTCCTTGAAATCGCTATTGAGAATTTTAACCGAGAAATTCATAGGAAAAGAATCATACGACTTTAAATTCTGAACCGTTTTATATGCTAGAGACTTTACAAAACGTAGTTGGCTATCGAATATTCCAACTCCAACTATTCCAGAAAAACGTGCGTTATTAGTATAGGACGTTGTATTGGCACCGCAAAGACACTCCTCCAAAGAAAAATTTATTGTCGAATTAAGTTTTATCGCCTCTTTGTGTGTAAACTTATCTGCGAAGAACAAATCTTCATGTTCACCAGTAGTTTCTGGCGTTATGTTGACAACCATGGTTTGAGATGAATTGAACTTGTACCTGTTCGGATTCAACGCATCAAGAGCAAAATAAGCGTCATAATCTCCATCCCATCCCCAGTTAACATGAAACAACCCGTCCCTTTGTCTATACCCATCAATAACAAAAGCGTGTCCTCCACTCCTACTATCTACACCACAGTAAAGGACTGGGCATCCGTTCACCAACTGGTTATAGACCATTTCATACCACTCCGTTGCCTTGTAGAACATCCTGAAGTGATGATTCACGTTATCATTGTATGCAAAGTAAGTTCTCATGGCATAAGGCACATCAACAGAATATGCACCAGACGATTTGTCATAGTCCATGTTCACTGAGACACCACATGCATACATCAACGTTGATACGGCTTTTCCGCTGTTGTCGGCAGGAGTCCAACCATTATACTCATTTCTAATGTTATCCCAATCAAAAGTGGTATTTTCAAAATCGAATGAACATCTGTGTTTTCTAGTCGAGCTGGCATAACTGTAGTATCCTTTTCCCCTTAATGGATATTTCCAATGATTCATTATTTGTGCCATTGCTGTAGCGACACACCCGGTAACAGAATTTGAGGGACACAAAAGATTGTATGGCCTATCCTGTCCCCATTTTGAATGCAAGATTGGGGCCACATCTGACTCGCTTGCCAAAGGTTGTGGAGAAACAGCAGACAAAGGAAGTAGGCTATCCAGTGCTTCATACTGTGATTTATATACATTCAGCATTTCCATAAGGGCAGATGGAATCTCTTTTTCTGAAAAAAGACGATGCCGGACATCACAGAGAACAGGAACCATCCTCTCGTCACCTGATACAACAACAAACGATTGCTCAACCGAGTCATTAAAAATATAATAAGGTGAGTTGTTTGTGTTTTTTGAGGATTGTACTTCTATACAAGAAACGGATACATTCTTATGATGTTGTCTTGCTATTGAAAAAGCTGATTTTATACTTCTTTGTTGTGAAAACATCGTACTTGATGATAGAAGCAAAAGAAGACAGACAAGATAACGGAACAACTGCATAATTTGTTTTTTTGAGATTGTCCATTCCCTACTCAATTGCAGGGAATGGACATTTGTATTGAACTATTTACTGATAAGGGTTATGTTCTTCTTGAATTCATCTCTACTCATGATAGGCTTAGTGTGCAATGTGCGTTCAGTTGCCTTACTCTTTTCCTTGGATTTAACCATTGCTTTTGCTGAATTAATAGCACCGGTGAAACGATATAACATACCGCCAAATTTACCATTTCTATCTCGTCCCCAAGTCACATGATCAAAGATATTGCTCCCCCTTCGGTCAGAACGCCATGAACCATCATTCACTACAATATCTGCTTGTCCATCAGCTATATATCTGTTAAAATACCATGCTACGATAACATCATCCTCTAAATACATGTTTTCTAGTTGCCATTGATAATAATCATAGCAATAAGCAGACTTCGTGGTATCCCAATACCAGTTGTTTTCATCATACGACACATTATCTATTACGGCAAATGGGATACTTCTGTCTGTGGGTGTCGTTATGTCTTTTGTTGTCAATTCACCTTGGTTTCCTTGAGAGTCAAAACCCAAAGTACATATTGTGACAGTCTCATTAGCAGTCAGGCCCGTTACATAAGTAAGGAAGACTGCATCTTCAGGAGTTGTACGTTCTTTAGTTTTAAGATATTCTATAAGTTCTGCTTCTGTATATCTACTCATCGTTGTTGTATTCATAATGACACTTGTGTAGTATTTTACTTTTCTGTCAATATTCATCTGATAAGCAGCTGCATCACAAAGTGTCACCACGTTAGAGATACGCACGTTACAATCTGCCTCATAGGCACCCGGTTGGAAAATATTGATTGTAGCCGTTGTCGATTGAGCAACAACCTTAAGTGATGCTTCCTGAGGGTGAGAGGAAAGATTATCTTTGGTTGTGGTAATAGCTACCGAGGAATTACCACTACCTGATGTTGGGGAGACACGTAACCATGACGGAATATCTTCAATCCTCCATTCGCATCCGCTGTCAGCTGTAATTGCGACAATTTGTGTCTCGTCTTGCTTATATCCATAATTCAGGTTGGTGCTGCTACTGCCATTTACGGCAATCGATCCTTCCTGGATGATATCAATCGTCTGAGACAAGCTGGTTTTAGCTGTCGCGGTGATTTTTATGGAACCATGTCTTTCTCTTCCCGTATTCTCAGTCACAGAGAGAGAAACCTGGTCGCCATTCTTGTTTGCTTCGAGCCAGTTGTTACCAGATAGTACCTCGACATTCCAATCAGTATCCTCAGTGCTAACATTAATACTGCCCTTGACTTGTCCTTTGGCATCAACGGCAAAATCATTAGATACAGATACGTTAAGATGAGGGTCGGTACAACTATTGAGACTTGTGATTAACAATGGGAAAAGAAGCAAGGAAATAATATCCAAAAAGAATTTATTCGTTTTCATTAGAAATAAAGAATAAGAGAAGGGGCGTAACCTGGTCCGATCGCTTATTCTTATCCGAGGCACCGCCAAGTAGCCTTATAGGGAAACAAGTAGGACAAAAGGTCACGCCCCTACACGGAGCGTGAGCCTCTCACTGACTTGTTCTTCCCTATCTTCAATTTGGCGGTTTTCGGATAAGAGAACAAGAGCGAAAGCTCATGTATATGTATGTATCGAAATTGGTTGTCGCTTCCTTCGGGTTAATGATTTCGCCCTTTAGTCAATTGTGACAGAGCTGGGCATTTAACTCGTTACGGGAAGTGGCAGAGACGAATCTCACCAAATAATGTTTTTTGTCTGTTTCGTTGGGGCCTGCTTCAACTTCAAAAAGTTAATAGCGGGCTGTTTTCTCCTTTCTTTTTAGTGAATAATTATTTATGTTAAGATTGCGATCTGTATTATGCTATAATTCGATTCCTCCTTCAGATGGAGTTCGGAACGCAAACTTTGTTTTCTTATCTTTATTCGTTAAACAAAAATCTGTTAATGTGATAATGTCCATACCTACAAGCATGTCATAATCGTCTATGTCACTGCAATAAACTTCAACATCATGGGTCAAATAGCCATTGGGCAGACCAATATGAACCATATAGGTTTTCGCTGTCTGATCACCACCGATACCCATGATTTCACCCTCTCTGTGTGGTTTAAGTCCTAATGCATCGACCACTCTGGGAGAAATGAAAGTGAACTGTGCTCCAGTGTCCCATGCAGCATTGTCCGTATAATAATAAGGAGGAAAATTCTCTCCTTCCTTAAGCTCTACGGCTGGCATCACGATGGCATTCGTTATGATGGCATCTGCAAGGCCATCATACTCCTTATGGAATGTGCTCATAAGATGCCTTCAGGAAGTTTGGTTATCTTATGCTCAGTAAGCGGAATGACATAGCTACCAGGCTTCGCTCTGTAAAAAGAAGCGAATGACTTTCGAGTTGCAGACTCTCGAACAGGAGCTTCAATATGCTTGAAGTCTTTTAACTCTGGATTTCTAAGATTGATCACTGCTGATTCGTTATTAAAATATTACGTTTGGGTCTTTGGCTGACCTTTTGCCTTGCAAAAGTACTACTTTTTTTTAAATAACGATTCATCTTCACCCCAAAAAGATGTTAGTTGAGCGAAAAACTTGCCATAATGAGGGTCAGACATGACATTTCAACACTACTCACCCCTTTTTTACCTATCGTTGATAGAGTGGATTAAGTACCAACTTATTATTTAATCATCACTAAATTAGGCGTGCATTGCACGCCTAATTTAATTCTATGTAAGCGAATAACGATCGTTTTCGTGTAGATAGAACAAGAGCTGTTAGCTCATGTTTTGTATCGAAACTATTCGTTGCTTCCTACGGGGTAGTAATCGTACCCTTCCGTCAATTATGACAGAGCAGGACGTGCTTACTTGCAGAGAGCCTCGGTGTCGAGGGCAATCATCAGCTCCTCGTCGGTGGGGATGCAGCAAACGGTGACCTTGCTGTCGTCGGCCGAGAGGATGGCCTCGGTGGCACGGCAGGAGCGGTTCTTCTGTTCGTCCATCTTGACGCCCATGTACTCGAGGCCGGCTGTGGCGCCCTCGCGTACCTCCCACTGGTTCTCACCGGCGCCACCTGTGAAGAGGATGACGTCGACACCACCCATGGCGGCAGCATACTGACCGATGTACTTCTTGATGCGGTAGGTGTACATCTCCTTGGCCAGACGAGCCTTGTCGTTGCCGCCGGCGATGCCGGCCAGGATGTCGCGGAAGTCGCTTGAGCCCTGGCTTACACCCGCCAGGCCGGACTGCTTGTTGAGCAGGTTGCTGATGCCCTTGGTGTCGAGTTGGAGCTTGTCCATGAGGAAGGTGACGGCACCGGCGTCGATGTCGCCCGAGCGGGTACCCATGATGAGGCCTTCGAGGGGCGTGAGACCCATCGAGGTGTCCACGCACTTGCCATCCTTGACAGCTGCGATGGAGGCACCGTTGCCGATGTGGCAGGTGATGATCTTGGTGCCCTCGGGCTTGATGCCAAGGAACTCGCACACGCGCTGTGAGACGTAGCGGTGGCTGGTGCCGTGGAAGCCGTAGCGACGTACGCCGTACTTCTCATAGAGCTCGTAGGGGAGGGCGTACATGTAGGCGTAGTCGGGCATGGTCTGATGGAAGGCTGTGTCGAAGACGCCCACCTGAGGCAGGTTGGGCAGCAGGGCGGTAACGGCATTGACACCCTTGATGTTGGCGGGGTTGTGCAGGGGAGCCAGATCGTTGCAGGCAGTGAAGGCCTCCATGACCTCGGGAGTGAGGCGTACGCTCTGGTTGAACTTCTCTCCACCGTGCACCATGCGATGGCCTACGGCATCGAGCTCCTCAAGGCTGTTCAGCACCTTGTAGTCGCCCTGAGTGAGTACCTCGAAGATCCACTGCACACCGGCAGTATGCTCCTCGATGGGACGCTCCATCTTGTGCTTTTCGCCATTGAGCTTGACCGTGATGAACGAGTCGGGCAGACCGATCTTCTCGATGCCGCCACTTGTGATGACACTCTTGTCATCCATGTTGTAAAGTGCATATTTTATGGAACTGCTGCCGCAGTTGAGGACTAAAATCTTCATGTTATAAGTGAAAAGTGAATAATACCTAATACTTTTAATACTTAGTGAAAAGTGAAAAGTGAATAATACTTAATACTTTTAAACTGATTAGGTATTTTTCACTATTCACTATTCACTTCAAGACGCTTATTGCGCGTCTTGAGCCTGGCAGGCCGTGATGGCTACCATCTTGTAGATGTCATCCACGCTGCAGCCGCGGCTGAGGTCGTTGACGGGACGTGCGATACCTTGGAGGATGGGGCCGATGGCATCGGCACCGGCCAGACGCTGTACGAGCTTGTAGCCGATGTTGCCCACCTCGAGGCAGGGAAAGACGAGGACGTTGGCGTGGCCGGCAATGTCGCTGCCGGGAGCCTTCTTCTCGCCCACGCTGGGCACGAGGGCAGCGTCGGCCTGCAGTTCGCCGTCCACCTTCAGGTCGGGAGCCAGCTCCCTGGCCAGACGGGTGGCCTCAATGACCTTGTCCACCACCTCATGCTTGGCGCTGCCCTTGGTAGAGAACGAGAGCATGGCCACGCGGGGGTCGGCAAAGCCGGCAACCGATTTGGCGGTCTGTGCGGTGCAGACGGCAATCTGTGCCAGCTGGCTGGCGTCGGGCATGGGGGTAACGGCTACGTCGCCCACTACGAGGATGCCGTTCTCACCGTACTCGGGCTTGTCGGTGATCATCAGCATGGCACCGCTGACACAGCTGATGCCGGGAGCGCACTTGATGATCTGCAGGGCGGGACGCAGTGTGTCGCCTGTGGTGGAGAGGGCACCGCTGATCTGTCCGTCAGCATCGCCACTCTTGATGATGAGGCAACCGAAGTAGAGCGGGTCGAGCACTTGCTGACGAGCCTTCTCGATGGTCATGCCCTTCTTCTCGCGCAGCTTGGTAAGCAGCTGTGCGTACTCCTCGGTCTTCTCGCTGGTGGCGGGGTCGATGATGGTGCAGTCCTTGATGTGACTGAGGCCCAGCTTGTCGGCCAGGGCCAGGATTTCGTCGCGATTACCGATGAGGATAATCTCGGCCAGACCATCGGCCTGTGCCATGTCGGCGGCCTTGATGGTTCGCTCTTCCAGGCTCTCGGGCAGCACGATGCGCTGCTTGTTGCTCTGGGCGCGAGCGATGATTTGTTGCATTAATGTCATAGAGCGTTTATTTTAAAGTTAACGTTGTTGAGTCTTTCTTGGGGGGGCGTCAGAACTCGCCTCGCATGAGCATCTCCTCGAGTTCCTCGCTGGTGACGTGCATCTTGAACTTGCTCTTATAGGCAGCCGTGATGCCACCCGTCTCCTCGCTCACCACGATGGAGAGGGCGTCCGTCTCGTTGCTCGTACCCTTGGCGGCACGGTGACGCAGACCGAACTCCTTGGGTATGTCGAGGTCGTGCGAGGTGGGCATGATGCAGGCCGCGGCCATGATGCGTCCGTCCTTGACAATCATGGCGCCGTCGTGCAGCGGACTGTTCTTGAAGAAGATGTTCTCGATGAGGCGCTGGCTGACGCGTGCGTCGATGGCCTCGCCCGTGTCGATGAAGTCGCCCAGCGGCAGGTCGTTCTGCAGGACGATGAGTGCGCCCACCTTCTGCTTGGCCATGTTGAGGCAGGCCATGACGATGGGGTAGATGTCCTCTCGGTTGTGGCGGAAGTCGCCCTGCTTCTTGTGCGACGGGCGCAGGTAGCGCACGAGGCGTCCCATGCGCTCGTGTGTGCCGATGCTGTAGAAGAAATGGCGTATCTCGGACTGGAAGAGCACGATGAGCGCGATGGCTCCCACGTTGATCAACTGGTCGAGGATGCTGCCCAGGAGCTTCATCTCCAGTATCTTGGAGATGAGAATCCAGAAGCTGACAAACACCAGTACACCGGTGAAGACGCGTACGGAACGCGTCTGTCGCATCACCTTGTAGAAGTAGAACAGGATGATGGCGGTGAGCAGAATGTCTATTATGTCCTTTATGCCTATGTTCAGTAGCATTTGCCAACTATTTTAATGGTTTCGACAGCTTCGCGTACGTCGTGTACACGCAGGATGTGGGCACCTTGCTGCAAGGCCAGCGTATGGAGGACGGTGGTGCCGTTGAGGGCCTCCTGTGGCGTTGTGCCCAGCAGTCGGTATATCATGCTCTTGCGCGAGATGCCTACAAGGATGGGCAGCCCCAGTTCCTTCAGTGCGTGCTGGTTGCGGAAGAGTTCGTAGTTCTGGTCGAGCGTCTTGGCAAATCCGTAGCCCGGGTCGAGGATGATGTCGTTGACGCCCATCTCGTGCAGCTGGTCCACCTTGCGCCCGAAGTACTGCAGCACCTCGCTCGTCACGTCGTCGTAATGAGGGTCTTGCTGCATCGTCTGTGGCGTCCCCTTCATGTGCATCAGTATGTAGGGCACGTTGAGGCGTGCCATGGTGGGGAACATGTTGGGGTCCAGTTCGCCACCCGAGATGTCGTTGATGATGTCCACCCCGTACTCCTCCACGCATCGCTCGGCCACGCTGGCCCGGAACGTGTCGACGCTGATGATGACGTGTGGGTGTTCGTTCCGGATGAGGCGCAGCGCACGTGCCAGGCGTTCCATCTCCTCCTCGGGCGACACGTCGGCCGCACCGGGCCGGCTGCTGTAGGCTCCGATGTCGATCATGTCGCCGCCTTCGAGCAGTATCTGGCCGGCACGTTCGAGGATGGCCTCGTCGCTTTGCTTACGGCTTTCTGCATAAAACGAGTCGGGCGTGACGTTGAGTATGCCCATCACGCGAGGCTGGCTGAGGTCGTATGGTTGTCCTTGTATGTTGATTGTCATTGCTTGTCCAATGGTTCTACGTGGAATGCAAAGTTACAAAATAAATGAAGAAAGTCAGTCGAAAATAGTCATTTTATTGCTTTTTTTCTAAAAGAAAACCGAAAAAGTCCATTTTCGCGTGTACATTACTTATATTTTTGTATCTTTGTGTCGCGTATTATCGGCTTAGTGAAAAGGTGTCCCTCTTAAACCGTTGAGCACTCCCTTGCTGGCCGAGAAGAAAAATAGAAAGAGAAATGAAAACCATAGAAGAGATATACGAGATATACAGGCAGCACCCCGTCGTGACCACCGACAACCGTCAGTGCGAGGAGGGAGCCATGTTCTTTGCCTTGAAGGGAGCCTCGTTCGACGGCAACCGTTTTGCCGCCTCGGCCCTTGAGGCCGGTTGCGCGTACGCTGTGGTCGACGAGGCCGAGTTTGCCCCCGAAGGCGACGGCCGCTACATCCTCGTCGACAACGTGTTGGAGACCCTCCAGAGCCTGGCCGCCTACCACCGCGGGCAGTTGGACATCCCCGTGCTGCAGATTACCGGCACCAACGGCAAGACCACTACCAAGGAACTGGTCAGTGCCGTGCTGGCCCGGAAGTACAGCGTAGTCTACACCCAGGGCAACCTGAACAACCACATCGGCGTGCCCCGCACCCTGCTTCGCATACGTCCCGAGCACGAGGTGGCCGTCATCGAGACGGGCGCCAACCATCCCGGCGAGATAGCCTTCCTGTGCCGCATGGTGCAGGCCGACTACGGACTTATCACCAACGTGGGGCGCGCCCACCTCGAAGGCTTCGGCTCCTTCGAGGGCGTGAAGGCCACCAAGGGCGAGCTGTACGACGACCTGGCACAGCGTGGCAAGGCCATCTTCCTCAACTGCTTTGACGACAACCTGCGCGAGATGGCCGAGGCCCGGGGCGGAGTGCCCTTTGCCGAGAACCCCACGCTGGAGGTGGAACCCTACGTGGAGGGACGCGTGGCCGACTGCTCCTCGTACCTGCAAATACAGTGGCGCGAGGACGTTGACCAACCCTGGCACACCGTGCAGACCCACCTCGTCGGTGCCTACAACATCGCCAACATCCGGGCAGCCGTCACCGTTGGACTCTTCTTCGACGTGCCTGCCAGCGACATCGATGCCGCCCTGGCCGAGTACACGCCCACCAACAGCCGCAGCGAGTTCCGCGACACGGGCCGCAACCGTCTCATCGTGGATGCCTACAATGCCAATCCCACCTCGATGAATGCCGCGCTGGACAACTTCCAGTTTGTCGAGACGCCCCACAAGATGGTCATCCTGGGCATGATGGGCGAGTTGGGCGAGGCCAGCGAGCAGGAGCATCGCCACATCCTGGACCGCCTGCTGAAGATGGAGCTCGAAGAGGTATGGCTCGTGGGGCGGGAGTTCGAGAGGGTGGCCGGCGACAGTGCTGTGCGCACGTTCCCCGACGTGGAGGCCGTCAAGGCCGAACTGGAGGCGCACCCCCTTGCGGACCGTACCATCCTCATCAAGGGCAGCAACAGCACGAAGCTGTTCCAGTTGCCCGAGAAGTTGTAGAAAATGAAATCAACCCAATACTAATAACAACAACCCAATACTAATCACAACAAACCAATGAAAAAAACTAAACTGATGAAGTTGGCCCTCGGCATGCTGGCACTGGCAGCACTCTGTCCCGTGCAGGCACAGCGAACCGTGGACCGCCTCGACCGTGGTCTCGTGGCCATGAAGGCCACCGGAACGGGCATCTACCTCAGCTGGCGCATCCTGGGCGAGGAGTACTATGACGTGAAGTACAACGTCTATCGTGACGGCACGAAACTCAACGAGGAGCCCCTCGACGTATCCTGCTACACCGACAAGACCGGCAAGGCAACCCACACCTACACCGTGAAGGCTGTGGTGCGTGGCGTGGAGCAGGAGGCCTGCAAGGAGGTGACTCCCTGGGCCAGCAGCTACAAGGAGGTCAAGCTCACCCACGAGGGCATAGCCAGCAAGCTCATCCCCAACGACGCCTGCTGTGCCGATGTCGACGGCGACGGCGAGCTGGAGTTTCTCATGAAGTTCGACAACGAGAGCGAGATGGCGCAGTCCTATCCCAAGGCCGGTCCCACCATCAACGGCAAGGCCACGGGCGAGTACAGCATCTTCGAGATCTTCAAGCAGGACGGCCAGCGCCTTTGGTGGGTGAACTGCGGCCCCAACATGGGCGACTTCCAGAACAACGAGCAGAACATCGTGGGCTACGACTGGAACCAGGACGGCAAGGCCGAGGTGGTCATGCGTCTGCTCGAAGGCTCCAGCATCCACATGGCCGACGGTACCGTCTACACCATCGGTGCCAATGGCAAGAACGGCGGCTCCTGGACCAACTATCGCGGTGCCACGGGCGGCGGTGTGAACTGGTTCATGCACGACGGCAAGGAGTTCCTCGTCTACTGTAACGGCGAGACGGGCGAGATCTTCGATATCATCGACTATCCCCTGGCCCGCCTCGAGCCCGGCGAGACCAGCCTCGATGCAGCCTGGGGCGACGGCTACGGCCACCGCAGCAACAAGTTCTTCTTCGGTGCCCCCTACCTCGATGGCCGCCATCCCAGCATCTTCCTGGCACGCGGTATCTACACCCAGATCAAGATGTGCGCCCTCGACGTGGTGCCCGAAACCAACAAGCTCAAGAAGCGTTGGGACTGGCGTCAGACCAATGGCGGCTTCTGGATGTGGCAGGGCTACCATAACTTCGGCGTGGCCGATGTCGACGAGGACGGACGCGACGAGATCGTCTACGGCTCCATGGTGGTCGACGACAATGGCAAGGGCCTCTCCACCACCGGCTTCGGCCATGGCGATGCCCAGCATTGCGGCGACTTCAACCCCTACACCAAGGGCCTCGAGATCTATGCCTGCAACGAGGACCAGCCCGGCAACAACTATCGCGATGCCACCACCTCGAAGGTGTACCACCGCTTCAATTCCGGCAACGACGACGGCCGTGCCATGATGGACAACTTCACGGACAAGTTCCCCGGTTCCATCGGCTGCTCCGCACGCGAGGGCGCCATCAGCTCCGTCACCTACGAGGCCGTGGCCGGCATGGATGCCACCGGTATCAACACCAACTTCCGCATCTACTGGGACGGCGACCTCTGCAGCGAGACCTTCAACTACCAGAACGGCAAGAACACGGCAGGCGTCGTGGCCAAGTACGGCAGCTGGAGCCCCATCTACGTCTGCGAGGGTTCCATGACCAACAACGACACCAAGGGCACTCCCTGCTACCAGGGCGACATCCTGGGCGACTGGCGCGAGGAGATCATCATGCGCACTGCCAGCGGCAACATACGCATCTACTCTTCGCCCACTCCCACCACCTATCGCGTGCCCACCCTCTGGTCCGACCATCAGTACCGCAACGCCATGGTATGGCAGATGTGCGGCTACAACCAGCCTCCTCACGTGAGCTACTTCATGGGCAAGCTGGAGGGTATCACCACCACGCCTCCCCCCTACACGATGACGGGACGCACCGAGGTTCCCAACGGCGGTCAGATCACGAGCGAGGACAAGCACTTCCTCGTCTGCGAGACCAACGACACCAAGGTCACCATGCAGCAGGGTGCCACCCCCTACATGGTCACCATCAACGTACCTTCCTGGGTACAGGGAACGGCCGGCACCAACTATACGGCCAAGGATTCCAAGATCAACTACAAGTACTACACCTGTGAGGTAGAGTCCGGTTCGCTGGCCGGCGAGGCCCGCCTCGTCAAGCAGGGCGACGGCATCCTGAAGCTCCCCAAGACCGACTTCACCCATACGGGCAATACCGACGTCTGGGCCGGTGTGCTGGAGTTCGACGGCACGATGAAGCAGTCACCCCTGTGGCTCAACCGCTTTGCCGAGCTGAACACCAACGGCGGCGTCTTCCAGCGCATCAAGGCCGACTACGCCAGCGTCATCCGTCCCGGTGGCGCCGACAACAAGGGCACCCTCACGGCCGAGACGCTCGAGCTGGGCTTCGGCTCGCGCCTGCTCCTCGACCTCTACGGCGAGGACGCCACCTCCGACCAGCTGCAGCTCGGCAGCCTCAGCATCGAGAGCAAGACCGGCAGCGCATGGGTCAGCGGCGGTCCCACCTACCTCTCTCCCGTCATCGAACTGGTGCCCCACGCGGCGGCCGGTGAGAAGATGCGCCCCGGCAAGTACGTCATCGCCACCCTCACGGGCGAGGTGACCGGCAAGCTCGAAAACATCGTGCTCGAGGGCATGGATAGCGTCAAGAAGAAGCTCTACGTCGAGGACGGCAAGCTCATCCTCGAGATTGTCGATATGCGCGATGCCGCCTCTGTCGTATGGACAGGCGCCAGCACCAAGTGGGACCTGGGCGAGACCGAGAGCTTCGCCATAGGCAATGGCGAGTCCACCGTCTTCGTCTCGGGCGACGATGTCGTCTTCAACGACGATGCCACCCTGCGCAACATCAGCATCGTGGGCAGCGTCATCCCCAACTCCGTCACGGTCAACAACACCGGTGCGGCCTACACCTTCCAGGGAGCCGGCGGCATCGACGGCAATGCCAAGTTCATCAAGGAGGGCACGGGCCGCGTTGTCATGAAGAACAACAACGCCTACAAGGGCGGCAATACCCTCAGCGGTGGTGTGACGGCCGTCACGCTCCTCTCCAACCAGTACAGCGAGGTGGGCAACCTCGGTGGCATCACCGCTGCCGGCAAGTTCGTCATGCAGAACGGTGCCGAGCTCAATACCACGGGCAATGTCGAGATGGGCTCTCCCATCACCGTCAAGACGACCGAGGGTGCCGTGCTCAACAATGCCAACGACTTCGTGATGGATGCCGCCTTCAGTGGCACCACGCTGACCAAGAAGGGTGCCGGATGGCTCAAGTCGGGCGTGGCCAGCACCTTGCAGAAGCTCGTCGTCAGTGCCGGTGTGGTCGATGCCAGCCAGAAGCTCGCCTCGAAATATGTGGCCGAGGGAACCGCCGACCTTCGTGGCGGTGCCTTCCTCAATACACCCATCGAGGTGGCCGACAAGGCCAAGGCCAACCTCACCACCGTCAACCGTGCCACCACCAACCTGGCACTCACCGGCACCGGTCAGCTCACTGTATGGTGTGCCACCGAGAAGGGTAGCAACTACTACGCCACCCGTACCCCCATCCAACTCAAACTGAATGACTTTGCGGGCACACTCGTGCCGCAGGCCACCTACGATGCCGACGGCCGCTTCACCTTCGATACCAGTAGCGGTGGCGACAAGTGGACGCTCAGCATCCCCTCCAAGCGCTTCGTCCAGAACTCGGGCAAGACGCTCCGCATCGGACAGGTCATCGGCACCGGCGACCTGGGCGGCAGCTGCACCTTCAGCAACAATGCCTCGGTCGGCGCCAACACCTGGCAGGTGGGCAATGACGGCAACTTCACCTTCGACGGACGCGTCGTGGGCGGCGACAGCTTCAACAAGATGGGCACCGGCAAGATGACCGTCAAGGGCGTCTGGACCAATACGGGCACCATCACCGTCTCGGCCGGTGAGCTCTGCCTCAACAACAGCAACATGAAGGACGCTGCCCTCGGAACGGGAGCCCTGACCATCAACTCCGGAGCCATCCTCTCCGGCAGGGCCGTCTTGGGCAACAACGTCACCGTGAAGACGGGCGGCGTGCTGCGCAGCGGCATCACCGAGAGCAATTCGGCCGGTCAGCTCGAGTTCAGCGGCAAGGACGTCACCGTGAACGGCACCCTGCAGACCTTCCTGTCCAGCAAGACACTCTTCAGCAAGTTCACCGGCATCAAGAACCTGCGCCTCAACGGTACGCTCGTCATCAAGGGACGCGACGTGCTCGCTCTGCCCGAAGGCACGGAGATACAGATCATCGATGCCCAGAAGATCACCCTGGGTGCCAACCTCCAGTTCGAGCTCTGCCAGCCCAATGCTGAGGATCCCTCCCTCATGTTCGACACCTCGCGCCTCAGCGAGGGCATCCTCCTCGTCGTCAAGGATCCCAACTACGATCCCACCGGCATCGAGAGCATCGACATGGCTGATGTCAAGGGCGACATCTACACCCTCGACGGCAAGCGCATCAACGGCAAGCCCCTCCAGCGTGGCATCTACATCGTCAATGGTCAGAAGATGCTGCTCAGGTAATCACGCGCGTGTAATATAAATAAGGTAGGGGCCCCCGTCCATCCAGGACAGGAGGCCCCTGCTCTCGTTCTATCTATAAGGTACGTGTGTTGAGTTGCAGAATATAAGGAACTGCATCATAATTGTTAAAAATGCAATAAAAAAGCGATGATCCTTTCTTGTTTTGAGTTAAAATTAGTACATTTGCAGACTAAAACGTATAAAAGCGACTGTAATTATGGCCAGACCTATCAAAGCAACCCCAACGCTCTACGGTGCAGATGCACGTCGTTTTGAGCAATTGATAGCCAATCCAAAGCCACTTAGCAAGGACGTATGTGAACGTATGGTACGCAATTACGAAGCTATAAAAGCCATTGCAACATTTCCCATGTAAGCCTGCTTCATGTGAGAGAACTGTAAAAATTAAAATAGTACGCTTATGAAAGACTTACAAAAACTTGGAATCTTAGATTACAAGAGCGTAATGACGACTTCAAATCAAACGTCTGAACGCAGATCGTTAGCATCATATTTCAAGGTGAAGCCAGGTAGTAATACTGCCCCTCGCCTTAATACACGACTCGTAAAAATGCCTGAAGGATTGCTATGAGTTCGTTTAACAAAAAATATGATGGTAATGCCAACAACATCATAACAAATGCGATTGTGTTCCCCGGAGTTGAACTTGAACAGATGACAAAAGGAACTCCACGGCTCTATACCGAGAATGCCCTTTGGGATACGGGTGCACAGGTGACGGTCATTTCCGAGAAGGTAGTAAAGGCTCTTGGATTGAAACCATACGGTAAGGGAACTGTAATGGGTATCGGTGGTGAGGATGATGTTGACACGTATCACATCCACGTCCTTCTACCTAACGGATTTTTAGTATGTGATGTTGAGGCATATTGCAGCGACATAGAAGATGAAGTTCTAATAGGGATGGACATAATCAATCTTACGGACTTCATTATCACAAACTCCGATGGTAATACGATTTTCACAATGAGAGCACCCTCGGAGGGTGTAAACCTATAAAATATCTCTGAGGGAGTTGAATGGGATGTGTATTGCTGGCAATGTAAAGATGATTCGTTGCGGCATGGCCTCTGAGAATCGCGTAAAAGTCAGCGCATCGTCGGCAAGCCTCTCCAGCGAGGCATCTACATCGTCAACGGTCAGAAGACGCTGCTGAAGTAATCACGCGCGTGTAATATAAATAAGGTAGGGGCCCCCGTCCATCCAGGACAGGAGGCCCCTGCTCTCGTTTCTATCTATAAGGTACGTGTGTTGAGTTGCAGAATATAAGGAACTGCATCATAATTGTTAAAAATGCAATAAAAAAGCGATGATCCTTTCTTGTTTTGAGTTAAAATTAGTACATTTGCAAAAAATAACAGTACACATGCCTACGCTTGCTATTATGAACTACGAGTCGGCGAAGATTGAATTGATAGATTTGCCTTCTGCCATTGTTCAACAGTACGCAGAGGATCTTGATGTGTTAGTATATGGCAAGATGGGGTATAAACAAACGAATGTATATTATATGGTTGCTGATAATATTGACGTAGTTAAAAGAAAGAGTCCTATAGACTAAAATACAAAAATGCCCGATGTTTCTTATGGCATGAAACTGATGAAACACAACATATTTTAAAAGCGTCATTGATGCTTATTCTTGATCGGTTGAAACTTCCACATCTAACCTGATAGCCGAGAATATTGCAGAAGATGACGCCTACAAGGTATGCAGTACAAGCATCCTTTGTGTGCAGAAGGCTAGCAATAGTCTTCTAGCACACTTTGGGGTGTTATCTACATACTTTTTCGTAGGTGTCACTTTGCTTGTTTGCTATCAAGGCTGTGGAAGGCCTCAACCGGTGAGCGGCAAAGATGTACACCTACGTTTTTTGTGTGTTGTTGAGAATGAATGAAATCATCTGTTATTATGGTGTTGGCAGAAAAACTATAAATATCTTGAACAGACGAAGTTAAAGCTTAGACAAAAAGATTTGCGAACATCATTGACGTAACTGATTATATTCAGAACTACCACTTACAGAATAATATGTGTCAGTAAGGTCACGACAACGATGTTCACGCTTCATATTAGGGCGTGGACAGGACGATTGTTGTCTGACACAGGCTGTGGTAGGCCTTGAATAAATAACAGGAATTCTTCCACGCCCTCTTTCCGAATAACGGGAAGGGGGCTTTTTCGTTTGCATACATCTCTGTTATGGTAAAAGCAAAACCTTTTATCAAGTGGGTGGGCGGTAAAGGGCAACTCCTCGAACAACTGGATGCACAGCTGCCAGCTGCCTTTGGTAATTTGGAAGACGTCACCTACATCGAGCCTTTCGTGGGCGGTGGTGCGATGCTCTTCTACATGCTGCAACGATACCCGAAAATCCAGCACGCGGTTATCAACGACATAAATACGGATTTGACTACATGCTACCGTACCGTAAGAGACAATCCCGAGGAACTGATTGTTTCCCTTCAGGACATACAAGATGCCTACAACGCCCTTCAGACGGAAGAAGCACGCAAAGAGTTCTTCCTTGCCGTTCGCGACCGCTACAACGAGAAGAATCTTGGCCCGATAGAGAACACCACAAAGTTCTTCTTCCTCAATCGCACATGCTTCAACGGGCTTTATCGTGTGAACAAGAAAGGGTTATTCAACGTACCTTTCGGCAAATACACCAATCCACAGATCTGCGACCCGTTGACCATCCGAAAGGATAGCGAACTTCTGCAGCGAGTGGAGATAATGACAGGCGATTTTGAGGAAACATTTCAGTATGCTCACGGCAACACGCTCTTCTATTTCGATCCGCCTTATCGCCCTCTGAGCGATACGTCCAGCTTCAACGACTATACCAAGGAAGCCTTCAACGACGATGCGCAGATTCGGCTGAAGGAATACTGCGACCGCATCCACGAAGCTGGCTACAAGTTCATGCTTAGTAACTCCGATTGTAAGGGCAAGAATGAGGCTGACAACTTCTTTGATGTGCTGTATGAAGCATATCAGATAGAACGTGTGTGGGCTTCAAGAAACATTAACTCCAATGCATCAAAACGAGGAAAGCTTACTGAGATTTTAGTACACAATTACGAAGAAACAAAAGCTGCCTATCATAATGGAAAAGAACTTCAATAAATTCATGTCTCAACTTTCAGAGACAAATGCGACACTAGATTTCTATTCGGATTTCAATAAAATCAGAAACAATGTAAACGAGATAGCCTTAAGCCTTAACTCGTTGAACTTCCTCTTGGGTAAAGATAATCTGAGAGAGGCTGTAACGATGTTGTGGAACAGGGATAAGAAGGCATTTGATGTGCTTGACATTCTTATTGCCACAAGACGCAAAGATAAGAAGAAATTCATAGACAATGACGGCAAACCTTATCTTATCAGCTCTTTGTTCACTTCTATTGATGGAGTTATGAAATTTCTTGAAGAGACAGGATTGTCAGAAGTGTTCATGCGTAAAGATGTGAAAGACCTCGTTGATTATGTGTTTGGTGTTGAAACAGGTCTTGACACAAATGCTCGCAAAAATAGAAGTGGTGATATTACCGAGACATTACTTCATCGTATTCTAAACAATAACGGGATTGCGCATAGAATGGAGGTTTATTCAAGCGAGTTCCCTGAGATTAAAGCGGTACTTGGAGAGGATGAGAAGCGTTTCGATTTCGTTATCAAGACAAAGACGCGTACCTTCCTCATAGAATTGAACTTCTATAGTGGGGGCGGTTCAAAACTGAATGAAGTTGCTCGTGCTTATCGTGAATTGGCTCCTATCGTAAATGGCGTGAAAGGCTTCGAGTTCGTATGGATTACTGACGGCGAAGGATGGAATAGTGCAAAGAACAAGCTTGCAGAAGCCTATAATGACATCCCCCGTATGTACAACTTTACGACCTTACCAGAGTTTCTTGATGAAATAAAGCAAGAGATGAAATGATAGAAACATATTACAAGTCATCCAATAAAGATTTCCTACTTGCTCATGGAGACACGTTTCAGTTGCTAAAGGACTTTAGTTTCAAGTTCGACATGATATTTGCCGACCCTCCTTACTTCCTCAGTAATGGTGGTATAAGCCTGCAGAGCGGAAAGGTGGTGTGTGTGGATAAAGGCGAATGGGATAAGGGCAAGACTCCCGAGGAGATGAAGGAGTTCAACATGGAGTGGCTCAGGTTGTGTCGTGACAAACTGAAGGACAATGGCACTATCTGGATTTCGGGAACGTACCACAATATCTTCTCTGTGGCTAATTGCCTCACGGAACTTGGCTACAAGATACTGAACGTGATAACGTGGCAGAAGACGAATCCGCCCGTCAACATCTCGTGCCGATTCTTCACCTACTCCACCGAGTTCATCATCTGGGCGAGGAAGTGCGAGAAGGTTGCTCATAAGTACAACTACGAACTGATGAAGCAACTCAACGACAACAAGCAGATGACAGATGTGTGGCGACTGCCAGCTATTGGACGTTGGGAGAAGTCATGTGGCAAGCATCCTACGCAGAAACCTCTGTCGGTGCTGACGCGCATCATTCTCTCTTGTACCGACAAAGGCGACTGGATTCTTGACCCATTCAGCGGTAGCTCAACAACTGGTATTGCTGCCTGTCTGTGCGACCGCAGGTATGCCGGCATAGAACAGTCGGAGGAGTTCTGCCAGATGAGTAAGGCAAGGCGTGAGGAGCTCGACATTGTGGGCGTGAAAGCTGACCTAAAACGTCATATCGTTGACTTCAAGACGTTGGAGTCATCCGAGCAGCTTGATCTGTTTGGAGATACAGACATGGTTTGCGAGGATGCAAGTAACATCTACGAGATTCTGCCGTTCGACACTAAACCATTGGTCGAACAGAAGGAATGTGAAGAGAAGTGTTTCCTGACTTGCTATGTTCGTCGAACCGATGAAGAGTGTGAAGCATTCATGAACCATCAGGCAACGACCTATACGACAAGCCTTAAATCCAAGGCAAAGCTCGCAAAGGCAACACACTTGTTCCCAATGGTGAAGGGTGCAGTTGATGGCTACTACGAGATCCTCGGCAGTACGACAGGTGAAGACAAGAAGGTGCATTTCACCCTTGGTAAGTACACGCATCTCTCGAACGAATGGCGCAACATCTATGACAAGATGAAGCCATGGGAGTTGCTGAAGAAAGGTGAATGCAAGGAATTGTCCAATCCGATCATTTTACCGATGCCAGTAAAATGATAAACGAACCATTTTACCGATGCCAGTAAAATGGTAGCGCTCCTACACTGTGTGAGTTTGGTGGTAGAACGATTACTCACTGAATTGATGCAGAATTTTTCTGTGGGATATGAATTGGATGTGTGTTGTTCGCAATGTAAAGATGATTCGTTGTGGCATGGCCTCTGAGAATCGCGTAAAAGTCAGCACGTCGGAGGAGGGGCGCGTATGCGCGAATCTAGTAACTTGTTGTCGCTCAGGTGGTTGGATTTTTGTCTTCGGTAGAAGGGACGGAAAGTGGGGCGAAAAAGGGGATTTTCTGCTGCATCGGACGTTTTTTTCTGCTGCGAGAAAAGAATTTTAACGCTGCGTGTGCAAAAAAAAGACGCTGCGTCGCAAACTTTGCGACGCAGCGTTGCACGAAAATCAGCCGTCGGAAGCCCGAAAATGAGTGCTCCGACGCGGATTTGTTTCTCCCAAAAATGCTAGATGAGCGCAAAAAATATACGGAATTTTACGCCGTTTTGTAAGGATTTTGTTTGCTTGGATGAGGCCGTCCTACCTTGTGGGGCAGGCATGATGTAGGCTGTACTACCGTCCTCTACACGGTTTGCTCTCCTTGCATCCACTGCTCCACCTGCTGGTGGGTGAGGCCCTCGAAGGTGGTGATGACGTGGTGGCACTTGTCGCGTATCTCTTCGGGCGTATGGCCCGAGGCTATGCCGACGGTGAAGATGCCCGACGACATGCCGGCCTCCAGCCCGCTGTAGGCATCCTCGAAGACGACGCACTCGCAGAGCCGCGCACCGAAGGCGGCAGCACCGCGCAGGTAGCAGTCGGGGTTGGGCTTGCTGGCCCGGAAGTCCTCGGCCGTCAGGATGCGGTCGAAGAGCGACGCGAACTGGGGCATGGAGCGGTAGACGTTCTGCATCTTCTTCTGGTCGGAGGAGGTGACGACAGCACAGCTGACGCCGTGGCGCCGCAGGTCGTCGAGGAAGGCCTGTACGCCGGGGAAGAAGGTGTAGTGCATCTGTGCCTCGAAGGCCTGGAGGAGGGGGGTGATGATGGCCTGCGTGGCGGGGTCGGGGAAGTGGCGCTCGTAGATCTGCTTGAGCGTGGTGCCCTTGATGATCTGGTCGAAGTCGGGTATCTCGGGATGGAAGCGGCGGCCCATCTCGCCCCAGAAGACGGAGTATTGACCCTCGGTGTCGAAGAGCGTGCCGTCGAGGTCGAAGAGGGCAACGCGGAAGGTTAATTCATAATTCATAATTCACTTTTCTTGAAACCAAAAATAGTACAAAAATAGCACACGAAGGCACGAAGAGCACGAAGATATTTCTTGGGAACGATATACGATTAGGCACAGAATGTTTTTTTGAAACGCAAAGACGCAGAGACGCAAAGTTTTTTACTGGATTTAGAGGCAAAAAAGAAATAATCTTTGCGTCGACTTTAGGCCGGCGCCAAAAGTGCGTCTTTGCGTTATAAATTGAAAACACGTTGACCTTTTGTAGTGGACTCATAGTTCATAGTTTGCGATTCTCTTTGCCTCGGCGCGGTCGGGCTTGCCGGTGGCGGTGCGGGGCAGCTGGGCGACCGCGACGATGTGCTTGGGCACCCAGTAGGGATTGGGCAGCAGGGAGCGGAGCTGCTCGATGGTGAGGGGCTGGGTGGTGAGGCAGACGAGGGCCTCGCCGAACTTGGGGTCGGGGAGGCTGGTGAACTGCACCGTGTGGCCCAGTGTGGGGAGGAGGTGGCGTTCCACCTCCTCGATCTGTATCTTGATGCCGCCCGAGCAGACCGTGTTGTCGCTGCGGCCGAGGATGCGGAAGCGGGGTCCCTGGAACTCTGCGATGTCGTGGGTGACGAGACGCTCCGGACAGAGGTGGGGGGCATCGATGACGAGGCAGCCTTCGGGCGTCTGCGAGAGGGTGATGCCGGGCAGGGGCGTGTACCAGCCGCCGGGCGTGCGGGCTGGCGGACTGACCTGTCGGAGGGCGATGTGCGAGAGCGTCTCGGTCATGCCATAGCTGTGCCAGATGTGGTTCGGCAAGGTGCTGAGTTCGGCCTCGAGGGTGGGGCTGATGGCGCCTCCGCCGATGATGACGTGACGGATGCGGCTGAGGAGGGCGCGCTCGGCGGGGTGCTGCAGCGTCTCGAAGACCTGGGAGGGCACCATGGCTGCCAGGGTGATGCCCCGTTCGGGAAAGCACTGCCCTCCGGCGGTGGAGAGGAGCGGCTGCGGCTGGGAGGAGCAGAACGGCAGCAGAGGGCGGTTGGAGGGCTCCACGCTGATGAGGTGCAGGCCTCGCTCCTCGGCCCGCACCACCATCATCATGCCCGCTATGTAGCGCAGCGGCATGCAGAGGAGGGCCGTGTCGCCCGCCTTGAGATCCAGGTAGTCGCAGGTCATGCGTGCCGAGGCTCGCATGCGCTGCTTCTCCACCAGGATGGGCTTAGGCGTGCCCGTGCTGCCACTGGTGTGGACGGTGAGGGTGGGCGAGGGTGAGCGCCACTGCTGCAGGAATTCTTCTATTTGGTTGCGCATTGTTTCGTCAGAATCTCACACGAAGGCCACGAAGGGCACAATGAAAAGGTATCATCTCTTCAGCACCTTGCTGGTCGTGCCGTCTGCCTTGTGCACGATGTTGATGCCGTGCTGGGGCTTGCCTTGCTCCACTCCGCTGACGGAGTAGTACTTATCTGTTCCTGCTTTTTTCTTGATGCTCTTGATGGCTGTCATGTCGCCCTGGGGCTCCTCGTCGGTGCCGTTGAGCTGGGCGTCGCTCAGGAAGCCGATGTAGCTGATGACCACCTCCTTGGAGGCCGTGGCCGCCGTGAGGCCGAAGGTGGTGCTGGCGGCGTTGTAGGACGTGGTGAGCGTCCAGGGGTCGGTCTGGCAGTTGGCGTCGAGGCCACTCTTGGTGATGTCCCACACGAGCTGCACGCGCCCGTCGGCCAGCTTGCCCGTCTTGGTGGGTGCCACCTGCGAGCCCTGGTTCTTGCCGTTGAGCCACCAGAGGTACGACTTGCCGGAGGCGGTGCTGAGGTTGGTGGCGCGAATGACGAGGTACTTCTGGTCGAGCTGTACCTCGTGGGTGTCGCTGCTGCCGTACTTGAGGCAGATGTTGTTGTTGCCCGACTGCGTCATCGTGAGGGTGTTGGCCGTGGCGTCCACCCTGATCTTGTCCTGGCTGATGCGGCCGCCGTCGCCCGTGTAGGCCCAGTCGGTGGCGCGGAACTTGTAGGCCAGCTCGTCGGCCCTGCTGTCCTTCACCAAGCGGGCAAAGTAGAGGCCGGGGTTGGGTGTGGTGCTGCTGGCCACGATGCGCACGACGAACTTGTCCTTCGCCCTGCCGTCGGCCTCGAAGGCCAGCTTGCGCAGGGGCAGTTCGAGGTTGTAGAAGTTGGCGGCATCGGCATTGGGCACGGAGGCGGGCACGGTGTAGTCCCTGAGCAGCGTGCCGTCGACGTAGATCTTGCACTTGCGGTTCTTGTCGTCGGTGGTGTAGCGCAGCATGACGGCCAGGTTGCGGGCCTCGGGGTCGGGGTTGTTGAGGGTCAGCTCAATCCATCCGTTGGCCTGCGTGTCGCGGTAGTCCTCGTCCTTGTAGCTGCCCGAGCTGGAGTTGTCGCTGTGGAAGACGCATCCCGCCTCGGCCTGCTGCTGCCCGACGTCCACCTTGTCCAGCGTACGCTCGTCGAGCCGCTGGGCCTCCTTCTCGGCCAGTGCCCAGTCGCTCTTCATGTAGGTGTCGTAGGTGGCCTGGTACCAGTAGTTCATCACGCGGCTGTGGTGCAGCTCGTAGTAGGGCTGCAGCGTCATGGTGCCCCAGGGATTGCCGCTGGCCATCTCGTGGTCGGCGCGTGTGTCGAGCAGGAAGACGAGCGGTTCGCCGTCGTTGAGCGAGGGCGTGATGCGGCTGAGCACGTCGCTGCGGTTGCCGATGAGCATGGGCATGGTGCTGAGCTGCTTCTTGGGGGCGTAGCTGTCGGGTGCGTGACCCATTCGTTCGCCGGCCGCATATTCGTGGCTGAGCTTCTCGTAGGCGAGGTTACCCTTGTCGTTCTGGCTGGCCTTGGTGGTGCGGGCGCCCAGCAGGATGGGGCCGTACTTGAAGGCGATGTAGTCCTTCATGTTGGGGCACTGCTCGTAGCGCAGCGTCATGGGGAGTGTCACCTCGATGACATCGCCCTGCTTCCAGTTCGTGTTGGCCAGGATGGCGTAGCCCGTCTTCAGCGTGAAGGCCGCCTCCAGGCCGTTGACGCGGATGCCGTAGCCCTCGCCCGCCCACGAGGGCTTGCGTATGGCCAGGGTGAAGTCGCCGTCCCTGTCGATGGTAATCTGCGAACTCTGCTGGTAGGGGAAGCGCGTCTGCTGGGTCAGCGCAAAGGTCTCGTTGCGCAGCGTGGAGGCCGTGAAGAGGTTGACGTAGAGCGTCTGGCTGTCGCTGTGGGTGTAGATGAAGTGGCCGTACTTGACGTGGTTCTCCATGCCCGTTCCGACGCAGCACCACATGTCCTGGTCGGGCTTGCTGTAGATGCGGTAGGACTGCGGACGGAGGGGCGTGAAGTAGACGTAGCCGCCCGTCGTGGGGTCCTGCGTGGAGAGGATGTGGTTGTACATGGCATTCTCGTAGTAGTCGGCGTACTTGCCGTTGTGGTACGTGTCGAAGAGGTCTTCGGTGAGCTTCAGCATGTTGTTCGTATTGCAGCTCTCGGGACCGTTCGTCTCGTCCATGTAGCGGTTGCCGGCCGACGTGGCAATGAAGTGCTCATTGACCGAGTTGCCGCCGATGCAGACGGTGCGGTTGGCCGTGACGTCCTGCCAGAAGTTGGTGGCTGCCGTCTTGAAGTTGCTGGTGCCGGAGCTGGACACCTGGCTGATGCGGGCAAAGCCGACGTACTTGGGTACCTGCGTGTTGGCATGGCGGTTGTCCAGGAAGGTGGTGTTGAGCGACTGCAGTCCGTTGACCATGCCCATGTCGCTGTATCGCTTGGCACCGCTGAGATACTTGGCGTCGCCGAAGAGCTTGTAGGCGTCGGCAATGGTCTCGTTCATGCCGCCGTGCTCGGTCCAGAGGATTTGCTGCACCTGGTTGTCGCTCAGCTTGCTGACCACGTTGATGGCCCAGTCGCACATCTTGCGGAAGAGCTCGCGGGCGATGGTGGCGCGGGCATAGGTGGCGTCGTCATCGGTGTAGACGGCCAGGTCGCGCAGGCCGGCCAGTATCTTGTGCTGGCAATAGAAGGGCACGGGGTGGGCACCGTTCCAGAAGCCGTCGGGGTCGCCCTTGTAGAGCTTCTGCCAGTTGGCGTTCATGGGCTGTCCGCCGATGAAGCCGTAGAGGCCCGTCTGGTCGTTGTCGTAGGCATCCTGGCAGTCCTTCACCACGCCGATGATGTGGTCGATGCGCTGGCGTATCCTGGCCTTGGTGGCCTCGTCGTGGCAGGCCGCGTAGGCCAGTGCGAGGGCCGTCATGTAGTGTCCGCCCACGTGTCCGCTCAGGTCGAAGCCGTTGCCGCCCCAGTTCTGGTGGTTGGGGTGCTTGGCCTCCCAGCGGTAGTAGGGGCTGCGGGTGTCGGTGGTGGCGCTGAGGCCGGCCTGGCGCACGAAGGGGGTGAGCAGGCGGTCCACGTCGTACTGCAAGAGGTGCTGGATGTTGAGGTCCTGCGCACGTTGCAGCGGACCCTCGAGCAGGTTCACCTCCTCGAGGTCGAAGTGTTGGGGATAGAGTTCGCTCTGTGCCAGCAGGGTGGCCGAGAGGCCAAGGGTGGCAAGGGCTGTGAGAAGGGCTTTCTTCATGTCTGTTGGTCTATGGGATTCGTATTGTTGTGCACAAAGTTACGACTTTTCTTTGAAACACGGAAGGGGAAAGCGGGAAAAATGGCGAGAGTGGCGTGCCTTTTTCTCAGACGTCGGGCAGCAGATACAGTTCGTCGCCACGTATCTCGGTCTGGGGCGGCGTGTTGTCGGTGTAGAGCAGGCCCGTGCCGAGACCCTGCGGCAGGGTGGGGTGGTACTGCGCCACCCATCGTGCTATGGCTGCCAGTCCCACGTTCGACTCCAGGGCCGACGTGGCCCACCAGCCGATGCCGCGCTCTTCGGCCAGGCGTATCCACTCGTCGCAACCGCTGAAGCCGCCGTGCAGCATGGGCTTGAGGATGATGTACTGCGGCCGTATGGTGTCGAGCAGAGCGGTCTTCCTGGCCGTGCTGTTGATGCCGATGAGCTCCTCGTCGAGGGCAATGGGGAGCGGCGAGGAGTTGCACAACTTCGCCATCTCCTGCCAGTGGCCTTGGCGTATGGGTTGCTCGATGCTGTGGATGTCGTATTGGGCGAGGCATTGGAGCTTGTCGATGGCCTCCTCGTAGGTGGTCCCGAAGGCTCCGTTGGCATCGACGCGCAGCTCTACCTTCTCGCGTGGGTATTCCTCGCGTATGCGCTTGATGAGTCGCAGCTCGTCCTCGAAGTTGATGGCCCCGATCTTCAGCTTGATGCAATGATAGCCTGCCGCCAGCTTCTCCTCAAGGCGAGCCCTCATCTCCTCGTACGTGCCCATCCAGATGAGGCCGTTGATGCGAAGACCCTCCCCCTGCCCCTCCTGTAGGAAGAGAAGACCCTCCCCCTGCCCCTCCCCTAAAGGGAGGGGAGTGGTTACATTCGACTGCTTGACTCCCTCTTGCCTTGCGTACGTGCCTGGAGCGTGTTGAGGTGCAAGACTATCTACCCCCCTCCCTTTAGGGGAGGGGTTGGGGGAGGGTCTGCTGGGTCTGCTGGGTCTGCTGGGTCTGTTTGGTCTGTTTTTCTCCGCCATCTCCAACCCGAAGAGGATGCTGGGATAGTCGCGCAGCAGGGTGTAGTTTATCTGACCCGTCTGGCAGTACATGCTGCATGCCGCATGAAGGTACTGCTCGTATTCCTCGTGGGGGAAGGCGTCGCAGGAGAGGTCGGGAAGCGGGGCACACTCGCCCATGCCGTGCCACTCACCGTCATACAGGTGGATGTACCACACGTCGCGGGTTGTGTACACGCCACGGCTTGTCCCGGCCGGCTGCTTGAAGTGCAGGGTGCGGTGCTCTAATTTATAATTCATAATTCATAATTCATAATTGAGTCCACTATAAAAAGTCAGCGTGCTTTCAATTTATAACGCAAAGACGCACTTTTGGCGCCGGCCTAAAGTCGACGCAAAGATTATTACTTTTTTGCCTCTAAATCAGTTAAAAAACTTTGCGTCTCTGCGTCGACTTTTGAACGTCTTCAAAAGTGCGTTCAACCAAATTACAGATTGTAAGCAAATCCGGAGAATCTGCATTTTTTATGTATTTTTTGTAGCGGAGTCATAATTCATAATTCATAATTGGCTGCGCAATGGAGCAGGCCGCTTTCTCTCCGGCCATTTCCACCCTCACCCTTCGCGGTAGCTCCCCCTCCCTTTTGGGGGAGGGGGTTAGGGGGAGAGGCTAGTAGGGGGAGAGGCTTTCTACTCCACCTCGAAATAGCTTTCCAGTTCCTTCTCGGCCGAGCCGTCGGCGTTGTCGATGTCGCGGATGATGCGTCCGTTCTCGAGCAGGGCGATGCGGGGACAGATGTCGACGGTATGGTTCAGGTTGTGGCTGGAGACGAGGATGGTGGCACCCGTCTCGCGGTTGTAGTCCTGAAGGAGGTGCTTGATGGCACTCTGCGACGAGGGGTCGAGGAAGTTGAAGGGCTCGTCGAGGATGAGGAGCTGGGGACGGAGCAGCAGGGCTGCCACGATGCCCACCTTCTGCTTGTTGCCGGCCGAGAGGTTGCGGATGAGTTTCTTCTGGCCCATAATTTCGCCGGCCATGAAGTGCTCGTACTTCTGGAGCTCCTCCTGCAGCTGCTCGTCGCTGATGCCCGAGATGCGGGCAATGAACTGCAGGTACTCGTCGGGCGTGAGGTAGTCGATGATGAAGGAGTCGTCGATGTAGGCGCCCGTCCAGTCCTTCCACTCCTCGCTCTGTGCCACGTCGACACCGTTGTTGGAAACGGTGCCCGTGTCGGCCTTGATGAGGTCGAGGATGAGGCGGAAGAGGGTACTCTTGCCCGCTCCGTTGTTACCCACGAGGCCCAGTATCTCGCCCTTGTGTATTTCAAACTGTTCGATGTCTACGGCCACTTTCTCGCCGAAGGTTTTCTTGAGGTTGTTTATCTTGATCATATTGATGCCCCTCTCCCCAACCCTCCCCCGAGAGGGGAGGGAGTGGTTACTGCATGAGGGGTAGATGCATTTTAATTGGGAACGATATACGATTAGGCACAGAATGTTTTTTTGAAACGCAAAGACGCAGAGGCGCAAAGATTATTTCTTTTTTTTGCCTCTAAATCCATTAAAAACTTTGCGTCTTTGCGTCTTTGCGTCTTTGCGTTCGATTATCAGTTCGTGCCAAATAGTATATCATTGCCTTTTAATTGATATTTAGTATATATTATGTTTCCTCTACTCCCCCCCTCGGGGGAGGTGCCGGCTTGCCGGCGGAAAGGGGCTTCGTTTATTTCCTTGTTGCCCTGAATCCCTCCATATTCTCGTACCGGCGGGCCATGAAGCGGTTGTAGGTGAAGCGCAGCCACTGGCGGTAGGTGGCAAAGCCAACGGTGCCCAGCGCGATGAGTGCCACGTAGCCCCATGGGTCGCCCAGCAGGGCTACGCAAAGGCGCTCGATGAGGATGGGCAGGAACATGACGGTCAGGGTGACGATGTTCTGGGTTCCGTTGCCCTGCTTGCCGCCCAGCTTGGCGTTGAGGGGCAGCGTCTCCTTGTTGTAGGCTGCCATCTGGAACATCATGGGATAGAGCAGGCCGCCCACGAAGAAGAGGTAGCCCATGTTCATCCAGATGCTGATCTTACCCGCGACGGTGAGGGGAATGAGCAGGACGAAGGGCAGGATGAGCATACCCACGTTGAAGAAGTACTTGGCCGTGAGGAGGTCGAGGATGCTCTCCCTGCGGCTCATCAGCAGGTCCATGTAGTTGCCCTCGTGGCACATGATGACAACCAGTGTGGAGACGCCCGGCACGATGTAGTCGTAGAGCACAATGAAGCTGCGCATGAAGTCGTTGTCGTAGATGTCGCTGAAGTAGAGTATGCCGCTGAGCATCAGCATGCAGCCCAGGAGCACGAAGAACTGCATCTTGAGCATGCGGTTGCGCATCTTCATCTTCAGTTCCAGCTTGAGGTACTCGCCCACGATGCCGAAGCGGTTGAAGAAGGTCATCTGCGAGGCGTTCTTCACCACCACGTCCTCCTTCTTGCCCACCTCGTCGTAGACGATGCTGCCCTGCACCTTGACGTTAAGCCAGAACATGAGGGCGATGAGGGCCATGACGATCAGGAAGGGCCACAACTGCCACTTGGCAAAGGCGTACATGAACTCGGTACAAGGCATGTCGAGCGGGCTGACATCGGGCAGGATGGCGGCAAGAAGGATGCCGCCGTGAACCAGGATGGGAGCCACGATCCACCACATGCTGCGCGTGCAGAGGGCGCGGACGCAGAGGTACAGGTAGCTGTTGAGCACAAAGATGAGCCACCAGCCAGCGAGCCAGCCGAGGCAGGCACCAAGGCTCATGGCGGGCAGGACGCTCATGAGGGCAAAGGGCACGAGGAAGAAGCCCCAGAACATGTTGCCCACTGAGAGGCCGGCCTTGCGCATGTAGCGACGCATCAGAAACTCACGGCTGATGGGCAGCAAGGCGTAGGGGCGCGTCTGGTTGGCCGGCGTCTCCTGGATGACAAAGCGCAGCCAGAAGTCGACGATGGGCAGGATGAAGAACCATCCGTCCAATACGTGGAAGCCGGCCACGCCATGGTACGTCTCGCCCATGGGGAGGGGCAGCGTGACGCCCAGCAGTATCATGCAGCCAGCGTAGTAGGCCACCATGAAATACATCAGGAACTTGACGAAGCGGTTGCGCTCGAACATCGGGTGCCGCTTGTCCTTCAACTTCTCGTGCTGCCGGAGCAGGGCACCGAGCTTGCGCCTGGACAGCTTGCCCAGGGCTTGCTGTTTGCCACTTGCCGGGGTTGCGGCAGCATTGCTTTTCGTTTCTTTTGAATACATAATGAATATCTGTTTTTTCGTTTTATTCTTTCTTCTTCTTGGGATTCAGGTTCAGCCGGTACGCTACGCTCAGCAGGCCGTAGGAGGGCTGTGTGTTGTACCACCTCTCCGTGCGGCCCTGGGCGTTGAGGTTGCGCTGCACGCTCTCGAGCTGCTGCAGGATGTCGTGGCCGCGGAGCTTGACGATGAGGCTCTTGTTCTTGAGGAAAGCCTTCGAGAGGGCCGCGTTCCAGACGAGGTTGTCCTTGTTCATCGTGTCGTCCTCGTAGCCGCGACGGCTGTGCATGGTCAGGTCCATGTCGAACTGGAAGGCCCAGGGCAGCTTGAGGGAACAGAACACGCCGTAGGAGAAGTCGACCGTACTGATGGCATGGAAGTTTTCGCGACGGCTGTCGGCATACGTGTAGTCAGCGTTGGCATTGAAGCCGGCCGTGTAGCCGCCTTTCTGGAAGCGGAGTTCCAGGTTGTCGGAGGCTGTGTAGTTGTGGACGCGGCTGATGCCCAATTGGTCGGCCGACTGAGGCACGTCGCCCTCTTGCAGGAAGTCCACGCTGCACTGATAGCCGAGATCGGAGAAGTTGCGCAACGTCCAGAATTTCTGCTTGTCGAGGGAGAAGAAGAGGGAGCCGTTGAGGTCGAGGTTCCAGTTGCCGTTGATGTTCCAGGGCTGGTAGGTGTAGACGCCCGTCTCGCGGTTGTAGGTCATGGCATTGCCGATGCTGTTCTGCATGAGCGAGGCGTTGATGCCCACGTTCCAGTTGCTCTGCCGTTCCATGTTATGGTGGGAGTAGTTCAGCCCGAAGTTCTCTTGGCTCGTGTTCTTCAGGTTGGCGTTGCCGAGGGAGACGGAGAGCGGATTGCTGTCGTCGCGCACCTCGATGAGCTGCTCCATGCCGGGCGCTGACTGGTTGAAGCTGACGTTAACGTCAAGGTCTTCCCACATGGCCGAGAAGTGAGCGCCGGGCAGGTTGAAGGTGCGCTGCATGCTGGGAACCTTGCCGCGCGTGTCCTCCCTGTATCTGTTCTGGTTGTTAAGGATGATGTTGAGGAAGTAGTAACCCCAGTCGCCGCCCTTCTGCAGCGAGAGGCCTGCGTTGTTGTCCAGGTCGCGCGTGAGGCTGTTGTAGCTGTTCCTGCGGTCGATGCAGAGGTTCATGGCCTCGGTCATGCTGGGCAGCGTGCCGATGGGGTAGGCGCTTCCCTGTCCCCAGCCGTCGAGCTCGTGCAGGTCGTAGAGGGTGCGCTTGCCCTTGTTGTAGTTGAATCTGAAGCGGTAATGCAGGCCGATGGTGCCGAAACCGAACTCCCAGATGTCATGGCCCAGGGACACGTTGGCATTAAGCCGGCTGCTGGGCGAATCGGTATAGCGGTTCAGGAACTGGTCGCCCGTGGCAGAGGCGGCAGGGTGGCGCAGGTCGTACTGCGAGTAGTCGTGGTTCTCGTCGTGGTTGTAGCCGATGTTGAAACCGGCGTTGATGGTCTCTCCGTTCCAGGGCGCCACTACGTAGTAGTTGGCACCAAGCCCTGCGTCCAGCGACTTCTGTTCGCCCCTTGTGAGGTCCTGCGTGCGGTTGACGAGAATCCGCTCCAGCCGCTGGCTGCCCATGGGAGCGTAGAGCTCGTCGAGCGACTGTCCGCGGACGGTGTCGCAAGGGTCGGCATCGAAGGTGGCAGAGAGGTTGAAGCCGTTACTCTTCGTATGCGTGTAGCTGAAATTGGGCGTGACGTTGAGGAACGATTCCTTCTTAGGCATCATCAGGTCGGCATTCCAACTGATGCTTGTCGTGGTCGATTCGCTCTGGTTGCGACTGCGGTTGTAGACGTCGCCCGTGGGCAGGAAGTTGACGCCGCTCTGGTCGGTGTGAGTGGTTGTCTTTGTACGCGACACGTCAAGACGCGTGTTCAGCTCCGTCTTCGTGGTCTTGCTGTCTACGTGGAAGTCGATGGCACCGTTGACGATGTCCATCTCGCCCGTCGGACTGCTCCAGTCGTTCCAGCTGCCCTCGTTGCCGGGCTGGCTCATGCCGCCGAAGTTGTTGGTGCTGCCCATGATGGTCAGTCGGCTGTGGTCGGTAAAGCGCGTCAGGAAGAGGCGGCCGAGGTAGCGGTTGTTCGTGCCGTATCCGCCCTCCACGTTGCCTATCCAGCCTGTGTTGTACTGGCGCTTGAGATTGACGTCGATGACCCAAGGGTCCTTCTTCTTCATCTCCTCGTGATGCTTGTCAAGGTAGGCTTTGTCGTCGGCTCGCTGGTAGGCCTTAACGTGCTGCACCATGTAGGCTGGCAGGTTGTCGAGTGCCATCTTGGCATCGCCTTGGAAGAAGTGCTTGCCGTTGAGCAGCAGCTCGTCCACCTTGTGTCCGTTGACGTAGATTTCGCCACCTTCCTTCAGCTCCACTCCCGGCAACTGACGGATCAGCTCGTCGAGCATGGAGCCCTCGCTGAGCTCGAAGGCATCGGCGTTGTAGACCACGGTGTCGCCGTCCTGGAACATCTTGATGCGGGTGGCCGTGACGGTCACCTCCTTCATGTCCGAGTCGAAGTCGTAGCCGTTGCTCTTCTTCAGCAGGATGGGGTCGTTCTCCCACTCGCGTACCTTTTTATTATAGCGCTTGCGCGGGATGTTGAGGGCCGTGATGCTGGGCTTGTAGCCACGCTTGGTGGAGCGCAGCAAGTAGTTGCCATAGCGGGGCAGCTTGAAGTGGTAGCCCGGCATCTCCCAGTCGCCCCACCATCCTCCTGACAGCTTGTTGTGGCGCAGGTTCCAGAGCGTGTCGACCACGGTCGCGGTGTCGGGCATGAGTACCTCCATAAACACGCTGTCGACGACCTCACGAGTGAAGTTGTCGACCACCTCTCCGCGCACCTCAATGGTGTCGTTGGGCTGCTTGTCTGCCCACGAGCAGAGCGTGCATAGGAACAATAGTACGAATGTAGTTTTTCTCATTTCAGTATGTGCACTGCCGTTTCTTCTCTTGTCTCTGAAAGGTTTTCATACAATAGCCTTCAGCCTCTCCGATACCTCCTCGATGCCGATGCCAAGCACCTTCATCTTGGCAAAGAGGTCGGGCAGCGTCTCGTTAAGGAATTCCTCGCGCTGCTCCTTGAGGATGGCCTGTTTGGCTCCCTCGCAGACGAAGTAGCCCAGGCCGCGTTTGGTGAAGATGACCTGCTGCTGGCAGAGCCAGTCGTAGGCGCGCATGCAGGTATTCACGTTGACTTCGAGGTCGGCGGCGCACTCCCTGACGGAAGTCATGCGCTCGCCTTCCTTGTAGTCTTCGTTCAGAATGCGTCCCATCAGGTAGTCCGCAATCTGCAGATAGATGGCTTTGTTCTCTTTAAACTCCATTTGAGGTTTTGAGTTTTTTTTCGTTTGTTTTGATTTCTCGATCTATCGAGTTTTCGAGTTTTCGATGGCTCGATCTTTCGAGTTTTCGATTTCTCGATTTTTCGATGGCTCGATGGTTAGGTTGTTGCTCTTACATCGATATGCTCATGCCTGCACCGCTGCCCGATGAGGAACCGGCGTTGCCGATGCTCTCGGTGTTGCTTTGGTGCTCGATGTAGTCGTCCTGCACCTTCGACTTGTGCTCCTTGAAACGCTGGTTGGTGTTGCCGAAGGTCCAGCGCACGCTGGCCACGACGCGGGTGATGGGCACGCTGATCTGGGTGTCGCTGGTGAAGTCCTTGCCCTCGGCGTACTGGCCGATGCGGATCTTGCCGCCCTTCGACAGGCCGGTGATGCCGTTCACACTCAGGTTCAGACGGTCCTTGAAGAGACTCTTGCTGACGGTCAGCACCGCGATGCTCATGCCGCTGCTGTGGCCTTGCAGGGTGATGTTCCGGCTGTTGTACATGCCCGTCAGACCAAGGGTCCACTTCTTGGGCAACGTCTGCTGCACGTTCAGCATGGCACGTCCGCTCCAGCCCTTGTTGGTGAGATCCAACTGGTCCGACTTGAGATAGTTGTACGTTACGGAACCGTTCAGCGTCAGACGTGTCGTCTTTGTTACGCTGGCCGAGGCGAAGAGGTTGAAGGTGCTCTGGCTGCGGTCCACGATGTTGCCGAAGGTGGTGTGCATGATGTGCTTGTCGTCGAAGAACGTGTACTGCTCGATGCCACCGTTGGCCAGCGTTTGCTGCAGTCCGGCACGCATGATGACGATGGGGGTGTAGAGGTTCAGCACGAGGCCGATGTTGTGGGTCTTCTCCACCTCCAAGTCGGGGTTACCGTAACTGACGGAGGTGGGCTCAGTGGTGTCGTGGTAAGGGTTGAGGTACGAGATGCCGGGACGTGAAATGCGCATGTTGTAGGTCAGTCCGAGGCTGGAGCCGGGCAACAGGGCGTACGACACGCTGGCCGAGGGTACGAGGTTGCCGTAGTCCTTGTCGAAGTTCTTCTGGCTCTCCTTGTACATCACCTTCTGCCACGTGTGTTCGTAGCGCAGGCCGGCCTTGGCCGTCCACTTGTCCCACGTGTTTTCCGACTCGGCATAGACGGCACCAATCTGGTTGCGATGGTCGTAGTCGGTGCTCTGGCCAGGCTGCAGGACGAGTTGTCCGCCCTCACGCTCGTAGTAGTTCATGTCGCTCGTGCTCTTGCGGAAGGAGTACTTCAAGCCCGTGTTCAGCTTGCTGTGGGCCGAGAGCGTATTGACGAGGTCGAGCTGGCCGACGTGCTCGGTCGTGGTCTCTTTGCCGTCGCTGAGGCGGTCGCTGGGCAGCAGGCCGGGTGCGGGTGCCGACGAGAATGACTCGGGGCCGCCCATCATCATCATCTCAAAGCCGCTGGTCTCGTTGGTGCGGTTCGAAGGCGTGTGGCTCACCTGATAGGTGGCTGTGAGCGAATGGCTGCGCTTCTCATCAAAGAAACGCTGGTAGTCGAGGCTACCGCTGTAACCCGTGTTGTCCATCTTCTGCGTCATGTGGTTCTGGTAGCCGAACTTCATGCCACCAGGCATGGACATCGTGGTCTTGGGGTTGCCCGAGTTGTTCAGGGCGAAGCGCTGGATGCTGAACGAGCCGTTCACGCTGCTCTGCTTGTCCAGCTCGTAGCCCAGGCCGAAGCCACCCATGAGGAAGGGCACACGGTTGCGGGCCGTCGTCTCGAAGAGGGTGCTCGTGCCGTCCTGCTGCTTGCGGTTCATGGTCAGGTTCACGGTGCCGTTGTCGGTGTAGGTGTAGTTGACGTTGGCGTTGTAGCTCAGCCTCTTCTCCTGTCCGGCAATGGTAGCCGCACCGCCGATGTTGCGGTTGCCGCCCGTTACGGACACCGAACCGTTGAAGCCGCTCATGTCCTGTGCAGCGCCACCGGCTCCTGCTGCGCCGCCCATCTTGGCCAGGGTGAAGTTCAGTATGCCACCGGCTCCCTCAGCATCGTACTTGGCACCGGGATTGGTGATCACCTCGATGTTGCTCACCATCGAGGCGGGCAGCGACTTGAGGATCATGCTGGGGTTGCTGTTCATCATCATGTTGGGCTTGCCGTCCACGTAGATCTTGAACGAGCTCTGGCCGTTGACCGAAATGTTGTCCTGGCCGTCCACCGTCACCATGGGTACCTTGCGCAGCATGTCCAGCACGGTCATCGAGCGGCTGTCCACGTCGTCCTCCACGGAGTAGGTTATCTTGTCAGCCTCCATCTTGACGACGGGACGTACGGCCACGATTTCCACGCCCTGCATCTCGCTCGTCTTGTCGCTGATGAGCAGTTGGCCGAGGTCGATGGTCTTCTCGTTGGCAATGGTGAAGCTGCGTACGACAGCCGCCTTGCCTACTGATGTGGCCACGGCCACGAACTGGCCCTTGGCCTTGAACTGTGCGTTGAACTTGCCCTCGCCATCGGTCAGTGCCATGGCCACGGGGCTGCTGTTCTGCTTTACCTGTTGTCCGGCATAGATGCGCACGGTGGCGTAGGGTTCACCTTCCTGGGTAAGCGAGTCTTTCAGTACGCCCTTGACGGTGGTTTGTGCGTGTATGCCCATCAGGCAGATGAGCATGATGAATGTTGTTACTATCTTTTTCATTGTGTTTAGTCGTTTAGTCGTTTAGTCGTTTGGGAAACTGGCCGTTTGGCGGAGAGGGTCTTTATTCCCTTATCTGCTTGTTGCCGGTCACGGTGAGATGCTCCACGTCAACATCGTTGCTGTACTTGTTGCCATCTACAGAGAGATTCTTGCACGTGCCGCTCAGCTTTATGTCGGCTGCGCCTGAGGCCTTCACGGTGGCGTCTTCGCTGCAGTCCATGTTGAGGTCTACGTCACCGGCTCCGCTGACCTGGGCGTATAGGCACTGTGAGGTGAAGCTGCCCTTGATGTCGGCTGCTCCGCTGGCCTCAATATGCAATGAGCCGATGCAGTTCACCTTGTTCAATTCTACGTCCGAGGCTCCGCTGAGGTTCAGGGAAAGAACGTCTGTCTCGAAGTCGTTGAGGGTAATCTCGGATGCCCCACTTGCTTCCAATCGTACGCTTTGGCGCTGGTGGAACACGCTGTCCTGACGCAGTATGCAGGCTCCGTTGAGTTCTATTTCATCGATGGAAGGCACGGTGACGGTCAAGGTCATCAGGGGAGACCGGTCGTTGAAGATGCCCCTGTCATGCTTTTCCTGGGCAATGAGTTTGCCGTTCCGCACCAGAATGTCGTATTCCTCCAGACTCTTCTCGTTGCCGCGGGCCTTGACGCTGTAGCCAAGGCTGTCCTCCGACTGCAGCAGGATGACCTGTACGGCACCCGTGACGAACAACTTACGTAAGGCTTCCACCTCGATGTCTTTCTCCACTACCTTTCCCAGCTTCTCTGAATCCACGTAGTTGTGGTCATTCTTTCCGCCCATGCTGACCCTGACGCAAGAGCCGAGGACCACCATGGCGAGGACTGCAATCAGTAGTCTGTATAATCTGTTAGCTTTCATCTTTTTTTCCGTTTATTTGTTCAGTCTTGATGTAATCTGTGCCTTGCAATAGCGCTTGTAGCTGCGCCAGATGAACAGTGCGCCGAGGCCGATGAGGAAGGTGCAGAAGGCGTACATCCAGTGTATTGCCACTCTTGTACTATCCGCCCATTCGAGTTCTTCGTAACTATTGAAGAAGCCATTGTCTGACAGGAATTGCATGACTTGTACGAAGCAGATCATTCCCAAGATGTAGGCAATGACGATAGCCACGTAGGTCAGCACGATGTTGTACTTGTACTTCACGCTGTTGCCGTACACATAGGCTCCCACCTGCATGATGATGGCTGAGAGTGCTAACATCTTGAACATAAAAAGCAAGCTGTTCAGCACTTCAAGACGTTCGCCCACCTCGCTCGGAGCAATCTTGAACTCGGGCAGATTGAATGTATAGATGTCCAGCACGCGGCTTGTGAGCGAGAAGGTTCCGTCGTTGCCCCATACGGCAAGGTGCAGGATGTAGTTGACCAGGTCGGCTGAGAGCAGCATGCCGAAAGTGAGCAGAAGGCCACCGACAATGCTCAGCAGCACGTGCCAGGTGAAGCGTTCCAGATTGCTGGCCGGCAGGGTCAGCTCGTTGATGCGTCCCTGCTTCTTGCGCAGGCTGTGGAAGGTGCAGCCGGGGAAGATGACGAGGAGGAATCCGGCCAGTGCGGCCAGGATGAAGTTGGTGGCGGAACTGTTGGTATAGCTGGCGTAACCCAGCGCCTCGATGGCCTCGTTGCCCAGGCCCACGGACGAGCTCTTGAAGATGAGGAGGCGGAACAGGAAAGCCAGGGCGCTGATGCCGGCACCGATGCCGAGTGCCATGATGGTCATGTTGCGATAGAAGACCCTGTTGGTGGTAAGGTCGTATTTTGCGAAATTGATAAAACGTGTGGTATTCATCTTTGCGTATTATTAGACCCCTCAACCCCCTAAAGGGGGAGAAAGGCATTGTGTGGTCTTTATTGTGAATTATGAATTATGAATTGCCTCAACTTTCTCAAGGAAGAGCTTTTCCAGGTTGACGGGCTCCTCGGGGTTGAGTGCCTCGTTCATCAGCACCTTGTTGTCGTTGATGATGGTCACGTGACTGATGAGCTGCTCCACGTCGCGTACCTGATGGGTGGAGATGATGATGATCTGCTCGTCGTTCATGCCGCGTGCCAAGGCCTTGCGAAACTGCGACTTGGCGGGTATGTCCAGTCCGTTGGTGGGTTCGTCCATCAGGAGAATCTTGGTGCGCGTGGCCAGGGCGAGCGAGATGTACACCTTCTTCTTCTGACCCATGGAGAGCTCCTGCATATTCACCTCGGTAGGCATGTCGAACACCTCAAGGCAATCGTGCAGTACCTGCTCGTCGAAGTTGGGGTAGAAGGGGCGCAGCACCTTGACGTAGCTCGAAAGCGTCGTGTTGGGCATGTTGTATTCTTCGGGCACGATGAAGAGCTGCTCCATCGTCTCGGGCAGACGGTCGCAGACGTTCTTGCCGTCCACCAATATCTCGCCCTGCTGAGGGCGCAGCAAGCCCATCATTTGGTAGAGCAGGGTACTCTTGCCGGTTCCGTTCTTGCCCAGAAGGCCATAGACACCACCCTCGCTGAACGTCAGCGAAAGGTCTTTCTGTACGTAGTTCTTGCCTTTGTAGGCAAAGGAAATGTTCTTGATCTCTAACATATCTTTTTCTTTTTTATTTAGTCGTTTGGGTGACTTGTCGTTTAGTCGTTTGGGTGACTTGTCGTTTAGTCGTTTGGGAAAGTAGCAATCAACTATGAACTATGAATTTTGAACTATGAATCATTGACTGTTTTGGTGTACTACTTAACTATGACACTGCAAAGGTAGTGCTGTTTTTTGAAATGAACGTTATGTTTTTCTTGTTTTAACACAAATTTAACATTTCGTTAACTTGATTTGTATATGGTAATTGAAAAGTGTACCACTTAGTAATTGAAAAGTGTACCACCTTCCAATTGCGTTGCAAAAGTACATTTAATTGAGTAAACTTGCAAATAAGATTCTAAGAAACATGTTTATTTGGCATTAAATTTTCTT
>JAZLFZ010000017.1:0-37809 GCA_045616065.1 Bacteroidaceae bacterium | reverse complement strand
AGGCGGCAATGAGGACAACAACGTGCTCGTACCAGAATTCAGTTTCGACCTCAAGACAGCTCCAATGCTTTTTATCCATGGCGATGCCGATGGTTACTCAAGCATGGGCTCCGTCAAGATTTGGGAAAAGATGCGCAGCATGGGCATCCAGAGCGAACTGCATACGCTGTGCCTGCGTCCCCACTGTTTCCAGCGCGAGGCCTCACCCGGCACGGGCAGCTACAACTGGCTCGACCGCATAGGGGAGTTCATCGACAACATGGTAAAATAACACAGAAAACTCCAGATAACGATATGAAAAAGGATTGTAAGCGCTGGTGCCTTGTCGCTATACTGATGGCAAGCCTTGCTCCCATGCAGGCCCAGTATTTGGAACACATATACGACTACATTGAGAATACGGAAGTCTTTGAGGAGAACCAGGAAGAGGGGCATGCCTACTACGTGGCCGACCAGCAGTTGTCGCTCAACGGCAGCTGGCGCTTCTTCTTTGCCGAGACGCCCGAACAGGTGCCTGCCAACTTCTTCCAGCCAAACTTCAAGGACGGACGATGGAGCCCCATCGACGTGCCCAGTAACTGGGAGATGAAGGGATTTGGCGATGCACAGTTCCGCAACGTGCAGGCTCCCTTCCGTGCCAACCCGCCCTACGTGCCTCGCGAGTACAACCCTACAGGTGCCTATCGTCGCACCTTCAACCTGCCGTCCGACTGGAAGGGCAAGCAGGTGTTCCTCCGACTGGAGAAGACGCAGAGTGCCTCCTTCATCTGGCTCAACGGCAAGCAGGTGGGCTACAACGAGGGCGGTCAGGAACCGGCTGAATACGACGTGACGCCTTACCTCATACCCGGCAAGAACACGCTGGCCGTCTGCGTGGTGAAGTACAGCGACGGCTACTATCTGGAGGGGCAGGACTACTGGCGACTGGCCGGCATATTTGATGATGTTACGCTCTATGCCACGCCCACGACGCGCCTCTTCGACTGGTACGTGACCACCGACCTCGACAACCAGTACCGCGATGCCGACCTCAAGGTGCAAGTCGATGTCAAGCGATATGCCGAGGCCAGCGGCTCCTTTGCCGTGCGTGCCACCCTTCTCGATGCCAAGGGAGAGAAGGTGAAGGAGATGATGTCCGATAGGTTCACCATGCAGGGCAAGGGCAAGAAGACCGTTGAACTGGCATCTCACGTCAGCAATCCGTTGAAATGGACCTGCGAGACGCCCAACCTCTACACCTTGCAGATGGAGCTGCTCGATACCGACGGAAAGTCCATTCAGCAGATCAACAGCCACATGGGCTTCAAGGAGACGGAGATTCGCCATCAGGTGTTCTACCTCAACGGTCAGCCCATCAAGGTGAATGCAGTCAACACACACATGCAGCACCCCGACATGGGCCACACGATGGACGAGGCCACCATCCGAAAGGACATGGAGATACTGAAGCAGCACAACTTCAACGCGGTGCGTACATCCCACTATCCTCCTGTAAACAAGTATCTTGAGTTGGCCGACGAATACGGCCTCTACATCATCGACGAAGCCGGAACGGAGGCACACGCCACCGAGTTCCTCTCCAACGACAAGCGCTTCCTGCCCATGTATCTGGAACGTGTGCAGAAGCTCGTGCTGCGCGACCGCAACCATCCCTGCGTGCTCTTCTGGAGTGCGGGCAATGAGAGTGGTGAGGGCCCCAACATCACCGAGGTCGTGAAGGAGGGCAAGCGACTGGATCCTACCCGCTACTTCATGTATGGCGGCAACGCCTACGCACATCCGGGCGAGGAGATCATCGGTCCGCGCTACCCCACTCCCTACGAGCTGGAGATGAACACAGCCATGACACCCGAGTCGGAGGATCCACGTCCCTCGTTCATGGATGAGTACCTCTCCGTGGCCGGCAATGCCGGTGGTGGCTTCGACGAGTACTGGGATGTCATCCGTCGCCATCCACGCCTGATGGGCGGTGCCGTGTGGGACTTTGTCAATCCGGGCATTACCGAGCACATACGCCCCATCAAGGACAGCTCGCCCTACCACACGCCTGCCCACCTCATGTCGGGTGCAAAGGTCGAGAAGGGGGTACTGAAGCTCAACGGCCCAGAAGAGTGGGTCGAGGTCTATCGTGCCAATAACGTGGAACTGAACGGCAGCGAGCTGACCATCAGCTTCGACGTGAAGCCCGGCAAACGTAGCGGACTCCACGAAGGGGCACCTTACGTAACGAAGGGCAATACACAGTTTGGTGTGGTACAGAAGGGCGACAAAACACTGCAGTTCTACCTGCACTCGGGCGTGATGCACAGGCTCGACGTACCCCTGCCGGCCGACTGGGTGGACAAGTGGCACCACGTCACGGCCAACTGGGACGGACACGAGATGCGTCTCTACATCGACGGACAACTGCTGGGCACAGAGAAGATAGCCCAGGAGCCGCAGGACAACGGTGGCGGACGCCGTGGCCAGTCGGCTGAGCGTCGCAGGTTGAGCAACTTCCCCTACCCCATCAACATAGGACGCTTTGCCGGCAACCACGCTCAGGACGTGCAGACCATCTACACGGCCCATGCCGAGATGGACAACGTGGCCATCTACGACAAGTGCCTGGCCGACGACGAGGGCAAGCCCGAAGATGCCGTGCTCTACCTCACCTTCGACGGCAACGGCGACGAGGGCACCTACTTCACCATCGGTGCCAACATGCGTACCTACGGTTGCATCTGGCCCGACCGAACCGTGCAACCCGAGATGCTGCAGATGAAGTGGACCACACAGCCCATCAGCTTTCGCCTGCTCAACGCCGAAACGGGCGAGACCGAAGTAACCAACCGACTCTTCTTCAGCGATCTGAGCACATACGCCACCCACTGGTGCCTCATGGCCGACGGCGAAGTGCTGGACGAGGGCGACATACAGCTTCGCACACAAGCCCAGCAGACCGAGGTGATACGCATCCCCTACCACAAACCCACCATCGTGCCGGGTAAGGAATACCGCGTCATGCTGACATCAACCCTCAAGGCCGACGAGGTGTGGGCCAAGGCTGGCCACGAGGTAGCCTGGGACCAGCTGGAGCTTTCCGACTGGAATGTGCCAGCCCCCGCTGCCCAGCTGACATCGACCAAAGTTGTTACACACGAGGACGACAAGCAGATCACCGTGAGCACTCCTACGTGCGCGTATATTATAAATAAGGTGACGGGTAATCTGGAACAGATACAGCTGGATGGCAAGGACGTACTCAAGGAGCCCATTACTTTCAACCTGTGGCGTGCCCCCATCGCCAACGAGTTCGACGCATGGGATGCCTTCCGTGTCAGTGGAGGTTATGTGGAGGGCTATGGAAACATGGTGTCGTCGCTCTTCTACAGCAAGGGAGTCAACCAGTTGCGCATCCGTCCGGCTGAGGTGAAGCTGACTCACAATGCCCACGAGACCACCGTACGCGTGCATCAACTCGTACAGGTGGGAGCTTCCAGCTACGGAGCCCTCGACCTCTATATCTCGGGGGTGCAGATGGCCGGCTTCAGCATCGACTATACATATCAGTTCTTCGACGATGGAACCGTGAAGATTCACAACCAGCTCAGTCCGCAGGGCAAGTTGCCCGAGATGCTGCCACGCATCGGCTTCACCACTTCGGTGGCCAAGGACTTCGACCAGCTGACCTGGTACGGACGTGGTCCCGAAGAGAACTACCCCGACCGCAAGACGGGCTATCAGGTGGGCGTGTGGAACAAGTCGGTAGCTGAGATGTACGAGCCCTACCTCCTGCCACAGGACCATGCCCTGCGCACCGACACGCGCTACCTGCAGCTCAAGGACAAGGAGGGTCGCGGCCTGCAGGTGGCCATGAACGAGCATTTCAACTTCAATGCCTACTCGTTCTCTACCGACAACCTCACCAAGAGCCAGTTCACCTACCAGCTTCAACCACAGTCCGATCGCTACACGCTCAACCTCGACTACGCCACGACAGGTGTGGGTTGCACCTGTGTCTACGTGCTCGATGCCTATCGCGTTAAGCCTACCTCGTTCGACCGCACCATCACGCTCACACCGCTGGAATGACGAGCACCCTGCATTCGCAGGCAGAAACCTGCCTACATCCCGTTACCTTTCGCAACCTCCGCAAAAAGATTGCCCATACTGCCATTTCATACGCTAATAAAAGCGTCTACTTGGCAGTATGGGTGCCAAATCCGATAAAAACGACCCTCTTTCTTACAGATTTTCACACTTTTATTTGGTCGAGTAAACAAAAAAAAAATAACTTTGCAAATTGGAATGGAAAATATTAATTAACTTAATACTAACTTAAAACAAAAAGAAATGAAGAAACTATTCTTTTCTTTGATGGCACTCGCCGCTACGGCAAGTGTCAGTGCACAGGACCTCGCTGAAGGCGACTACTACCTCCGCAATGTGGAGAGTGGTAAGTACATCGCATGGGGTGCTAACTGGGGTACACGCACTGTACTGACTGAGCATGGTGCCTTGCTGAGAGTAACTGTTGCCGATGGCAAGTACACTCTCAAGAACTGTTCTAAAAACACTGAATACGGTAAAGCTATCCGTCCCAGCGATGGTTTTGCCGACCAGAGTGGTACATGGACTGTAACCCCCGTGGGTGATGGTACCTACACAGTGAAGGGTGACAATGGTTTCTACCGCTACGACGGAACCGCTCTGCCCGCAGTAAATGGTACTGAGGGTCAGACTGGTATCTACTGGGAGTTCCTCTCAAAGACAGAGTTGAACTCACGCATGACTTCTGCCACTGCAACATCTCCTGCTGATGCTACTCACTTCATTGCCTCTCCCGACTTCTTGGTCGATGACTGGCAGTTTGTTACTAACAAGGCTTGGGGTATTAACATTCCTATGAAGAACGATCAGCCTCACGTTCAACCTATGGATGGTCCAAACAACACCATTATCAACAACACAAACTGCGAGATTTGGAATACCAACAACAGCAACATCAAGCAAACGCTAACTGGCCTGCCCAAGGGTACCTACAAGCTCTCTTGCTTTGGTTTCTATCGTGATGGTGGTCCTGCTGATGCTGCCGCAAACAGAACTGCAGGTACCGAGACTTTACGCGCATTTGTGTATGCGGGCGATGCTGAGGTTGCTCTGATGAGTATCCTCGAATACGCTGGTGCACATGGTATTGCAGGTACCAACACCTCATTCGGTAATGTGCCCAACTCAAACGAGCAGGCTGCTTTGCACTTCGCTGCGGGCGACTATGTGAATGAGATCTACTTCCAGGTGACTGAGGACAACGGTAGCGTAACTATCGGTATTCGCAAGGATGAAACATCAAGCAACGACTGGACGGTGTTCGACAACTTCGACCTGAAGTACTTTGGTGACTGCTCTATTGCAGAGGCACAGAATGCTGCCATCGTAGCAGAATGGAACGATTTTGTAGCAGAGTACGATGCTAAGGCTGCCGCACTGGATGCAGCAGGTCAGAGCAGCTACGACATTGCTAAGGCTGGTATCACTACTCCCACCAGCGCAGAAGCACTTGCTACTGCTAAGGATGCTCTTGCTGCTGCTTACATCGCTGCTATCAAGGCTCAGACTTCTACAAATGCTGATTTCACTGCTCTTCTCGTTAACCCCAGCTTCGAGACTGGTACCCTGGAAGGCTGGACAAATAACAGCGCTTCTGGCATGTGGACAGTTATGAATCGTGCAAATGCAGATGACCCCAAGGTTGGTACATACTGGATTGAGAAGTATGGCAATGGCGGTAAGATTGACCTGACGCAGACTGTAACTGGTCTTCCCGGTGGTCACTATCAGGTTAGCGTTCTCGCACTCGACCAGGCAAGCAAGGTTAGGCTTGTTGCAAACTCTGCTTCAACTGCTGTTGTAGGTGGTACGAAGGCAGTTTATACAGTTGACGTTATGCTCGACGACAACAGTGATCTGACTCTCGGAATGTACAGCGAGACTCACCAGGCTAACAGCTGGGTAGGTGTTGACGATTTCCACCTCACATACGTTTCTTCTGAGTTCCCTGCTCTTCCCACTGCTGTAGAGGGTAAGATGAATGCAGAAATTGCTGCTGCTCAGACTGCTGCAATTGAGGCTTATGGTGCAGAGCAGACTTCTGCTAACTACAACGCTGTTGTTGCTGCTATCGCTGCTGCTCAGGAGTCTAAGACTCTGTATGAGAAGGCTGCTGCAAACCTGATTAAGGCTAATGAGATTCTGAACAGCACCAATGTTTATACCGCAGAGGCTCATACCGCTTTCGAGACTGCTATCAGTGGTATTCAGACTAAGTATGACGAGGGTACCCTCGCTGCTGCAGATGATGCAGAAGTAAACGCTATCGTTGGTCCCGCTAACTACACCAAGCCCACGAACGTGATGACTACCTACGTTGCAAGCGCATGGACTGCTACCAACGGTGTGAGTGTTTACACCAACGACTGGTCAGTAGAAGGTGCTCAGGCTGGCAACTCAGGTCTGTCAACCCCCTTCATCGAGAACTGGGTTGCTGACACTCAGAAGTTGGCTAACACAGAGGTATCTGCTACTATGACAGATCTGGAGAACGGTCTTTATCGCTTCACCGCTGATGTTCGACTGATGAACAACAAGACTGGTGATAACGCAGGTTTTGACGGTGTCACTTTCTTTGCAAATGATGTTACTCCCGAAATGCCCGAGGCTACTACTTATCCCGATGGTAATCTCTACCAGATCAGCATTGAGGCTCTCGTTAAGGATGGCAACCTAAAGATGGGTTACACCGTAGTAAACACCAACATAAGCTGGGTTGCTATGAAGAACGTTAAGTACACCAAGGTTCGTGACCTGACTCCCGAAGAGCAGATGGTTCCCGCTACTGAGGAAGAGATTGCTGACCTCAACGAAGCCATCGCTGCTGCCGAGGCAAAGACCATCGGTTACCAGGAGGGCGAGTATGCTCCCTACACCAACAAGGATGCCATCAAGACTCTGGCCGATGCAAAGGCTATCGATACTACCGTACCCGTTGACGCAGAGGTTGTCAAGGACGCAACTAAGGCACTCAAAGATGCAACCTGGACTGTTAACGCTGAGGAGATGAACGCTCTGGAGAACGCAGACTTCGAGGGTTCTTACGCAGCCGTTTCTGGTGCTGGTGTTAGCGCAGACCGTGAGATCTATCTGCCCGAGGGATGGAGCTTCCGCAAGAATGGCATCAACATCAATGATATCGTTGTTCTGAAGACATCCGATAAAGCTGGTAACAATGTAACTTCAATCGCTGCTCTTGACAATGGTGGCAACAACACACTCATGTATCGTGGTAAGTGGGGCAACACCACCAATCTCGATTTCTATCAGAAGGTTACTCTGCCCGCAGGTACCTATACCCTAGAGTGCGACGCTTGGAAGTCTGGTCTGGGTGGTGACGGCAAGATCTACGCTGGTGCTGGTAACGAAATTACTCTTGACGGCAATGAGACTTCATGGCGCAAGCTCTCTCTGGAATTCACCCTCGACGAGGAGAAGACCATGGAGATTGGTTTCAACATCAAGCACAACAGCGACGGTTCTGAGAAGTTCATCGGTTTCGACAACTTCGTTCTGAAGAGAACCACTGCCGACGCTAACTTGGCTATCAACGCTGACTACGGTGTAGGTACCTTCGTAGCTCCCTTCGACGTAACTCCCGATGAATACGGTGTAGAGGCATACAAGATCAAGGGCATGGAGAACGGCTACCTGCAGCTTGAGCAGGTAAGCACCATCGAGCACCATACTCCCGTTATCACTATGGCTGAAACAGCTGTTAATGCAACCATTACAAAGGCTATCGCACAAGGTGAGATTCGTCCTGAGTTTGTAGGCGAGGGTGCTAAGCTGGTAGGTAATCTTACCGGTGTTGGTTACTCTGTTACCCAGAACGATGGTAACTTCGTACTGCAGAAGCAGAACGACAAGGTTGGCTTCTACAAGGTTGGCAGCAAGGTCATCAGTCTGCCCAACAACCGTTGCTACCTGCACATTGACGAGGTTTCTGAGATTAAGGGTATCTTCTTCGAGAATCTGGACGGCACCACAGCTATCAAGGGTATCGAGGACGCTACTGCAGCCAACATCCTCTACAACCTCTCTGGTCAGCGCATCCAGAAGACCCAGAAGGGTATCAACATCGTGAATGGCAAGAAAGTTGTTATCAAGTAATTTTCAAAGCACAGTAAGATTATGAAAAAGTATATCACTCCCGAGGTGGAGATTGAGTTCACCGACGTTGAGCTGCCCATGGCAACCTCAATCGACGTTATTGACGACGACACAGAAGCTGATCCCGAAATTCCTGTAGGCGTAAAGATGCAGGACGCTTTCGAGGTCTGGTAAATGACAAGACACAAGTCCAGTGGTTAATGGGGAATGCCCCCGTTGACCACTCCGGACAAATATAAAAAAATGGTTAACGGACTCAGAATCCGTTAACCATTTTTTTTTGACAATCACCGCCCTACCCTATTTCCGCTATCAGTGCACGGAAGACGGGGGCTCGCTGGAGGAGCGTCTTGTTGCCAATCAGGACAAGATGTTCCATGGCTCGCGTCATAGCTACGTTGAGCTTGCGGTCGATGAGGTGACCGTCCTCCTCGAAGGTATTGTCGGTGAGGAAGTCGAGCTGGTAGGGTTGCTGAATGGTGAAGCCATAGAGGATGTAGCGACGCTGGCTACCCTGATAACGCTCCACGGTGTCGATGGTAATGGCGTGAGCCACGTCTGCACCAACAAGGCGCTCAATGGTGTTGCGCACCGTGGCTATCTGGTTGCGGTAGGGCACAATGATACCGATGGTTCGTTCGGCGTCAAAACTGTCCTTTTCACGCTCATAGATGCAAGCCACAAGTCGTGCAATGAGGTCGGCCTCCGGTTGGTTGACCTTGTCGGACACACTGCCCGATGGACGGGGAACATCCAGGAAGGTAACACGCTGTTCAACCACGGACGAGAGGTGAACGCTCCTGACGTCGTCGGACTCAATGCGTTCGGGCGTGGTCTGCAACTGATGGGGCAAGGGAACCTCCGTGAGGCGTCCGTTGTAGAAGGCACGGTTGGGGAAGTCGGCAATATCGTGGTGCATGCGGCCCTGACGAGTGAGCATGTAGACCACATCTTCACGGTCACGATAACGGTTCAAAAGACGTTCGAAGAGCGACAGTCTACAGTTCACAAGGCCAATGTCGGAGAGCAGACGGGTCTCGTCCTCCAACGTATCACATGCAGGCTGTACGGCCGACTCGCTGGAGTTCTGCTGTACCACGGCCGGCAACTGCTTGTGGTCGCCAATCATGACGAACTTGCGCAATGTAGGCAGTCCATCCGACGTAGCTCCGAGCAATCCCAGCAGATGCGGTTCGAGGATCTGCGATGCCTCGTCGACGATGCAGAGCGAGAACGGCTTGAGGTTGAGCATGGCGACGTGCGACGTAGCCGACGTGGTAGTGGCACAAACCACCCGTGCAGACAGGAACATCTGCCTCACTTCCTCGATGCCACGGCACTGTTCCACCCTCTTGTTGAAAAGATAAGGATGGTAAGAAGGTGCACAAGAGAGTTCGCTGCCAAGCCTTACGAAGTCTATACCTTCCTCTACCAGCTTGCTGCATATCTCGTCGACAGCCCGGTTGGTGTAGCTCACCAGCAGGATGCGGCTTTCAGGTTCGTAGAGTTCCTCCCGAAGGGTGTTCAGCATGCCGAAGCTCGTCTTGCCCGTTCCCGGAGGACCAATGATGAGGAAGAAGTCATCAGCCTGCTTGACCCGCATCATGAGGTCGTTGAACGCACCATATTCACCACGTATCATCTGTGCCTCCGTCCGCGAGGGTTCACGCTGGAAGAGCAACAGGTCGCGTCGCGACTGCGGAGCCGAGAGAAACGCATACACATTATGATACAGGGCCGAGAAGGAAGCCTCCATGAAGTCGTGTTCGATGGCCCACTCATCATCCTGATGACGCAGAAAAACCTGCGCATCAGTCTGTTCAGCACGCAGACTGAGCACGATGCGGTCGGCCGTAATCTCAGCGATACTGGCACGATGCACCATACTGCGACGCACGTCGGGCTCCGTACCGGGCCGATAGGGATAAAGCACTACGATGTCGCCCACACGGAAATTGGCCATGTCGTTGCTGGCCGTGTCGGTGAAGCGGAACGTAAGCGGACTGACGCCATCCAAAAGGAGACGGTCGTAGATGTTGCCCGCCTGACGTTTCTCACTGAGCGAGTCGTGCCAGGCCGCTGCAAAGCCAGCATTCTGACGATTCTTGCTGCCCACCTTGGCCAGCAGATGCTCGCGCGACACAAAGTCAAGAAAACGCAGACAGTAAGCACGTTCCAGGGGCGAAGCATTGTGGATAGGAGCCAGCAGGGCTGCCAGTTCGGGACGCTTGTAGTCTGTCCAGAGCCGACCGGTCAACCCCTTGCTGTTCAGCATCTCGGGTGTGAGGGGCATGAGCAGCTTGCGCCATGACCAGGGTGCGTCGGGCTGTCCAAGCTGAGTGTCCATCCAGGCTATGCCGTTGCGAATGCGGATGGCCCGTTGCACCAGTTCGGGTGCAAAGTCGAGCTTCACGAGACTGTTGGCATACTTGCTGTAGAGCAGGAAAGCCTGTATGCCCTCCGTCCCCTTCCTGTAAGCTTCGGGATAGTTGTAACGCACAAGCAGCATGTAGAGCAGCATCTGCACGTAATGTGTCTCGGCCGGCTGGGGCGTGTCCGGATCGGCACTGTTGGGCACGAAGGCTCCCTTGCCCGCCTTCTGCTCGATAAGCACCTTCATATCATGCTGAAGGAGGTCCATGCGGCCTTGCAAACCGAGCATCTCGGAATAGAAGGAAGGCTCGAGCAGCACATCCTCTGGACGGAAGGACTGTACCTCGGTGGGCAACACCTCACCGATGGCACGATGTATGTGTTCGGCCTGCGTCCGTGCCTGCTGGTGGAACGTGGGCGGAAGCGGGGTGGTGAGCAGCGAGGTGGCATGCTGATGGAAGAAGGTGGCCGCACTCTCGGCATAGGAGCACGAGCCGTGCAGTTCCTCATCGAGCAACTGTCCGGCAAAGTTACCCAGTATGGTATGCTCCGTCTGGGCATTGGATTGCAGCTTGCCAAGCAGGTGTACGTAGGGCGACTCGTCATAGCTCTCGAAGCAACGGGCAATGGCCGATATACCCACCAGATAATCAGGCTCGTAGATGATAAGCTCAGGCACCAGCACCCCACCCTGCCAACGGGGTCGGATGAGGTTGAACTGCGCATTGGCACACAACATCGAACGCAGGTAAGCGAACTGACGGGCGTAGTCCACACGAATGGGTTCGTCAGAAGCCGGAACGTCCTCCAGAGGCGATTCGAGCTGTCCGTAGAGGTACTGCTCATCCCAGGCCGAGAGGAGAAACCGCACCACATCGCTGACCGGACGCAGAGAACCCGACGATGGCGCAACCGTCTCAGCATCAAGAAGCTCCACACGCAAGTCATCGGGCACCTCCTCGCCCTCCACAAGGGCAAAGAACGAAGCCAGCGCACCGAGGGCATAATGCACGTCGAGCGACGCATCATCGCGATGGAAGGCAGCTCGCACGTCGTTCACAGCCTTACGCACCGCCGTCGTAGCCTTGTGCTCCTTCAGCAGATAGTCGGTCTGTGCAAACGGACCCACGAGCGAAATGTTGAGCAAGTGCGTGTGCTCGTCCAGAAAGCGTCGGTAGGTACGGTTCAGTGCATCGCGCACCCGTTCGGTATGCGGCATCAGCTCCATGGCGGAGCGTAGTTCGTCGAAACTGTCCATGTGGGTTGAGAGAGAACTAATAAAAGTGCTTCTTAAGGAAAGGAAGCAGCAGATTACCTAATAATATATTATGGTAAATGTGACTGCCGTGGTCGTGACCCGGCACGAGACAAAGCTCGCCCTGCGGCAGCGACGAGGCAATGAGGCGGGTGTGCTCCTCCTGTATCAGGTCGTGCTGGCCTGCCATCACCAGCACGGGACAATCGATGCGGCCGAGCCTTTCGGCCGAGATGTTGGGTTCGTAGATCATCATGCGTGTCAGAGGTGCAGGGTTCGGATTGTCCTCCTTCATGTGCCGGTAGGTCTCCTTGCCAATGCCGTCGGGTGTGATGTTGGCACCGCTGATGGCCAGCAGCGAGGCCGTGCCGGGATTGTAGAGTTCCACCTCCAGGGCAACGATGCCGCCGTCGCTCCAGCCGAAGATGGCAGGCCGTTCGAGGCCGAGCGCCTTGATGAATTGGTAGACGTCCTCGGCCATGTCGGCATAGTGGTATTCAGCGAGCGGAGCATTGGCACCCTGCCCACGCGAGTCGATGGCATAGACCTTGTAGCCGGCCTGTGCCATCTGGTGTATGGTGGTTTCCAGGTCGTTGTGGCTGCCTCCGTTGCCATGCAGTAGGATGAGCGGTTTGCCCCGTCCTTCCACGGCATAGAAGATGGATACACCATTGACCCAGATTGTGTTCGTATAACTTTCGTAGTTCATCACCTCGACGAAGAAATATGTGTGTTTGCAGTCAGCTACAAATCCAGCTGAACGCCAAGGTGGGTGTCAATGAAACCGTTGAATTTGGTGGGTACGCCCATTCCTGTGGTGGCTACGTCACCGAAGAACTCGCTCGTAATGCCCTGGAAAGCCGCGTCGGCATACAGGCTCCAACGCTTGTTGAAGCGATAGCTGCCGCCCAGACCGATACCGACGAGCGGTGAGGCGGAGCCAATGGCCAGATTGAAGCCGAGGCCGAGGCGAGGGAAGACGTACATGTCCCAATGGGCATCGGGCTTGTAGCCCAGCACAATATGCTTTGCGCTGAGCAGCACGTCCATACAGAGGGCCAGATAGCCGCCCTTGTCCATGTTGCTGCCGTCGGAGGGAGCTATCCACACTAGATCTTTGTTGCGGAACAACGGGAAACCGTTCTCCCAGTTCAGTCGGCCTCGCAAGGCTATCTCGGACGAGAAACGACGACCAACCGCAGCGTCAAATCCGTAGCTGCGCCCCTTGGTGAACGAGCCAGAGAACGACTTGTTGAAGGGCTTCTGCAGCGTCTGGTCGAGGCCAAGCTGCACAAACCAGCCGTCGAGGAAACGGTTCACGGTACCCTCCTCACGTGCCGTCTGCTCGTTGCGCGGCAAGTCTAAGTTGCTGCCACCCAGGTCAATTTGCACACCGGCATCTATGTTCAGGAAGGCGTTAGCATTGGTGCCTGTACCGGTGTTGGTGGAGGGATCACCTGTGAATCCACTCGACACTAACTGGTAGGTGGCGTCGAGGTAGAGTTTCACCTTCTTGCCCACACGGAATGTGTTGCCCAGACCGATGCCCAGAAGCGGCGAGCCCTTCGACACGCCGAAGTTGTAGATCAGTCCGGCACGCGGATAGACCTGTAGGTTCCAGATGCGGTCGGCCTTGTAGCCCCAGATGATATTGTGCACGTCCAGCTGTACATCGCCCACAAACGAGAAGTAGCCGCCACGGCTGTGGTTCACACCGGGCTGATGGAAGGGTGCCAGCCAATCGGCCTTGCTGTCTATCAAGCCGTTCTCCCAGTTCACCTTGGCACGCATGCCCAGTTCGGGCGTGAACCAACGTCCGGCAGCTGCGTCGAGGCCCATGGAGACACCGTTCTGCAGCACGTCGCCGAAATGGTAGCCGTAGGGATTCTGCAGGGCCGCATCGAGTCCCACCTGCACGAACCAGTCGTTGCGCAGGTTGTTGTGACTTGGCTGCGGTGCCTGTGCCATCGTGGACACGGTAAGGCAAAGGAACCATATCGCGAGTAATACTTTCTTCATCATACCTTATATAATATTATATCAAGAGAGACGGAAGGTAAGCACTTCACCGTCGCGCGTGTTACGCATGGCAGGCAACTCGCCGTCCACCAGTCCGAGCTCGTACGTGTCGTAGCCCGTCGGGCTGTAATAGCTGTCGGTGGAGATGCCCAGCGTGGTGTTGTCATACGACGTGACGGGACGCCCCGGATAGAGCGTCTGCAACTTGTCCAGGGCCGCACGGTGACATTCGTTCTTCAGCGCCTCGTCATCGTCTGCCCGGAAAGGCCTGAAGACCAGGAGTTCATCGGCTCCCTTGTCCATCCATTCCTCGTTTTCGTAGTCCATCATTTGCATCGTTTTACCAGGCTGTTCGCGCCCGTTCCATTACAGGCCATCCTGATTCACGTTGCAAAGATAACCATTTCCATCCGAATTTCCAAATAATTCGCCCCCTAGCCTCATTTTTGTTACCCTGGCAACCACATTTTTGCCACCCAGCATCCTCCAACCTGCATTATTCGGGGTAAATTCTTCCGTGGAGCATACAGGGTAAGTCGTTGCACTCCCCATGCCACGCCTTACGGGTGGAGGTGGCTCGCTGGTCGGACAATGCGGAAAGAGCGCAGCGGTAAAGCAGAATAAGATTACTATCTTATTGCGATAGGATTACTATCTTATTGCGATAAGATTACTATCTTATTGCGATAAGATTACTATCTTATTGTGATAGGATTACTATCTTATTGCGATAGGATTACTATCTTATTTGGATTAGATGCTCCACGAACCGGCAATCTACGTGCCGCAAGGCGAAATTTCCACGGGCGAAAACGTATGAATAGCGGAGCACAAAACAGAGAATGTCCCCTCAGACAACTTCGACGTTGTTTTTTGCGCAAATCGCTTGGACGTTACAAAAAAAGACTGTATATTTGCACTCAAATTCCATGAACAAACGTAATTAAGAAAATTAAGATGAAGAAACTAATGGTTTTGGCCACGCTGGCATGCTGCACAGTGTCTGGCCAGGCGCAGTTGAAACTGCAACCCAACAACGTGGATGAGATTCTGAAGGCCATGACGCTCGAGGAGAAGGCTACGTTGCTGGTGGGAACAAGTCGACAGGGTTCGACGGGTGGTAACCAACAGGGAGCAAACGGCATGGTGGGCGCACACGCTGACGCCGTGCCCGGAGCTGCTGGCACGACGCAGCCCATCGACCGACTGGGCGTGCCCGCAAGCGTGCTGACCGACGGACCTGCCGGCGTGCGTATCAACCCCACCCGTCGTGGCGACAGCCAGACGTACTATTGTACGGGCTTCCCCGTGGGCACGGCTTTGGCCTGCACGTGGAACCAGGAATTGGTGGAGCAGGTGGGACAGTGCATCGGCAACGAGGTGCTGGAGTACGGATGCGACGTGCTGCTGGCTCCCGGTATGAACATACACCGTTCGCCCCTCTGTGGCCGCAACTTCGAGTACTACTCCGAGGATCCCGTCGTAACGGGCAAGATAGCAGCGGCTTACGTGCGCGGTGTGCAGAGCCAGGGCGTGGGTACGAGCATCAAGCACTATGCTGGCAACTCGCAGGAGACGAGTCGCACGGAGGTGGACGAGGTAATCTCACAGCGTGCCCTGCGTGAGATCTATCTGAAAGGCTTCGAGATAGCTGTCAAAGAGGCCAAGCCCTGGACGGTGATGTCATCCTACAACCGACTGAACGGTCCCTTCACCCAGGAGAGCCGCGACCTGCTGACCACCATCCTGCGCGACGAATGGGGCTTCGACGGCATCGTGATGACCGACTGGACCGGCCAGCGCAACACGGCTGCCCAGGTGCAGGCCGGCAACGACCTGATGGAGCCCGGAACGCCCGCGCAGACACAGGAGATAATAAATAAGGTGAAGAGTGGCGAACTGAAGATAGAGGACGTGGACGTATGCGTGAAGCGTGTGTTGGAGTACCTGCTCAAGACACCCCGCTACCGCCACTATGCCTACACCAACAAGCCCGATCTCAAGGCGCACGCTGAGGTGACGCGACAGAGTGCCACCGAGGGCATGGTGCTGCTGAAGAATGCATCCTCCACCCTACCCCTCACGGGCAAGGAGAAGGTCAGCGTGTTCGGCATCACCAGCTACGACTTCATTGCCGGTGGTACGGGCTCGGGCGACGTGAACAAGGCCTACACCATCGACCTCATGACGGGCTTGAACAACGCTGGCGTAACCGTCAACGACAAGCTGGCCAAGGTGTACCTGAACTATAAGACCTATCAGGAGAGTCTGCAGGCTGCCGCACCCCGTGGCGGCTGGTTCTGGGGCAAGGCCGTGCTGCCCGAGCTGGGGCTGTCGCGACAGGTCATCGACGGACAGGCCAACGAGTCGGACGTAGCCGTCATCACACTGGGCCGCCAGGCCGGTGAGGGCAGCGACCGCAAGGAGGCCGACGACTTCAACCTGACCGAGGTGGAGCAGCAGCTCATCTCGGACGTATGCTCTGCCTTCCATGCCAAGGGCAAGAAGGTGGTAGTGATCCTCAACATGGGCAACGTGCTCGAGACGGCTTCGTGGAAGGGCAAGCCCGACGCTATCCTGCTGGCATGGCAGCCCGGACAGGAGGGTGGCAACTCCGTGGCCGACGTGCTGATGGGCAAGGCTAACCCCAGCGGCAAGCTGTCCATGACGTGGCCCGTCACCCTGCTCGACGTGCCCTCTTCGCTCAACTTCCCCAACGTGCGCAATGGCGAGCGTCAGCGCAACAAGCGCGAGTTCAACGACTACACGCTCCACAAGGAGGGCATCAACGTGGGTTACCGCTACTTCAACACCGAGGGTCGCGAGGTAAGCTATCCCTTCGGTTACGGCCTGAGCTACAGCACCTTTGCCTACAGCAAGCCCGTCGTCAAGGCTACACGCGACGGCTTCGAGGCCAGCGTGACCGTCACCAACACGGGCAGCGTGGCTGGCAAGGAGGCCGTGCAGCTCTACGTCTCTGCTCCCAAGGGGGGACTGGAGAAGCCTGCCCAGGAGCTCAAGGCCTTTGCCAAGACGCGCGAGCTGAAGCCCGGTGAGAGCCAGACGCTGACGATGAAGGTGAGTCGCTACGACCTGGCTTCCTACAACGAAGCTACCCAGAGCTGGGAGACGGCTGCCGGTAACTACACCATCCACTTCTCCGCCAACGTGGAGGATGCTCGCTGTTCGGCTCAGTTCAAGGTCGGAAAGGCAGAGGCCGTGAAGTGCCACGACGTCTTGAAGCCCAGCATGAACCTGTAAAGAGCAACAGCTGATAAGTGATGATTAAAAAATAACTTGGTACAAGATAAAAACACAAAAAAGGGGACGATACTTCTCAACAGTCTGAGAGAGTATCGTCCCCTTTCCATATCCTTATAAACCGCTGTTAGCGGCTCTGACATAAATCTTACTTCTCCTCCTTGAACGCTGCGTTGCCAAGCGCATCGAGGTAGATGAGGGCCGAGTCGTAACCCTCTGGCGTATAGTAGAGAATCATGCCCTCGGGGCGCTGCCACAGCTGGCCCTGGACGGTCTCGGCCGGTTCGCCATAGTGCACGTGCAGGGAGTCCTGCCAGGCCATCTGGTTGATACCCTTGGGCGTGACGAGCACACGGTAGACGGTACGCGTCTTGCGGGTGAAATTGACCTGTATGTACGTATTGTAGCCAAACATGGCACCCTCATAGATGTACTGGTTCTCGCCCGCCACACGTTTCTTCAGACGGAAACGGGGCTGGATGCGGTCATTGAACTCATCGATGGTGCCACCGATAGGCACGCCCATGAAATCGAGATGCTGAGGCATCGTATTTTCCGTCTGAGCCTGCATGCCAAGAGGCAGCAAAGCCATCATACATGCACAAAATATCTTCTTCATATCAGTAAGGTTTGAATACATTTTGCAACAAAGATAGAAAGATTTTGCGAAAAGGACGCGCAAATTGCGTAAAAATGCGTAACTTTGTCGTGCTTTTGCAATTTATCCTGGGCAAAACAGCCCACTAACAACATACAAGATGCAACAAATGACAAGCTCCGACAATGCGCTCCTTGACCGCTCAAAACGACTGCTGGGCACCGAAGGCATGCAACGGCTCGCTGCCCAGCGCGTCATCCTCTTCGGTGTGGGTGGCGTAGGGTCGTGGTGTGCCGAAAGCCTCATTCGAAGCGGCATCGTCCACCTCACACTGGTGGACAACGACCTCGTCTGCGCCACCAACTGCAACCGTCAGCTGATGGCCACCTCCGAAACCATCGGGCAAGTCAAGGTCGAAGCCATGCGCGACCGGCTGCTCAGCATCAATCCGGAGGCCGACATCGTGGCACTCTCTGCCACCTATTCGGCCGAGACGGCCGACTCATTCCACCTCGACGAGTACGACTACGCCATCGACGCCATCGACTCGCTCAAGGACAAGGCCGACCTCATCCTGCGTTGCACACGTCTGATGCACGACCATCGTAAGCTCCACTTCTTCAGCTCGATGGGTGCAGCCCTACGCATCGATCCCACACAGGTTCGCGTTGCCGAGTTCTGGCACGTCAAGGGCGATGCACTGGCCCGTGCGCTGCGCAACACGTTCAAGCGTCACAGCACCTTTCCCGCAGCCAAGTTCCCCTGCGTCTACAGCGAGGAGGCTCCCCTCCCCAACCTCGGTTCCACCAACGAGACGAGCAGCTACAAAGCACAGATCAACGGCTCCATGTGTCCCGTCACCGGCATCTTCGGCATGACCCTCGCCGGCCTCGTCATCAAGCACGCAGTGGGTGGATGACTAATTGTTTTGTCCCTCCGCTGCTTTCCAGTCGAGATCGATGCGGCTGCTGTCGGCCAAGAGACCGTAGATGCCGATGCCATCAGCTTCGGCTGAGGGTTGGGAGATGAAGTCGACAATACCCCTCTGTTCACTACGCATTGTGGCTTGCGCCTTGCCCTCACTCAGTTCGTAGAGGGTGATGCGCTCGGCGTGACCATCGTCCATAATCATAAGTAAGACAGGAGCTTGCATGTTGCCCTCCACCATACACTTGATGCCGCAACACTTGCCTTCGAGGTTCTGGATGGTAATCTCCTCACGCGGACAAAGGGTGGAGAGGAGACGAGTGAACGTCTCTGCCTCAAAGCCATGGAAGAGGCATCGGACAATGCCCGAGCCATCAACACGTGCATCAAAGATGGAATCGAACGAACAGGTGCCCATGCCTTCGAGGAACATGAAATCGTTGCCATTGGGACTCAGCGTGGCCACGGTGTCGTGGCGCAGGCTATCGGGATTGACAGGTGTCCCCTTCTCCGTCTGTCCATTGACACAGGCAGAGAGGAGCGGAATCAGAAGCAGAAAAAATATGGTTTTTCGCATTGTAACTCTGGTAAGCTTCTTTAATTTGTATTGTGATTAAAAGCCATATCGCTTGGTGTACCACTTGAGGACGTCACACGAACGGGTGAGCTCGCTCTCTTCACTGTGGAGCCTGAGGTACTCGTAAGCCTCACGGGCGGGGTGGAAGAGTTCGAAGTGGTACTCCATTTCCTCCGTTTCCCAGTTATAATCAAGCGTATAGAAAGGTTTCTTGCCAGCAGGTACAGCGGCCAGACCATAGTAGATCATCAGCAGCGTGCGCGAATCCGTACACGTCTCCTTGGCCTTCTTCAGCATGTTGCGAGCCTGGTTGCACATCAGCGATTCGGCATTCTCCTCGCTGACATACGACGACCAGCTGTACTCCGTCAGGGCCCAGAGGTCGCCGTATTGTGAAGCCTGGAACATGCGACCGGCCACCTGCATCTGCAACTGCACCTGGGCGTTACCGCTCATCGAGGGCAGACGAAGCAGGTCGTCCACCATCTGCTGGCAGAAGATGAGCTTGTAGTTGGTACGGTCGTCTATGCGCTGTGGTTCATCGTCACCGTCCCATCCCATGGGATCCTTGAGCTGGGTACGGACGAAGGGACTGTTGGGCTGGTACTTACGCGTGGCGAGATAGGGTTGGTAGTGTGTGCTACCCACGTAGTCGGGCGTCAGGGCCTGCAGGTAAGGCAGTGCCAAACTGTACTTGCCATTACGCATCAACTTGGTACCCATCAGGTCGTTGAGGACCTGCTCGGGATTGGGACACTGACGGATGAGCTCCTTGGCAAAGGCATCAGTAGCCTTGCCCTTGCGGAGCGACGTCATGAAGGCAGCAAGTTCGTCGGTGTCCAGTACCGAATCGATGTAGGAGAACCAGCTTGTGCTCCAGTCGTCGGCGTTGTAGGCGAACGACTCGTCATCCTCCGCATAGACTCCGATGCCTGTGCTTATCTTCTCGGACAGCATCATGCTGCACAAGAGACCCTGTACGATTTCGTGGCTCTTGAAGAACTGATGGAGGGCAGGCACATAGGTGTCGGCAAGGAAGCAGAAGTTGACATAGTGGTGCTGATACTCCTCGCTGTGATAGATGCTGTAGTAGTTGTCAGGATTGTAGTGAGGACGCTCTTGCTTCTCGCGCTCCACGAGCGAGATCATGTACTGGAAGTCCTTAGCTATCTGCTTGAGTTCCTTATCGTTCTTGAAGATATGGGCACCACGCACACGAGCCAAAGCCTGGATGCGGAAGGCGTTCTCCGTGGCCAGTGCATCCCCCTTCAGTTCGATGGCCTTGGTGGACAGGAGGAGCGCTTCGTCATTGTTCTTGTCGCACAACTCCAACCATGCCAGGAGGTTGAGCCACATCAGTTTGTCGGGGTCGTTGAGGTGCTGTCGGCAGAGTTCCTTCATCTTCTGGCCCTCGGCCTTGGCCCGCTGGATGTAGGATTCGCTGTCGTCGGTGTCGGTCGACATCTTTTCGGACGCGTCATACCAGATATTCTGATATTTCACAATGGAACCCACTGCATTCCAATAGTAGTTGGCGAAATCCTGCATGGCATAATAGAGGGTCTGGTCGTCGGCCGTCTTCTGCTCAGCCAGCTGACGGATGCCGTCCACACCCGCATACTGTGCAATGCACATGTTGATGCTGCGTGCATCTCCGATGGCTGCATAGATGTTGAGCGCCTCCTTGTACTGTTCCTTGGAATAGAGCGAGGCAGCATAGTAGCCCTGCAGACGCTTGAGCAAGGCGGGCTCGGGACAGTCCTTCGCAGTTGAGTTCCAGACAGATGTCGTCTTCTCGTAATCGCGATGATAGCTGTGCAGACGCATCTGCAGCAAGGCCACACGATACTTGAAGGCAGCAGGCACCGTGCCCAGCTCGGCCACTGCCTTGTCGGCCCCCTGAATCAGCTTTTCCTTGTTCTCATAGTCCCACATCTCCTCGCTGGCTCCCTGCAACTGGAGGCAGGCTGCCAGATATTTCAGTGCGAAGTCATCGTTGCGCAACAGCTTGAGGAAGGCATCCTCCTTCCTGGCTTCCGAAAACGTGTCGAAGCTGGCATTGCTGAAGTATTCGGCTATCACCTCACGACTGACCTGCTTGTGAACGTAGTTGTGCCAGAAGTCGATGGTCTCCTGCAACATGGCATCGGGGAATGCCCTGTCGTCGTTGGCGTACGGCTTGACAAAGAGAAAATTGGTGGCACCCTCCCACTCGGCACAGAAGCCGCAGGCAAGGGCGTTGACGTAACTCAGAGAGAGTACGAAAAGAGTGAGAAACAATTTCTTCATATTTTGTTTTTCTTTATTATTATCGGTTTGGGATTATGCCCGGGTTCAGTTACGATAGTAGATAATCTCGTCGGCCAGTTCTGGTCGTTGCCTGCACATCTGTTCGAGAATCAGAGCGTTGAGCGAGTCGCTACTTTCCTCACGTCGAATTATATCGCCCGGATAAATGCGTTGCGAACTGTTCGTCGTGGCCGAGGCTGCACCCGGAACGGACTGATAGACAAGGGCCCGGTAGTGCGTATCGTCGATGCGTTGGAACTGGGCCGTGTCCGAAAGACAAAGTCCGGGTGCAATGAAGCAGAACTGACGCTGATGGAAGACAAGGTTCCAGCCAAACTGCGGCAAGGCAAGCGCCAACGGCAGGCAATAATCCTTGAGATGACGCAGATACGGAGCAACCGATTCCTTCGAAAGGATGGAGTTCGGCTCATCGGGATCCTGTATGCGTCCCGTGTTGTAACACATCAGTACGCCACGATCCACGGGTGGTGCCTGCATGGCCAGCTGGTGCAGACGGATAGTGGTACTGAGCGTGCGGCCACGGGCATGGAGCGAGTCAGCAAGTTGTTGCAGAAGAGTAAAATAGACATGCATATCGGACCTTGTCCAGTCGTAGTCAATCTGTATCTCTTTGCAGGTTCCGAGGCCATTCCTACCCGTCATCTGGTCAATGCGTTTCAGCAGCATATCGGCCAGCGCAGCAGCCTTCCCGGCATTGTCACGCCCAAGCAGCCCGGGTGAAAGGAACACCACAGGTACGATGGAGCGGAACCGCGTGGCCAGCCCTTTGGCAATATGTTCGTCATCAAAGCGCAACGTAGCCTCTGGACGCATGCCAATCGTGGCTTCTTTACCATCCTTCACCACATCGAAGAGGCGCAGATACAGCGTCTCCACCCCCACACTGTCAGCCCATACCTGTTCGGATGCACTCCACGACAGGGAGGTGCGCCAATAGTACATTCCATAGCGTGTGTGGCGCGGCCCCGACTGGCAAGCACAGACGAGGAGGACGATGAGGAGAATGGTAAGGATACGTTTCATTCGCTATTGCTTGATGTATTTCTTACCATTGTGTATGTAGATGCCACGAGGCAGAGCATCGGCATCGGCGCCCAGGTTGCGCCCATATATATTATAATAAGGTATAGCTGCGGCACTGGGGGCAAGGGGAGCAAAGACGGCTGTTGCCTCGCTCTTGGTCAGGAGGCGGAAGACGTTGCCGCTGGGCTTGTTGCTGTAGATGCGGGAACCGGCCGTATGGCGATCCATGTTGACGTACTCGTTGCCCTTCCAGGCACAGCGCAACTGGATGCGATCCTCGTCGAGCTGAACGATCTGCATCCACGAGTTCAGGTTGCTGGTCGAGGCACCGTTCGTGATGTCCCATGCCGAGTTGTCCGGATTTCGCATCACCTTGCTGCTGGTCGTGAGCGTGTACAGATGTCTGAAACCGTTGACCAGCTTGGGCGCAAAGCGGAAGCTGGCATCATCTGCGTCAAGCTCCTGCAGTTCGTAGAGGTTGTCGTTCTTGTTGAGATGCAGATAGAGCCCAGACTCCTCGTCCATCAGATAGTAGGTGGAACCCGAGGTGATCTTGCGGCTCGTACAGGGAGTGGGCGTATCGACCGTGCCCGTAGTGCTGATTTCCAGTTCGGCCATGGACGTCCACGCCTTGCCGTTCACCTCACTCTTGGCCACGAACATCAGGTAGCGCCCCTCGGCAGCCTTGCTGAACGTAGCCGACTGTGGAGCGGCTGTCTTGCCAAAGGTTCCGACGTGAGCGGGTGCTCCCCACTTGCTGGCATCGTTGCTCAGGTACACCTCGAAGTCCTTCACCATACCGTTCTCGCCATCCGCACGGGCCGTGTAGATGATGCCCGTCACGTTGTACGTCTTCTGCATATCCAGCACAATGGCATGTGGATGCAGCGGTTCATTGTTGCCCCATGGCGTGTGCCAGATGGAACCTGTATTGCCGTCCAGAACCTTGCTGGCCTCGTTGCCACCCTGCTGACTGTCGTAACTGATGACCTTCCAGCCGGTGCGGCTGATGTGCATGTCGAAGTCATACGTCTGTCGCGAGCTGCTCGTCATCCCTTCGGCTTCGGCATAGCAGATAATCGTTCCTCCACCGTCGAAGGAGAAGGCCGAGGTATACTTCTTGAAGGTCTCTCCCCCATCGGTGCTGTACAGGATGGTGGCTCCGCTGGTGCCGCAACTCATCACAATCTTGCCCTGGTTGTTGCGTTCGCAGCTCACGTCCTTACAGATGGGCATGCTTACGCGTGCCTTCTCGCTCAGCTGCTCCACTGAATGCTTCTCGCGCAAGGGGAAGAGGAAGAACTGCATCTGCATATCCTGCGAAAGCAACTCGTACTTGTCGAGCACATCCGGTCCGCAGCTGGCATTGCCCAGGCCGCGTGTCAGTCCGTCGAGGCAAAGCACCGTGTTGGTGCAGGTCTTGTACTCGTAGGTATGCTTAACTCGCTGATTCCGATTCGTATAATTGTCTTCAGGACGTGAGTGTGTGGCACTTACGGCAATGGGTTCGGGCGATGCCATGAGCATACCCACGCCCTCCGCATTGGTCAGTGCCGTCCAACGCACGTCCAGCTTCGTGCCGTGCTCCTGCGGCTTGATATAGTCGGTCTGCTGTGCCTTGACGGTGCTCTCGTGGATGCCCAGCAGACTGCCTTCCTTGCGATCCACGTAGCTGTCCCAGGGGCCACGACCGTACCAGCAGAGCTGCTCCATCGTGTTGGGCAACTCGGTGCGGAAACCCATTCGGGGCAACACGGCTCCCTTCATAGAGGGGCGCACATTGCTGCTGACCAAGATGCTGCCATCGGCACAAACCTTGAAGAACTGATCCACAGCATAGCTTGCCTTGCCACCGGTATAGGTGGTCTTGGCCAGGATGTCCACGCTCTTTCCGTCCTCGCTCAACGAGTAGTCGAAGCTGACGGCCTTGCTCGTCAACTTCTGCAGCGACAGGTTGTCCCAACCCTCCGTCTGACGTCCGTCGTTGTCGGTAGGCAGACGGAAGAGGTTCAGCACGAGCGGGCTGTTGATGACGCTCGTATTGCCTATCTTGTAGCTGCTGAGCGTTCCTTTCGACTTATTGAAGACGGCCGTAAAGTCGGCTCCGGAAACGGTGAGAGCCGTTGAGCTCATGCTGACATTCAGCTCGTTGCCGTCGGGCAGAGCGTAGAGCTGACGCACGGCAGGACTGATGACGAGGCATTCATTGGCCACCTCATATCCTGCTTCTGCCCAGGCCGTTGCATCCTTCAGCCTGGCACTGAAACGAATGCTGCGCTCGGGCACGCCACCCTTGCTGTCCGTCTTGGCAGCAGGGACGTCGAGCTTTACCTCGACGGTCTTCTCGGCCTCTACCACCTGACTGATGGTGCCTGCTTTTACCTCAACGCCATCCTCCATCACGCTGTAGCTGATGTCCAGATAATCCGTGGAGGCGAAGGCCAGCTTGCTCTTCAGACGAACTGTAACCTGCTCATCCGTAGGCTTGTAAACATATTTGCTCGTAGCATCGTACACCGACTGTCCCGCAAAGGAGAACTCCACGGGCTGGTAGATCTTCTTCGTGGTATAACTCTTGGCCGTCAGGCTCAGGTCGGGCTTTACCAGACCGTTAATGCAGAAGTTGCCATCGTTGGGGTTGTCGCCAAAGTCGCCACCGTAGGCCCAGTACTGCTTGCCGTTGCCCGACTTGGTCAGGATGCCCTGATCCTTGAAGTCCCAGATGAACTCACCCGTCAGACAGGGGTATTTCTCGTAGATGTCGAAGTATTCGCGCTGGTTGCCCATCGAGTTGCCCATCGAATGGCTGTTCTCGCACTGGATGTGGGGCTTCGGGTAGTTCTGACCCTGACGGCTCGATCCCGTCCACTCGATGGTGCCCGTGCTGCCGTACATCGTGGAGGAGACGTCGCCAAAGTCGCTGTTGCCCTCGTAGTGAACGAGGCGTGTGGGATCGAGGGCCTTGACACTGTCGCGTGCCGAACGGAAGTTGTCACCGCCACCGCTCTCGTTGCCCAGTGACCACATGAAGATGCAGGCATGGTTGCGCAGCCAGCGAACCTGGTTGGAAGAACGCTCGCTCATGGGCTTGCGGAACACTTCCACGCCACTGAGCTTCTGGTTGGCATGGCACTCCACATTGGCCTCGGCCAGCACATAGAGTCCGTACTTGTCACACAACTGATAGAAGACGGGGTCGTTGGGATAGTGACTGGTACGCACAGCGTTGATATTCAACCGCTTCATCGTAATGATGTCCTGTTCTATCTCCTCGTCCGTAATGGCACGTCCATTGACAGGACTGATGTCGTGACGGTCCACTCCGTGGAAGACCATGCGCCTGCCGTTGATGAGCAGCGCACCGTCCCTTCGGATGCTGACCTCCTTGAATCCCACCTGGCTCTCACGTCTGTCCACCTCCTTGCCCTGGCCGTCGAGCAAGGTCATGCGCAGGGTGTAGAGGTTGGGGGTCTCGGCACTCCACTTGCGTGGGTTCGTGACGTCCATCTTCAGTGTCATCTTGCCCGTGGCTGGCACATCGGCAGTTTGGGTGGCTATCAGAGTTTCCCCATCCAGGATGGCAGCCACCACCTTGGCTCCCGTCTTGTCGGGTCCTGTCACCATTGCCTCAATCTTGGCCACGGCATTGGTATAGGAGTCGTCGAGGTCGGTGGAGAAGAAGTAGTCGCGCAGCTGCGTCTTGGGCGCCGACCACAGCATGCAATGACGCTGGATGCCGGTCAGTCGCCAGTAGTCCTGGCACTCAAGGAACGAGCCGCTCGAGAAACGGTACACCTGCACGGCCACGGTGTTCTCGCCCTCGTGCAGATAGTCCGTGATGCGGAACTCACTGGGCGTGTACGAGTCTTCGCTGTAGCCCACCCTTTTTCCGTTGATCCACAGGTAATAACCGGCACCTGCGCCATTGAAGCGCACGTAGACATCGCGCCCCTCCCATTCGTTGGGCACGGTAAACTTACGACGGTACGTGCCCACGGGGTTGGGCATGTTGCCGTTGTACATGAACCAACCGGGACTGTCGGCCATGACACTGTAGGTCGACTCGTTGAAGCTGAAGGGATAGGCCACGTTGCAGTACAGGGGCTTGTCCCACGACTTGCCATGGTTCAGTCCCCACACCTGCCAGCTCGAGGGCACCTCGATGTTGTCCCAACTGGCATCATTGTAGTCCTCGGCAAAGGCAGTAGGCGCTGAGCTTGGCTTGGCCACCCACTTGAACTTCCACGTACCGTCGAGCGACATGCCATAGCCGTCGGACACAGCAGGCGCATGTGCCAGTTCGCGGTTCACACTGGAGATGGCGGGATTGTCCCATTCCTTCCCGTCCTGCGCCATCAACTGCAGCATGAAGCCGGCCAGCAGAAGGGCTATGAGTTGTATTTTAGCTGTTCTTTTCATGTCAATGTGTTTTCTCTCTGCAAATTTACAAATCTTTCTTGATAAATCGCAGCCTCAACCGCTTTTTTTTCACAAAAGCGGAGAATAACATATAATATAATGTAAAAAAGCGAACGGAAAACCCATGAAACGGCCGTTTTCCGTACAATCTACAAAAAAAAGAGGACAAACATTCCGCGGTTTCAATCATTTTGTTTAAATTTGCCACGAATTGTGGTTCGGCACTTGCGGATGCTGTGCCAAGGACCTCCGACAATAGCTTATTTTTTTAACTTTAAATTATAAACAAATGAAACAAAAATTACTCAAAACATGGCTCATGCTCGTGTGCATGCTCGCCGCTACAGGCGCCACATGGGCAGAAAGTTACACCATCAAGTTTGGCAATGGAGTGAAATCTGCTACTCCCCTTACCGAAACAGTAAAGGCTGCTACCGCTATCGCAGAGGGTACAGACTACGTTACGGCACAGCCTTTCACGGCAGTAGAAGGAAATGCTTATTACGGCGACGCCCAAAACTGTATCCGAACCGGTAAGAGCGGTACAGCTGCCACGCTCAGCATCGCATTGTCGGATGCAGGAAAGGTCAAGGCAACTACCATCGTTGTTAATGCAAAGAATTATGGTGGCAAGAATAATGGAGCCACTTTGTCTGTCAATGGCAAGGCTGCTCAGGAGACGTCTGATGAAGCTGCTGCTGATTACACCTTCACCATCAACGACAACATCAGTGCCATCACACTGACCTCTTCAAAAGCTGTATTTATCTACTCGATAACAGTCAATTACGAAAACAGCGGCGAGCCCACTCCCGAGCCCGCCAAGTACGATGTCGAGATTGCTGACGGCATCCAGAACGGTACCGTAACCGCAAGCGCCACCTCTGCTACTGCTGGCACCACCATCACCCTTACCGCTACTCCCGCTGAGGGCTACACCTTCGGCGAGTGGGACGTAAAGGGTGAGGACAACAAAGTCATCACCGTCACCAACAACCAGTTTGCTATGCCCGAGCAGAACGTGTACGTTTCAGCTACCTTCAACAAGAAGCCCGCTGACACCAACGTCTATGCCTCTCTGGCTGAGCTCGTTGCTGCCGGTGAGCCCACAGAGGCAGGTGAGGAGGTTACCGTTACGCTCACCAACGACGAAATCGTAGACTTCTACGTTACCAGTCAGGGTTACCGCAACGGTATCTACTTCATGGTTGGTGACCAGAAGATGGAACTCTACTACCGCAATGTACCCAAGGAGTGGGTGAAGGGTGGCAAGGTATCAGGCACCATCACCTGCCCCTGGAAGAACTACAAGGGCACCTGGGAACTCGCTCCCGAGCAGGACACCTGGTCATGGGACAAGCTCACCTATACCGCTCCCGAAGGTGGTGGTGAGCAGCCCGGAGATGAGCCCAAGGACGAGCACACCTTCGACCTTACCGAGGATCAGACCGTCATTGCCAACGAGCAGCAGATGATGTGGAGCAACGACATCGTCACCATCATCGCTGACAAGGCTGCTTCTTCAACTCCCGCCAACAACTACTATCCCGGTAACCCCACAAAGCGTACCAGCACACGTTTCTATACGGGTTCTACCCTGACCATCACCCCCGTTGCCGGCTATAGCATCACCTCTATCGTATGCGAGGCTACCACCGCTGGCTACACCACCGCTTTGGTTGAAAGCGAATGGACCAATGCCACCGCTACCAACAAGGATCAGGTAATCACCATCATCCCCGAGAATGGTTGTGCTCCCATTACTGCTAAACTGGCCAAGACTGTTGGTCTCACCTACATCGACATCACCTACGAGGCTACCGAGAAGGCTGCCATCGTCATCAGCGAGGCTTGCAAGGATGGCGAGGCATACTACGCTACCTTCAGCCTCAGCACTCCCTGGGAGGTTCCTGCCGGCCTCACCGTTTCTGAGATCGCTATCGAGGATGGCGCACTGAAGCTTGCTCAGTATGCAGATGGTGCCGTCGTTCCCGCCAACACCGGCGTGCTGGTTTCAGCTGTCGAGCCCGGCTGCTACGAGGCAACCCTCTCTCTCCAGTCAGCAAGTGCTTCTGTTCTGGGTGAACTCAACGCGCTCCGTCCCTCAACCGAGGCTATGGAGGGTGACGCCAAGTTCTACCGTCTGACCATGCACAAGGGCGAGCAGATCGGCTTCTGGTATGGTGCCAAGGACGGTGCTGCCTTCGGCATCGCTGCCAACAAGGCATACCTGGCCATTCCCGCTGAGGCCAACATCAAGGCCGAGGGTCTGTGGTTCGGTGAGGCTACCGCCATCGCCAACGTGAAGGCTACGAGCAACGAGAACATCTTCAACCTGGCTGGCCAGCGCGTACAGAACACCACAAAGGGTATCTACGTCAAGGACGGCAAGAAGTTCATCGTCAAGTAAGAAAGAAAGAGAGAACCTAAACAACAATCATTCACATTAATATAATTGTAAAGATGAAAAAATACATCAAGCCTGCAGTTGACATGCACAACATGAATGCCACCCAGATGCTGGCAGCTTCACCCGGCGTGGAAGACGGCAGCTCCCTCGGCGACGAGTTCCTGGGCGAGGACGTAACCTACACCAAGGGCGAAATGGATCTTTGGGACGAGGAATAATCCTCCCCCACCACTCTCCCCCCAACGAGGGGAGGCGATAAATCCAAGCGGCTCCGGACACAGTACCGGAGCCGCTTTTTTTTGCGCGGGTAGCAGGGACACGGTCCGTTGACCCACTGGACTTTGTCCCTGTGACCCTCTTATAAAAATCATTCGGCACAGTTACTTAAGAAAAAACACACATAATCATAAAAAGTAAATACTTATTTCGTCATTGTGAAGTATTATGCGTATCTTTGCAACTCAAAAAGTCAACTATCAGTATGGAATGCCAAAATTCATACCTCAACATTCAAAATATTCAGCGTTCAAACGAAGACGTAGAGTATCATCCTTTGCTACCTTTTTTACCTACAGGATGCAAAGTACTGTTTCTGGGAAGTTTCCCTCCACAGCGGAAGCGATGGTGCATGGATTTCTTTTATCCCAACCTCCTCAACGACCATTGGCGCATTGAGGGATTGATTTTCTATGGGGACAAGAACCACTTTGTGGATGAGCCGAACAAGACGTTCCGTCTGAAGGAGATTGTGGAGTTCCTGACGGAGAAGGGTATCGGCTTCTATGACACGGCCACAGCCGTTCATCGCCAGCAAGACAATGCGTCGGACAAGTTCCTTGAGGTTGTGGAAGAAACAGACATTGAGGCGTTGCTGAGACAGATCCCTGATTGCCATACCATTGCCGTGACCGGAGAGAAGGCTGCAGAAACAATCTGTCGCCACTTCGCCACGAAAGATATACCGAAAGTGGGCACGTACGTAACGCTCCACATCGGCCGTCTGGGTCGCGATATCCGTCTCTATCGACTGCCGTCATCATCCCGCGCCTACCCTCTCCGGTTGGAGAAGAAAGCAGAGGTGTATCGTAAAATGTTCGTGGAATGTAATATCCAAACATAAATATATCATCTACAAACCCTATGCCATGCTGCGCAATTAGGCCTTAATAAAAAAAGAAAACGAAAACGAATAAAATATTCGGCATGGGAAGGCCTTTTTCCATTTTTTTTTGTAAATTTGCAGCAGTATTATGCCACTGCACCTGCAGCCATCGCTACAGCTCTACATACTGATGGTGGGGTACACACCCGGGCCCGCCAAAAACTTGGACAAATTAAAGATCGCGCAAATGAAAGTAACATTAATTCGAGTTGTCATTCTGTTTATTGGACTGATTATAGCGCACTTCGGTGTGTCGCTATTCCTGCTTGCCAACCTTGGTTCCGATCCGTTCAATGTGATGATACAGGGGTTGAGCAAGTCTATTGGCAACGTCATCTCCTCACCGCTTATCACCCACGGCAACACGCACATGGCCGTCAGCATACTGATTATCATCGTGCTGTTGTTCGTCGACCGCACCTACATCAAGATAGGCACGCTGATCTGCATGTTCTGTGGCGGACCTATCATCGACGTGTTCAATATGATGCTTGCGTCGGTCATCACGCCCGACAGTGCGATGGCGCTGCGGGTCATAAGCAACGTCGTCGGCTGCATCATCCTTGCTCTCGGCATGTCGGTTGTCATCAAGTCGGATGCCGGAACAGGTCCCAACGACCTTGTGGGGGTGGTGATAAGCGATAAAACGAAGAAGAAGTTCTCCATTGTCCGCATGATGGTGGACGCCTGCTTCCTTGTCTGCGGCTGGCTTCTGGGCGGTGTGGTAGGCATGGGTACGCTGATCTGCCTCTTCCTCGTGGGTCCTGTTGCCGGATTCTTCCTGCCGAAGAGCGAGAAGGTCATCAACAGGATTGTTGCCTAAACAGGTGATTCAAGTTGACAATATGATGAAAAAGTTATTCCTGATACTATTTACGCTGGCGGCCGCATCCACAGCCTCTGCCCAGCACATGCCACAGATTCATGTCGATGGCAAGAACTTTGTTGACGAGAATGGCAAGACTGTCATTTTCAAGGGTCTCTGTTTCTCCGACCCCGTCAAGCTTATCTCCGAAAACAAATGGGGAGAGGCGTACTTCACGGAGGCATCGTCGTGGAATGCCAACATCGTCCGTTTCCCCATCCATCCGCAGAACATCAACAGATACGGATGGGACAAGACACTCCAGGCCATCGACCAGGGCATTGCATGGGCAAAACAACTGGGCATGTACGTCATCATCGACTGGCACAGCATCGGCAATCTGAAGGATGAGAAATACACCAATGCGATGTATAACACGACGAAGGAGGAGACATTCCGCTTCTGGCGCACCGTGGCCCAGCGATACAAGGACGAACCTGCCGTGGCGCTCTACGAACTCTTCAACGAACCGACGATACAGCAAAACGGTCTCGGCAAGTGTACATGGGACGAATGGCGAGCCATCAACGAGCAGATCATCGATACGATACGCACCTACGACACCCGGAAGGTGTGCCTCTGTGCAGGATTCAACTGGGCGTACGACCTCACGGAAATAAAGGATAAGCCAATCCGTCGCAGGAACGTCGCCTACGTCTCCCATCCCTACCCCATGAAGCGCGAACAGCCATGGGAGGAGAAATGGGAGAAGGACTTCGGCTATGTGGCCGACACCTACCCTGTCATCTGCACGGAGATGGGCTATTGCCTCGAGACGGAACGTGGGGCGCACGTGCCAGTGAAGTCAACGGATGTGTATGCCGACCATATCACCAGCTACTTCGAGCAGAAAGGTATCTCCTTCACCATCTGGTGTTTCGACCCACATTGGGCACCCACGCTCATTACCGACTGGAACTATACGCTATCCGATCAAGGCAGATATTTCAAGAAGTACATGCAGCGACAGATGCCCAATCCGAACGCTCGCGCGAAGGTCTTCCGCAACGTACCATTTGCGCAGGCACCGATAGCCGATGGAGGCACAAAAGAGCTGAATATCAACATCTGGAAAGGTGAGGGACAGGGCAGGCAGCCTGTGGTCCTTTTTGTGCACGGTGGCGCATGGGTGTCGGGCGACAACAACCTCGAAGCAGCTGGCTCGGAACAGATAAGAGCTCTCATGGAGTTGCGCAAGAAGGGCATCACCATTGCCGCTGCCACTTACCGCTTCTCCAACGAAGCCATCTTTCCCGCTCAGATTCACGATGTCAAGGCTGCCATACGCCACCTGAAAGCCAATGCCGACAAGTATGGCATCGACCCTGCTCGTATCATGACCATGGGCGAGTCGGCCGGTGCACAGTTGGCCCTGCTTGCTGCCGTCTCCAACGGAGAAGAGGCATTGGAAGGCAATGTCGGTGGCAACCAGAATGTTGACAGCAAGGTCATAGGATGCGTGGACTGCTATGGCATGACGGACTTCCTAACCCTCGCCTCCGACCTCTACGCCCGCAAGGACCTGGGACGCACCGATGCACAGGTATACGAACTGGTAGAGGATCAGCACTCTACTCGCTCACAGCTTTTCGGATTGACCACGAAAGAGTGCAACCTGGGTACGGTTGCCGCCAAACCCAGGAAGTTCCCGAAGCAATACGAACTGGTGAAGCTGGGCAGCCCCATCTTTCACGTCACCCACGATGACCCTCCCGTCCTGATAATCAACGGACAGAAGGACATCCGCGTTCCTTCTGCCCAGGCAATCAAGATGTACGAGGCACTGTACAACGCCGGTGTAGAGGCAGAATTGATACTCAACGACAGAGCCCCTCACGGCAACCTCGGCTCTGAGGCGGCTGCCGCCATCAAGTCGTTCATCACTCGCATACTCTTGAATAAAACAAGACAGTAATCCATAAAGTCATTTTCTTATGAATTGTCCACATAGACCAACCACAGTAGGTGAAACCAACTACTTCGAGTGTACCTGCCCCAAAGAGTGTCCACGTCACGGATCGTGCTGCGCTTGCGTGGCACATCACCGCAAGATGGGAAAATTGCCACATTGTTTAAGAGAACTGGAGGAGAAGTAGCGTGATACATTTAGAGCCCCTTGATAAGGGGCGGCTACGGGTCGCAGGGACAGGGTCCGTTGACCCAGGCCTGGGTCAAGGCGACCTGTCCCTGTGACCCTCTTGGCAGGGCATCTACCTCTGCGAGTTCCGCGACTATGGAGGTCAACGCCGTATTGTTGCAACGATTATCGGGGAATAATTCCATGATTCAACCTTCCACTTAATCGCAAACATAGTACTTGCGGAACTTGTAAAATATAAAACTATATGAAGAATTTTGATTATCAAACCCCTACCCGACTGATATTCGGCAAAGGTGTTGTAGCTGAGAAGCTACAGAGTGTAATGGCTCAGTTTGGCAACCGTGTACTCATGACATGGGGCGGTGGCAGCATCAAGCGTAGTGGTCTTTACGACCAGGTGAAGGAAATCCTCAGGGACAAGGAGTTGTACGAACTTTCCGGCATTGAGCCAAACCCTAAGTTCAACCCAAGCGTACTGGAGGGAATAAGGATTTGCAGGGAGAAGCAGATTGATGTCATCCTCTCTGTCGGTGGTGGCTCTGTCCTCGACTGCACCAAGGCTATTGCCGGTTGTGCCTGCTGCGATGCCGATCCATGGGATGTTGTGACAATGAAGGTACGCAACGAACGTGCCATTCCTATTGTTGACATCATCACACTTGCCGCTACTGGCTCGGAGTATGATTGCGGTGGTGTAATCTCACGCACTGAGACCAACGACAAGCTTGCGTACTTCTCGCCATACGTATTCCCTGCTGTTTCATTCATTGATCCGACCTACACCTTCTCTCTTCCTGTAAAGCAGACACTTGCTGGTGTGGCTGACTGCATCAACCACATCATGGAGCAGTACTTCTGTGGCGAGCACATCATGATGAACGACGCCTTCATGGAAGGTGCTATCAAGTCACTCATCAAGAACGTGAAGATTGTACTCGACGATCCAGAAAACTACGATGCACGTGCCGAGATCTTCTATGCCACAACCCTTGGTTGCAATGGCATCTACGCCCTTGGCAACAGCGCAGGTGGATGGCCTATGCACTCTATCGAGCACGCTCTTTCGGCTTACTACGACATCACCCACGGTGAAGGTCTTGCCATCGTGACACCCCGATGGATGAAGCACATTCTCAACACCACTGAAGGTGAGCTGCACGAGCAGGTTGTTGAGCGCATCACTTCATTCGGCAAAAACGTGTTTGGCGTGAACACCCCCGAGGAATCCATCCAGTCAATCCATGACTTCTACAAGGAAATTGGCATACCCATGACGCTCCGTGAGGTCGGCATTGACGACAGTCGCATCGACGAAATGGCAAAGCACATTGCCGACAACGAAGGACTTGAACACGCATGGGCTCCTCTGCTCGAAGCTGACATCAAGGCAATACTCACCAGCTGTCTGTAAATATCACCAATACAGACAGCTACCCCTTACAGCGCGAGTCGCACGGACAGGGTCCGTTGAGCCAGGCCTGGGTGAAGGCGGGCTGTCCCTGTGACCCTTCGAGTGGAGGATTCTCTCAAAACCTCCACTGCCATAACGCATTGTGCTACAACAACCCATGAGGATCGAGTGGAAGTATGGAGGTTTATTGCAAAAAATAAAATATTGGGGTAGTCCGGGTATTTGGAGTGATGAACCACTTTTTTGCATTCTTGATGTGCCAAAAGATCAGCAGTTACTTCACAAACCCGACCTTGTCGGCATCTGAATACTATTTCTTCAGCCAATGTTCCTTCAGCCATGCGCGAACTGGCAGGTCATAGAGTTTCAGGGCTGCCCAGGCATTCATGATGACGAGGATGGTGGTAGTGATAGCCACAAAGACGTGTGTGCCGACAGGTGCATCCAAGTGTCGCTGTGCCCATGACATGTGCATGTAGAGCACCGGATAGTGCGTGATGTAGAGAGGGAAAGAAATGTCGCCAAGGAATTTGCACACCTTTGTACTCACCTTGCCTGTCAGCTTGCTGCCAGCACCGGTGACGAGAACCAGAGGGAAGAGGAACAGTACGCAGAAGAGCTGGTAGGCTCCGTCCACGATGTTGCCACCGCCATCAAACTTAGGCACATTAAACATGCCAAAGACGATAAGTGAGGTGATGAGGAAACCGTGCTTTGACTTGATCATCTTGCCCATGCGAGACATCAGCAAACCGATGAGGAAAGGATAGAGCAGACGGGTGAAAGCAAGATAGACATGCTCTGGATTGAAGACGAATCCTCCATTGATGTAATAGAAATAATCACTTTCAGTCAGGTTGCCGAAGATGTTGAGGTTCAAGGCAATGTCGGTGGTGCACACGGCAGCACAGAGGGCAAGTATAGCCAGTCCCCATGTAGGCAGGAAACGGAACACGAAGGCATAGAGGATGTTGGCAATGTACTCGTAGATGAGCGTCCAAACAGGACCGTTGATGCTCGACAACTCGCCCCATCCACGAATGTCCCATGACTGAGGGAATGGGATGCAGAAGAGCGTGAGCACCGCCTGAAGCATCAGAAAATACCAAGGTGCGCTGTCCACGGCACCGAACACATCAACGCTACCCGAATAGTAGAAGAAGATGATGCCCATCAGTACGCCAATCAGCAGCATAGGGTGCAGACGGACGAGACGGCGCTTGAAGAATCCCTTGTACCCCATCTGGTCAAAGCGATCCTGATAGGCATAGCCCAGGACGTAACCCGAAAGGGCGAAGAAGAAGTCCACGGCCAGATAGCCATGCGCCATAATGTTGTTGGTGATGTCGGCAGAGTAGCATTCCATCATGTGGAAACCAACGACACAGAGTGCTGCCACACCTCTGAGTCCGTCCAAGACCTCATATCTTGGTTTTGATTCTAAGTAAGCCATGTCATTTACAATTTACCATTTACAAAGTACTATTTTCACTTCGAATATCGTAATTCGCAGCGCCAGTATGAATTATGAAATATGAATTAAGTAACTGTGCAGAATGATTTTTATAATGGTATATTAAAATTATATTAAAAAAATATTAAACTCCATTTTGTGACACCTTCAAGGTTTAATCTTATTTTAATATTAGTTTAATTTACCACAATAATTATAAAAATAAATTTGTTCACTAACTTATGAATTGTGAATTATAAAAGTCCCAGTTTTTTAGCCTTGAAGCACGCCTCGGTGGTATTGCTGACCTGCAGTTTCTCTATAATGTTCTGACGGTGACGGTCAACGGTATTCTTGCTGATACCCATCAGCCCTGCAATCTCTTTGCTGGCAAATCCCTTCTGGATGTATTGTAGCAGTTCCTTTTCGCGACGGCTCAAAATTGAGCGCAATTCAGAGATGTCGATGCGACGCTCTTCACCCGTCAGTTTGTGTATAAGTCGTGCATGGTTGAACGACTCCTTCGTAAGCTTATACACACAAAGTGCATAGCAGATGCCCTGCTTGCCCTCGCTCGGGAAATACTGTATGCGGTGTATAACAGGGTGGTACTTGCCATCGGCATCGTGCATACTGATGATCTGCTCCATATACCAAGGGAATCCTTCACTGACATTCTGTGGCGTAAGCATTCGGTTGAAGAACTTCAGCTCCTGAAGATTCTGAATCACCAGATTCTCGGGATTTATGCAAGAAATGATTTCCTCCTCGAAAACAGAATCCACGAACATGTGTGTTCCAGCCTTTCCGATGCCGAGAACCTCTGCTGTCTTGCCCATGAAGATATGGCACTTGCCGGTTCGCATATTGTTCAGAGCCACGATAGCGTTGTCGCACATGGCATAGGTTTCTGCGAAGTTCAACAATCGTCGCTCTTCTTCTTCCAAATGTACTCCATCCTGTTGACTCATAAAGTGAGACACAAGTTTATCATTGATCTCTGCCATAACAATGGGGAAATTATATTGTGTGCAAAGGTACACATAAAATGTCAAAACATGCATATTAACTACTATCAAACCGCAAATATATGGTCATTAATCAGTAGTTTTTCTGCCACGAACATTCTATATCATCACTTAATCTGCAAGTAGGAGACAGCTATTGTGGGAATGCCTCATACGGAAAACACTGATATTCGTATTGCGAGATGGTCAGCCGCGAAGTTACTCAAGCCTGACACTTTTTCCCCATCATTTTTTGCCATTTCGTATATTTTTATTACTTTTGCCGATAAAAATGGTTCTTCTGAGATTTGGAGTGATGATTTTTATGAGTCATCTGGAATTTTGAGTGGAGATTTTTAGAAACTATTTTGAGTTTGATTTTGAGGAGCGTAGCGACGACCTCCTAAAAAAGAAGGCGTACAATTGATTGTAG
>JAZLFZ010000016.1:0-42554 GCA_045616065.1 Bacteroidaceae bacterium | reverse complement strand
GGAACCTCAATCACCAATACACGACGATTCTCTTCGTCATAGAGTTCGTAAATCTCAGGACGAATAGTTGTGTCGCGATAGATGTCCGACTCCAGCTGTCCGATGGCATCCTGTGCCTGGCGTGTGCCTGTGACGCGATGCGGAAAGTTGTCGTGCATACCAATGACCAAGCGACCGCCACCTTCGTTGCAAAGGGCGATGACATAGCCAAGGATGCAGCGGCGACGATCCTTCGGATTGGTCTTGCCTCGACCATCGTAGGACACGTTGCCTCCTTCGCCCGCCTTGAACTCAACACGGTCTTCGGATTCGCGCATCTGCCGGAGTTGCTGTATGGTGAATTTATTCATTGTTGTTGCGGTCTTGATAATTATGGTAATTCATAGACTTTATAGTACACCTTTTTCTTTCATATACTCCGTGAGGTCTTCCATTAGATATTCCTTGCCAAACGTTGACAGAACATCATAACTAGGTACAATGTAACCCATAAGGATTCCCGACTGCTTTAGTCTGCGATATACTTCGCTTGCCGTCATGTTAAGGCGTCGCGAGAGGTTACCGATACAGTACGTTACAAAGTCTATGTTGTTCATATCTATTTCTTTTCTTAGATGATATAACTATGCGGTTTCTTCGGCAGAAGGAATCTCTGGCAACTCATCAAATCGCAACAGATCATCTACTTGTGTTTCGAGCACCTTTGCTATCTGCATCATCGTTTCAAGGTTAGGTTGGGTGGTATTGGTAATCCATTTGGACACAGTAGCCTGGTCTTTGCCCAATTTGTCCGCCAACCATTTGTTGTTCAAGTCACGTTCTGCGAGAACGACTCTAATTCTATTCAGCTTAGCCATATGAAGTTATTGTCAGGTAATCGTTGGATATACTATATTCACTTGAATTCTAAGTTTTGGAGTCCTTTCAAACGTATATGATTGTTGTGGACTCGCAGCCTTCGGCTGCAAAGGTACCAAAAATAAGTGAAATACTGGCTTGTTTGCTCAAATATTTTTGCAAAATCGTCAAAATTTGATTATTTCGTCAAACTTTTGATTGTAGAGATGCCAAAACACACGCACATACGTGTAAAATAATGTTTAGTTGCCACTTCTGGTTGTCAAGAACTAATCCAAATCAAGAAAATGTAGCAAATTAGTGCTTTTTTATGTGGTTATTTTTGGTTATTCGGGTATAAATTCTTACCTTTGCATTGGTTTTGTAACATGTTGATTATCAATATTTATTTTGATTTTTGCGACATGTGAGCAACACCCGATGCTAACGCATTGATAGTCAATATAAGTCGTTTTCGAGGAGGAAAGATAACCTTGTGCCAAATATCATTGCTAAATAATTTGGCTCGGTTACTTATAACCCGGGAAATGGATGTTCTTGCAGATCGGGATCTTATTCGAGGTTTTCTATCTTTATCTTCTTCTTCATTAGTCCGCTGAACTGCTGACCGAAGGCTTCGGTGAGTTCGGTGCCTGTTTCGAGGAGCTCGGAGGGCGAGTAGCCGCAGATGTCGCGAAAGTCGCCCGTCATGTGAGCCAGGTCGTAGTAGCCGCATTGCCAGGCTGTGTCTGTCAGCGTGGGGTGAAGGTTTGTGGCTGTGGTCTTGGTGGTGGAGAGGGGGGAGCCGTGTGTCTGCCGGAGCATGCGCAGTGCCTTGTGAAAACGGAGCAGTCGGAGGTAGGCCTTGGGGTTCATGCCTACATATTTATTAAAGACGCGCGTGAACTGCTTCTGACTGAGGCAGGCCGTGGAGGCCAGGTCGGTGGGTGAGAACTCCTCGTGGCTAAGTGGTGGGTGGGCTGTGGTGCCATCGGTGGGCACGATGTCGCTGAAGACATCGCTGAGGCGTTCGAGGTTGACGTCGCCCTCCGGAAAGTCGGCAAGCCGTTGCAGGAAGAACTCATCGAGCAGCCTGACGCGCTCGTCCGTTGTTGTGGCTGTATGGATGTGTCGGCTCAGTTGTACGAGTCCTTCGTCGTGCAGTTCCTCGGGCGTGGCGTAGATGGTCTGCATGGCATGACGGAAGAAGACCCTTGCGCAGAACGGCACGAACTCGGCTCCGAAGAAATGGACGGGTCCCTCCAAGGTTCTTACACCCACTTTCTGCATGTTCTGGTTGAACAGGGCTGTGCGGTAGCGGCGCTCGCCCCCATCCAGCGTCACGTCTTGGGTGAGGTAGAAATGCAGGCTTGCAGCGCCGTTGGAGAAAATCTGTTGCGTTCCGGGTGCTGTGCATTGTGCTTCCAGCATCCAATAGTTACGTATGAAGGGGCGCAGTGTCTCGTGACAGGGTAGGGGGGTGAAGTTCATTGTTGTGCTTCTTTTGTGCGGTAATGAGTATACAAAAGTAGTCATTTTGCGCGAATTCTGCAAACGAATCGTATGTTTTTTTGCGACGGAATTGTGTGCAGAACCTTCTCTGGCCGTTGACCGTCGAGTTTTTGTGCAAAAATGTGGTGGAATGGTGCTTGTGTTTGAAAAAAAACATCTATCTTTGTAGCACAATATCTGAAATCGTAACATACTATGAACAAGGAATTAGTTGAGAGATTCTTGAAGTACGTGAGCTTCGACACACAGTCGAGCGAGGAGAATGAGGCGCAATGTCCCAGTACCGATAAGCAGTTTGAACTGGCCAGGTACCTGAAGGCTGAACTGGAGGAACTGGGCCTGGAGGACGTGGAGATGGACGAGCATGCCTACGTCTATGCTACGCTGCCTGCCAATACGGAGCGGGAGGTTCCCACCATCGGGTTCATTGCCCACATGGATACCTCACCCGACTGCAGCGGCAAGGACGTGAAGCCTCGCATCATTGAGGCGTACGACGGCAGTGACATCGTGCTGAACAAGGAGAGCGGCATTGTGACAGCAGTGAAGCAGTTCCCCGAACTGAAGCAGCACGTGGGCGAGGACCTCATCGTGACGGACGGCAACACGCTGCTCGGTGCCGATGACAAGGCTGGCATTGCCGAGATCGTGACGGCCATGACCTACCTGCAGTCGCACCCCGAGATAAAGCATGGCAAGATACGTGTGGGCTTCAATCCTGACGAGGAGATTGGCATGGGTGCCCATCTCTTTGATGTGGAGAAGTTCGGGTGCCAGTGGGCTTATACGATGGACGGTGGCGAGGTTGGCGAGCTGGAATACGAGAACTTCAACGCGGCAGCAGCCAAGATTACCGTCAGGGGGCGGAACGTACACCCCGGCTACGCCAAGGATAAGATGGTGAACGCCTGCATCGTGGCCAGCGAGTTTGCCATGGAGATGCCACAGAACGAGCGTCCAGAGAAGACGGACGGCTACGAAGGATTCTACCACCTGACGTCGATGAAGGGCACGGTGGAGGATGCTACTCTCTCGTACATCATCCGCGACCACAACAGCCAGATGTTCAAGATGCGCAAGCAGGTGCTGCTCGACATTGCCGAGCGCATCAACGACCGTTACGGACAGGGTGTGGTGACCGTGGAACTGAAGGATCAGTACTACAACATGCTCTCCCAGCTGGAGGACAAGCCCCACGTCACCGACATTGCCAAGCGTGCCATCGAGGAGGCATGTGGCTTCTGCACCGTGGTACCCATACGTGGCGGTACGGACGGTGCCCAGCTGTCGTTCAAGGGCTTGCCCTGTCCCAACATCTTTGCCGGAGGTCTCAACTTCCACGGCCGCCACGAGTTCTTGTCCATCCAGAACATGGAGAAGGCCATGATGACCGTGGTGAACATCTGCCGTCTCACTGCCGAGTAAAGCTGCTGGCATAAAACATTTTTTTGTTCACAAGTAAATACGTACATTACGATGAAAAAAGATCTCTTTGCCCTCCTCCTTGTCCTTCTCCCTATGGCCTACGCCTCGGCGTTTATTAAAGATGGCATCTACTACAATCTTTTAACCCCTAATACAGTTGAGGTGGCCAAAAGCAATTCCTCCCCATACAGTGGGAAGGTTGTCATTCCGGGATCAGTGATTTATGGGGGAGTTGCATATAAAATAACAAAAATCGCTGACAATGCGTTCGACGGATGTACAGGCCTCACCTCAGTGAGCCTCCCCAGTTCTTTGAAAAGCATTGGAGAAGAAGCGTTCAAGGGATGCGAGGGTCTCACCTCGGTGACTATCCCTGGATCCGTCACCAGCCTCGGCAAAAGAGCGTTCATGTACTGTGAGGGCCTGACCTCTGTCACTATTCCCGCATCCGTCAACGATATGGGTGTCAATATATTCAATGGATGTATTAAATTATCCTCGGTGGATATCCTCTGTTCGGCAAGTCTTCCGGCGTCCATGTTTTATCGTTGTTCTGCGCTGAGTTCCGTTAATATTTCCGGCTCCGTCACTGGTATTGGCCAAGAGGCGTTCTATAAATGCAGCAGCTTGACTTCGCTGGAAATTCCCAACTCCGTTACCAGCATTGGCCAAGATGCATTTCGTGATTGCACCAGCCTCACTTCGATTACCCTTCCCAACTCCGTTACCAGCTTTGGCGATGATGCATTTCATGGTTGCACCAGCCTCACTTCGATTACCATTCCCAACTCCGTAACGACTATTAGCAGCGGTTCGTTTCATGGTTGCTCCAGCCTTGCTTCGGTGACGCTTCCGAGTGCCCTCAAGAGCATTGAGACATGGGCGTTTGATGGATGCTCCAGCCTTACGTCCGTGAAGATTCCCAATACCGTCACCAGCATTGAAGCTTATGCATTCCGATATTGCTCCTCACTGACGTCGGTGAACATTCCAAGTGGTCTCAACAGTCTTGCTGACAATTTGTTCTTTGGATGCTCCGGACTCATGTCAGTGGCCATCCCGAGCACCGTCACCAGCATTGGAGAGGATGTATTCTCTTTTTGCTCTGAGCTTGCCTCAATAACCATTCCCAACTCGGTTACCAGCATTGGTGCGCGTGCTTTCGCGTATTGCTCTAAGCTTGCCTCCTTGACCATTCCGAATTCGGTTACCAGCATAGGTATGTATGCCTTCCAATCATGTGAGAGTCTCACATCATTGACTCTTCCGAATTCTCTCACTTGCATTGATGACGGACTGTTTAAGGACTGCGTCAGCCTCACCTCGCTGTCCATACCTGACAATGTCACCCGCATTGGTGATTATGCATTCTCTTCTTGCCCTAAGTTGACCGAGATCGTCGTCCCTGGCCATGTTGCCAGTGTTGGCAGTGAAGCCTTCGCTGGCTGCACGAACCTCAGTTTTGTGAATCTCGGACACAGTGTGAAGAATATCGGAGATAATGCGTTCAAGAATTGCAAGACCTTGAAGATGGTAGCTTGCTATGCAGAAAGCGTGCCCAAAACATCAATGTCAGCCTTCGACTCTTGTCCATTGTCTTCTGCCGTACTCAAGGTGCCCTCGGCTTCTGTTTCGAGCTATCGTGACGCATATCCCTGGAGTCTGTTCGGTCAGTTGTTTAGCGTAGAGGATGGGGCCGATCTGTGCTCTACTCCCATCATTACGTTTGAGGACGGTAAGGTGGTGGCCAAGAGCTCGACGCCTGGTTCATATTGCACAATTGACTACGTCCTTGAACCGGATAGTGTCAAAGGTTCTGGCATGAATAGCCTTACTCCTCCCTCTCTTTGGCTCAAGGTTACCGCTATTGCCAAATCGGATGGCTACATGCCTTCGGCTCCTGCCACTGCTATGTTCAATCTCTCCAGGGTTGGCGACATGAATGGTGATGGCAAGTACAGCATAGAGGATGTCACGAGACTTGTCAACAAGGTGCTCCGAAAGTAGCTGCGTGCTTTGAGAAACGACGCTGCGTGTGTTGGAAAATCACGCTGCGTGCTTTGGAAAACGACGCTGCGTGTCTTCAAAAGAGACGCAGCGTCGTTTCAAGAATACCGTAGCGTCGTTTCAAAAATGCCGTAGCGTCGTTTTGAAAAAGCTGTAGCGTCGTTTTTTGCGAGCAAAGAATAAGCCTTTTTGTGGCAAAATTAAAAACGTGCTCTCAAAATTTACCTTCAGCCTTCAGTTTTGTGTTATAACATGCTGTTGTACTGTTGGTTGCGATACTGAAAGTAAAGTGTTTCTTCTTTCAGTTTACATTCAGTTTGTCTTCATTTTTGTAACGAAACTGCTTCGAACCACCCTTGAAAGGCGAAAAAATGGTATCTGCTGAACAAAGGCTGAAAGTGGCTGAAGGTAAACTGAAGGTGAAAAATCTTTGTACTAATCTGTATTTCTGTACTTTATGGGTGCTGGCTGAAGGCTGAAGGTAAAAATAAAGATTTCAATTTTATTCTTTTTTTTGTCCAGCCAGAAGTAAGCCGTAAATAGAAGACTCCGCTTGCGTCTTGGGTGCAAGCGGAGTCTTCAGTCTGGTGGCTTTCTGCCACCTGTGTTCGCATAAAGATTTTTGCGGATGAGGCTTATGCCTCCTCTGCGGCAGCGGGCTCTGCAGCCTCTTCTGCGGGCTTCTCCTCAGCGGCGGGGATGTCCTCCTCGAAGTTGTCGAGCTGGTTCTCTACGAGGATATTGTACCACTGGATGAGCTTCTTGGCGTCGCCAGGGAAGACGCGGTCGCGATCGAAGTTGGGCAGTACGATGGCCAGGTAGTCGAAGAGCTCGTCCTTGGAGGCCTTCTTGTAGTCGATGGCGGCGGGTTTGCCCTGCTCGTGGTTCTTCATGTTGAGGAATACCTGTGCGAGGGGCACCTCTTCTTCATCGGTGTACATGGCAATGTCGGCCAGCGAGATCACCTTGTCGCCTCCGAAGGCGGGCATGCGACGATGCTGTGCGTCGATGGATTCTACGATGAGGCTGCGGTTGCCACGTGATACGAGTCGGTATAAACCGGGTTTGCCAGAGATGGCGAGGATTGTCTGTAACATGTCAGTTTACGTTTTTTAGTATTTCTTGTATTTGTTTCTCTATGTTGTTTTGTCCATCGTTGAGGATGGTGTGGTGGGCGCGTTGGTTGCGCTCGTTGTCGCTCAGTTGTCTGGCCATGCGTTGTTCGATGGCCTCCCGTGGAGCTCGGTCGCGCTCCATGGCTCGGTGGAGGCAGAGTTCGTGTGGGGCGGTGACGCTGATGACGGTGTCGACGAGGTGGTCGAAGCCGCTCTCGAAGAGTATGGCACTCTCCATTGCCACGATGGACACGTTGCGAAGCCGTTGCTCTGCCCATTGCAGGAAGTCGCGTGCCACGACGGGATGTACGATGGCGTTCACACGCTGGGCATTGTCGTCCGAGGCGAAGAGATAGGCGGCCAGCCGCTCCTTGCGGAGAATCCCGTCGGGGCTGTAGAGGTCGTTGCCCACAAGCTGCGTGAGGGCTCGACGTATGTCTTCCGACTCGTTGTTGAGGCGCTTGGCCTCTGCATCGCAGTTGTAGACGGGTATGCCGAACTGGCTGCTGAGAATGCCCGCCACGTAGCTCTTGCCCGAGCCTATGCCGCCTGTGATGCCTATGCGTATGCCTTTGTGGTCGGTGGTCTTCATTTCTTCTTTTTCGGGGTGGGGACGGCTTCTTCCTCTGCCTTGATGTTCTCCAGCAGGAATTCCACCTCGACGGGGTCGATGCGGGCTCCCACGACGCCTTCGGGCATCTGATTGATGTGGGGACGGCAGCGTCCGCTGGTGTTGTCGAGCAACTCGGCATAGGAGATGACGACGGTGAAGTCCTCGGGGCGTATGGTACCAGCCATGTTGTTGGGCACTCGGTAGACGACGTGGACGGTGGAGGGGAAGGTGCGAAGCGTCTTGTCGGCCGGGAAGTTGATGGCCACAACGGGTATCTCCAAAGACTGTCCGGTTAGGATGTCGACGCGAGTGCGCATGACGGCCTTGGTGGGACGTGTGCAGATGCCCGGTTTCTGGGTGAGGCTCACTTCCTGCTCTTCGGTCTTGTCGAGGCCGGTGAGGTAGAGGGGGGTGGTGTAGACGGCTGACATGGTGTCGAGTACGTGCTGTGGGGCATAGACGCTGACGGAGTCGGGCGTGAAGTCGCACCCTACGATGCAGTACTGATCCTTGGCTGTCAGCGTGCCTGCCACCCGGACGGGAAACCGCTTGGGGAGCCCCCTATTGTAGTAGAAACTGAGTGTGTCGGGCGATATGGAGGCGATGGTGGCCTGCGAGGGCAGCAAATCCTTGGCTAGCTTTTGGAGCTGTGCGTTGAGGATGAGCGTGCGCCCTGCCCTTTCGTGCCCGGCATAGAGGGATGCGCTGATGTAGAGCGTGTCGGTTGACTTGTTGAAGAGCAGGTAGGGCAGTATGTCGACTCCCTTGGCACGTATAGCGAGCTTCATCTCAGAAGCTATATCGGTGGTGATGATGAGATCCTGCGGCACGTCGGTGAGACGTACGGGCATGGTGATCTCCTGTGTGAAGGTCTCCTCGAGCCGCTGTGCCATCCAGAAGATGAAGCACACCAATACGAAGAAGAGGAATAGAAGGGCATCCCTGGTTCGGTTGCCAACCAGGTTGCCGTGCGTGTCCCTATTCTTGGTGTCCCGTGTCTTGCTCTCTTCGCTCACGCTCCCTGTTCTCCTTTTCTTTGGAGGTGTGAAAAAAGTGTGTGGTTGTAGCTTACTTCTGGTAGGGCTGGGGCGTGGTGCCAGCGGGGTTGACGGCATAGCGTGTGACGCGGATCTGCACGTTGTTGGCTACTTCGACGTAGAGGATATTGTTGGCCTCGTCAATCTTCTTTACGACGCCGTAGATGCCGCCCTGGGTGATGACCTCGGTGCCTATCTGTATGCTGTTCTGGAAGTTGGCCAGCTCCTTCTGTTTCTTCTGCTGGGGCTTGATCATGAAGAACCACATGATGATGAAGATGAGTACCATCATGATGATGAAAGACATGCCACCGCCCTGGGGCTGTGCTGCGGCTTGTAGGATAATTGTCATTGCGTTCATATTCGTCGTTGTTTATAGTTATACCTTATTTATTATACGTGTGTGCGATGAGTGTTACGCTTTCTTGATCAGTTTTTTCTCGCTGATGAGCTGCTTGGTGATAATGTCGAGGGCAGCGTTAACGTAGGTGTAGTTGCGCACGGTGCTGTACATCTTTGAGATGTTGATGAACTCGTTGATGCTGACGGCCGTGGGGATGGAGGGGAATGCCGTGATCTCGGCAAGACCTGTCTGGATGATGACGATGTCCATCAAGGCGATGCGGTGCATGTCCCATCCCTTAGCATTCTGCTCGATGAGCGAGCGATAGTAGTCTGCGTTGGTGGTGGCATTGCGGTGCAGCTTGACGGCAAACTCCATGTCCTCGGCTCGCTCGTACTTGGCCAGCAGGGGCTGATCGGGGATGGAGTCTTCCTTGAAGAGCTTGATGGTCTTCAGGACGAAGGTGTCGACGATGTGCTTGTCGTCGTTCCAGTAGATGCACTTGTCCTCGAGTGTGGCTGCTATGCTGTCGTTGGCGCAGACGATGGTGCGGTAGAACTTGCGCACGGCTTCCTTGTCGGCTTCGAAGGTGTCGTCGCTCTCGAGGTACTCGGCATATTCCTTGCTCTGAACGTAGGTGCGGTAGAGCGACTTGACCATCTCCTCGTCCTCAATCCAGAACTGGTTGTTCTTCTCGCGGAACTGGAGGAGCTGCTCGTTGGTGGAGAGCATCTGCAAGAGGCGGTTGTTGACGAAGCGCATCTCTATCGTCTCGTGTGTTCCCAGCTGCTTGTTGCGCTCCTTGCGTTGTTCTGCATCCTCGATGGCTACGCGTCGCACCTCGAGCAGCAGCGCCAGCAGGCCCTGGTAGAGTTCGTAGGACTTGTCAAGGCTGAGGAGCAGTTCCTTCTCGCTGGCATTGATGCCCTGTGAGCCCTTCTCTGCTAATCCGTTCATGTAGTACGAGTAGACAATCTGTACTGTCTTCAGCCTTATTAATTCTCTATTTACCATACGTTCTGTTCTGTCTAAAAAATGTTGTTATGTATCAGGGGCGGTTATGCCTTTCTACAGGGCTTTCCGCTCTTCTTTTCTCTAAAAGATTGGCAAAAATACTACATTTTTGGCAAACAATCGCTTTTTTTTTGCTTTTTCTTTTGATTATTCAAAAAATATGTTGAATTTTGGGATCGCTAAACAAAAATGCGAACGTAACAATGGACAGGGACAACTCAAAAGCCATTCCTTTCTCCAGGACGGTGAGGGCTGGCAAGCGTATTTATTATATTGATGTGAAGCAGAGCCATAATGGTGACTACTATCTGGCACTGACGGAGAGCAAGAAGGTGGTGAGCGGTGAGGTGGATTCACCCACGGTCAGCTTTGAGAAGCACAAACTGTTCCTTTATCCCGAGGACTTTGACAAGGTGACGGATGCCATCCATGAGGCCATCGACTTTGTGGAGCAGCAGCAGGGAAAGGCTGAGGCCAGGACAGAGCAGGACAGTGACATACACATCGATCTGGAGTTCTGAACGTGCGTTTTTTTGCTTGCGGAAAGGGGCGTGAAATGTGCGAAATGCACAAAATGGAGAAAAAGTTGGCTTTTAATTTTTCTGTTCCAATTTATTTTCGTACCTTTGCACCCGCTTTTTAGCACATCCCCTTCGTGTGATGGCAAATTAAGCACAGAAAACTTAATTAGAGTAACACATTTAAAAAAAACAAACGAACAATGAAGAGCATTGACGTAAAAGGTACTGCCCGCGTTGCTGGTGGTAAGAAGGCAGCCAAGGAGCTGCGCAAGCAGAACTTGGTTCCCTGTAACATCTATGGTGAGAAGCGCGACGCTAACAACCTGCCTGTGGCTGAGAGCATCGCTATCAGCAACGACGAGCTCCGCAACCTCATCTACACTCCCCACATCTACAGTGTAAACCTCGACATCGACGGTACGGTTCGCAAGGCTGTTATGCGCGAGATCCAGTTCCACCCCGTAAAGGACAACGTGCTGCACGTTGACTTCTACGAGATCAACGAGACCAAGCCCATCGTTATGGAGGTGCCCATCAAGCTGAATGGTCTGGCAGAGGGTGTCAAGGCCGGTGGTAAGCTGGCAGCCAGCGTGCGCAAGCTGAAGGTTCGCGCTCCCTACACCCAGATTCCCGAGGTGCTGAACATCGATGTTACCAACCTCGGTCTTGGTAAGGTTATCAAGGTGGCTGAGCTCAGCTACGAGGGTCTGGAGATCGTTACCAGCCCCAGCGTTGTAGTATGCCAGGTGAAGATGACTCGTGCTGCTGCTTCGGCTGCTGCCGCTGCCAAGAATGGCAAGTAATCCTTTGCTTACAAAGCATGGCGGGCGACGGGAAACCGTTGCCCGTTCTTTGTTTTACTCATGAATATCTTTTCTTTCTTCAAACGCAAGAGCTGCACACAGGATGCGGCCCCACAGCTTATGAAATATCTTATCGTTGGATTAGGTAACATTGGTGACGAGTACGTCGGTACGCGTCACAATATCGGATTCCGCATCGTCGATGCGCTGGCAAAGGCGCAGGGAGCTGACTTTCAGGACAAACGCTACGGCTTCGTGGCCAAGACGAGGGTGAAGAACGCCGAACTCGTGCTGCTGAAGCCCTCCACCTACATGAACCTCAGCGGCAACGCCGTGCGCTACTGGATGCAGCAGGAGAAGGTGGAGCTGCAGAACGTACTGGTCATCGTGGACGACCTGAGTCTGCCCGTAGGCACCATTCGTATGAAGCAGAACGGCAGTGCGGCCGGTCACAACGGCTTGAAGAATATCGCCCAGATGCTCAGCACGGAGAACTATGCCCGGCTGAAGTTCGGCATCGGAAACGACTTCCCACGTGGTGCTCAGGTGGACTTCGTACTGGGTAAGTTCAGTGCTGAGGATGAGAAGGTTATCGACGAGAAGCTACCCGTTACGGTAGATGCCGTCAAGGCTTTCTGCCTGAGCGGAATACAGTTTGCAATGAATCATTACAATGGAAAATGACAATTCATCACAGGGCGGCGCCAAGCTGCCCACCAAGGTGCTGACCAGCAACAAGGAGGCGCGTGTGGACAAGTGGCTTTGGGCTGCCCGTATCTTCAAGACACGTTCCATCGCCTCGCAGGCCTGCAAGAAGGGCCAGGTCAGCCTCAGGGGTGCCCAGCTCAAACCCAGCCGCATGGTCAGGGTGGGAGACATTATTGCCGTTCGCAAGCCGCCCATCACCTACTCGTTCAAGATTCTGCAGGCCATAGAGAACCGTGTGGGCGCCAAGCTCATTCCCGAGGTGCTGGAGAACGTGACATCGCCCGAGCAGTACGAGTTGCTGGAGATGTCGAAGATAAGCGGTTTCGTGGATCGTGCCCGTGGAACGGGACGCCCCACCAAGAAGGACCGTCGCAGCCTGGATGCTTTCTCGGCCGAGTCGGCTGACGTGCCGCAGTTTTGGGGCGATATCCCGGTCTTCGAGTTTGATGAGGGTGATGACGACGACGTCGTGGATTGACTGAGGTGGGCAACAGTGCGTGAGCCTTGTGGCTGAAATGCTGGATGCTTGACAGAAAAACTGCATGGTTGCATCCGAAAAAAGTCATTCCTTCAATCAAAAAAAAGTTATTCCTTCTTGGCGGAATCAAAAAAGTTTTGTAATTTTGCCACCGAATGTATGACATTCCTCCAAATGGTTAACCGTAATTAATCTTAATATTAAAACTGTAAACAATGAAACCTACACTTTTTCTCCTCGCTGCAGGTATGGGAAGCCGTTATGGCGGTCTGAAGCAGCTCGACACGTTGGGTCCTCAGGGACAGAGCATCATGGACTATAGTATTTACGATGCTATTCAGGCTGGTTTCGGCAAGATTGTATGGGTGATCCGTCGCGACTTCGAAGAGCAGTTCCGTACACAGATTCTCGCCAAGTACGAGGGTCAGGTGCCTTGCGAACTGTGCTTCCAGGCTCTTGATAGTCTCCCCGAGGGATTTACCGTGCCTGAAGGCCGTCAGAAGCCCTGGGGTACCAACCATGCCGTGCTCATGGGTAAGGATGTAATCAACGAGCCCTTCGCTGTGCTCAACTGTGACGACTTCTACGATCGTGATGCTTTCATGGTAATGGGCAAGTTCCTCTCTGAACTCCCCGAGGGCAGCAAGGGAAAGTATGCCATGGTTGGCTTCAGCGTAAGCAACACGCTCTCTGAGAGCGGTACCGTGAGCCGCGGCATCTGCGAGAACGATGAGCAGACTCATCACCTGACCTCTGTCGTAGAGCGCACCAAGATTGCCCGACTGGAAGATGGCACCGTGGCCTATCGTGCCGATAACAAGGATGATGGCGAATGGGTTCCCGTGGCAGAGAATGCTCCCTGCTCCATGAATTTCTGGGGCTTCACTCCTGACTATTTCGACTATAGCGAGGCTTACTTCAAGGAGTTCCTTTCTGATCCCAAGAATCAGGAGAACCTGAAGAGCGAGTTCTTCATCCCCTTGATGGTGGATCATCTGATCAAGACGGGTGAGGCAACATGCGAGGTGCTTCCTACCACCTCAAAGTGGTTCGGTGTTACCTATCCCGAGGATCGTCCCGAGGTGGTTGCCAAGCTTGCTAAGCTCCATGCTGACGGCCAGTATCCTGACAAGATGTTCTAATGTGTCTTTTTTGAGGGCATTCCTACCCGAAAAATCCATACGCAGCGGAGTCAAAGGCTTCGCTGCTTTTTTTGTTAGCATAAAATCGCGAAAAAGTTTGGCTAATTCGCTAAAAAAATGTAACTTTGCAGCCGATTTGGAGACCGAAGTGGGCGGAATTAGTCGTTCTTGGATGGTTAATTGGTTCAATCACTGCGTGTTAATAGCGTGATATTGTTCCAGTGGGAATGATGAACGTGGTTAGTGAATCGCAGCGAAAGGTGCTCCGAAATGAACAAAATTATTATTATTAACTAAAAAACGTAGAAAGAAAATGGAGACTTTGAGTTACAAGACCATTTCGATCAACCGCCAGCAGGCCCAGAAGGAATGGGTTGTGGTGGATGCTACCGACCAGGTGCTCGGTCGTCTGGCTAGCAAGGTTGCTAAGCTGCTCCGCGGCAAGTACAAACCCACTTTCACCCCCAATGCTGATACGGGTGACAATGTGATCATCATCAACGCCGACAAGATCCAGATTACCGGTAAGAAGATGACTGACAAGATCTATCTGACCTACTCGGGTTATCCCGGTGGCCAGAAGCAGTACACTCCTGCTGAAATCCTCGCTAAGCCCAACGGTGCTGAGAAGCTCGTCCGCAAGGCTATCAAGGGAATGCTGCCCAAGAACAAGTTGGCTGACCGCTTGCTCACCAACCTCTACATCTATGCAGGTGCAGAGCACAAGCAGGAAGCTCAGAGTCCCAAAACTATCGATATTAACCTCCTTAAATAATATAAACGACGATGGAAACAGTTAATGCATTAGGTCGCCGTAAGTGCGCCGTAGCTCGCGTTTATGTAAGCGAGGGTACTGGTAAGATTACCATCAACAAGCGTGATTTGACAGAGTATTTCCCCAGCAGCATCCTCCAGTTCGTGGTTAAGCAGCCCTTGGCCACCCTCGACGCAGCTGAGAAGTACGACATCAAGGTTAACCTGAACGGCGGTGGCTTCACCGGTCAGTCTCAGGCTCTGCGTCTGGCTATTGCTCGCGCACTCGTGAAGATCAACGCTGACGATAAGAAGGCACTCCGTGCTGAAGGCTTCATGACTCGCGATAGCCGTGAGGTTGAGCGTAAGAAGCCCGGTCAGCCCAAGGCACGTCGTAGATTCCAGTTCAGCAAGCGTTAATACTGCGTTGGATTTACATAGTTTAGCATCTAAACTGACGAGATTCTACATCTTATATTTTATAAACGTTCGTAGACTACTCGCCAGTTGATTCTAACAAAAGAGAATTAAAAAAGAACGTAAACAAATCAAATCAAAAGAGAACAAAATGTCTAGAACAAATTTTGACGCATTGTTGGAGGCTGGCTGCCACTTCGGCCACCTCAAGAGAAAGTGGAATCCTGCTATGGCTCCCTATATCTTCATGGAGCGCAATGGCATTCATATCATCGACCTTCACAAGACTGTTGCTAAGGTTGACGAGGCTGCTGAGGCTCTCAAGCAGATTGCCAAGAGCGGTAAGAAGATTCTTTTCGTGTCTACTAAGAAGCAGGCTAAGCAGGCTGTGGCTGACAAGGCTTCGAGCGTGAACATGCCTTACGTTAACGAGCGCTGGCCCGGTGGTATGCTGACCAACTTCCCCACTATCCGCAAGGCTGTGAAGAAGATGGGTAACATCGATAAGATGATTCAGGATGGCACTTTCAGCAACCTCTCTAAGCGTGAGATGCTGCAGGTTAACCGTCAGCGTGCCAAGTTGGAGAAGAACCTCGGTTCTATCGCTGAGCTCAACCGTCTGCCTTCAGCACTCTTCGTTATCGATGTTATGAAGGAGCAGATTGCTGTGCGCGAGGCTAACCGTCTGGGTATTCCCGTATTTGCTATCGTTGATACCAACTCAAACCCCGATAATATCGACTTCGTAATCCCCGCTAACGATGACGCAAGCAAGAGCGTTGAGGTTATCCTCCAGGCTTGCTGCGAGGCTATCGCAGAGGGTCTCGAGGAGCGTAAGGCTGAGCGTGTTGACACCGAGGCTGCTGGCGAGGCAGAGGCTCCCAAGGCTGAGGAGGCAGAAGCTTAAAGATTTATAGGTTATTGGTTATAGGTTATTGGTTATAGATATTATACGTTAGCTGAAGAGTGCTGAGCGTATTTGTCAATTCAAAAATATCTATAACCAATAACCGATAACCAATAACCATTTTAATATATAACCTTTTTAAAATACTATTACGACTATGGACGTAACAATGAATGATATCAAGAAGCTCCGTGAGATGACCGGTGCTGGCTTGGCTGACTGCAAGAAGGCTCTTGCTGAGTCAGATGATATGGACGGTGCTGTAGCATACCTCCGCAAGAAGGGTGCTGCTGTTGCTGCAAAGCGTAGCGATCGTGAGGCTGCTGAAGGTTGTGTGCTCGTTAAGGCTGAGAATGGCTTCGGTGCCATCATCGCCCTCAAGTGCGAGACCGACTTCGTGGCTACCAACGCTGACTTCGTGGCCCTGACTCAGGCTATCCTGGATCTGGCTATTGCTAACAAGTGCAAGACGCTGGACGAGGTTAAGGCTCTGCCCATGGGTGACGGCACTGTACAGGACAAGGTTGTTAACCAGAGTGGTATCACCGGTGAGAAGATGGAGCTGGACGGCTATCAGACCATCGAGGCTGAGAACATCGCCATCTACAACCACATGGGTCGCAACGGTCTCTGCACCATGCTGGCTCTGAACAAGCCCGTTGAAGATGCTACCGTTGGCAAGAACATTGCTATGCAGATTGCTTCTGCTGCTCCCGTGGCTATCGACGAGAATGGTGTTCCCCAGTCGGTTAAGGACAATGAGGTGGCTGTTGCTATCGAGAAGACCAAGGCTGAGCAGGTTCAGAAGGCTGTTGTGGCTGCCATCAAGAAGGCTGGCTTCAACCCCGCTCACTTCGGCTCAGAGGATCACATGGAGAGCAACCAGACCAAGGGTTGGATCACCGCTGAGGACGTGGCTGCCGTTAAGGAGATCATCGCTAAGGTGAGCGCTGAGAAGGCTGCCAACCTGAACGAGCAGATGATTCAGAATATTGCTCAGGGCCGTTTGAACAAGTTCCTGAAGGAGAGCTGTCTGCTTTCTCAGGAGTACATCTGGGACAAGCAGTTCACCGTAGCTTCTTACCTCAAGTCTATCGACAAGGAGCTGACCGTTGTTGACTTCAAGCGCTTCACGCTGAAGGCTGAATAATAGGTCGTCATTATAAGACAAAATAAGAACCGACTGGCAAAATTGCCTTGTCGGTTCTTTTTTTTGCTCAATAAAATGGTGCTTTCGTTTTTTTGTCGTATCTTTGCAAGACATTATGCAGTATGCCCTTATCCTTGCAAACGCAGGTAAGGTCTGCATGGCATAATCATCAAAAATTAATGAGCATTTGGAACGATGAAGATATTTGCTGTAGGAATGAACTATGCGGAGCACAATAAAGAGCTGCGTCATTCGTTATCATTAATGACGAGTCAACGTGATCCGGTTATCTTTACGAAATGCGATTCCTCCCTGCTTAGGCCCGGCAACCCTTTCTTTCTGCCTAACTACACGCAACAATGTGAGTATGAGACGGAGTTGGTGGTGCGTGTCGGCCACATGGGACGCAGCATTGCAGAACGATGGGTGCATCGCTACATTGACGCTGTTACGGTAGGTATCGACTTCACGGCCAGAGACATACAGAAGCGACTGAAGGAAGAAGGTTTGCCTTGGGATCTGGCCAAAGGCTTTGACGGAAGTGCTGCTGTAGGCGAATGGGTGCCTATTGAACAGATTGAGGACTTGCAGGATCTTAACTTCCGTCTCGAAATCAATGGTCAGATCGTGCAACGTGGTTATACAGGCGATATGATTCATAGTGTGACGTGCCTTGTCAGTTTCATAAGCCAGTATTTCACACTCAAGACGGGTGACTTGATTTATACAGGAACCCCGGCTGGCGTCGGACCAGTTCATATTGACGACCACCTTGTCGGTTATCTTGAGGATCGCAAGTTGATGGAATTCAATGTGAAGTAAGCGACGAACTCGTTGTGCCTTACAAAGCAATTGTTAATCCAACGGGGTATTTGCATGAGAATTAGAGATTTGTCTAAACAAAGAGCTGATATTAATTTGAAAGCAAGACTATTCATACTCATTGTTTTTCTGACGGCTTTTCTGTCGCCAGTAAGTGCTCGTACGTTGCCTGCGACCGAACTGGAGAATGAGCCAACTATTTTCACGCTCGACTGGCAGGCTATGCCGCTTGACAGTGTGCTGCCTCGTTATACCGAGGTTATCCCTCTTGTCAGCGACTACCGGCTGTATGACTATAGCGTCAGCATTCTTTATCCTGAGTGGAAGGAGATGACGAAGGCCGAATCCCGTAAGATGCAGCAATGGGCAGATAGTGTGTCGGAAGATTTGCGTATCCGTTCCTACGTGGGAGTTATGCGTGGGCAGGGACTCCTTGATGTGGATTTTATTCCTGTCGTGAAGCGTGATGGCAAGTACCTCAAACTGGTCAGCGCAAAGATGGAAATCCGTGCCAATGAGAATGTTACGGCCAACGAGCTTATTGCTCCTAAAGCACGTAAGGCTGCTGCAAAGGTATCGGAACGCTATGCTCGCAACAGTCGCCTTGCTTCGGGGCGTTGGGTGAAGGTAAGCATCAAGGAGGATGGTATGTATCGTCTCACTCGCTCGGCCCTGCAGCAGATGGGCTTCAGTAAGCCCGAAAACGTACATCTGTATGGATATGGCGGTCATCGTCTAGACGAGGTTTCCAATCCGCAGAGCGAATATGATGATTTAGAGGAAGTTCCTCTTTATCAATCTGATAACAATACGTGGCTCTTCTGGGGCAACGGACTTGTACACTGGGATGGTGAACAACGTATCTTTAATCCTTATGCCAGTGCGGCTTGCTATTTCCTGACAGAGGAGAGCGAACCCGGCAGGATGAGCACGATAGATGGAACATCGCAGAATATGTCCGAGGTTGTCTCTACGTTTACCGATCATGTATTGTACGAAAAGGATGAGTTTGCCTACGCTCAGATGGGACGCAATCTGTTTGAACAAGCGAATTTTGCCAACAACAATGTTCGTTCCTACAAGCTTACTACGCCAGTCGATGTAGTGGGCGAGGCTAAACTGACCGTCGTATTTACGGCAGCCTCGAATGCCAAGACCAGCCTGCAGACCGAGGTGAACGGCAACATGCTTGCGCAAATGAACGTTGATGCACTGGGCAAGTATCAGGCTGGAAGAGGCGTGAGCAAGACCTTCGATGTGACAGAATACAAGTCGGGACGCGACTGGAACGTGCGCATGGCTTCAACGCAAGGCCACGAGGCGCACTTGGATTATCTTTCGCTGTCCTATCTTCGCGATATCAATCCGGGACAAAGCTTTGTGGCGTTCAATGGAAATACGACAAGGCAGACAACCTTCCGTATCAGTGGATATACGGATGCGCATGAGGTGATGCGTGTGGGTACTCCTGGCTCACCTGCTTGTCTGGTCAAAGGAACCGCTTCGTCCGGCACTTTTACGTTCTGCGGTCAGGGTGGCAGCGAGCGTTTTGTCTGTTTCAACAAAAGTTATGCCTATCCGCAACCTATCGTAGTTGGCGTGGTGGAGAACCAGAATCTTCATGCCCTCGACTCGCTCGACATGGTCATTATTATCCCTGAGAGCGGCCGACTGGAGGCGGAAGCCAGACGCCTGGCCGTTGCACATGCCCAGTATGACGGACTTCGAGTGGGCATCGTGCGTGCCGATCAGGTCTACAATGAGTTTTCAAGTGGTACTCCCGATGCCACGGCCTATCGTCGTCTGATGAAGATGCTCTATGATCGTGCCGATGGCAACGAAAGTCTCATGCCACGTTACCTCCTGTTGATGGGCAAGTGCACCTTTGACAATCGCATGCTCACTCCTTCGTGGCAACGGCAGAGTCCGAGCGACTATCTGCTCTGCTTCGAGAGCGAAAACTCCTTCAGCGACACCGAGAGCTATGTGATGGAGGATTACTTCGGCCTGCTCGACGATGGCGAGGGACGCAATCTGACTCGCGATAAGGTGGATATAGGTGTGGGACGCTTCCCCGTGACCAGCGCAGCAGAAGCTCGTGTGATGGTTGATAAAGTGTTGGACTTCATCAGTAACCAAAATGCTGGTGCGTGGAAGAATGTGGTGACTATGCTGGGCGATGATGGCGATTCCAACAGCCACATGCGCTATGCTGATGACGTGGCGGAGCGCATAATTTCCCGCAACCCGGAACTTGAGGTGAAGAAGGTGATGTGGGATGCTTATCAGCGAGTGAGCACGCTCAGCACGAATACCTACCCGGAGGTCTACTCTTTGATAAACAAGCAGTTGGAGGATGGAGTGATGCTGGTGAACTACACAGGCCATGGGGCACCCTATGTGCTTAGTCATGAGGCGGTCTGGCATACCAGCGATTTTACTTCCTTCCATAGTCGCAACCTGCCTGTTTGGTTTACTGCGGCTTGTGATACGGCGCCCTTTGACGGACAGACCGTCAATATGGGCGAGGAAGCCGTGCTCACGGAGGGAGGTGGTGCGCTGGCATTCATTGGCACGACTCGTACCGTCTATGCCTCTAACAACTGGAACCTAAACCGCTATTTCTCACGCTACGTCTTCGATATCGATTCGCATGGGCGACGCTATGCGCTTGGAGATGCCATGCGCCTGACTAAGTGCGACCTGGCCGAGACGGAAGGTAACAACCGCGAGAACAAGTTGCAGTATGCTATTTTGGGCGATCCGGCCCTCGTCATCGGAGCTCCCTTGAATCGTGTGAAACTCCTTTCCTTGACTCATACTCAGACGGGAGATGCCGTTGACGAGCTTAAGGCAGGCATGCCAGTGACGCTTGAAGGAGAGGTGCAGGACAAGAGTGGAACTCATCTTTCGCGCTTCAATGGCACGTTGTCGCTCCGTGTCTATGACTCGATGGATACGCTGACTTGCCGTCGTAACGATACGTCCATAGACAATGCCTTCGTCTTCACGGATCGCAGTAGCGTGCTCTATACGGGGCAGGATTCGGTGCGTCACGGTCGCTTCCGTATCTCCTTTATCGTGCCCAAGGACATAAAGTACAGCAATGCAGAGGGTCGCATGGTGTTCTATGCCATCAACGATTCGCTCAACATCGAGGCCAACGGATGTTATGAGGACTTCCGCATTGGCGGTTCGGTGGATACGGACGATAATACAGGTCCCCAGATTGAGCTGGCTCTGAATGGTGAGCCAGGCGGTACGGTCAATTCGTCACCCTATCTGGTGGCTCGCATCATGGATGAGAGTGGTGTGAATGTGACCGGCAATGGAGTGGGGCATGACATCTTGCTTTCCATTGACAATAATCCAGCCTGGACATACGTCCTTAATGAGTATTACATTGCTGATTTTGGCGATTTCACAAAGGGAAGCCTTGCCTTTACCATCCCCGAGCTGCCGGGCGGTCCCCACACGCTTTCGCTGCGAGCCTGGGACCTGCTGAACAATACCAGTGTGTCGCATCTGGACTTCAATGTGGACCGTGCATACGAACCCACCATCCTTCATGTGGCCGCCTCGCCCAGTCCCGCCCTTACGTATACCACGTTCCTGATATCGTGCGACTTACCCGGAACCGTATGTCGCTATACGGTTGAGGTCTTCGACTTTGCCGGACGCCGTCTCTGGATGCACGAAGGCGAGGGCAGCAGCGACGGACAGTTCCGCATCCCCTGGAACTTGCGAGTGGGCGGTGGCTACGGACGCATCAGCCCGGGTATCTACCTTTATCGCGTTTCCCTGCAGGCAGGTGACAGTCAGGTGGTGAGCAAGTCGCAGAAACTCATTGTCCACTGATGTGGTAAGGATTTTATATTAAATTTGATATCCCAACCTCCTAAAGTGGCAAATCACCCTGAAACAATAGCCCCCCAAGCGGGAAGTCCCTCCCCATACGACCAATCTCCCCAATCGGCAAAATGTTAAAATTGCCGTGCTGCACAATAAACCATACGCATTGTACGTTATGATATCTGTTATGAATACGAATAGCTGTAAAAAATACGTAGTGAGCATGTTGCTCATGTTCTTGGGACTTACCATACACGCTCAGGACAAGCAGAATATGTTCAATCCTGTCAACTTTGGTGTAACCTCACTGGCCATTGCGCCCGACGCCCGAGCAGGTGCCATGGGTGATGTGGGTGTGGCCACAGAGGCCGATGCCAGTAGCCAGTACTGGAATCCCGCCAAGTACCCCTTCAACATCGCACGTGCCGGTGTGGCAGCCAGCTACACGCCCTGGCTCCGCAAACTGGTGAATGACATCAACCTGGCCAATCTGGCAGGTTTCTATCGCATAGGCGACTATTCGGCGCTAAGTGGTTCGCTGCGTTTCTTCTCGCTGGGTGAGGTGTTCCTCTCAGAGGCAGAAGATGCAATGACCATCAGTCCCTATGAGATGGCTATCGACCTGGGTTACAGCCGTATGCTGAGCGAAACCTTCTCCATGGGTGTTGCGCTTCGCTTCATCTACAGCGACATTACCTACGACTACACCGCCGAGTCGTCTGCCGGCAAGGCCTTTGCCGCCGACATCTCGATGTATCGCAATGGTTACTTCATGATGGGCAACCGCGAGTGCAGCCTCGGTTGGGGTGTGAATATCAGCAACATCGGTTCCAAGATCAGCTATGGCGGCGACGACAATGCCGAGTTCATCCCCACGAATCTTCGCCTGGGTGCTTGCCTTACCGTGCCTTTCAATGAGTATAACAAGTTCTCTGTTACGGCAGAGGCCAACAAGCTGCTTGTCCCCACTTATCCCAAGCAGAAGGAGGGTGAGACCGACCAGGATTATACCGACCGTGTGCAACGCGAATACTATGACATCTCGCCCATCTCAGGTATCTTCAAGAGTTTTGGCGATGCACCTAACGGCTTCAAGGAAGAGATGGAGGAGGTGCAGTGGAGCGTGGGTCTGGAGTATACCTATAACGATCGTTTCTCCATCCGTGCCGGTTATCACCACGAGGCAGAGAATAAGGGTAACCGTAAGTATTTCACTGCCGGTGCCGGCTTCAAGATGAGCATCTTCAGTGTGGATGCAGCTTATGTGTTCAGTACCAGTCAGACCAATCCGCTTGACCAGACCATGCGCTTCACCCTGGGTTTCGACCTGGATGGCTTGCAGGATCTGTTCAGTACAAGAAGAAGATAAGTTATGATACGAGTAGGTTTTGGATATGATGTCCATCAATTGGTGACACGTCGCGACCTTTGGCTGGGCGGTATAAAGATAGAGAGTGAGCTGGGTCTGCTGGGACACAGCGATGCCGATGTCCTCATTCACGCCATCTGCGATGCCCTTCTCGGAGCAGCCAATATGCGCGATATTGGCTACCACTTCCCCGATAGTTCCTCTGACTTTAAGGGTATTGACAGCAAAATCCTGCTTCGTAAGACCGTGGAATTGATTGCCACAAAAGGATATCGTGTGGGCAACATCGACTGCACCGTCTGCGCCGAGGCTCCCAAACTGAATCCCCACATCCCACGGATGCAGCAGACGCTGGCCGAGGTAATGGGGGTTGACGTGGATAGCGTAAGCATCAAGGCCACCACAACCGAGAAGCTTGGCTTCACCGGACGACAGGAAGGCATGTCGGCCTATGCCGTCTGCCTGATTGAGGGATAATGATTTTTGAATTCCAACGCACGCAGTCTACATTCCATGTACGCTGTGTGCTCTTTTTTTTCTCGCTGCGAGATTTTATTTTTCTCGCTACGAGATTTTTTTTTTCTCGCTACGAGAAATTTTTATTCTCGCTGCGTCTTTGTTTTATTTTCCGTTCTCGTTCTCGGAGGTGCTGCCTGCGTAATAGCCTCTTTGTCTGATTTCTTCCCATACGTTGGTGGCGAGCCATTCGCCCTGGCTTTTGCCCAGCCGGATGGCTTGCCGTATCTGGGTGCTGCTGGTAGGGAAGAGGGGGGCCTTGCTGAGGAGGGTGACGTGGGGGGGGAACGTATCCTCGTCTATGGTATAGCCCTGACGCGGGTAGACAAGGATGGGGTGGTGGGCCAGAATCTCGTCGGGCCGATACCATTGGTCGAAGCACAACCAGTTGTCGGCACCGATGAGGAGGATGAAGTCGCGGGAGGGATAAGTCCGTCGTAAGGCTTCGAGTGTGCGGACCATGTACGAGGGTCGGGGCAGATGCATCTCGAAGTCGCTGACGAAGAGCTGTCCCTGCATGGTGTGTTCTTGCTCAATGGCCAGTTGTGCCAGATGCAGTCGTGCGTTGTCCGGCAGTAGGGTGGAGGAGGCTTCCTGCTTGAGGGGGTTGAGCGGGGAAACGAGAAACCACATCTCGTCGGCATACCCCTGCTCTATGATCCACCGGGCGAGTTGTGTGTGGCCGGTGTGTATGGGGTTGAAGCTGCCACCGTAGATGGCCGTCCGCTTATTCCTCTTTCGACACTCTTCCATTCTCCCAATGTACGGCGTGGTAGCGTTTCTTCTGTTTCTTCTTGTTGCGGCTGATCTGCCACAGTAGGACGCAAAGGATGACGGCCAGTGCGAGGATGAGCCCAGAAGCCTTGAACATGTACTTCTTCTGCGCAAGGCTGCTGGCATCGTCCGCGTCACTCAGGAAGGCGACGGCGAGCGTGACGAGGCCGATGATGAAGGCAAAGACGGCCACTGTTCCGATGACCTTGGTGTTCTGGATTTCTTTCATTTCCGGATGGCTTATTGTTCAAGAAATTCCTGTACAATGCGGAGTGCGTCAGCCTTGGCCTTTTCGAGGTTGTCATTGACTACCATGTGGTCGAACTGAGGCGCAAATGTCATCTCGAATTCAGCCTTGGCCAGTCGTTCCTCTATCTTCTCCATCGAGTCGGTGGCACGTCCGATGAGACGTCGGCGCAACTCCTCGATGGAGGGTGGCTGTATGAAGAGGCTCAGGGCTTCGTCGCCAAAGTATTTCTTGATGTTCACACCGCCCTTGACGTCAACGTCGAAGACTACATTGTAGCCTTCGCTGAGCATCTGCTCGATGGGAGCTTTCAGCGTGCCGTAGAAGCCTCCTTTGTAGACTTCTTCGTATTCGAGGAACTCGCCATTCTCGATTCGCTTCTTGAAGTCGTCAACCTTCAGGAAGTAGTACTCCACGCCATGCTTCTCCGTGCCGCGCGGGTCGCGACTGGTAGCGCTGATGCTGAACTTGAGCTTCAACTCGGGATGCTCCTGCATAAGCCAGTTGACGATGGTGCTCTTTCCGCTGCCCGAGGGGGCTGAAACAATAAGACACTTTGCCATGATTATTTAGTCGTTTTTTGGGGGGGATCGTATGGTTGTTCTTTTTTGGGGGGGGAGCGATGCTTGATTGCTCGATTGTTTGATGTTTCGAATGCTCGATTGTTTGATGTTTCGATTGCTCGATGATTCGAAGTCTCGATTCTTCGGTATCTCGATGCCTCGTCAGGGGGAGCGATGCTACATCACGTTGAGAACCTGTTCCTTGATCTGCTCCAGTTCGTCCTTCATCATCACCACGATATTCTGCATCTCAGCCTGGTTGGACTTGCTGCCGGTGGTGTTGATTTCGCGTCCCATCTCCTGTGCGATGAAGCCGAGCTTCTTGCCCTGTCCGTGGGTTCCCTCCATGGTTTCCTGGAAGTACTTGAGGTGGTTGGTGAGACGTTGTTTCTCCTCGTTGATGTCCAGCTTTTCGATGTAGTATATCATCTCCTGTTCCAGGCGGTTGCGGTCGTATTCCACGTTGGGTATGGAGTGCAGTCCTTCCTCGATGCGCTGTCGTATTTTTTCGGTGCGTCCCTTCTCGTAGGGTTCAATCTGCTTGAGCAGGTTGGCGATGTTGCTGAGCTTCTCCTCGAACTTCTTCTGCAGCGCGGCGCCCTCCTGGGTGCGGAAGTCCACGAGTTGCTGAATGCAGTTCTCCACGGCCTGACGTGCAGTCTTCCATTCCTCGTCGGTGAGTTCCTGCTGTGGTTCTGTTCGCGTCATGACGTCGGGCATTCGCATGAGGGTGAGCCAGTAGTCCTGCGGTTCGGGTATTTGCTTCTCTGTGCAGATGGCCTTTATCTGCTGGTAGTAGGTTAGCAGTACTTCCGTGTTGAGTGGCGACTCGTTGGTGGTTTCCTCCTTCTCAATCCAGAGGTTGAATTCAATCTTTCCCCTTTCGAGCTGGCTCGAAATCATGTTTCGTATCTCCATCTCCTTCTCTCTGTAGATGGGTGCGATGCGTGCGCTCAGGTCAAGTGCCTTGCTGTTGAGCGACTTTATTTCGGCTGTGATTTTCTTGTCTTGGAATACGGTTGTAGCCTTTCCGTAACCCGTCATGGATAGTATCATTGTTATTCTTATTTTTTGCGGTTTTGCAGTTATTTAACAATAATTTTGTGCAAAAATAGAAAAAATTGCGGAAAAAGTAGTAATTTTGCAGCGAAAAAATGTAAAAAACTGTCGATGGCGTGCATATTACATATAGAAACGAGCACAAAAGTGTGTTCTGTGGCCGTTAGTGAGGATGGCAAGGTAATTTTCGAGAAATGCGATCTGGAGGGTCCTTCCCATGCCGTCTCGTGCGGAGTTTTTGTCGACGAGGCACTGTCCTTTGCTGAGAGCCATGCCATACCGCTCGATGCCGTTGCCGTGAGCGAGGGCCCCGGCAGTTATACCGGTTTGCGCATCGGCGTGTCGATGGCCAAGGGCGTGTGCTACGGTCGCCGTGTGCCGCTGCTGAGTGTTTCCACGCTCAAGTTGCTGTGCGTGCCCGTGCTTCTCTTCCACGAGGAGCTGCCCGACGACTGCCTCTTCGTGCCCATGCTCGATGCTCGTCGCATGGAGGTCTATGCTGCCGTCTACGACCGTGCGCTGAAGGAGGTGCGCGGCGTGCAGCCCGACATCGTCGACGCTGAGACCTACCGTCCGTACCTGGATCGCGGTCCCGTCTGCTTCTTTGGCGACGGTGCCATGAAGTGCCAGACGGTCATCCAGCATCCCAACGCCATCTTCCTGCCCGGCATCAATCCGCTGGCCAAGTACATGCATCCGCTGGCCGAGCGCGACCTCATGCAGGAACGTACGCAGGATGTGGCTTACTTCGAGCCCTTCTATCTGAAGGACTTCGTGGCCACGAAGAGTCGTGACCTGCTTCGCGACCTGTAGCCGACCGAGGGCTTCCCCCTCCGCATAGGACGCCGTAGCCGACCGAAGGCTTCCCCTCCCCGCTGGCAAGCCGACAGGAGAAGCCGCAGAATGAACTAAAAAACAGAAAGTTGAAATATGAACTACAATACACAACGTGAGAAGATGCTGATGCCCGAGTACGGACGTGCCGTGCATGACATGGTGCAGCATGCCCTCACCCTTGAGAACCGCGAGGATCGTCAGCGTTGCGCCCAGACCATCGTCGATGTGATGGGCAACATGCAGCCGGCCCTGCGCGACCAGCCCGACCACAAGCACAAACTGTGGGACCACCTGGCCTACATCAGTGGTTATCAACTCGATGTCGACTATCCCTACCCCGTGACGCGCCTCGACTCCGATTCGGCCAAGCCCCAGCCGCTCAGCTATCCGCAAAACCGAATCCGCAGTCGCCATTACGGTCACATCATGGAGCAGTTCCTCGCACATCTGGCCACCATGCCCGAGGGTGAGGAGCGCGACGAGCTGACGTCCTATCTGGCCAACCAGATGAAGCAGGAGCTCTACGACTGGAATCGCGATGCCATGGACGGTCAGAACATAGCCGCCGACATAGCCCGCTATACCGAGGGGCGCGTTCGTCTCGACCTGTCCGAGTTCAAGTTCGACAACGTCATCCAGGGCCCTCAGCAGAGCACTGGCAAGAAAAAGAAAAAGAAGAAATAAGCAGACGCTATGGCAGCATTTATCATAGAAGGCGGTCATGCCCTCAAGGGAGAGATAACCCCTCAGGGCGCGAAGAACGAGGCGTTGCAGGTGCTCTGCGCCACGCTCCTGACCACCGACCCCGTACGCATAAAGAACGTTCCCAACATCAGCGATGTCAACAATCAGATAGACCTCTTGCGTTCCATGGGTGTCAAGATCACGGAGAACGCCAAGGGCGACTATACCTTCCAGGCCGACCAGGTGGACACCGCCTACCTGGACAGCGACGAGTTTCTGACACGCTGCAGCCGTTCGCGCGGCAGCGTGCTTTTCATTGGTCCCATGGTGGCCCGTTTCGGCAAGGCCGCCATGGCCAAGCCCGGTGGCGACAAGATAGGCCGTCGCCGTCTGGACACACATTTCCTGGGCATCCACAAGTTGGGTGCTGAGTTCTCGCACGACGAGCAGCGTGGCGTCTTCCACATCACGGCGTCGCACCTGAAAGGTACCTACATGCTGCTCGACGAAGCTTCGGTGACCGGCACGGCCAACATCATCATGGCCGCCGTCATGGCCGAGGGCACCACCACCATCTACAACGCAGCCTGCGAGCCCTACATCCAGCAGCTCTGCCACCTGCTCAACGCCATGGGAGCCCGCATCAGCGGCATCGCCTCCAACCTGCTCACCATCGTGGGCGTGGACAAGCTGCACGGTGCCGAGCACCGTCTCCTGCCCGACATGATCGAGGTGGGCTCGTACATCGGCATGGCAGCCATGTGTGGCAACGGCATCCGCATCAAGAACGTGGGTTACAGACAGTTGGGCATCATACCATACACCTTCCGCCGTCTTGGCATCACCGTGGAGCACGAGGACGATGACATCTACATCCCCCACCATGACCATTACGAGATTGACAGCTTCATCGACGGCTCGTTCATGACGCTGAGCGATGCTCCCTGGCCCGGCCTCACGCCCGACCTCCTGAGTGTCCTGCTCGTGGTCAGCACGCAGGCCAAGGGCAGTGTGCTCATCCACCAGAAGATGTTCGAGAGCCGCCTCTTCTTCGTGGACAAACTCATCGACATGGGTGCGCAGATCATCCTGGCCGACCCCCATCGTGCCGTCGTCATTGGCCACGACAAGCAGATGCCGCTCCATGCAGCCCGCATGACGAGCCCCGACATACGTGCCGGTATTGCCCTGCTCATAGCCGCCATGAGCGCGCAGGGCACAAGCCGCATCGAGAACATCGGTCAGATAGACCGTGGATATGAGGACATCGAAGCCCGCCTGAACGCGCTGGGCGCAAACATCAGAAGAGAATGATAGCAGAGGAGAGCGTATATAAAATCGGTTCGCTTACGCGCGTGCACGGACTCAAGGGCGAGCTGAGCCTGTCGTTCACCGACGACGTGTGGGACCGTGCCGAGGCCGAGTACCTGGTGCTGCGTGTCGACGGCATCCTGGTGCCCTTCTTCCTCGACGAGTACCGTTTCCGCAGCGACAGCGTGGCCCTGCTTAAGTTCCTCGACATCGATTCGGCCGACGAGGCGCAACCCTACGTGGGCTGCGACGTCTACTTCCCCCACAGCCTCACGCCCGAGGAGGACCCCGAAGACTTGCGGTGGAGTCATTTCACTGGCTTTCAGGTCTTTCTTGCTGGTCAGACGTTGCCCTACGGCGTCATTGTCAGTGTGGACGAGAGCACGTCGAATGTGCTCTTCTACATCAATACCTACGAGGCAGGCGCGGATGCCGATTCGCCCGCCGCTTCCGTGACAGGTGCGGATGCCGAATCGCCCGCCGCTTCCGTGACAGGCCTTCGCTTGTCCAGCGAGGAAGTCATCATTCCCGCCGTTGAGCAGTTCATTGTCGACGTGGACCACCAGGAACGCCGCCTGACGATGGAACTTCCCGACGGACTTTTAGACTTGAATTAGAATCAGAATATGAAACGTAAAATAGCAATTCTTGGCTCGACCGGCAGCATCGGAACGCAGGCGCTGCAAGTCATCGAGGAGCACAGCGACCTCTTCGAGGCACGTGTGCTGACGGCCCACCGACAGGCTGACTTGCTCATCGAGCAGGCCCGCCGTTTCCTGCCCCAGTGCGTGGTCATTGCCGACGAGTCGCAGTATGAGCATGTGCGCCAGGCGCTCTCCGATACCGACGTGCAGGTCTATGCCGGTGCCGATGCCCTCTGCCAGGTGGTTCAGCTTCCCTCTGTCGACATGGTGCTGACAGCCTTGGTCGGCTTCAGCGGCCTTCGTCCCACCATTGCCGCCATCGAGGCCAACAAGCCCATTGCGCTGGCCAACAAGGAGACGCTCGTCGTGGCCGGCGAGCTGGTGACGCGTCTGGCCACGGAGCACCGTGTGCCCCTCTTGCCCGTCGACAGCGAGCATTCTGCCATCTTCCAGTCGCTCATGGGCGAACAGGCTGATGTTGAGAAGATTATCCTGACGGCCAGCGGAGGCCCCTTCCGCAACTACAGCCTGGAGCAACTCAAGGACGTCACGCCCGAGCAGGCGCTGAAGCATCCCAATTGGGACATGGGTGCCAAGATCACCATCGACTCCGCCTCGATGATGAACAGGGGCTTCGAGGTTATCGAGGCCAAGTGGCTCTTTGGCGTGGAAGCCAATGACATACAGGTCGTGGTACATCCGCAGAGCGTCATCCACAGCGCCGTGCAATATGCCGACGGAGCCGTCAAGGCACAGCTCGGTGTGCCCGACATGCGTGTGCCCATCCAGCTGGCCATGAGCTACCCCGATCGCCTTTCCAGCTCGTTCCCACGCCTGGACTGGTTCGAGATGGGCAACCTCACCTTCGAGCGTCCCGACCAGTCGCGCTTCCGCTGCCTGGCCCTGGCCTACGAGGCCTTGTCGCGTGGCGGCAACATGCCCTGCGTGCTCAATGCGGCCAACGAAGTTGTCAACCTGGCCTTCCGTCAGGGGCGCTGCGGCTTCCTCGAGATGGCCGACATCATCGAGAAGACCATGCAGACGGTTCCCTTCAAGGCCGAAAACACGTTGGAAGACTACCTGGCCTGCGACAAGGAAGCCCGTCGTGTGGCCGAATCGTTCGTGAACATGTAACTCAGGGACTGAATTGTTCTTTAATTTGTAACTTATAGACTATGAATATAATCCTTATCAAAGCCCTGCAGCTGCTGTGCTGCCTCAGCCTCCTCGTCGTGCTGCACGAGGGAGGCCACTTCATGTTCTCCAAGCTTTTCGGCGTGCGTGTCGAGAAGTTCTACATGTTCTTCAACCCCAAGTTCCACCTCTTCAGCACCAAGGACAAGTGGTTTGCCAAGCTCTTCCCACGGATTGCCAGGAACGAGACGGAATACGGCATCGGTTGGGTGCCCCTGGGCGGCTACGTCAAGATAGCCGGCATGATCGATGAGTCAATGGACAAGGAGCAGCTCAAGCAGCCTGCCCAGCCCGACGAGTTCCGCAGCCAGCCCGTCTGGAAGCGCTTCTTCATCATGGTGGGCGGCGTGCTGATGAACCTCATCACGGCCCTCGTCATCTACAGCGCCATCATGTTCACGTGGGGTAGGGACGTCCTGCCCATGGAGAACATCAAGGACGGCTTCGTCTTCAACGAGGAAGGCCGCAAGATGGGCTTCGAGGACGGCGACGTGCTGCAGAAGATCAATGGCGAGAAGATTGCCTACTTCGATGCCACCATGCTCCGTCCCTTGTCTGAGGCCGAGAACGTGACCGTATTGCGTGACGGCAAGGAGGTGACGTTCGACATACCTGCCGATCACCCTGACATGCTGGAGATGAGCGAGATGAATCCCCCCTTGCTCACCCCCTTCGTGCTGTCCGAGATAGACAGCGTGCTGGCCGACAGTCCGGCTGCCAAGGCCGGCCTGGCCAAGGGCGACCGCATCCTGGCCGTCGACGACCAGCCCGTGCGTTGCTGGGCCGACTTCGACCGTGCCATGCTGCGCAAGAGCGACAAGCTGGCCACCTGCTCGCGCGAGGACTCCCTGGCGCTGCGTCAGATGACGCTGGTCTACAAGAACAAGGCCACCATGGACGTAGACACCGTCACGCTGCAGCTGGACGAGAAGTACATGATGGGCATCGTGAAGAGCCAGCTGGCTCAGTATGCCGACTACGAGCACCTCGACTATACCTTCTTCTCTTCCATCCCCGCCGGCTGTGCCTACGGCTGGAAGCAGCTCGTAGGCTACGTTCACGACCTCAAGTACGTCTTTACGCCCAAGGGTGCGCAGAGCGTGGGCTCGTTCATCACCATCGGCAGCATCTTCCCCGACTCGTGGGACTGGCTCCGCTTCTGGAACCTCACCGCGCTCATCAGCATCATTCTGGCCGTGATGAACATCCTGCCCATCCCCGGCCTGGACGGTGGCCATGTCGTGCTGCTCATGTGGGAGGGCATCACCGGCAAACCCCTCTCCGAGAAGGCTCAGACCGTGCTCGAGTACATCGGCATGGGTCTGCTCATCCTCCTCATGGTGTGGGCGTTCGGCAACGACCTGATGCGTTTTGTGTTCTAACGTAACACGTTGACTATGAACGATTCACTCCCCAGGGATCCCTTCATGCTGTTCAGCTTTGTCAACATGAAGCTGCGCGACGAGTACCCCTCGCTCGATGCCTTCTGCGAGGACCTCAACGTCAACCGCGAGGTGCTCGAGACGACGCTCGGCGCGTGCGGTTTTGAGTACAGCCCGGAGCACAACAAGTTCTGGTGAGCAGAAGAATCTGACTGACTTTAAGTTTTTTGCCTTCGGCTGACGTGAATTATCTCTAAGCAAACTGCATTATGAAAAAATATCTGACTGCATTCGGTTCGGCCACGCTGCTGTGCGTGGTGCTGGCCGTCCAGAGCGCCTGCACCAACAAGCCCCAGCAGCGGCAGTCGGCCGACGAGGTGGCGGGCATCCGCGTGCTGGCTGCTGCCCGCAACGAGTTGAAGGCCAAGCACTACGATGCCGCCCGTGATTCGGTTATGTCGCTCCGCGAGCACCATCCCCTGGCCATGGAAGCCCGCAAGCAAGGCATCCTGCTGCTCGACAGCATCGAGCTCTTGGCCGCCCGCGACAGCTTCGATGCCCTCAACCGCCTGGCGCAGCAGCAGTACATGCTGTCGCTCGACAATCCCGACGCTCCGCTGCAGCTCGACAGTGCCACCTACGTCGACGAGCACGAGCGTCTGGACATGAAGGTGCAGTTCTTCGAGCGCAAGCTTGAGGAAGACTGGAAGAGCCAGCGCAAGTAGAGCAGGGTGGGGGGGCACGCAACGTTATGTTGCTTATCGTGTCCGCTTGTTTTTCAAGAAAATGCTTGGTGTTTGACATTAACGAATGTTAAATAGCTTTATTGTTTGGCAAAAAAGGAAATTAAATTGGGCTTTTTTGCCCTATACGTTTTGTGCTGTGAATGATTTTGAGTAACTTTGCATCGTTTTTTGCGGGCAGAGTTACTCTTTTTTGTGTGTCAACCATACGCTTGCAAGGCATTGAAAATAGGTTTAAGGTAAAAAAATAAATAAATAGGTTATGAAAATCAGAAATGTGCTTTCTACTTTTTTGATGTCATTCTCGCTGTCTGTCTTTGCGCAGCAGCAGGTGGCATCTTCGGTAGGCACCCTGGAGCTGGACCTGGCCAAGGCTATTGAGATAGCGCTGGCCGAGAACCCCACGATGAAGGTTGCCAACGAAGAAATCGAACTGAAGAAGGTGGCCGACAAGGAAGCCTGGCAGAACCTGCTCCCCTCGCTCACGGCCGACCTCACGCTGTCCCATTCCATCAAGGTGGCAGCCATCAAGACCCAGATGGGTGAGTTCAAGATGGGCATGGACGGCAGTACCACCGCCATGGGTGCGCTGAACCTCCAGTTGCCCCTCTTTGCCCCTGCCGTGTACCAGAACATGAAACTCACGAAGGAGGACATCCAGCTGGCCGAGGAGAAGGCGCGCGGCAGCCGTCTCGACCTGGTGAAGCAGGTCACCAAGGCCTACTACGCCGCCCTCCTGGCCAAGGACAGCCACGAGGTGATGCTCAAGAGCCAGCAGGTGAGCGAGGACAACTACAAGGTGGTGAACCAGAAGTTCGAGGTAGGCAAGGTGAGCGAGTACGACAAGATCTCGGCCGACGTGCAGCGCCGCTCCATGAGCTCGGCCGTGGTCAGCGCCGAGACGGGCGTGAGGCTCTCTCTCCTGCAGCTCAAGGTGCTGATGGGCGTGACGGAGAATGTCGACCTCAAGATCAACGACAGTCTGCGCAACTACGAGCGCCACATGACGCTGGCTTCGGCCGAGGCTGAGGCCAACGAGTTGCAGAACAACAGTGCCCTGAAGCAGCTCGACTGGAACTTCACCATGCTTCAGCGTGCCCGCAAGATACTGAAGACCAACTTCATGCCCACCATCGGCATGCAGCTCAGCTACCAGTATCAGAGTTATTCGAACGACAACTGGAACATCTTCCGCTACCACTATTCGCCCAGTTCCACCCTGGCCTTCGCCGTCAGCGTGCCCATCTTCAAGGCCAGCAACTGGACCAAGCTGAAGTCCAACACCATCCAGCAGCAGCAGTTGCTCGACACGCGTGCCAACACCGAGAATCAGCTTCGCATGGCCGTGGAGAGCTACCGCCAGAACATGGCCAGCACCATTGCGCAGGCCGAGTCCAACCGCGAGGCTGTCCGTCAGGCCAACAAGGCCGTGAGCATCATGAGCAAGCGCTACGAGGTGGGCCACGGCACCATCCTCGAGCTCAACCAGAGCGAGACGGCCCTGACGCAGAGCGAGCTGACCTACAACCAGAGCATCTACGACTTCCTTACCAACAAGGCCGACCTCGACTACACGCTTGGCCGCAGCTATTGAGTTAGTTCACAGTTCATGGTTCAAAGTTCATAGTTGGCTGGCGCTCTGTTTGTTATCCATACAGCCAAAGAATAATCAACGAAAAAAAACAATACATCAATATGAAGATCAAGTATTTCGCAATGGCAGCCCTGGCTCTCGCAGCCGTTTCTTGTGGCAACAAGGAGAAGGAGGAGGCTGCAAAGGCATCCGCCGAGGAATTGCCTAAGGTTAAGCTGGCCACCGTGTCGAGCCAGGAAGTGGCCCAGACGGAAGTCTATTCGGCCACAGTAGAGAGCGATGTGAAGAACAACATCTCGCCCAACGCCCCCATGCGTATCGAGCGCGTCCTCGTCGACGTGGGCGATGTCGTCAAGAAGGGTCAGGTGCTCGTCACGCTCGATGCCAGCACGCTCAATCAGCTCAAGCTGCAGATCAGCAACCAGAAGATGGTGCTCAACAACGTCAAGACCGAGTTCAGCCGCATCGAGGAGCTCTACAACGTGGGCGGCGTCAGCAAGTCTGAATACGACAACATGCGCGTGCAGCTGGAGAGCCAGCAGACGCAGCTCAACGTGCTGGAGACCCAGTACAGGCAGATGGCCACCAACACCTCGCTCGTAGCCCCCATCAGCGGCGTCGTGACGGCCCGCAACTACGACAACGGCGACATGTACGGCGGCCAGCCCGTGCTGACCATCGAGCAGACCAATCCCGTCAAGATCATGTGCAACGTCTCCGAGGCTCACTACAAGGACGTGAAGCGCGGCCAGACAGCCCAGATCACGCTCGACGCCTACGAGGGCGAGGCCTTCGAGGGCAAGGTGACCATCGTATCGCCCAGCGTGGATCCTGCCACCCACACCTTCCCCGTGGAGATCACCATCAGCAACGGTGCCCAGAAGGTTCGTCCCGGCATGTTTGCCCGTGCCACGCTCAACTTCGGTTCGCAGAACCACGTCGTAGTGCCCGACGAGGCCCTCGTCAAGCAGATCGGCGCCGGCGACCGTTACGTCTACGTCTACAACGCCAAGGACCAGACCGTATCCTACAACAAGGTGGAGCTGGGCAAGCACATGGAGGCCTACTATGAGATCCTGAGCGGTTGCCAGCCTGGCGATCAGGTTGTTGTGGCCGGTCACACCCGTCTGGCCAACGGCCGCAAGGTGGAGGTCGTAAAGTAAGTAGCGAGTCCATCGAATAATTATCCATTATCCATTATCAATTTTCCATTACACAATGACTCTATACGAAGGAGCGGTCAAACGACCGATTATGACAAGCCTCTGCTTCGTGGCCATCATCATCTTTGGTGTCTTCTCGTACGTCAAGTTGCCCATCGACTTGATGCCGGATATCGAGACCAACACCATCATGGTCATGACCTACTACAACGGAGCCTCGGCCAATGATATTGAGAACAACGTAACGCGCCCCTTGGAGAACACCCTCAACTCCGTGGAGCACCTCAAGCACGTCACCTCACAGTCGCGTGAGAACGTCAGCGTCATCACCCTGCAGTTCGAGTTCGGCTACGACATCGACGTGCTGACCAACAACGTGCGCGACAAGCTCGACATGGTGTCGTCTGCCCTGCCCGACGAGGCCCAGACGCCCATCCTCTTCAAGTTCTCCACCGACATGATTCCCGTCATGCTCCTCTCCGTCGAGGCCCACGAGTCGCAGCAGGCGCTCTACAAGATCCTGGACGACAACGTGGCCAACCCCCTGGCCCGTATCGACGGAGTGGGTACCGTGTCCATCTCGGGTGTGCCCGAGCGTGAGATCAACATCTACATGGACCCCCAGAAGATGGAGGCCTACCACCTCTCTCCCGCCCAGGTCAGCCAGGCCATCAGCGCCGAGAACCGCAACATCACCAACGGTACCGTCGACGTGGGCAACCAGACCTATACCGTCCGCGTGGAGGGTGAGTTCAGCGATCCCCAGCAGATGCGCGACGTCGTCGTGGGCAGCATGGGAGGCCGCAACATCTACCTCAAGGACGTGGCCCGCATCGTCGACAACCTCGAGGAGCGTGCCCAGCGCACCTTCACCAACGGCGTGCAGGGTGCCATGATCGTCATCCAGAAGCAGTCGGGTGCCAACTCCGTGGCCATCACCGACGCCGTGCTGAAGAAGCTGCCCGAGCTGCAGAAGAACCTGCCCACCGACGTCAAGCTCGGCATCATCGTCAACCAGTCCGACAACATCAAGAACACCATCAGTTCGCTCGAGGAGACCATCGCCTTCGCCATGATCTTCGTGGCCCTCGTCGTGTTCATCTTCCTGGGTCGCTGGCGTGCCACGGTCATCATCGTGGTCACCATCCCCATGTCTCTCATTGCGTCGTTCATCTACCTCTTTGCCAGCGATTCTTCGTTCAACATGATATCGCTCTCCTGCCTCTCCATCGCCATCGGTAACGTGGTGGACGATGCCATCGTGGTCCTGGAGAACGTCACCACCCACATCGAGCGCGGCTCCGACCCCAAGCAGGCGGCCATGCACGCCACCCAGGAGGTGGCCATCTCCGTAGTGGCCTCTACGCTGACCATGATTGCCGTGTTCTTCCCCCTCACCATGGTGCCCGGTATGGCCGGTGTGCTCTTCAAGCAGCTGGGCTGGATGATGTGTATCATCATGACCATCTCCACCATCTCCGCCCTGACCTTCACGCCCATGCTCTGTTCGCAGATGCTTAAGCTGAAGAAGAAGCAGAGCGGATTCTTCAAGAAGTTCTACTCGCCCATCGCCGCCATGCTCGACAAGCTCGACGTCTGGTACGAGCGTCGCATCCACTGGGCCGTGCGCCATCGCTGGAGCGTCATCATCGCCTGCGTCGTCTTCTTCATCGTCTCCATCGGAGCCGTCAAGATCTTCGGTATCGAGAGCGAGTTCTTCCCCACCAACGACTCCGGCCGTGTGGGTATCACCCTCGAGCTCCCCATCGGTACGCGCGTCGAGAAGGCCGAGCAGCTGGCCAAGGACCTCACCAAGAAGTGGATGGACCGCTACGGCGACGACCTGACACGCTGCAACTTCACCGTGGGCCAGGCCGGCGACAACAACGCCTTCGCCTCGCTCTCCAACAGCGGTTCGCACATCATCTCGTTCAACGTCGTCATGGTGCCCTCCAACGAGCGCGAGAAGGGCCTTGCCCTCATCTGCGACGAGATGCGTGCCGACCTCAAGGCCATCCCCGAGCTGGCCAAGTACCAGGTGAACCTGGGCGGTAACCAGGGCGGCGGCATGGGTGGCCAGAGCATGGCCTCGTTCGAGATCTACGGTTACGACATGGACGAGACGCGCCTCGTGGCCGACTCCCTGGCCTCCAAGCTGCGTGCCTCCGAGATGATCTCGCAGGTCGTCATCTCCCGTTCCGACTTCCAGCCCGAGATCGTCGTCAACTTCGACCGCGAGAAGCTGGCCAGCCAGAACCTCGGCATGACCACCGCCGCCTCCTACGTGCGCAACATCATCTACGGTTCGCAGATGAGCTACTTCCGCGAGGACGGTGAGGAGTACAACATCAAGGTTCGCTTCGAGCCCGACCACCGTGTCTCCATCGAGCACATCGAGAATGCCATCATCCCCAACGGCCTGGGCGGCAACGTGCGCATCCGCGACATCGCCCGCGTCGAGGAGAGCGCCATCCCTCCCACCATCGAGCGCAAGGACCGCCAGCGCTACATCACCGTCAACGCCATCATGGCCGACGGCTACGCCCTCTCGCAGGGTGTCGAGTATGGCGAGAAGTGCTTCTCTGAGCTCACCATCCCCGCCGGTGTCACCGTCCAGGTGGCCGGTTCCTACGAGGATCAGCAAGACTCCAACCGCGACCTCGGCCAGCTGGGTATCATCATCATCCTGCTCGTCTTCGTCGTCATGGCCGCCCAGTTCGAGTCGCTCACGCTGCCCTTCATCATCATGCTCTCCGTGCCCTTCGCCTTCTCGGGCATCATCCTGTCGCTCATCCTGACGGGCACCAACCTCAACATCATGTCCATGCTCGGTGGCATCATGCTCATCGGTATTGTGGTGAAGAACGGTATCGTGCTCATCGACTACACCAACCTGCTGCGCGAGCGAGGCTACGGCCTTATCTATGCCGCACAGGCAGCCGCACGCTCCCGTCTGCGTCCCATCCTCATGACCACCCTTACCACCATCCTCGGTATGACCCCCATGGCCCTCAGCACCGGTGTGGGAGCCGAGATGTGGCATCCCATGGCCATCGCCATCATCGGCGGTCTCGTCGTGTCCACCATCCTGACGCTCATCTACGTGCCCTCGATGTTCTGCATCTTCGGTGGTATCGGCGTCAAGCGCAACCGTCGCAAGATGCGCAAGCAGCGTGCCCTCGATGCCTACTGGAGCGAGCATGCCTCCGAGGAGAAGCTGGCAGGAAAGAAGAAGTAGTTCATAGTTCATAGTTCATAAATCATAGTTCATAGTTCATAGTTCTCCAAATGAAAAGTATATTTATAGCATACGACCAGGCCCTCGACGAGTACGTGCAGGAAGCCCTCCAGGCCTCCCTGTGCAAGGGGTTCACCATGTTCCCCACCGTCCTGGGCAAGGGCAGCGTCAACGGTGAGCCCCACCTGGGCTCCCACGCCTGGCCCTCCACCAACATGTCCATCCTCACCATCTGTTCCGACGAGAAGGTGCAGCCCCTCCTGGACCGCCTCCACGTCATCGATGTCAGGAACCCCCTTCTCGGCCTCCGCGCCTTCGTCTGGAACGTCGAGCAGAGCATTTAGTCGCTGAGTAGTTAAGGAGTCATCGCTCCTTCGTCGCTGAGGAGTTAAGCACGAATGTCAACCACCCACACATTCGTCTTAACTCCTTAACTCCTTAACTCCTTAACTCTTTTAACTCCTTAACTCCTTAACTCTTTTCCCCCTTCCCCTCATAAACTCCTCCATCCCCTTCATCAGGTTCGAGGTGTTTAGTCGTCCGTGGAAGACGTCGATCTTGCGGCGTCGGAACATGTTGAGCGCCAGCACCACCTCGGGCATCTTCAGGTAGGGGTAGGTGCGGCAGAGCTCCATGGCCATGCGGTGGAGAGTCTTCGGCTTGCGCGAGGCCTTCGTGCTGCCCATGTCCTCCGCCAGACTGTAGAGGTGCATCATCACCACCCTCACCACCGCATTCACACCCACCTGCTTCGTCGACTGCGCCAGCGTCAGCCATCCCTGCGTCCGCTCGAAGACGCCCTCATCCGCCCAATCGCCCTGTCGCTCCACACGATACCTCTGCATATAACTATCAATAGCCTTCTTGCGGGTTTGCGCAGCAGCCTCAGCATCGCCCTCGTGGCCCTCAGCAGCGGCCTCAGCAGCATCCTCGTGGCCTTCAGCAGAGGCTTTGCCATCGCGCTCGTGGCTCTCAGCAGCGGCTTTGCCATCGCCCTCGTCGTCTCCCAGCAGCGGGAGCTCAGCGTCCATCCAGGCCAGCAGAGATGTGCGTTCATCCAGTCCGGTGCCTCCGTCCACTCCCTGTCCACTCTCGGCACCAGCACCCTGGGTCGCCGTGTCTCTTCTCTTTCCTTTCCGTAGTAATGCATTGTCTTGTTGGTTTTGTTGGTTACCGTTCATAAATCGATATCTATTTGCAATCCACCTTTTCATCAGAGCCCTCCAGTTTTTTATCAGGCGTCCTTCCTTTGAACACCATCCGAAGGATTCGTAATAGTTGAAGAACTCCTCGGCCGTATAACAGTCAATGGCCAGCTTCTCGTGGTATTGCTTGACCTCTTCAAGAGAAGGCGGAGCGAAAGAATTTGGAAAAAAAACATTTTTTTTGGATTTTTTTTCTTTGAGATTGGGATTGAGCCTTTCTTCTTTCTCTTCTCTTTCTTTATAAAGGGGGTGTGGGGGGAAACTTTCTTTCTCTTCTGTTTCTTCTTTGCTATCATAGCATAGGATATCATAGCATTTTCCTCGCCTCAATGCCAGCTTCAGGAGTTCCAGATCCTCAAGCAATGCGTTTGGTACATAAACCATCTTTCCCATAATCGTCAGAAACTGTTATTATTTTTCGTTTTTTAAACGCGAATTAACACGAATTTGTTTTCGTTCATTTTCGTTCATTTTTGGTTTCGTTTTTAGACGCAGATGCCGTGGTCTCATTTAGGGGTCGCTTCGCTCAACATCTACTGAACATCTACTGAACATCCAATGAACATCTACTGAACTTTTCTTAAACATCTATTGACTATTTCTTAAACATCTATTCATTGTTAGCGTATTGTACTACCTATGTATTTTGTTGATGTTTAGTAGATGTTCAGTGGATGTTTAGTAGATGTTGAGGAGCGAAGCGACGACCCTTTTTTATTTCCTTGCATATATTTAGGAGTCGCTTCGCTCAACATCTACTGAACATCTACTAAACATCCAATGAACATCCAATGAACATTCGTTAAACATCCACACAGAAGTCATGCGACCCAACGAGGACAGTAATCCCCTTTTGTTTAGTAGATGTTCAGTGGATGTTTAGTGGATGTTGAGGAGCGAAGCGACGACCACTAACGGAGCATCTTCGCTAAGGATCGTGGGCCCTGTCATTTAAGGGTCGCAGGGACAGGGTCCGTTGACCCAGGCCTGGGTCAAGGCGACCTGTCCCTGTGACCCTTCTTACCTCACGAACCCCATGAACTCCTCGCACTCGATGCCGAGCACCGTGTCGTCGGGGTCAGCCAGCAGCTTGACGTTCTTGTTGCCCTCGGCCACGGCAGCCGCACTGAGCACGATCTGCATGGGCTTGAGGGCATACTTGCGCAGGGGCAGTTCCACGTCCGCACCGTAGCGCTGGCCGTCCACGCGCAGCTTGCCACGGTGCTGCAACGACTCACCCTCGAACCACAGACAGTCGCTGTCGAACGTCACGTACGCCTCCGTCTCGCCCATCAGGAGCAGGCCGCTCACCACCTGCAGCAAGGCCGCACGACGTGTCTCGTAGACGATGGTGCCGGGCTTCTGCAGATACTCGTCGCAGTCCTGCTGGCAGATGTCCTCCAGGTCGATGCGCATCATCCAGTTGCCGCAGCAAGCCAGCAGATACTCCTCGCCCAGCTGCTTCAGCCACACGCGCTTGCCGGACAGCCCCTTCTCGTCCTGATCGCCAGCCACCTCGTTCAGCAGCAGCTCGCGCAGACGCTTCGCAGAGTCAGGGCTGATGATGGCACCAATTGAAGACTTTCTCCCTAACCCTCTCCCTGTAGGGAGAGGGGAGCTACCGCGAAGGTTGGGATCATTGGCAGACGTATCCTCATATCCCCAACCGGCGCATGCCTCCTCGTCCTCGTACACGAAGATAGCCTTCTCGTGCGCACCCACCACGCGCAAAGCAACCTTTGCGCCAGCCGTTGCACCATTCGCGGTAGCTCCCCCCTCCCTCCAGGGAGGGGTAAGGGGGAGAGTCTTTATGTGCACACCCTTCATGTCGCCCCTGTTGCCACCCATCGTAGTCACCCCGCGTGCAGGCAGCAGGGCATTGCACAGCGCCAGGGCCGACACCTGCACAGCCTCACTGCCCAGCACATCGGCATCGATGCCGCTGGCCACACTGCTGGCCACACTCCTCTGAGGCATACCGGCAAACGGCAGTTCCAGCTGACGGGAGACCACCCCCTCCAGCTCCACGAACGAACCCATGTCATTGGCCAGCCGCAGACGCTGCTCATTCAGGTCGATGAAGATGTCCTGTGTACCGAACGTAGCCAGTGCCCGGTCCAGGCTGCGTGCATCCAGCACCACCATCTCATCGCCCGGCACGATGTCCACCATCTGCGTCTCGTCCTGCACCCCCATCTCCATGATGGGATAGAACAGCTGCAGCTGATAGCCCACCTTCCTGGTGCGCATCACCACGCCATACTCCTTGCCATTGTGCGTGATGCCCACGGCCACACGCTTTGCCTCACTCACCTTGCACGATTCGCCCTCAGTGCGAACCATCTTCAGCGGCCTCCTCAGTTCCGAGGCCTTGTAAATCAAATGACTCATTTCAAAAATTAAAAATTAAAATTTAAAAGTTAAAAATTAAAGTTATAAGTAACTGTGCAGAATGATTTTTATAATGGTATATTAAAATTATATTAAAAAAATATTAAACTCCATTTTGTGACACTTTCAAGGTTTAATCTTATTTTAATATTAGTTTAATTTACCACAATAATTATAAAAATAA
>JAZLFZ010000015.1:0-11532 GCA_045616065.1 Bacteroidaceae bacterium | reverse complement strand
GCCCACAAGGAGTGCCAGCACCAACGTGAATTGGCGCGGACTGAACATGCGGCGAAACAAGAGCATTCGCAGCAACAGTGTATGGCTTATGGAACGGACGGGACGCAACTTTAAGAGTTAAAAGTTAAAAGTTAAAAGTTAAGAGTTAAAAGTTAAGAGTTAAAAGTTAAGAGTTAAAAGTTAAGAGTTAAAAGTTAAGAGTTAAAAGTTAAGAGTTAAAAGTTAAGAGTTAAAAGTTAAGAGTTAAAAGTTAAGAGTTAAAAGTTGTGGTCGATTATGACTTATCTTATCACCTTCACCTCTCCATCCAACTTGATCTTGACAATCTTGCTGGCCTCCTTGGGGGCTTTCTCGCCACGACGGAACTGCACGATGTAGTCCACCTGCGACTTGATATCCTCGCTGATGTCGGCAAAGCGCTTGGGCGAGGGCATGCCACTGATGTTGGCACTGGTCGAGACGATGGGTTTCTGGAACTTGTAGCAAAGCTGTCGGCTGAACTCCTCGTGGGTGACACGGATGCCCAGGCTTCCGTCCTCGGCAATGAGATTGGGAGCCACGCCATTGGCACCATCAAGGATGAGGGTGAGAGGCGAGGTGGCATAGTCGGCCATGTCCCACGCCACATCCGGAATCTGACGGAAGTAGCGCTGCATGCGGTCGGGATTGTCGACGAGGCAGATGAGTGCCTTCGACTCCTCTCGTTGCTTAATCTTGTACACACGGGCCACGGCCTCGGCATTCGTGGCATCGCAGCCGATACCCCATATCGTATCGGTGGGGTAAAGGATGACGCCACCCTTCCGGAGCACGTCGAGTGCGTTCTTAAGGTCTATCTCGCAATTCATCTTGGACTAGTTTAAAATTCGCTTGTAAAGTGGAACTTGATATGCTCGAAGTCCTGCTGCGCCATGGTCAGCACGTAGCCAGAATCGGCCAGGAAGACGTCGCGCCCCTCGCGGTCGACGGCCATGTACTGGTGCTTGCGCTTCTTGAAGTTCTCCAGTTCCGACTCGTAGCCGGGCTCGCACTCTATCCAGCAGGCCTTGTGCAGGGAGACGGGCTCCCAGCGGCACTTGGCATTGTACTCGTTCTCCAGACGATACTGGATGACCTCGAACTGCAGCTGTCCCACCGTACCGATGATCTTGCGACCGTTGAACTGGTTGATGAAGAGCTGTGCCACACCCTCGTCCATCAGCTGGTTGATACCCTTCTCCAACTGCTTGGTCTTCATGGGGTCAGCGTTCTCGATGTACTTGAACATCTCGGGTGAGAACGAAGGCAGACCACGGAAGTGCATCACCTCGCCCTCGGTCAGCGTGTCGCCAATCTTGAAGGTACCGTTGTCGGGCAGACCGACGATGTCGCCGGCCCAAGCCTCATCGATGGTAGACTTGCGCTGCGCCATGAACTGGGTGGGACTGCTGAAACGCAGCGTCTTGTTGTGACGCACGTGCAGATAGGGCGCGTTGCGGACGAACTTGCCCGAGCACACCTTGCAGAAGGCGATGCAAGAGCGATGGTTCGGGTCGATGTTGGCCGTTATCTTGAAGATGAAGCCGCTGAACTTCTGCTCGTCGGGGTCGACCATGCGCTCCTCTGCCTGTGTGGGACGAGGCGAAGGGGCAATCTCCACGAAACAGTCGAGCAGCTCCTGCACGCCAAAGTTGTTCAAGGCCGAACCGAAGAAGACGGGAGCCACCTCGGCGTTCAGATAGGCCGACTCATGACTGCCTTTCTCGCCTATAGTCTCCTCGACCGAGGGATATACCCCCTCTATCATCTCAAGGTCCTCGCGCAGTCGGGCTGCATCCTGCTCGCCCACAGCCGCATCCAGCTCGTCGCTGTTGATGTCTATCTCCACCTTCTCCGTCACCTTCTGCTTGTCGGGGGTGAAGAGGTTGAGGTTCTGCTCGTAGATGTTGTAGACCCCCTTGAACTTGGCACCCTGGTTGATGGGCCAGCTGAGCGGGCGCACGCTGATCTGCAGTTCCTCCTCCAGCTCGTCGAGCAGGTCGAAGGGATCCTTTCCTTCGCGGTCCATCTTGTTGACGAAGATGATGACGGGCGTCTTGCGCATGCGGCAGACGGTCATCAGCTTGCGGGTCTGTGCCTCCACACCCTTGGCACCGTCCACCACGATGATGGCCGAGTCGACGGCTGTCAGCGTACGGAAGGTGTCCTCGGCAAAGTCCTGGTGACCGGGCGTGTCGAGGATGTTGACCTTGTATTCGGTGCTGCCCTTCTCGCCCGTCTTGGGGTCGGTGGGGGTATAGTCAAACTCCATCACCGAGGTGGTGACAGAGATACCACGCTGCTTCTCGATTTCCATCCAGTCGCTCGTGGCGGTCTTCTTGATTTTGTTACTCTTGACGGCTCCCGCCACCTGTATCTGTCCTCCGAAGAGCAGCAGCTTCTCCGTCAGCGTTGTCTTACCGGCATCAGGATGACTGATGATGGCAAATGTCCTTCTTCTTTCTATTTCTTGATTCATACGTTCTATTTATGACGCGTATTACGCGTGCGATGGATGTTTTTTAGACGCGAATTAACACGATGTTGTCAGAAAAAAGCCACTCACACGGCACTCAGCATCCTCAGCATGTCGCTGATGTGCTGCAGGGCTCGATTGGTCTCGCTGCTCACCTCCTTCTTCTGCATGCGCAAGAGCATGACACCATAGAGGGCTTCGAGGCAGGTTTCCAGCTCCGACTTGTCCTTGTCGCCATGGGCACGCAGCTCCACGATGAAGGGCAGGGCACGATAATAGGCCGCGATGTAGTCGGCCTGCTTGGGATCGCCCAGCAGTTCCAGGTGCTTGTCGGTCAAGAGGGAGAGCGTACCCTTGTTCATCTGCAGGTGCCCCTTCTCCATCACACCCTCCTCGCGCATCATGTCGATGAGGTAGCCGAACCACTTCGTCTCTTCCGCACGATGCTCCTCAGGAAAACGGCACACGTATTCCCGTTCGATGCGATCCAGGTCGCAGCCAAAGGCACGTATCGTGTCCTCCACCTGCCACATGTAGAGCAGGTATTCACAGATGTTCTTCTCTTTAAGTTGCTTGGCTATAAACATATTTCACTATCCGTCATTTATTATGAATTGCGAATTATGAATTATGAATTAATACAGCGTCTTGCCCGTGATGGTAAAGAACAGGCTCATGAGCGAGACCACCATGACGATGGTGCCGATAGTCTTGTTGAGCATCCAGATGCGCTCTTCGTCGAACTTCTTCCTGACGCTGCTGATGAGGTAGGTCAGTCCCAGCCACCAGCCCAGCGCGCCCACCATGACGCCCACAAACTCGAAGGCAAGCTTCACGTAGTTGGACGTAACAAAACCGAAATGCGCATAGAGCATCATGAAGAGGAAGACGATGATGGGATTGCCGAACGTCAGCAGAAAGCCCGTCACACCATTTTGTATCAGCGTCCCCTTCTGCTTCTTGCCCGTCTGCTTGTGAGGCAGCTTGGTATTGGGACGGGTTCGGTACGTGTAGATGCCGAAGATGAAGAGCAGCAGGCTACCGATAGCCTGGAGCCCCACCTTATGGTCGGACAGGAAGGGCAGCACGAGACTCATGCACAGGCAGCATATCATGGCATAGAGCAAATCGCTCAGCGCAGCCCCCACTCCCGTCACGAATCCGAACCAGCGGCCTTTGTTCAGCGTGCGCTGAATGATAAGGACGCCGACAGGTCCCATGGGAGCGGACACCACGATGCCGATGATAATACCCTTTATCACGCCATCCAATATGTCAATCGAGCTATCGAACATAATAATTGAGCTGCAAATTTAACACATTATTTTATAATAAGAAAGAAAAAAGCAAAAAATGTTTAATTTGTGCCTCACATTGACCTTTTTGTCCACTCAGCACTTGGCACAGAAATAAGAAATGACTACCTTTGTACGGGAACGTAGACCCACTAAACGACTAATATCCTAAACGACTAAAAAACGACTAAACAACAATGAGCACAACAGAGAAACCATTCGTTATCGGACTGGACCTCGGTGGTACCAACTCCGTATTCGGCATCGTGGACAAGGATGCCAAAGTCATCGCTGAGACCTCCGTCAAGACCCGTGGCCACGGTCCCGTGGAGCAGTACGTGGCCGACTGCGTGGCAGCCCTCAAGCCCATCATCGACGAGGTGGGCGGCATCGACAAGATCAAGGGTATGGGCATCGGAGCCCCCAACGGCAACTACTATACCAACTGCATCGAGTACGCCCCCAACCTGCCTTGGGGCATGGAGAAGATTCCCCTGGGACAGATGTTCAGCGAGGCACTCGGCATCCCCGTGGCCATGACCAACGATGCCAACGCCGCTGCCATGGGCGAGATGGCCTACGGTGCGGCCAAGGGCATGAAGAACTTCATCATGATCACCCTCGGCACCGGCGTGGGCAGCGGTATCGTCTGCGACGGCAAGATGGTGTACGGCAGCGACGGCCTGGCCGGCGAGCTGGGTCACGTGCGCGTCATGCCCGACGGACGTGAGTGCGGCTGTGGCCGCAAGGGTTGCCTCGAGACCTACTGCTCGGCCACCGGTGTGGCACGCACCGCCCGCGAAATCATCTCTACGAGCGACGCCCCCACCCTCTTGCGCGAGATCCCCCTCGACCAGATCGAGTCGAAGGACGTCAGCATCGCAGCCGGCAAGGGCGACGAGGTGGCCAAGAGCATCATGGACTTCACCGGCCGACTGCTGGGCAGCGCCTGTGCCGACTTTGCCTGCTTCAACTCGCCCGAGGCATTCATCTTCTTTGGCGGCTTGACCAAGGCCGGCGACCTCATCATGGACCCCATCCGCAAGGGCTACGACGAGAACATCCTGAAGTGCTACAAGGGCAAGGCGCAAATGCTCGTCAGCCAGCTCGATGATGCCAAGGCAGCCGTGCTCGGTGCCTCAGCCCTGGCTTGGGAACTGTAAGCGATGCGCAAGCTAATCCTACTCATCAGCATTCTGCTCAGCGGCATGTCCATCGTGCGTGCCGCTGAGCCTAATCGTTTGGCCACCACCATAGCCGTCGAGGGCACTGAGCTCGCGCGCCTCAGCTCGCTCTACAACATCTTCGAGCAGATTCCGCAGCTGAGGATGGAGGGCGATGAGGTGACGGTGGTCGGCCTCGGACATCCCCTCATTTACATCAACAACAGGGTGCTCAACGAGCCGTCCGAGCTGCGCCACATCTACGCTGGCAAGGTGCAGACCATCTCCATCATCAGCACACCCGGTTCGCAGTACCAGAAGGACGTGCAGGCCGTCGTCATCGTCACCACAAGGGACGATGCCAGCGAGGGATTCAGCCTTAACAACAACCTCATCTTCAACGCCAACCAGCGGTTTGCCGTGAGCGACGAGATGCTGCTCACCTACAAGGACCGCCACTTCAGCATCGACGCCTTCCTGGCATGGAACCAGACACGCCACGACATCGCCACCCAGAACTTCACCGAGTCCTACGACATCAATACCGACCGCAGCTACCAGCTCGTGGGCGGAACGCGGACCAGCGTCGACCAAGACCTCAACGACAGGATGCTGACGGCCAAGATGGACGCCACGTACCACTTCAACGCCAACCATTCCGTCAACTTCGGACACGCCTACTACCGCCACTTCGACAAGACCATCACCGCACACAACGGCATAGCCGAGACACTCAGCGTCGACAACGACCACGTCGACTACACACAGTCCGTCCGCATCGACACCCTCCCCACCTCCTCCACCATCATCCCCATCACGCAGAACGAGACCCACATCGACTACCTCGGACAATGGGCCCATTGGACACTCAAGGGCGGCTTCAACGGCTTTGCCCGCGAGATGATGCAGCAGACACCCGGCAGCAGCGGCCTCTCCCTCTTCGACACCGACGAAGGCAACGACCGCCTCTACGCCAACGCCAGCCACCCCCTGTGGAAGGGCAACATAGCCTTCGGTAGCGAGTACAACAGCCACTCCATGAAGCTCTTCAAGAACAATGCCGCCAACGAGATGGAGACCGTCGACGCACAGATGGAGGAGAACGTCATTGCCGGCTTCCTCAACGCCCAGCAGCAGTTCGGCCCCCTCACCCTCACGGCCGGCGTGCGCTACGAGTACAACTGGTTCTACTACGAAGCCCTCCCCTCCGACATGGGCCTGCAGCTCTCCCAGATGGACGCCTTCTCCTTCAACCGCTACGACTCCCACTTCTATCCCAATGCCTCCCTCACGCTCCGTCTGGGCCCGCACCTCCTCTCCGCCTCGTATGCCGAGAGCAACACGCGCCCCGACCTGGCCAACATACGCGTCCGCATAGCCCCCTCCATGCACATCGACAACTACTACCTGCCACCCGAGCACATACAGACCACCACGCTCGCCTGGCAATGGTCGTGGATGCAGCTCTCCGCCTCCCACCGCTACTTCGACAGCCCCCTCTACAACACCGCCGATGGCAGCATCAACTTCATCGGCAGCAACTACCACGACATGAACCTCGACCTCACCCTCTCACCGCGCATCACCTTCGCCCGCACACGACAGGGCGAGCCCGCCTACACCTACCGTCCCATGCTCAACGTCCACCTCTCCAAGCAGTGGATGCAGATGGAGAAGCCAGCCAACATGGCCATGCACGACTTCAACGCACCCGTCCTCACCCTCCGCTGGGACAACATGTTCACCTTCCCTCACGACTGGTCCGCACGCCTCAACGCCCAGTGGCACTCACGAGGCTTCCAGCGCAACACACGCTACTACTCCACCAACTTCCAGATGGACTGCGCCCTCATCAAGCAAGTCCTCCACCGCCAGCTCGACATCGAGCTCTCGGCCAACAACGTCCTCCACACCTCGCGACGCGACGTCACCATCTTCAACCTCCGCAAGACGCGCGACGTCAAGGGAGGCATACAGAACCTACCCACCGACATACGACTCACACTCCGCTACCGGCTCAAGTAAGGGTGGAACCTTCTTCAACTTAGTATAGAACCACGGATTGTTCCATGTAAGTGATTCTATTTATTTATATTATCAAGAATTAGTGAATTAGTGAAGGCACTGCATGATATTTTGACACAGATTGCGCAGATTACACAGATTATTTCCATTATTACACGCCTTGACGAATTCTGCGAAATAGAAAATCCGCGAAATCTGCGAAATCCGTGTCAAACTTAGAGTATATCATAGCCTTTTTTCTATTTAGCCTTGTTTGTTCAATAAGAGTTCGGTTTGTAAGTCATCATAGAGATAACCGGCACTCTGATAGTAATAACCGGTAGCTGTATTCTGCAGATTGCGGAACGTGACAGAATTGTACACCACACTCAACGCATCTTCCATAGAGTAATGCTCCTCTTCGATGAGAATCTGCACCAAAGCAATGGTCATATCCTCTTTCATGCTTTGTATTTGTCCTTCTGTCAACATAAGAATTTAATTTTCTCAAGAGCCTTCTCACTTCCGAAGAAGTATTGGAAAGTTATCTTTGGCGGGTATTGAAGTTCCTGCATTAACTCTTTTAATGTTATGGCCCCCATCTCGAACCTTCGCATCTGACGTACCACGCCATCGTCAGCAATGGGGCCATAGACTATGTCATAATTATGATAAGGCTGGGGCGTCTTTCGGTCTCGATTGCGAAGTACGAACTCTGCCCACTCCTCTGTGTATGTCTCAAAGCACTTAACCTTGAGCGAGCCATCAGTCATAGCCAATTCATCAAATTCAAATGTACTGACGATTGGCATCTGCTCCACCCCGAAACGCTCAACAACTCGTTGTGCCATTTCCATAGCTTGCTCAATTGTATCTGACAAGTAGAATCCCTGCCCGAAATCCTTAAACGGCTTACCCTTCGCTATTTCGGGACAATCAACAATAACGTTCGAACCATGATAGAGCTTCATCGCAGTTGTCCTCCATGATTAGCACAAACCAGCAACATGTCTTCTACGTTTTCTTCAAAAGACAATGTATGCAGAATATTGTAGTGCTTGAAATAATATTCAAGTCCACCATGTTCTCGAATGTAGTTATACGCTACATCCTGAGAAATACCAAGATGGGCAGCAAACTCAGAAACGAGCGCTACCAAGAATTCCAATATATTCTTATCTTGCCTTGACATGCCACTTTTTATCTAACTGCTGCAAAATTACAAATAATTCCTCAATACAGTACAAGAAAACCACAGATTTTTCTGAAATAGAGCAATAAATTACGTTATTCATTATTATTCATGGTTATCTCATAATCAGAAATCGCCAATGAGCAGAGGTTCTCCAACAACACAAAAACGCTACAAATGCAGCACGACACCATGCACATAGGCGAGAAAAGAGCCAGCCGCACAGCCTGTCGTTCATTCACAGCGTTGAGTGATATTCATTTCCTGGACAAGAGATTGGATTGCTACTTATAATTGAAGTTATCGGCATCTGCTTTTCCATAAGTATTTTCACTCTCTGCTACCAAGTTTTCCCATCTGTCTTCTTCGTTTATCATCTCATAGCGAACACAGTGGTTATTTGAGGAGGCATCTAACAGGTCTGATAAACGCTTCCAACCATCCGTACTGCCCTGCAGGTAGGAATACTTCGCATTATCGTTATAATACCATGTACCATTGGCTTTTATCACGATACCTCCAACATAGCGGATGGTCTCACGATTCCATCCGTTGAGTATTCTCAAGCGCTTCTGCAAAGCCTCTGCTTTGTTCTTCGTTTCGATAGATGATGCAGTCTGACCACCTTTCGTATCGAAGATGCCTATTGTACCATCTTTCTTGCGGAACACCCAGTCAGGGTAGAACAGAGCATCCTGCTTCGTCACCTCGTTATAGTAACGGACGGCTAACCAATCCTTACCACTATCACCATTCTTGAACCACCAATCTATGCCATCACTTTGTTCAAGATACTTGGCAAATTCCTCCTCAGTTATCCTTCCTGTATAATCTTTGCGAAGGTAGAAAGGAGTAAGCAGACATTTATGCTCCGGCAGGGCGTCGTAATCCTCGGTATAAGCATACATTTTCTTCAAAACGAAAGGTTCACTTTGTCTTTCCTCTTGTTCCTCCCGACGCTTTTTCAATTGTTCTTCCAGAATAGGATGATAAGCCTTCAAGGTGTCTGTGATGAGACGTCGGAATATGCTGTTGGCTTCATTGTTGATGGTGTCATTCAGGAATACTCTGTACCATCTGTCTTCTGGCTCTAAGGGCAATGCATAATACTTGAACCACAGACGTATAGCACTCTTCAGAGTAGGTGTAGAACGCACGATGTTGCCCACCTTGCAGTCATTGTCTGTCTGTGATTTCAGAATATTGACAAGCGTAAGTGTGAACCATTTCTGAACGTCACTGCGGCTCCAATCCTGTGTTGTTTCGTGGGCTTCCTTCAGTTTTATGCCAATCTTCTCAAAATCTTTAAACTCAGTGTTGCTGATGATATTGTGCACAAACTCCGCCGCTACATTCAGTCCTTTCTTTTCCAATTTCTCTCTCAGCACATCAAAGGCATCATCCTCCGTTATGCAGAAGAACGCATTGAAAGTGTCAAACAGGCATTGCTGGAACTCGCCCGACTTACCAAGGTCACCATAATCTACACGTGATAGGAAGTCGGTCAGCAACTTATAGTCAATCACATAATCCTCCCCTTTCTTATTCTCTGCAATAAGCGTCTTTGGCTTATTGCCTATGCCCTCATAGTCGGCTTGCTCCACAGCATCGCGAGAGAAGTTGGTGTAGATATAGCCATTGCGGAATACCTTCGACACCTCTTCGTTCATTATAGGTACACGAAGGATTCGTCCTATTGTCTGGGTGTGGAATATCTGTGATTTGATGTCGCGGAACATCACCAACACCTGCGCACGAGGACAATCCCAACCAGTACCTGCTGCCGTTTTGAAGAGCAGATACTCGTACTCACTATCGTTCTGTTCCAAACCAACAGGCTTAGCCTTGCCTGTAAACCACGACGCAATGCGGTTGGCCTTTACACCTTGCGAGACGAGATACTCTTTCGTGATCTCTTCTTTGGTTGGCTTTCCTTCGTTTCTCAATTCTTCGTCGTCATTAGGCAACTGGATGATGACAAGCGGATTGATGTTCTCGCCAAACGTTTCAATCTCCTCTTTCAACTGCTTTCTGCGGTCAATAGCCAGTTTGAGTAGGACATGATCCATGTCCTCACCCTCGTATTTCTTCAGTTCCTCTTCGGTCTGGCAGATAAGGTTTTCCTTAATCAAACCCTCAGCCACAACGTCTGCATGATCTATCTTGACAACAGCTCCATCATTGAATGCTTCATTTACTGTCTCCGCTTTGGGAGTTGCCGACACATTCAACTTGATTTTCGGATTCAAAGGGTCAATCACATCGCGCTTTGATGCTGCTGTAAGGTTAAGGTGCGACTCGTCTATGATGAGAATAATCTCAATTCCATTGCGATGCGTATTCTCCACAAAGTCCTCAAAATACACCCGACTCTCATGACGCATACGGGGGTCATCCGGTCTTCTGTATATTCTGTCTTCTGCTCTTTGGCTCACCAGCTTCTGCCAGTTCAGGAACAACACGTCATGCTTCTGAAGAGCACCGAGATTGAAGTCCTCAATGGTCAGCAATCGTCCATGCTTACTTGTCGGAAAGTAAAGGTCAAACTTCTCCTTGCTCTGCATGGCAAGGTCTTCTGAGAATGTAATCCACACAAATGCCACGTCTCTGTCCCAATCGGGTTGCTCAGCAAGATCACAGATCATCTTCTCCGTCATGTAGGTTTTGCCACTACCTGTAGGAGCTTTGAACACAATAGGTATCTGACGCTCTGGTTTGCTCCAAAGCGTCTTTATGTTGTTTATCAGTTTTTCAACTGCTTCTATCTGAAATCTAATACTCTCCATAGTCGCTTACGAATTGAGTGATTTATAAATGTCGAGAATTGGCTGTGGAATGCCTTTGATGTGGGCATGAGGATCATCATCGAAGTAAGACTCAAACGAACCTACATCGCCCCAACTGAAGATGTAAACGTTCTTCTGTCCTTTCAGTTCCTTAACCTCATCCACGAACTCATTGAAAGGCTTTCTATAATCTTCTGTGAAATACACAGCTGTCCAAACATCTTTGTCCTTATCCTTGAATATCTGGTAATTGTCAGTCGTTTTCTGCTCGTAAAGCGTATTCTCAGCAAGGGCAAGCAGACAACCTGCCTTCTGTGCAAGGATTGTCTTGTCCTCATCGGTTGCTTGGTTGCTGGCGTTGGAACCGACAAAGGAGGTGCGGTAGTATTTGAGGGAGTTGCCGAGAGGAGGAACTTGCTCTCCATTATTCTTGTTATATCCGGAAATTGCACGTTTATTTCGTTCAAATGTCACGTTTCTACAGATATTGCTCTCATTACTATTTACTAAAATACATTGACGCCCCCCGGCATCTTCTTCATTGAGTAGCATAGCAGAATGCATCGTTGTTCCTGAGCCTGCAAAGAAATCCAATATT
>JAZLFZ010000014.1:0-50713 GCA_045616065.1 Bacteroidaceae bacterium | reverse complement strand
AACACAGAAAGTGAAGGGTATCACTCTCAACCATTCTACCTATTCAATAGGTGTAGGTGAGTCGGTAACCTTGATTGCAACTGTCACACCTGACAATGCCAAGGACAAGAGCGTGACTTGGAAGAGTTCTAACGAAGATATCCTTATGGTCAACAAGAACGGAAGGGTTGTTTGTCTTGATGAGGGTGAGGCAACTATCACTGCAACCACCAATGATGGCAGTAACCTCTCTGCCTCTTGTGTCTTCAACTGCGTCCCTGTTAGTATAGAGAATGTAAGGCTGGGTGGTAAAAATCGTGAGATACATTCGTTAACAGGTATAAGGCGTACAACGCCAAAGAAGGGTGTCAACGTCATTAACGGCAAGAAGGTGCTCATCAAGTAAGAAAGGGTCGCAGGGACAGAGGGTCCGTTGACCCAGGCCTAGGTCAAGGCGACCTGTCCCTGTGACCCTCCTAAAAATCCTTCTAAAGCGAGGTATTCGAGCGCATTTCAGTTAAGATTTTCGTTTCGGATTTTAAGATCTTAAACAAACATCCTCACCAAAATGCGCAGCAATACGCTGCTTTTGGAGAACGATTATAGTAAGGATCGCCCTACGGGCTCGACATCTTAACTAAATTCAAAACTAAAATCATAAAGGTAGGAATCTTCAATACAATAATATCTATAACCTAAAACCTCAAAAACGAAGCGGCCTAAAACCTCAAAAGCGAAGCGACCTAAGATTCTATCTGTTCCAGAATGTTCTCGGCTGCATTCACGGCCTTGCAGTGCTTTCTATAGCCAATGATGCCTCCGATGACGACGCCCATCAGCAGGGGTAGTATGGCGTGGAGCGGCTTGATGCCAAGCAGTTTGCCACGCTCGGCATACTCGTAGCATGCCCAGCCGAGCCAGGGGAGCAACAGGGTGGGCGTGATGTAGTGCAGCCAGAAGTCGTACTGCCGCTTGAAGCGTTGCATGACGCTGGCCACCGTGGCCATGTCGGCCGTCATCAGGTCGGTGCGGTTGACGGGGTGGTGGATGTAGAGCGTGGCGCCGATGCAGAAGAGCATCATCAGGCAGGTAGCGATGCAGAGTGGTATGCTGAATATCTCGGTGTAGGCAAGGGCGGGGAAGCATGCAAGGCTGAGTACTGCCGCTACGTAGCTGAAGCGCTCGGTGTGTTTGATGTCGGATGTCTTCTGGCGCATGGAGTCGCGCAGGATGCGGTCGTTGACGATCTGCTGGTCATTGAGTTTCTCGCGCAGGAGGGCCAGTTGCTGGCGCATCTCAAGAATATCTTTCTCTTCCATTGTTTCTGTAGTTTTTTAATCGTTAGACATTTGCTTCAGTTGTTCCCTGATACGAACCAGCTTCACGCTTACGTTCTTGGCCGAGATGCCCACGATGGCACCTATCTCGTCGTAGCTGAGGTTGTCGAGCCAGAGCAGGATGATGGCACGGTCTACGAGTCCGAGCCGTCCGATACGCCTGTGCAACTGGCGTATCTGCAACGACTTCTCGTCGCTGTCGCTGTAGAGGTTGATGTCCATCGACAGGGGGATGGTCTCGCCCCGTGCCTTCTTCTTGCGCTCGGCACTGATGCAGGTGTTCAGCGCCACGCGCCATACCCACGTGCTTACCTTGCTCTCGTTGCGGAAGGCATCAAAACCTTTCCACAGGTTGATGAGTGTCTCCTGGAAGAGGTCGTCCACCTCGTCCTTCGCTTTGGCGAACATGTAGCAGACCGTGTAGATGGTCTGTCGCTGTTCGCGTACGATCTGTACAAATCTGTCTTCGTTGTTCATTGTCTTGTGTGTGCGATTATCGCTGGTTTCGTATCTGGTTATACCCATTTGACGCAAGGAATGCGAATTGACTACAGAATAATATATAAAAAATGTGATACTTGTTAGGCGGTTTCTTCACCTACTCCTTGTTAATTGAATATCTGCCCCTCCATCACTTTTTTTTCTTTCTTGGGGAAGGTTGCCTCGTAGGCTTCGAAGACCTCTTTGTTCTCGAAGGCAACGTAGTAGCCCTTGGGCGTGTGATAGGTTCCTTTCATGCCATTCAAGTAGCCGGGGATGAGCTCCTGGGCCAGGAAGAAAGGCACCTCAGCCTCCTTCGGCTCGGCATGGTAGTGGATGCCCAGCGTGCTTGCCACCACGAAGCCAGCGTGCCTGTAGAAGTCGATGTTGCCTTCCATACAGATGATGCCGATGCCCATCTCCCTTGCCCTTTCAAGGGCATATCGTAGCAGTTTCAACCCATAGCCCTTGCGCTTGTAGTCGGGGTGGATGCTGATAGGGCCGAAGGTCCAGGCAAGCAGAATGGTTCCGTCGTCCTTCACAATCTCTGCCTTGGAGAACATCACATGACCGATGATTTGCTTTCCGCTTGGCGAACTTGCCGAATCCTCCTCCATCACGAAGTCCAGTTCCGGTATGAAGTCCGGATTGCAGCGATACTGGTTGAGTACGTAGTGTTCCACGCATCCTGGGCAATACACGTTCCAGAATGCTTCGCGCGTAAGGTTCTCCACCTCACGATAATCTTCAGGTTTTTCTAATCGTATATTCATTTGCTTATATTTTTCCTAGTAATTCTATTCTCAATACTCGCATAGTATGCTTCTTACCAGAATGGAGGGTTTCGCAAATAGCTGTTTCTCCTGTTGGCACGAATCCGCATTTCTTCATGACGCGGCCCGATGCTGGATTATCTACGAAGTGACTGCTGATGAGAGAGGTGTAGGATTTTTATTGTCATGACACCTTAAATCTCGTTACGTTTGCAAACATCAGCCCCATTGTCAGTGCGAATATGATCCACGCAAAGGGATTGCGAGACATAAAGCAGACAGCCAGTATTCCCGCGACACTTAGGACTGCAATAGTCATGATGTATGGCTTACGAATAAATGGATAATCTGCCATCTTTCCTGATAAAGAGAATGCAACGCTACCACCCAAAACGAGCAGCGTACCACACATGAGGCTGAAGTATGTGAATGCACCTTGTGCCCCTTCTGGTAGCATGACGAGTTTGCCAGCAATCAAAGGTGAGAATGTAGCACCAATGTGGATAAGGCCCATCAGCACTACGCCTATGGATAACGTCTTTGTGATACTTTGTTTATTTACTTTCATTGTTACTCTATTTCTTGAACGAACTGATTTCTATGAGATTGCCTTCGGGGTCGGCAACGTAGCTGGTACGTTGCCCCCAAGGCTCGGTGGTTGGTTTGAGGACGGGCTTGGCCCCCATGCTTATTGCTCGCTCGTACTCCTTGTCCACATCGGCAAAGGTGGGTACGTCAAAGGAGAGCTCCATCGTGCCGTTGAGGCCGGAAGGATAGGTCAATCTTTGCGAGATCATCTGCTCGAAGTCGACGCGAGGGAAGAGGATGAGGCGCATGCCGTCAAGCGTCATCTCTACGTTTGGTTCCTTGCCGTCCCAGTCGGTCTGGAAGCCGAAGACGTCGCGATAGAAGGCGACGACCTTGGCGTTGTCGGTGGTGAGGATACCGATGGTGTTGAACGTAAATCTTTTCATCGTACAAACAAGTTTTTCTTTTCAACATCCTTTTTTAGTAATGCAGATGTCCACGATGCTGTCTTACCGTGTCATAGGCAATGACTTTGCCTTCCTTATTGAAGGTGACAAGGAACATGATTTGTTCGGGACCGGCAATCTCACCCACCATCTTCTGATAGACCCACTGTTCGGCTTCTGTATCGCCGTTCCTGAACTCGGGAGTGCCTAACAGTTTCCTGATTTCCGCTTTGTCCATGCCAACCTCGACCTTGTTGATCTGTGCTGTTGAACGGGTTGCGATACAACTGGTAGTCAGCAGACAACCCATACATGCAAGTAATACAAAAATCTTCTTCATACGCTTATCTTCTTTTTAATAATACGACCTCTGCATTGGTGCCATTCTTGCCGTACTGGCTTACGAGAATAAACTCTTCGCTGCAAGCTATGCCATAGCAATGGTTCTCGTCCTTGACAATCTGGGTGCCCCAATAGACGGTGTTGTCGTTGAGCAGCTTGACCTGCTGGCCGTTGATGAGGTACGACTGGTTGATGAAGGAGCCCTGCAGGACGTAGAGGTTGCTGACGCGAAGACCGGGGATGCCGAGGGCGTTGACCTCGTCGATGAGGCGCTGCTTGGCGGGGTGGACGGCGTGGGGTATCTGGCCGGCGGGCAACTGCCAGCGTTTGAGCGTGGGGTAGAACTGTCGCAGCACATCCTTGTACTGGCAGGCAGTGAGGTGCTGTCCAGTGTTCTTGTTGTACTCCTCCACGAACATGGAGCAATAGTCGGCCATCTCCTCCATGGTGAAGTCACCCGTGAAGGCTCCGTCCTTATAGCAGTATATGCAGTAGTCGTGATTCTTACTCTGATCGTTGTTGGTGCCGAGGATGTCCTCGGTGAGCGGCATTCCGCAGCTCTGGCAAAATTTCTGTTCCATTGTTTTTATAATAGGTTATGGGTTATAGGTTATGGGTTATAGGTTATGGGTTATAGGTTATAGATATTATACTTTTGTTGGCTGATTATTTGTTGGTTGTTGGTTAATGGGTTGTTTTGTTGTTGGCTGGCTTTGGCCGTGCCGGACTGGGCGAGCACCGTGCCCTCGATGGCGGTCACCATGGAGTTGCCCGTCAGCCGTGTCTTGGGCATCTGTCCCTTGACGGTCAGTTCAGTGAGCATCTGTGCGTCGGCCGTCATCATGACCCGACCACCGAAGTCCGTCACGTTGACGTAGCGTGTGGCGTACCCGATGCTCGACACCCCGAGGATGCCTGTGCTTTCGGGCGTGAGAATGCGGAAGCGACCCAGGCTGTCGCTCGTGGCACCCTGCACGAACGTGGAGTCGCTGTCGAGCAGCACCACGTTGACAAATTCCATCGGCTTGCCCGCCTCATCCAGTACCAGTCCCTCTACGTCCGGCAACTTGCCTGCCTGTCCGGCCATTGCCACGAATGATAAGATGGATGTGAATAAAATGCGTTTCATTTTTCTTTCTGTCTTTACACTTCTTGTTATCGAGTGCAAAGGTACGCAATCCACCGAAAACGCATTTGGAAAAAATGGACATTCTCCACTATTGTGCCCCTGCGATGTTTCCGATGGCTTCGCCGACAGAAATCCGTGGACGCTAATTAACCGCAAATTTCGAGACGCAATTTTTGGCGATGATATTTGGCACGTAATGGTGCTTTGACACAGAAGAGGGTCACACGGACAGGTCGCCTTGACCCAGGCCTGGGTCAACGGACCCTGTCCCTGCGACCCTTTATGCTGAATGTATCGTAGAGCAAGGCGTCGCTTGTGGCACGCTCAAAGAACACTTGGTGTTGGGCCTTGGTGCTGTCCACGGCCACTCGCACCTCGCGCACGGCATAGCCACGGATGACGTTCTGCTTCCATTCCTCCGAACGGTCGTAGGTTTGGTATTCAATGTCGGGGGTGCACATGCCGTCTGCCACGAGACGGAAGGCAATGCGTTGGCCGTCACGAGGATGGGTGGGACGCAGATGCACGCGAAGGGTCACGCTGTCGGTGCCGAGGGGTGTCGTGAAGACGTAGGAGTTCTTTGCGCCCAGTACCTTGTGTTCGTGGTTGAAACCCAGCGCCTCCCATTCGGAGGAGTCGGGGTACTGGGGCAGCATGTCGGGCGAGACTCGCTGGAAGACAGGCAGACGACGTGGAGAGGCGTCCATGATGCCGTCCCACTTGCCATCGGCACACACCTTATTATATATATAGGTGAGCGACTGGATGCTGTCATACGCCGCCTCGCAGCGGTCGGGACAAAGGAACTTGAAGTTCATCTGTGCGGCAGCCTGTATGGGATATTTTACGAGTTGGAAGAAAGCATCCTTTCGGTCGGCGGGCATCTGCTGGTAGAGCGCCTCTACCTTGTCCGAAATGCGTTGGTAGTCCCTCACGCGTTCTGCAATCCTCGCCTTTGTCCAGTCACCCAGGATGGGGCGCACGGTGTTCCAGTAGGCTTTGTCGCTCTCCTCTACCCTCGTGCCCGCCATGTGCTCGGGCTTCATCTCTTCCGAGAGGCGGAAGTAGGTGCGCATCACCTCCATGATGTCCTCCTCCTTGTCCTTGCCGAACTCCCTGCGCACGAAGTATCGCAGGAAGGAGATGTGCCTCATCACAGGGCTGTCGCCAAACATCCGGCCCGTCGGCTCCTCATGGGAGAACTCGTAACTGCGACCGTCCCATGCCAGTTGCATGAAGAGTTCTATCTGGTATTCCGAAGGCTTGATGTCTCCCACGTTGAGAATCCACATCTTGCGGATGCCACGTCCGTAGGCCGTCATCATCTCGCGTTCCAACAAGTTGGGTGAGAGCGAATTGAGCCACAGGTAGTCGTGCGGACGACCCCAGTAACTGACGTGGTAGTACACGCCGTTGCCACCCTTGCGACTGCGTTCCGTGGAGTCGGGGAAGTGGCGGATGTAGCCGTAGTTGTCGTCCGTCCACATCAGCGTCACATCATCGGGTACCTGCAGTCCCGACTTGTAGATGTCCAGCACCTCCTTGTAGGGCACGAACACCTGCGGCACGCTGGTGCCTTTGGGGTGCGTGTCGGCCAGCATCGTGCGCTGGTCGTCTATCACCATTTGCAGATATTTGACCTTCTCGTCCATCGTCTTGACACCTTGCATCGAACCATCGTGCACACCTCGCATGCCCAGCGTATAGACTATCTCCTGATCCTTTACCTCGTCGAGTCGCTTCTGCCAGAAGTCCTTTACCTTCTGACTGTTCGTGACGTAGTTGTAGTCGCCCTCTCCGCTCAATGCCCACTCAGCGGCAGGCGACGTGGCCATCGGTTCGCAATGCGAACCACCGATGTAGATGCCGTAGCGGGCCGCCATCTCGCGATTGCCCTGGATGGTGAAGAAAGGCTGCGAGCACTCGTGCATGGCGGGCCAGTAGTAGTTGGCACGCAGGCGGAGCATGAGCTGGAAGATGCGCTCGTTCACCCGTGGCCCAATGGCACCCTTGATGCGTCCCTCGCGGACGGTCCATGCCTCGGGTTCCTGACGCGTGGCCCAAGGATTCAGTCCCCAGTCCTCGTCGTTGATGAAGATGCCACGATAAGCCACGGCAGGACTCTGCTGCTCATCTGTTCCTTCCTTCAGCACAAACTCCTTGATGGGGCGTGGCGTGCAGTCTGCCCAGTATTCCCATGGACTCACCCCCATCTTCCTCGACACCTCCAGCAGTCCGTATGCCAGGCCGTGCTCGTCGGCTCCGGCAATGTAGAGTTTCCCATCCTTTACCGCAATGCGGAATCCCTCTTGGGACAGCGACTTGTCCATGGTCAGCACAATGTCCGCCTTCCCTGCAGCCTTGACACGCTTCACTTCGCACCTAAGTACCCGGCGCACGTCCTCTCTGAACATCCCGAGTGCCGTCTCTGCCACGGGTCTCTCCACTTTGGGCATGCAGACCTTCACTCGCGTTCCCGAGTGCATCACAAAATCCTTTGCCATCATCGTGGCAAAGAGGCAAAGCGAAGAGAGTATAAGAAAGAGTCGTTTCATCATTAAGTTTCTACATGTTGTTCTCAATCCTCCAAGTGAATTTCTCTTGCTTAGACTTCAATAAAGGAAGCCGAAAGCCCATAGCGGGATTTTATTGCCGTATGCATATTCTATGTCATCGGAGGCAATGAAGGCGTTTTCGATTCCAGCAATCTGCTTGCCCTCTTTGCTTTTACCCCCAACCTCTATCGTGTAACGCCCGTCAACAAGGAAGTCGCCTTGCTTGGTGTATTCTACCCTATGACTCTTACGCAACTGATTTACGATGAAGCATTCACGCTTCGTACCTTCGTTCACGGTATCAAGCGTCATGGTATCCATGATGTTTGGATTCTCTACAAAAATCTTGTCAGGTTTCTGTAGTTTCTTGATGTTCATCTCGCTACTATACAAAGGATTCAGAATCTTAGCCTTGGTTAGATGCTGGAAATAGCCCAAGAGCGTAACGCGCGACACTTCAAGCATGGTTGATAACTTTTGCATGTCAACCTGTTGAGGGACATTGCTTGACAGTACCGCAACAAGCGCCTTCAGTTTGCGGATATTTGCCACATCCACACCACATAGCTTTGGCAGTTCCACCTCAATTATGTAGTTGATGACATTCTCCAGACGAATGCTATACTCTGCCTGTCCCTCCAAAATGAAAGGATAGTAGCCTTCACGAAGGTAGTCATCGAAGAAACTCAACGGGCGACATGACTGCACGACCTTCTCGCACAGGGCATTAGGATCTTCCAAAAGTTCACCCAACGTAACCTTGGGCAGCACAATCCCATGAACAATCTCAAGATACTCCCTGAACGACATGCCTTGCACATCATACGGGATGCATCGCCGTGAGAGGTCGGCATCACCATTCAGGATACTGAGCAATGATGACCCGCTCAATACGACTTTCAAATTTGGATAGAGGTCATAGATCTCCTTCACCTCCTTGCTCCAGGTGTCATACTTGTGAACTTCGTCCAAAAACAGATGTTCGCCACCCCGTTTGTAGAAATTCTCGGCAAATTCCAGTAGAGAATGCTGGGTGAAGTAAGCACTGTCAAGGCTGGCATAGAGCATTCGCTTTGCATCCGCCCCATTCATCTTTATGTATTGCAGCATCAGCGTAGTCTTTCCCACGCCTTTTGCACCACGAATAGCAATGAGCCGACTGCCCCAATTGATGTCGTGATAGATGCTTCTCACATGCTCTGTCTGAGTCAGATTGAGCAATTGCCGTTGACGATTGATAATCTTTTCCATTGTATAATAATGTAATCTGACTGCAAAAATACAACATTTTGTTTAATGCGCAAAACAAATCGAGGCAAAATGTGTTTTGTACGTTAAACACTTTTCTCGTCCTATTGTTAAATGCACTAAACACATCGTTATAAGCTTTGCGCCTTTGCGTCTTCGCGTTCAAAAATACGCATTCTGTGCCTTAGAGTATATCGTTGCCATTTTTTTTGCTTTTTCAACTTAACTTTTGTAACTTTGCTACGCTTATACAGTAGAAACAGGCAAAAATGACACAGCAAGAGTTTGAACAGATAGCCCCGGAACTGAGGGACGAGATGCTGCGCATCGGACGCGACTTCTTCGGCAACGAGATGGACGCCGACGACGTGGCGCAGGAGGGTCTGCTCGTGCTGTGGAAGATGCGGGAACGCATGGAGCCCGACCGCCGGCATACGGGGCTGGCCATCCGCGTGGCAAAGCATTGCTGCATGGATCTGGTGCGGAAACGAAAACGCCACGAGGGCGAGAGCCTGGCCTTCGGGATTGCGGACGAACCACCCAGCTATGCCGACCGCCACACGCCGCAAGAGGACATGGAGGCCAGCGAACTGAAGACGGCACTCGACACGGCCATCGCCCTACTGAACCCAAGCGAACGCAGGCTCTTCGAGATGAGGCAGCTGGACGGCCTCTCGAACGACGAGATAGCCCAGCAGACGAACATCCCCAAGCCATCGGTCAAGAGCATGGTGTCGACCGCGAGAAAGAAAGTATTTGAAGAACTACGAAGACTGAGACAATGACATACAACGAGACTGAAAAACTGATAGAACGCTATCTGGAAGGCGAGACGACACCCGAGGAGGAGCGCCTGCTGGCCCTGGAGGTCAGTCGCCCCGGCGTGCCCGAGGAGTGGCAGATCATTGCCGAGATGCTGGGCGGGCTGACGCTGGACGAGGCACTGTATGACCAGTTTAGTGGTTTAGGAGATTCGTCGTTTAGTGGTTTAGGAAACGATGGTACAACTCCCAAACGACTAAACAACCAGTCTCCTAAACGACTAAACAACCAGTCACCCAAACGACTAAGACTCGTCTGGACGGCGGCAGCCTGCCTCGTGGCCGCGGCCATCACCGTCCCCCTGCTGTGGAGCCGCCAGAGCACGCCCGACGTGGTGGCCTACGTCTACGGACAGGAGATAACGGACAAGGATGCCGTAATGGAACTGATGGCCAGCACGATGTCGGACGTGCTCGACAACGGCACGGATGCCGTGGCACAAGACTTGGAGATGTTTTTCGGCGATTAGACAACGAGACAAAACTAACAACACATAAGAGATATGAAAAGACTATGTTTACTTACCGCTATGCTCACGATGCCGCTGCTCATGGCCGTGGCACAGAAGGGCTTGCACGTTGCCGCCATCTTCGAGGGGCAGGTGATACCGAAGAACCGCATGGTGGAGACGCTCGTCAAGGGCGAGTCGCTCGAACAGTACCACCTGTCGTACTTCCGAAGCGTGAAGATGAACATCACGGACATGGAATTCGGCCCGATATGGGAACTGGTGCAGAAGGATGTGGGTATGGAGACGGAAGCAAGGAATATGGAGTACGGACGTGAGAACGACAAGGCGTCCTACTTCATCCTGCACCTGCCCCGGCAGCAGAAGCTGGAGCGCTACCTCTGCTACCAGTGCTACGAAGCCTCGCGCGGAGGCAAGAACATCACGCTGGTCTACATCGAAGGCACGGCCAGCATGAAGGAACTGAAAAAAATGTTTAAGAAGAAATAACCATAACTGATTATGAAAAAGAATATTTTAGGCGCAGCACTTTGCGCACTGCTAATGACGATCGGCACACAGACAATGATGGCTCAGGTTCGCATCGAGATGAAAAAGACAACGACCATGGAGATAAACACAGAGACGGGCGACTCGGCCAACTACGTAGAGGAGCGCCACCCCGGCGGCTTCGACTTCAGCATCGGATTTCTGCAAAACAAGTTCTCCAAGAACAATAGTAAGAAGGAAGCCGATTGGTCTCTTGGCCTCCTGGGCGGTGTGGGCGTAGGCTTCACCACCACGCTCGATGCTCCTGCTGGCATGAGCACCAACATGGGGTCCAGCATCGAGGTCGACTGGAGCAACCTCGTCAGCCTTGGCTACAACTTCAACCGCCACCACAGCCTCGCCCTCGGCTTCGGCCTGCTATGGCGCAACTGGCGCATGACGGGCAACCAGCAGTTTGTTCAGTCGTCCGACGGACAGATAAGCCTGCAGCCCTACCCCACGGGCGCCAATCCCACGTTCTCACGCCTGCACTCCTTCATGCTCACCATGCCCCTCACCTACACCTACAGCTACAAGCACTGGGAGTTCACCGCCGGTCCCGAGCTCTGCTTCAAGCAGCCCAAGGAGAGCTACAACAGCATCAAGACGCGCTACAAGCTGAATGGCGAGCCGCAGAAGGACTACGACACGGACGTACACTTCAACCCCGTCACCGTCAACCTCGTAGGTGGCGTCACGTATCGTGGCATCGGCCTGTACGCCCGCTACTCGCCCATGGACGTCCTTGCCAGCGGCTTCGGTCCCTCGTTCGGTAGCCTGAGCGTCGGCATCCGCCTCATCGGTTGGTAAGTAGGTCGGGATTTGATACACGCCTTGAACTGCCCTACGCCGATGCAGGGACGCCCAGTGTGCTCGTGAACGCAAGATAATCATCTACGTCTACGCGTTCAACACAGATACAGTGTAAGGAAAAATACCAATTTTGGACCATTTTCCTTACATTATTTACCACGAAGCCAAAAGGTGTCCGCGTACGGCGAATTTTAGTAAGATACTGATATTCAGAACAATACTTAACACACCAAGAAAACAAAGGCCCAAAAACGCACAAAAACCGCTACATGACGGCCAAAACAACGCTGCGTCACTCAGAAAATGACGCTGCGTGATTCAAAAAATGACGCTGCGTGATTCAAAAAATGCCGCTGCGAGATTCAAAAAATCACGTAGCGGCATTTCCGTAATACCCATTCAAGAGGCAAAAAACCGTCGATCAGCTCGTCGGATTTTCCAGAACGGCACAAATTCCATACAGTATTTTGTAAATTGTTTTACCACCCCACACATCAGAACAGGAAGGAACGGAAGCGGAGGCTGTTGGCGTCCTTCTGCTTGACCGCCTCCTGCATGTGGCTGATGGCCACGTTGAAGAAGAAATGGATGAGGTGCTCGTCGGTACCCTCCTTACGAATCATGCGCAGGGCAGTCAGGTAGGCATCGCGCTGCTCGAAGGGTATGATGGCAAGCGGACAATCCTGTCGCTGCAGGATGAAATTGGATAGCAGTCGGCCAGTACGTCCGTTTCCGTCGCGGAAGGGGTGCAGATACTCGAAGAAGCCATGAAAGCGTGCTGCAACCACCATGGGATGAACACCTTTGGCAAGAGCCTCCTCGGTGGAACGGAGAAGGGACGGTACGCGGGCAATGAGTTGCTCGTGGTCACCGAAGAGCGTGTCGCCTGCCGCCATGTCGCAGGTGGTGTATGCCCCGGGCACCGCATCGGGTACGCGATAGGTCAACGTATGTAGCGTGCAAAGTCGGTTTACCTCTTTGAGCAAAGTTTCGTCCAAGGGCGCATGCTCCCTTGCTGCCTGCATCATATACTCGAAGGCACAGAAATGATCCAGAATCTCGAAGGCCTCGAAGAGCGATTTGTCCCGGGGTATCATGCCCAGTCCCTTATCCTTCAGCTCACGCGTGTCATTGACAGAGAAACTGTTGCCCTCAATGGCACAGCTATGGGCAGAGAACAAGACCTCGGCATACTCAAAGTACTCCTGCCTCGACATGGGGGCAACGACCTTCTGCTGATATCTTGTCCTCCATTCCTCGTACGTCTTTATCCGTTCAGCGTACATACCTTCGATTCCCCCTTATTACTCCCTGGACCTTACTTCTGCCTCTTCACCTTGCCCTTCAGGGGAGCTACGCCCTCCTGTGTGGGCTCGACGCGCTGGATGGTGCCGTCCTCGTTGAAGTACATGCGGTCGATGCAGACCTGACGGTGGAAGCCGGGATCCATGCGGCGGGGGAAGAGGTAGCCCTTGTTGATTCGGTGGTAGACGATGTACCACTCGTCACGACCGGGAATCTGCAGCACGCTGTTGTGGGCGGGGCCGTAGATGTCCTTGCCGGGATTCTGGATGAGGACGATGGGATCCTTGGCTACCTCGATGGGGCCGAGGGGCGAGGTGCTGGTGCCGTAGGCTACGTGGTAGTTGGGCGAACCGGTGTCGTCCACGCTCCAGTGGAAGTAGTACTTGCCCTGGCGGTAGAAGACGTAGGCGCCCTCGCGGAAGGCGTAGTCCTCGAGGCTTCCGCCCTTGGGAGTCATCACGGTTACGGTCTCCTGCTTGATGCTCATCATGTCGTCGTTGAGCTCAGCACCGGCCATGTAGCCGTTACCCCAATAGAGGTAGTGCTTGCCGCTGACGGGGTCGGTGAAGACGTCGACGTCGATCTGCTGACCGCCACGAACGCCGGCGGGGAGGTCGTAGACGATGGGCTTGCCGCTGTCAACGAAGGGACCGGTGGGGGTGTCGCTGACGGCTACGCCGATGGACTTGCGGTTGCGCTCCACGTCGTGGCCGCTGAAGTAGAAGTAGTATTTGTATGAACCGTCTTTTTGCTTCACTTCCTCGATGCAGGGAGCCCAGGCGTTGCCGCTGGCCCAGGCGACGTCGGTGTTGAGGTTGAGCATGATGCCCTCGTGACGCCAGTCGGTGAGGTCGGCGCTGGAGAAGACGGTGAAGTAGTATCCGCCCCAGCCCGCTGCACCGTCGGTGGTGGAGTAGATGTAGAAGCGCCCCGTCTGGTTGCTGTACATCACCTCGGGGTCGGCATGGAACTCGGGCAGGATGGGGTTGCCGCTGGTACGGGTCGGCTTTGCCGAAGTTAAAAGTGAAGAGTTAAAAGTTAAAAGTGCCAGAAGGGCAAGGAATAGTTTTTTCATATTTTAGTCGTTTAGGAGATTAGTCGTTTGGGACTGCACAGCCAATTGTGAATTATGAATTGTGAATTATGAATTACGAATTGCCCTCTACCCTTCGCGCAGGAAGTCGAGTGCTTCGAAGACCTGTTCTTTGGTGGCCGTCTGGTCGAGTCGGATGTCGCCGATGTCGGCCACAAGGGCGAAGTTGATGGTGTCGCCCACGTTCTTCTTGTCGTGCTTCATCAACTCGTAGAGACGCTCGTACTGTTTGCAGTCGAAGTCGAACTGGCCGTAGTACTGCTTGATGTAGTTGACCGTCTGGCGCATCTTCTCGACAGGGAAGCCCAGGAGGGTGGAGCAGAGGTAGAGCTCGGCCACGAGTCCCCAGGCCACTGCGTAGCCGTGCAGCACGGTGCGGTTCTGCTCCATGGCCAGACTCTCGAGGGCATGACCGATGGTGTGGCCCAGATTGAGTATCTTACGTAGTCCCTTCTCGGTGGGATCCTCTGTCACCACCTTCTGCTTGACGCTGACGCTCGACGCCACCATCTCGCGCATCTTGTTGTAGTCGGGCTCGCTGATGTCGTAGCTGAGCAGTTCGGCCCAGCGCATGGTGGTGCTGATGAGGCCGTGCTTGAGCATCTCGGCATAGCCCGAGGCAATGTTCTCGTAGTCGAGCGTGCGGAGGAAACGTGTGTCGAGGATGACGGAGGCTGCATTGTTGAAGACGCCGACCTCGTTCTTCAGTCCACCGAAGTTGATGCCTGTCTTGCCACCCACGGACGCATCGACCATGGAGAGGAGCGTGGTGGGGATGTTGATGTATTGGATGCCGCGCTTGTAGGTGCTGGCCGCAAAGCCACCCAGATCGGTCACCATGCCACCGCCCAGATTGATGAGCAGCGAGTGGCGGGTGGCGCGTCCTTCTTGCAGGGAGGTCCAGACGTGGCTCAGACTTTCGAGTGTCTTGTTGTCATCGGTGGCACCAATAGTGATAACCTGGGCATCGCGCAGACAGTCATAGTCCTTGACGAGGGGCCAGCAGAGCTGGACGGTGGTGGTGTCGGTGAGCACAAAGAGGCGGTCGTGCGGGCACTGGGCCACAGCCTCGGCCAGACTGACACGGAGATGTTCGCTAATGACAACTTTTTGCTTTTCCATATATAATAAAAGGTAATATCAAAGTCAAAGTTACAATAATTAATCCAAAAAACAAAATTTCTACTAAATTTGTTGTAACTTTGCGTACGTAATTAAACCTTTTGCAAAGTCGGTTCGTCAATAAAGTGTAAAAAGGACGCGGAAAAACCGTTTTCCCCTACAAACGTAAAACAAATAAATATCATTACAAAATGGTAAAGCTGAAATACCTGGCACTTGTGTGCCTCATGATGGTAAGCACCGTAGCAATGGCTCAGAAGATTACAGTGAGCGGACGCGTGCTCGACGGAGAAATGAAAGATGTGTTGCCCGGTGCAACCGTAGTTTTGCTGAATCCCGATAGCACGCAGGTAACGGGAATCAACTCCGACAAGGATGGAAAGTACAAGTTGCCCAGCGTGAAGGAGGGCGACTACATCCTGCGCGTGACCTTCGTAGGTTACAATACGCACTATACCAACCTGAAACTCACCAAGGACAAGAAGCAGGTGGACATGGCCGACATCACACTCTACGACAATGCCAAGTTGATGAAGGAGGCCGAAGTGACCGCCAAGCTGGCACAGGTGGAGATGAAGGCCGATACTTTCGTCTACAACGCCGATGCTTATCGTCTGCCCGAGGGTTCAAGCCTGGAGGCACTCATCAAGATGCTGCCCGGCGCCGAGGTGGGAGATGACGGTACCATCAAGATCAACGGTAAGACCGTGAGCAAGATCATGGTGGGCGGTAAGGACTTCTTCGGCAGCGACAAGGAGATGACGATGAAGAACCTGGAGGCTCAGATGGTACAGAAGATCAAGTCGTACGACCGTCAGAGCGACTACACCCGCGTCACGGGTATCGACGATGGCAACGAGGAGACCGTAATCGACCTGACCGTGAAGAAGGGTTTCCAGGACGGCCTCAACATCAACGTGGAAGGTGGTATGGGTGCGCCCTTCAAGAAGGAGGACCCCGAAACGCCCGGTACCTTATATAATACGCGTCTGAACGTGTCTAAATTCAGCGACAACTACAACGCTGCCATCTTCGGCAACTACGGCAACGCAGGCGGCGGCTTCGGCGGCTTCCGCGGTGGCATGATGGGCGGCGGCTTCGGTGGCGGCGGTGGCATCACCACGACCGGACGTGTGGGCGGCACCTTTGCCTGGGACAACGGTTACCAGCAGGGACAGGCTCACTACCTGGACCTCGGCGGTAGCATCAGCTACAACAACCGCAACACCTACAGCCTGAGCCTGACCAACAGCCAGACCTTCCTGAACGAGACAACCAGCACATTCCAGAACTCGCGCAACACGAGCCGCAACAAGAACCAGAGCATCCAGGGCGACATCTTCATGGAGTGGCAGCCCACCGAGATGACCAACCTCACCATCCGCTCGAACTTCACCCACTCTACGGGCAACAACAACGGCCACAACGTGAGCGCAACCTTCAACGACAATCCCTACGACGACGCCAACTATGGCAACAAGGCCAACGGTATGGGTTGGTTGCTCGACAACGATTACTACAAGCAGAACGCAGAGGTGCTCAACCGCATCGGTGTGAACGACAATGTGCGTGACAGCCGCAGCGAGAGCAGCAGCAACTCGGTGAACGCTGACTTGCAGCTCAACCAGCGCCTCTTCAAGCCCGGACGTAACATCACCCTCAACGTAAACGGACGGTACAGCGATTCGGGCAACGACTCATGGAGCCTGAGCAACATCAAGTACTACCAGCAGGACCGCAAGACGTTCACCAACCAGTACAACGTCAGCCCCAGCAAGAACTACAGTGTGCAGGGACGTCTGAGCTACAGCGAACCCATCACACAGTACCTCAACGTACAGGCCAGCTATCAGCTGCAGTACCGCTTCCAGGACAGCAACCGCGAGATGTTCAGCATCGACTCGCTCCTCACCAAGCCTCAGTATGCAGGCCTCTACACCGAGGAGATGCTCTACCTGGGCTACGTGCCCGAGAACCTGGACATCCTCAACGAGCTGAAGAACTGGGAGAACTCGCAGTACGCCACCTACAAGGAGTACAACCACGATGCCAACCTCATCCTGCGCTATAACCGCAAGTTCGACGATGGTCAGCAGCTGCGCTTCAATGCGGGTGTCAACTTCCAGCCCCAGACCACGCACATGGACTACGCAAAGAACATGATCGACACCACCATCGTGCGCAACACCTTCAACTGGGCTCCCCGCGTCGACCTGCGATGGAACATCAACACCATGAGCCAGTTGCGTATTCGCTACAACGGTAACATGAGCCAGCCCAACATGACCAACCTCATCGAGGTGACCGACTCGAGCGACCCCCTCCGCATCTCAACCGGTAACGCTGGCTTGCGCAGCAGCTGGAGCAACAGCTTCAACGTGAACTACAACGGTGGCGAGATGGAGAAGCAGATGAACTGGAGCATCAACGCCAACTGGCGCCAGACGAACAACAACATCTCAAGCGCTACGGTTTACGACCAGAAGACGGGTGGACAATACACGCGCCCCATGAATATCGACGGCAACTGGAACGCAGGCGGATTCCTGATGTTCAGCTCAGCTCTGGACGCTAACAAGCGATTCAACATCAACAACTCGGCCAACCTGAACTACAGCGTCAGCAAGGGTTACATGAGTAGCAACACCGATCTGACCGACCTGAACAATACCTATGGTGACATCTACGATGCACGCGGCATGGTCAACATGGACCGACTCTTCAACATCGTGGAGAAGAACGGCATCCTCGACATCCGTACCAGCAAGCAGACCATGATCGGCGACAACCTGAACTTGAACTACCGTACCGAGTTTGCCTCGACCGGTTCTATCAGCGTGGGCCTCAATGGTGGTGTCAACTACAACCACGCTCGCAACGACAAGCAGAGCCAGGGCAACCAGGACACCTGGATGTTCAACTACGGTGGCGACTTCACCATCAGCTTCCCCTTCGGCCTGACCATCCAGACCAACATCGGCGAGCAGATGCGCCGTGGATACGATGACAGCAACATGAACACCAACGAGCTCATCTGGAACGCCACCATTCAGCAGAACTTCCGTCAGCTCCTGCGCGGTCACAACCTCACCCTCCGTGTACAGGGCTACGACCTCCTGCAGCAGCGCAGCAGCATCAGCCGCAACTTCACGGCAACCATGCGCAGCGACTCATGGAGCAACGCTATCCACAGCTACTTCATGGTTACGCTGGCCTACACCCTCAACGTACAGGGTAATCGCGATGCTCGCCAGCAGATGGGCGGCTGGGGCAACTGGGGCGGCGGTGTCCGTGGCGGCTTCGGCGGCGGCATGCCTCCCATGGGCGGCGGTGGCTTCGGCGGTGGCCGTGGCGGACGCTTCTAAACCGTCCCTCCTACCCGATAAACTCAGATAAAGAATGAACGCTCAAGGCATCAAGCCTTGAGCGTTCTGCGTTTAATCACACCTACCTTAGGCGTTCATAATCTTCCTGCTACACACTGAGCGTTCTACGTTGTTGCTGAGAAGCGCAGGTATTCATATCGGAGCCAAGGAGGCAGCGATAATGGAGTTTCAAGACGAGAGAGACGTTATCCAAAGCACTGACGGTCATTTGACAATAAAGGGCTATTATGGCGCACCTTACGTTCGCTTCATACTTCCTGCGTCAAAGAAGAATAACTCTAAGTACTTCGACAACTAGGAGTTCAACAAGTTCTTCGGTGAGTTGTCGTTGTGGGAGACTTACCCCGACAAGCGTCTTTCGAGACCAGTAAGGAAGAACAGGTTGCACGATGCCCTGACACTGTTGTCGAACATGGGTGTGCATGTTGAGGAAGGCGAGGGCATTGACATAGCTATGAGGCAACAAAAATCGAGCTGTTAGCCGGTCAAACTGAGGTCGCGGACGAATCCGCAGCCTCCCGCTACTCTAACAACTCGATTTCGGCTGCAAATTTACTAAAAGATGTTGAAAAATCATACGGTAATGGTGAAAAATTGTTGCCCGATTTAGACAACATTAACAATTCAGGTTCCACAATAAGTGCTGAGGATGCGGCAGACCTTGGCGAGGAAGAGGTTATTGATACCCGATACTCGCGCAGAACGAAGCCCGAACCAAAGAAGCCGGGAATGGGTGCAGACAAGACCGACTTATACGCACATGCTGAGAGCGTGATAGACAGAAGAAATGCAAGGAGGACTCAGCCTACAGGGCTGAACCTTTCGAGCGACCCCGACGTGGAGATACTGCGCACGGAGCTGAACCGCACGAGAGAGGAGTACGACCGCAGACTGATGGGTGAGATGCACCAGCAGTCGGAAGTCTGGCATGACTACGCGAAGAGCGTTGAGACCGCCCAGCAGCTCATTGAGCAGCAGATGGGAAGAAAACTGAGACCCTCGGAGAATGCCTATAACTTCGAGAACCAGATGCACAGCATGAACCAAGTAGAGGTGGAGCGTTTCGAGCGCGAGTACTACGAGCCCCTGCTGAAGGAGGTGGCGAGACTGCGCAAGGAAGAAGGCATCGACCTCGGCACGCTGGAGGACTACATGATAGCCAAGAGCGGTCTGGAGCGAAACGAGGTGCTCGCCGAGCGCGACGCACAACGCGCATTGCCGCGAGCCGTTGAGAAAGCCAAAGCCGACACGAAGCGCACCATCGATGACTACGAGAGCAAGTTAGCCGCCCTCGAAATCACTCCCAAAAGAAAAGCGGTTACCAAGCAATGTGTGCTTAGCAACCGCTTTTCTTTTGGGGCTCTTGTGGATTTTGTGTGATATTGAGAGGACTTGTCATCCCGACGTAGGAGGGACCTCAGTCCAACACAACGTATAATAGGGCCTTTGATGGGCTGAGATTCCACACATTCGTTCGGGCTTTTGCCGGCGGGCAAAATGTAAATCTCTGTATGATGATTCCTTGTTGGATTTTCGCCTACGGGACGAAAGTAGAGTTCCCTCCTTCGTCGGGATGACATTACAACTCAATGCCAAACGGCTATAGTTCCCTTTCTTTTTTATCAACGGAAGAAGCTGAAGTTCACGCTTCCGTACGAACGATGCTCAAGGAAGTTGGGATGGTCGGAGAAATCGTACGCCTTGCCATGTTCCAGTATGAAGAGTCCGCCGGGCTTTACCAAGCCGCGCGCCATGACGATGTCAGGCAAGTCGGCCAAGTTCTCCAACTGATAGGGAGGATCGGCAAAGACAATGTCAAACTGCTCGCTGCAACGTGCCAGATACTTGAACACATCGCCGCAGACGGGAATGCCAGCCTCATCGCCCAGCTTCTCCAGAAAGCCCTTGATGAAGCCGTGATGCAAACGGTCCTTCTCTACGCTGACCACCTGGCTGCAACCGCGCGAGAGGAGCTCGAGCGTGATGCTACCCGTACCCGAGAAGAGATCAAGTGCCGTGGGTTCCTCGTCCCAGTCTATGTAGCCGTTGAGAACGTTGAACAGATTCTCCTTGGCAAAATCGGTCGTGGGACGTGCCTTAAAAGAACGAGGCACGTCGAAGTGCCTCCCCTTGTATTTTCCTGTAATTACTCTCATAGATGTATCAGGTCGATGCTGTTCATCTGTTCCACATGGAGCAGGTAGTCGCGTACCTCCTCCATGAGCGACTGCACCAATGCGTTGTCGCCACCAATGAAGCAATAGTTCTCCCGTACGTCGAGTTGTAATTCCTTCCAGACAGAGAGAACGAAGAAAAGTGAGTTCTGCTCCTGATCGGCTTCAAAGCTGTTGGCAAAGAGCAGCTTGTCCTCATAGATGGAGAACACGAAGAGCTGACGTCCCTGGATGTAGACATAGAGGGGCTGTGCAGCGGGCTTGCGACGCTGACTGAAGGCAGCCACGCGCTGCATCACCATCGCATACGAGTTGGCAATGGTAGCGCTCGGATAGTAGCCCAGAATGGTGGAATAGACAGATTGGGGAATGGTGAAGGCCTCTACCACGCCCAGTTCTGGAAGCATGGTGTAGCATACCTTCTCCTGCTCGAGATCGTTAGTGGAAAAGACTTCCTTGTAGATACGCTCAAGGTTTTCCGGCTGAAATTCTTCCGCCGGCAAGCACGTGGAGTCGCTGTCGATGACTACGCGTACATTATTATATTCGTGGCGGGTGATGGACGGACTGGCGATGCGCTGCGCCAAGAGCTGTTGCAGTTCCTCCGCACCTTTTGCCTCGTAATCTTCACGGTGCATCAGGTCTCCAGAGGTGGCCTCCGTGACAAAAAACGAAAATCCATCCGCTGTTATGCGGATGGATAGATTATGTAGTATGTTATTATTCCCAGTTACCGGCATTGTTATTCCAGTTCATGATGTCGCCAATCTTCATACCAGGATAAGCACCACGCTCCTCCTCATAGTTGGTCATGTTGATTCGCTTGTTGTCACCAGACTTGCCCATACCCTTGAGGAAGGTACGGAAGTGAGCGGCACACTCCATGACGTAGTTCATGGGGATGCTCATCTTGTAGTGAACCTGACCCTGCAGTTCGAACTCCTGGGCCTGACCGTTCTCATCCTCTGAGAAGGGGATGTAGCGCAGCGAGTCAACAGGATAGTCCTCACGGCCGTAGAGAGCCTTAATGGGGCTGTCAGCCCACACGGTGTCACACCATACGCCAGGCAACTCCTCGCCTACGAGACGCTCCTTGATCTGATCGTCAGAGAGTCCCTGCTTGCGCAGGTCGTAGATGTGGTTGGCCACCTTAGCCTCGGTCCAGCCCTTACGCTGTGCGTCCTCCTGGATGACACCCTCCTTGATGATCTGCTCGGGGTAGCGAGCGTTCTTGAGGAAGTCGATGAGCACATCGAATGTCTCAGCGTAAGCACCCATGGTTACCTCCTTGGTTTCCTGACTCTCCTCGTCGATGTAGATGAGGGTGGTGTCGTGCTGTTCCTTGTATGCCTCCTCTGCTTTCTTGATGTCGATCAGACGGGCAGCCACAACTTTCTTGCGAGCCTCAATTTTTCCATCCAAAGCCTGGTCGTCGATGATACTTCCGACGCAAATCCATGCCAAAGCAGCAGCACAGATGCCTAAAATCACATTAATTACCGTTTTCATGATGCTATTTTGATTTTTTTGTTTATATTCGCAACGCAAAAATAACACATTTAATTTTAATAACCGATTTTTCGGGGCAATTTTTTCACAAAAAGATGTTATTTGATGAAATAGAGGCTCTAATTGAGCAAAAAATGGCTTTTAAACCGACGGAAGACCAACATTTGGCGATTCATGAGTTCGCAGATTTTCTCTTCTCGAAGACGGACAATGCAGTTTTTCTCCTGACGGGTTATGCGGGCACGGGAAAGACGACGCTGGTGGGGGCTGTGGTCAAGACCTTGCTGCAACTCAAGCAGCGCGTCGTGCTGCTTGCTCCGACGGGACGTGCTGCCAAGGTCTTCTCACTCCACGCCGAGGAGCCTGCCTATACCATCCATCGCCGCATCTACCGCGAGACGGCCGGCGTGAACATCGGCATGGCCGAGGATGGCGAGCGTCAGATGGTGACGAATGCATCCACCTTCTCGCTCAATCCGGGTAAGCTGAACCACCAGACGCTCTTCATCGTCGACGAGGCTTCGATGATTGCCAACGAAGGACTATCAGGTGGGATGTTCGGAACGGGCCGGTTGCTCGACGACCTTATATTATATGTATATGGTGGGGAGAACTGCCGGCTGATGCTAGTGGGCGACTCGGCTCAGCTGCCTCCGGTCGGTGAGGAACTGAGTCCGGCACTCAACCGTTCGGCACTGGAAGGCTACGGGCTGACCGTCTTTCACAGTCACCTGCGTCAGGTGGTGCGCCAGCTGGACGACTCGGGCATCCTGTGGAACGCTACGGCTCTGCGCAACGTCATCCTGCAGGAGGACTTCTTTGCCTTTCCGCGCCTCTCGGTCATGCCCTTTGCCGACGTCGAGGTGGTGATGGGCAACGAGCTTATCGAAAAGCTGGAGGACAGTTACTATCACACTGGCCAGGACGGCACCATCGTAGTGACGCGCAGCAACAAGCGTGCCAACATCTTCAACCTTGGCATTCGGGGGCGCATCCTGGGCTACGAGGAGGAACTGAGCAGCGGCGACCAGCTCATTGTGGCTAAGAACAACTATTTCTGGCTGAAGCCATCCGAACGGGAAGAGACATCCACCAAAGCCAAGCAAAGTTTCATTGCCAACGGTGACATGGCGGTGGTGCGTCGCTATCGTAATGAGCGGAGTCTGTATGGTTTCCGTTTCGTGGATGCCACGCTGCAGTTCCCCGACTACGACAACCAGGAGGTGGACTGCACCATGGTGCTCGACACGCTGCAAGCCGAAGCTCCGGCACTGACCAAAGCTCAGCAGGACCAGCTTTTCAATGCCGTCTGGGAGGACTACCCCGACATCACCAATCGTCGCGACCGCATGAAGCGGCTGCGCGAGGACATCTACTACAACGCCCTGCAAGTCAAGTACGCATACGCCGTCACCTGTCACAAGGCACAGGGCGGTCAGTGGGCGCACGTCTACATCGACCAGGGCTACATCACCGAGGAGATGCTCACTCCCGACTACTTCCGCTGGCTCTACACCGCCCTCACCCGCGCCACCGAGAAGGTCTACCTCATCAACTGGCCGAAGGAACAGGTGGAATAATTGTAGACTTGCATGCTTGCGTAGTAGCGCCAAGCTCAAGGACACTACTACTCTTCCACCGTACGCTTTGCTTTGGCCGCAGTCTCTGCTGGCTGACTTAGGACGATGTTCACGAGGGTCGTCACGTCGGTGACGTTCACCTTCCCGTCGCCATTCACATCACCCTTCTTTGTGCTACTGGCGTCATCTTGCTTTGCAGGTTTCAAGCGGATTACGAGACGTTCGTTAGCAGAGAAGCTTACACTGTTTGCATCATTACTGAAGGTAAGTTTGTCCGCACCTATCTCTAACTTAGGAGAGGAACTGATGCTGAATCCTACACTTGTTGAGGCGTTGCTTGCCTCTACCTTCTGCTCTTCCTGAGCTTGGGATGTTGCGCTTGCCATAAGCAGTACGGCAGCGAATAATATCTTTGTTTTCATAACTCTTGACTTGTTCAATTCTTTGTACAATTATTTATATAATGGCAAATACAATCTTTTTATATGCCATTGTATAAATTTTATAATTTATTTTATTTCAATTTTTATTTTTGATGTATCTGTTGCACCTGTTGGATTAACTTCACACCATACATTATATTTCGTACCATTAATTGTTATCGTCAATCCTGAATAATCTGTTTCAGAATCCATTGTTTGTGGCATACCGTATCCATTACCACCATTTGACCACCATGTCATTACTGGTGCAGTTGTTCCTGTTGTTAATACTACTGGAAAACATCTTTTCCCACAAGTTTCCTCCGATATTGCCTTTGTAAGTTTTGTAAAGTCACTTAGAGATAAATCCTTGATTCCTTCTATACTTGTCGCATTGAATGAATAATAACCGTAATCAGTTTCGCTGATTCTCACTTCGCCTATACGAATTACATCTTCCTTATATCCATTGTTGCCTGCTGGAATAACCTTCGCCCATACTTGCCAGACACCATCTGATGAAGCTACAGCATCCTTTGCACTACCCCATCTTGTAGGCAGAGTTGTTTTGTCTTGTGTACAAACGACACCAAATTGTGTTGTCGATCCTATGGGCAATGCAGAGCCAACATTAACAATCAATGATTCAGAAAACGCATGTTTGCCTTCATCTATATTATAGCCTTCCAAAAGTTCAACATCATTGACGGTACAAAACTCTGCATATTCAACCTTCTCAATTAAAGAGGCATCGTAAGCAACTTGGGTGCCATCTTTTTTATATATCCATACTGATTGTGCTTGCGCTACCTCTACGATTAGCACGAGGATAGCAATAACGAAAAATCTGATTGCTTTCATGTCTATTACATTTTAATTTCTATTTTTGCTTTTTTCATACCTTCGCTTGTGGGATTACCTAAGTACCACACAACGTATTCTTCACCTCTAATTACTAATTTGGAAATACCTATTGAAGTCCCTTCCGTTTTTTTCATTGTTTGTGGACTACACCACCCTGTCCCCCATGACAATGTCATAACGGGTGCTGTAACAGTTTTAGTTAACACGCAAGGATATCCACTTACCCCACAAGGCACCTCTATAGGTGTTCCGTCAAGTTTCATGAAATCCTGCTCTGTTAAAGATGAAATTTCCGCTTTACTTTGTGCCTTAAACGAATAGTAACCGATGCTACTAACTTCATATACTACGCTGTCAACTTCATGGATTCTTTCTATTGTCCCATCAGTTTTGTGAACAACAACTCCTTGCGCAAAGGCAGCGGTTCCGAGCATCACCATCAGTGATACAAGGAGAAACTTGATTGCTTTCATAATCTGTTTGATTTATTGATTAGTACTTTATTCCGTCATTCAATCTCACAGATTCGCACAAGATATGCGGCTTTTGCTTTGCCAACAAAAAAAGGCGGAACTGCTCGATTGCTTTTCCTCCTTTACAGGCATCGCCAAACGCCCTACTACATGAAAAGCACGAACAGTTCACGCCCATAGGACGTGAACCTTCGTCGCTTGTTCTCTGTAGTTATAAATTTGGCGAATTTGTAAAGGAGAGAACAAGGATCTAAGTCCAAGTTATATTATGTCTTGACCTACTGCACAGCTCTGCTGGCAGTTGTGGCCTGGGGATTTCGGAATCGGGTTATGTCATAGGCAATGAAATATTTGAGGGATGTTTGAATTATTAGCTAAGTATCTACTATAGGTTCTCTATTTCATCAGCCGTAAGGCCTGTGGCTTTAATTATCTGTTCTGTTGACAGTCCCATAGCCTTAAGATTAAGGGCAACAGATGAAACACCTTCACTACGTCCTTCTGCACGTCCTTCTGCACGTCCTTCTGCACGTCCTTCTGCACGTCCTTCTGCACGTCCTTCCTTGTGTCCTTTTATGAGACCTTCTACGAGGCCGTTTTCAAAGCCTTGCTTTTTGGCCGTCTCCATCACACTGAACCAGTCACGAAGATTCTTGAGGCTCTCCTCGTAACTCTGACGTTCAACAGGGGTGAACTTGGCAATCTCTGCCTGCTCGAAAAGACGTTCAAAGACTTTCTCCTGAAGAGCCCTGGGACGTTCGAAGAGTCTGGATAGGTGCTTTATGGCATAAAGCCAGCGGTCATTAAGCGAGGTGAGTTCGTCCTCTTCCTTAATGAACTTTGGCATTTCGAGGTACACAAAGGTCAGCTTGTCATAGAAGACCTTTCCGGTCTCAATCTCTGCCAGTTTCACCGTGTGGCGATAGCTGGTTGAGGCCTTGTCCTCGTCGAAACTGAAATTGAGGATGCCCACGCAATAGATACGTCCAAGCTTGAAGTTCCAGTTGCCCTTCTCCGCATACTCCCGGATGGGGAAAGTGGAGTAGTAGACACTCCTGTCCTTGAAGAAGTCCTGACGGGCATTCTGCATCTCGACGATGAACTTCTCACCATTCTCGTTCTCGCAATACACGTCAAAGACAGCCTTACGCTCGGTATACGCCTCTCCAAGCTGTTCCGGATTAAGATAAGTAAGGTCCTTGATGACCTCCTGGCCATCAAAGAGAGAGTTAAGGAAACTGATAAGCAACTCCTTGTTTATCTCCGTTCCGAACAATTTCTTGAAAGCAAAATCGGTATAGAAATTTACGTATCTTTCCTGCAGTCCGAGAGTTCCCATAGCAAATCAACATTAATGTTCTTTCGCAAAAGTACAAAAAAAAAGCATAGCAGCAAAAACTTTCCCAAGAAAATGGAGTATTTGGGGGCTTTTGTTGATTCTTCTGTTGTTGGTAACGTAAAAGAGACGGAATAATCGTGACTTTCGCAAGTCACGATTATTCCGTCTCTTTTACTACTCTTTTGTTATTTTCTTATGATTCCTTTTTCCTATGCAGTAAGGATTTCGATGAGCTTGTCAACTGCGGCAGCAATGCCGTCGGGGTTCTTACCACCAGCAGTAGCGAAGTGAGGCTGACCGCCACCACCACCCTGAATGAGCTTAGCAGCCTCGCGGATGTTCTTACCAATGTTAACACCTGCAGCCACAACGCTGTCTGCAGCAATGGCGGTGAGGAGGGGCTTGCCGTCGGCCACGCTGCCGATGACTACGAGTGCGTCGGCCACCTCGCCCTTGATCTGGAAGACGAGATCCTTGACCACGTCGGCAGGCATGGGCACAACGGCCTTCATCACCTTGAAGCCCTTGATGTCCTGTGCCTCCGCGATAATCTGCTTCTTCACCTCGGCAGCCTTCTCGCGCATGAGGGTCTCCATCTGAGCCTTCAATGCGTTGTACTCGTTCTGCATCTTCTGGATGGCCACCTTGGCGTCGGGAGCGTTGTTCAGGATGCCACGAATCTCAGCCGCATTGTCGATGAGGCTGTAGAGCATCTCCTCGACCTTCTGGCCCGTAACGGCCTCGATGCGGCGCACGCCGGCAGCCACGCTGCTCTCGCTGACAATCTTCACCATGCCGATGCGGCCGGTTGACTTGGCGTGGCAACCACCGCAGAACTCTACGCTGTCACCAAACTGAACCACACGTACACGATCGCCATACTTCTCGCCGAAGAGGGCGATGGCACCCAGTTTCTTGGCCTCCTCGATGGGTACATCGCGGTGGTCCTGCAAGGGGATGTCCTGACGTATCTTGTCATTGACGAGGCGTTCTACCTGGCGCAGTTCCTCGTCGGCAACCTTCTGGAAGTGAGAGAAGTCGAAGCGCAGACCCTCAGGCGTAACGAGCGAACCCTTCTGCTCCACATGCTCACCCAGCACCTGGCGCAGCGACTGGTCAAGGAGGTGGGTACAAGAGTGGTTGGCCTCGCTGGCCTGACGCAGGTCAACGTCGACGCAAGCCATGAACTCTGCCTCAGGATTCTTGGGCAGCGTCTTGGTGATATGTACGGCCAAGTTGTTCTCGTTCTTGGTGTCGATAATCTCGATGGTCTCGTCGCCGTTGACCAGCACACCGCGGTCGCCCACCTGACCACCCTTCTCGGCATAGAAGGGAGTCTTGTCGAGCACCAGCTGATAGTAAGTCTGTTTCTTCTGCGTAACCTGACGGTAGCGCAGGATGCGGCAGCTATATTCAGTGAAGTCCCAGCCGAAGAACTCGCTCTCGGCACCGGGTGTCACCTCAACCCAGTCACCGTTCTCCACGGCAGCTGCGTTGCGGGCACGTGCCTTCTGCTTCTGCATCTCCACGTCGAAGCCAGCCTCGTCGACGGTCATGCCGTTCTCGCGGCAGATCAGCTCGGTGAGGTCGAGGGGGAAGCCGTAGGTGTCGAAGAGGGTGAAGGCCTTGTCGCCGGCAATCTCTGTCTTGCCAGCCTTGCGGGTCTCCTCGATGACTCCGTTCAAGAGACGGATGCCGTTCTCGAGTGTGCGCAGGAAGCTGTCTTCCTCCTCCTTCATCACCTTCATGATGAGCTCCTTCTGTGCAGGCAGTTCGGGGAATGCCTCGCCCATCTCCTGGATGAGTGTGGGAACGAGAGCGTACATGAAGGCCTGCTTCTGGCCCAGGAAGGTGTAGCCGTAGCGGACGGCACGGCGCAGGATGCGGCGGATGACGTAGCCAGCCTTGGCGTTGCTGGGCAACTGGCCGTCAGCGATGGAGAAGGCAATGGCGCGCAGGTGGTCCACGATGACGCGCAGGGCGATGTCCTGCTTCTCGTTGTCACCATACTTCACACCAGCCATGTCGCCCATCACCTTGATGAGGGGCTGGAAGATGTCGGTGTCGTAGTTCGAGTGCTTGCCCTGAATAGTGCGTACCAGACGCTCGAAGCCCATGCCCGTATCGATGACGTTCATGCCCAGGGGCTCCAGGTGGCCGTCAGCCTTGCGCTCATACTGCATGAACACGATGTTCCATATCTCGATGACCTGTGGGTCGTCCTTGTTCACCAGTTCGCGTCCGGGCACCTTAGCCTTCTCCTCCTCGGTACGGCTGTCGATGTGTATCTCCGAGCAGGGACCGCAGGGACCCGTATCGCCCATCTCCCAGAAGTTATCGTGCTTGTTGCCGTTGATGATGTGGTCGGCAGGCACGTGCTTCAGCCAGTAGCCGGCAGCCTCATCGTCGCGCTTCAGGTTCTCCTTCTCGTCGCCCTCGAAGACGGTGACGTAGAGGTCCTTGGGGTCGAGCTTCAGCACGTCGACCAGGTACTCCCATGCCATATCGATGGCACCCTCCTTGAAGTAGTCGCCAAACGACCAGTTGCCGAGCATCTCGAACATGGTGTGGTGATAGGTGTCGTGCCCCACCTCTTCCAGGTCGTTGTGCTTACCGCTCACACGCAGACACTTCTGTGTGTCGGCACGTCGGCGAGGCTCAGGGTCGCGGCTACCGAGGATGATATCTTTCCACTGGTTCATACCAGCGTTGGTGAACATAAGTGTGGGATCGTCCTTGATGACCATAGGTGCAGAAGGAACGATGGCGTGGTCTTTCGACTCGAAGTACTTCTTGAACGAGTCGCGGATTTCTTTTGCTGTTAACATAGTCTGTTTGATGAAAATTTTGCGCAAAATTACAAAAAAATATTGGTAATGAGCCGTATGTATTCGTATTTTTTGTATTTTTGCACTCAAATTGCCTCTTATATAATATAAATAAGGTGTAAATTTAATCGTTAATTACAGAGAAAGCATGTCCTACACTGCCGAAAAAGATACAAAGAAATACTACGCCATCAGCGAGGTCTCGGAGATGGTGGGTGTGAGCGAGTCGCTGTTGCGTTACTGGGAAAAGATGTTCCCCACCATCCATCCCAAGAAGAGTGGCCGCAACATCCGTCAGTACACCAAGGAGGACATTGAGGAGGTCAAGATGGTGCACAACCTGGTGAAGGTGCGTGGCATGAAGCTGGCAACGGCTCGCGAGACCATCCAGAAGAACCGTTCCGGCGTGTCGAGCGTGGCAGAGGCTATGGACAAGCTCCAGGAGATCCGTGCCGAGTTGGTGCAGATCAAGAAGGAACTGGAGTCGCTCGGTTAGCGGCCGAAGCAGCCCAACCGGTTTCCTTAGCTGATTCGGGTCACCGAATTGATATCCTTTATTTTCTTTAGCTTCTTGCAGATGGACTGTACATCCTCTGCATCGTGCACTTCGAGCTGAATCTCACCTCGGAAGATGCCGTCGTGCGTCTCTATCAGGAGTCGCGGCATGTTCACGTTGAGTTGCTCGGACAGAATGCCGGTGATCTGGTGCAGCACGCCGACGTGGTCAATGCCGTCGAGCTGTATGGTGGCAGGGAAGAAGAGTTTCTTGTGCGTATCCCAGTCAGCGGCCCATATCTGGTTGCCGTAACTTGCCTTCAGTCGGTTGGCAATCTCGCAGTCGCGCTTGTGGATGGTGATGCGTCCGTCCTGCTCCTGGAATCCCAGCACTTCGTCGCCGGGGATGGGATGGCAGACGGGACACATGTCGTAGCGGTCCAGCGTCTCCTCGCTCAGCAGCAGTGGAGTCTTCTTGACCTTCTTCTTTTTCTTGTCAGCCTCAGCAGGTTCGGGTGCAGGCAGCTGCTCAGCATCCTCGTGCTTCGGTTCGCGGACAGCTTCCTCCTCCTTCATCTTGCGCGTAAAGAAGCGCAGGTATCGTGCCCAGCGACGCTTGCCCTGCGTGTTCTCGTTCAGCACGGTCAGGTCCGGTTCGCCCAGCACCACCTCTCCACGTCCGATGGCCGTATAGAGTTGTTCGCGCGTGACGATGTTGTGCAGGATGCACAGTTTGTCGACGTTGATGCTGTTATGCTCAATCGTATTCTTCTCAAGGAAGTCGGCCAGGGCGTCCTCCCCCTTCTTCTGCAAGTCACGGTCCTTGCGCCGCAGTATGGACATAATCTTGCTGCGCGCCTTGCCCGTAGTGACGAACGACAGCCACTCCTCCGTCACCTTCAGTTCCCTGGACGTCAGCACCTCCACCTGGTCTCCGCTGGACAACACCTGACTGAGTGGCACCAGCGTATGGTTGACCTTGACACCCATGCAGTGGGAGCCGACAAAAGTGTGGACGGAGAAGGCAAAGTCGAGAGCAGTGCAACCAGTTGGCATGGTGCGGAACTCGCCCTTTGGCGTCACGACGAAGATCTCGGAGGCGTAGAGGTTCAGCTTGATGGCGTCGAGGAAGTCGATGGCGTTGGGCTGCGGGTCGTCGAGTATCTCCTTGATGGTACCGAGCCACTTGTCCAGTTCGTTCTCGCTATCCTGCGTGGTCTTGGTGCCCTCCTTGTACTTCCAGTGGGCAGCAAATCCCTGCTCAGCCATCTCGTCCATGCGCTGCGAGCGTATCTGCACCTCGATCCATCGTCCATGCTTGCCCATGAGCGTGCTCTGCAAGGCCTGGTAGCCATTTGCCTTGGGGTGAGAAAGCCAGTCGCGCAGGCGTTCGGGGTGCGGCTTATAGATGCTGCTGGCCATGGCATAAATCTGGAAGCACTCAGCAATCTCCTGCTCGTTGGTGCTTCCCTCGGCGGGCGTGAAGATGATACGCACGGCCAGTATGTCGTAGATTTCGTCGAAGGCAACGTGCTTATTGCGCATCTTGTTCCAGATGGAGTAAGGCGACTTGATGCGCTCCTTGATGCGGTACGTGATGCCCGCGCTGTCCAGCTTCTCGCGTATGGGAGACGTGAATTCCTCGAAGATGTCGTGCAGATGGCTCTCCATCGACACGAGCTGGTCCTTGATAGCCTTGTATTCCTCGGGATGTTCGTAGCGGAAGCTCAGGTCCTCGAGTTCCTCCTTCACCTTGTTCAGGCCGAGTCGGTTGGCCAGCGGAGCATAGATATAGAGCGTCTCGCCGGCTATCTTGTATTGCTTGTTGGGCAACTGACTGCCCAGCGTGCGCATGTTGTGCAGACGGTCGCTGATCTTGATGAGGATGACGCGTATGTCCTCGCTCATTGTCAGCAGCAGCTTCTTGAACGACTCTGCCTGTGCCGAGGCCTGATCGCCGAAGATACCGCCCGAGATCTTTGTCAGTCCGTCTACGATCTGCGCTATCTTGTCGCCGAAGATGTTTCGGATGTCCTCCACCGTGTAGTCGGTATCCTCCACCACATCGTGCAGCAAGGCACAGCAGATGCTGGTGCTTCCCAGGCCGATTTCCTCGCAGGCAATCTGTGCCACCGAGATGGGATGCATGATATAGGGTTCACCCGAGAGTCGCCTTACGCCACGGTGTGCCTGGCGTGCAAAGTTGAACGCCTTGGTGATGATTTCCGTGTGCTTGCGGTGACGTGACTGCAGATAGGTGTCGATGAGATGGTTGAACGCCTCGTCCACCATCTTCTCCTCTTCCATGTCGTGGTTGTTATCGTTCATGCGCTTCTCTGCTTCCAACTGTATATTCCTTAACTCTTCTCATGCTTCGGGCATCCCGAGAACCTGAATCACTTGACCTTCAGAGCCTGTCCGGGCTTGATCATGTCGCCCTTGATGCCGTTGGCCTTCTTCAGCTTCTCCACGGTGGTGCCGTTCCTGCGGGCAATAGAGCTCAGCGTGTCGCCGCTCTTGACGGTGACGTTCTTGCTGGACTCTTTCTTTTTCTTCTCCTTTTTCTTCTTCTCCTTCTTGCTGGTGGCCTTGCTCGCCTTGCCGGCAGGGGTGCGTTCGGACTGTACGGCAGCCTCGCTGTTGTCGGTCAGGTTCACCTCACGCCTCCTGGTCATCAGTTCGTCCTTGCGGATGTTGTACACCGAATCGCCCGCCTCAAGGAATGCATTGACGGCATCGCTCGACATCTTCAGTGTGCACTCGTGCGAATTGCCGGGAATGAGCAGGGTGCGGTACTGCGGGTTCAGCGCCTTCAGCTCGTCCAGTTCCACACCCGTCACCTTGGCCACCTGCTCCATGTTCAGGTCGCGGGTGATGATAAGGGTGTCGCACGCCATGGGCAGACGCGTGTTGGCCGGACAGATATTGTGGTCGCAGTAGTAGTTCATCACGTAGTTGGCCGCAATGAAGGCGGGCACGTAGCTTCGCGTCTCCTGAGGCAGGTAGGGGTAGATGGTCCAGAAGTCCTTCTCGCCGCCGGCACGCTTGATGGCCTTGTTGACGTTGCCGGGACCGCAGTTGTAGGCAGCGATGCACAGCGTCCAGTCGCCAAAGATAGCGTAGAGGTCCTTCAGGAAGTGGGCTGCGGCGTAGCTGGCCTTGATGGGGTCGCGTCGCTCGTCGATGAGACTGGTGACCTCGAGGTTGTACTTCTTGGCCGTGCCAATCATGAACTGCCACAGACCGGCAGCTCCCACCCGTGAGGTAGCTCCCGGATTGAGGGCACTCTCGATGACGGGCAGATACTTCAGTTCGAGGGGCAGCTGGTAGCTGTCGAGCGCCTCCTCGAAGATGGGCGTGTAGAAGTTCGACGCACCGAGCATGAGCGACACGCTGCGGCGCAACTTATTGGTATATCGGTCGATGAAGCTGCGCACGAGGTCGTTGTAGGGCATCTCGATGCGTGTCTGCATGCGGCTCAGTCGTTCTACGTAAGTCTCCTTGGGGAACTCGGGGTTGACGCTCGAGGGGTCGCATGCCTCCTCCTGCAGATAGCTCTTCACGCTCCAGTCGTTCAGCAGCGAGTCGATCTCGCGGTCCGTCATACCCTCGGGCAGGTCGTTGTCGCTCACGGTGAGGTCGATGGTCCTGGGCGCGTCGTCCTCCTCGTCGTCCTCCTCGTCCGTCACTTCTATCTGTTGGCTCTGCATCTGCGTGAGCGCACTCTTGGCGTTGAGCGTCCAGCCCATCGTGGCCAAAGAGAAAATCAATATCTTACATGTGTATTTCATACGCTATGAATTATGCATTGTCTTTGTTTTTTGTCAGAAATTCAGGCTACACTGCACCCCCAGCGCGTGGGGAGCATAGCGCCGTTCCAGCTGGCTCCCGTGGTTCACCGAGGCCGGTTCCCAATGGAACGAGAGGTCGCGGCTGATGTCGAAACAACTCAGCTCGGCATCGACGTAGGCATCGATGACCGAAATGAGATATACGCCGGCAAAGGCCAGGATGCTCATGTCGCGGTACTTGCGATAGTAGTTCTTCTTCTGCTTGAAGATCTCCTTGAAGCGTTCCTCCTTGCCCGCTATGTTGTAGCCCATGGGCAGCATCTTCATGTAGCTGTCCGTGTTGGGGTCGTCGTCCATGATGTCGAGGTAGGCCTGGCTGTAGTCCTTGAGCATCTGTCCGTTCCAGTTGAGGGCGTAGACGCAGCCCAGGTAGCCTCCATAGATGATGGGCAGCTTCCAGAACTTGCCGTTGTACATCTGTCCGGCGCCGGGGAAGACCATGGCCAGCCACATGGCACGTATGGGGTCGACGCTGCGGGGTTGCTTACCGAGCGCGGGCAGGCTGACCACCAGCGAGTCGGCCATCTGTCCGAGGCGGGCCGTGTCGACGTTCTCCTGCAAGTACTGCAGGTCCTCCTCGTACCTCACGTCCCACTCCTCGTTGCGATAGACAACGGTGTCGGCCTCCGTAGCGACCGTGTCGGCCGTAACGGAGAAATCAGGTACCGCAGCCATTGCCGTACCTGCCACCCACAGCAGTATCAGTGTCAGCCAGCTTCTCACTTTGAAAGTTGGTCGAACAGTTCGATGATTCGTTCCAGGTCAGCCTCGTTGTTGAAGGGGATGCTGATCTTGCCGCGTCCCTTGTCCGTGCAGGTCAGCTGCACCTTGGCATTGAAGAAGGCAGAGAGGCTGTCCTTCAGCGCACTGTATTCCTCGGCCATCTTGTTACCGCCACGCTTCTTCATCTGGCCGTTCTGGGTCTTCACGGTGCCGCCCTCGAGGAGTTCCTTCACCATGGCCTCGACCTTGCGCACGCTCAGTCCCTCGTTCTTGACGGCCTCGAAGACCTTGATCTGCAGCTTGGGGTCCTCGAGCGGCAGGATGGCACGTGCGTGTGCCATGTCGATCTCCCTGTTCTTCAGTGCCACCTGAATGGTGGCGGGCAGCTTGAGCAGGCGCAGGTAGTTGGTCACCGTGGCACGGTTCTTGCCCACCTTCTCGCTCAGTCGCTCCTGCGTCAGGCCGTACTGCTCCATGAGGTGCTGGTAGGCCAGGGCAATCTCGAGCGAGTTGAGATCCTCGCGCTGTATGTTCTCCACCAGCGCCATCTCCATCATGTTCTCGTCGTCGACGGTGCGTATGTAGGCGGGGATGGTGGTCAGTCCGGCCAGGTTGCTGGCCCTCCAGCGTCGTTCACCGGCTATGATGGTGTAGGTTCCGTCGGCCATGTCGCGCAGGGTGATGGGCTGTATGATGCCTATCTCTCGTATGCTGTCGGCCAGTTCCTGGAGCGCCGCTTCGTCGAAGTCGCGTCGAGGCTGGTTGGGGTTGGGGTGAATGCTGTCGAGCGCCACCTCGTTGATGGATGACGAACCTTGTGTCTTCACCTCTTCGGTGGAAATCAGGGCATCGAGTCCTCTGCCCAGTGCGGGGTATTTCTTGTGTACGGCCATGTTGCCTTTGTGGAATTAAAAATTAAAAGTTAAGAATTAAGAATTAAAATTGGGCAATTTTGGGCAATTCGCTTGTTGGCTGCTTGGCTACCGTTTGGCTGTAGGTAACATGTCTAAAACCTATAACCTAAAACCTAAAACCTTTTCACCTTGCCTCGTTCTTCTTGATAATCTCGTTGGCCAGTGCCAGATGGTTCTTCGTGCCCACGGCATCGGCATCGTAGAGGATGGCGGGCAAACCGTGGCTGGGAGCCTCCGACAGCTTGACGTTGCGCTGTATGACGGTGTCGAAGACCAGGTCCTGGAAGTGGCGCTTCACCTCGTCGTAGATCTGGTTGGCCAGTCGCAGACGGCTGTCGTACATCGTCAGCAGGAAGCCCTCTATCTCCAGCTGCGGGTTCAGCTTCGACTTGATGATCTTGATGGTGTTGAGCAGCTTCGAGATACCCTCCAGTGCAAAATACTCACACTGGACGGGTATGACGACACTGTTCGAAGCCGTCAGCGCATTGACCGTAATCAGTCCCAGCGAGGGCGAGCAGTCAATGAGTATGTAGTCGTAGTCTTCCCTCAAGCGTTCTAGCATTCGCTGCATCACGCGCTCGCGGTCCTTGACGTTCAGCATCTCTATCTCGGCACCCACGAGGTCGATGTGCGAGGGCACGATGTCCAGTCCCTCGATGGCGGTGGTGTAGATGGCTTCGCGCACATCGATGCGGTCGATGATGCAGTTGTATATGGAGCTGTCAATCAGGCTGGGCTCGACGCCCATGCCGCTCGAGGCGTTTGACTGCGGGTCGGCATCGATGAGCAGCACTTTCTTCTCCAGTACAGCCAGCGAGGCGGCCAGGTTCATTGAGGTGGTGGTCTTCCCCACACCTCCCTTTTGGTTTACAATTGATATTATCTTACCCATTCTGTCTATTTATTGGTACCTGTGGATTTAGCGTGAAATTGAGAGGACTGGCGCCCGATCGCATATCACTACCTTTGCGTTGCAAAGTTACGCAATTTTTGCAAGAAACGCGATGTTTGACGCTCACAAAATGCTTAAATTGTGCATAACTTAACGAAATTGTGCATAACTACAGCTCGTGCGCGCGTTCTTTTAATACATTTTCACACACATTTTAGGGCGTTTCCTTTCCGCGTTTGCGATTTTTTTCCTACTTTTGCAAGACGAAACACGCAAGACTATGCAAGACAAACTGATTTTCATCACCAACGACGACGGCATACAGGCACTGGGCATACGCACGCTGGCCCACCTCATGAGCCGGCTGGGACGCGTCGTGGTCGTGGCACCCGACTCGGCACGCTCCGGTGCCGGATGCAGCATCACGCCCCTTACGCCCGTCTTCCTGTCGCCCTTCGAGGGCTACGGCCGCACATCCTACGACGACCTGTTGCCCGAACCGGGCCCCTACCCCATCACGTACTTTACGTGCAGCGGTACGCCCGTCGACTGCGTCAAGGTGGGCAGCGAACAGGTGCTGGACCGTGAGCCCGACCTCATGGTGAGCGGCATCAACCATGGCGACAACGCCTCCGTCAGCATCCACTATTCGGGCACTGTGGGGGCCGTCACCGAGGCCACCCTCAAGCGCTGGCCCGCCATCGCCTTCTCGTTGCGCACGTTCCGTAAGGATGCCGACTTTGCACCCTTCTGCGACGCCATTGTAAAGATTGCTTCACACGTACTGACCCACGGCATGCCGCCCTACGAATGCCTCAACGTGAACTTTCCGGAAGTGGAACAGCTCATGGGCATCCGCATAGGACGCATGGCAAAGGGCGAGTGGACAGGAGAATGGGCCGATGCTCACAACCCGCACGGAAAGAAGTCGTTCTGGCTCACAGGACACTTCAACAACCTCGAACCCGAGAGCACCGACACCGACTGCTGGGCACTCGAGCATGGCTATGCCTCCGTCACACCCGTCACGCTCGACGTCACGGCCTATCGTTCGCTCGACATGTTAAAGGTTTTGGAAGCATGAAGTACTACCTCATTGTCGGCGAGGCCAGTGGCGACCTCCACGCCTCCCACCTCATGCGCGCCCTCCGCGAACGCGATGCCGAGGCCGAGTTCCGATTCTATGGCGGCGACCTGATGCAGGCCGAGGGCGGCACGCTCGTCCATCACTACCGCGACCTCGCCTACATGGGCTTCATCCCCGTACTGCTCCACCTGCGCACCATCCTGCAAGGCATGAAGCAGTGCAAGCGCGACATCGTCGCGTGGCAGCCCGACGTGCTCATCCTGGTCGACTATCCGGGCTTCAACCTTTCCGTGGCCAAGTACATACACGCCCACACTCGCATACCCGTCTACTACTATATCTCACCCAAGATATGGGCCTGGAAGGAGCACCGCATACGGGCCATCAAGCGCGACGTGGACGAGCTCTTCTCCATACTGCCCTTCGAGGTGGACTTCTTCGAGAAGAAACACGACTATCCCATTCATTATGTGGGAAATCCCACCGTCGACGAAGTGACGGAATACCTGCACACACACCCTGCCGACACGGACGCCTTCCGTCGCGACAACAAGCTGTCCGACAAGCCGGTGCTGGCCCTGCTGGCCGGTAGCCGCCGACAGGAGATTACGGACAATCTGACACGCATGCTCCGTGCGGCCGCTCCACATGCCGACCGCTACCAGCTGGTGGTGGCGGGGGCTCCCGGCATCGAGCCTGCCTTCTACGAACCCTTCTTGCAAGGGCTCGGCGTACGTGTTCTCTACGGCCAGACGTACCGCATCCTGCAACATGCCGAGGCTGCCCTGGTCACCAGTGGCACAGCCGCCCTGGAGACTGCCCTCTTCCGTGTGCCGCAGGTTGTGTGCTACTACATGCGGCCGGCATGGCTCGTCAAGCACATCCGTCCGTGGTTCCTCAAGATTCCCTACATCTCGCTCGTCAACCTGGTGGCCAACCGAGAGGTCGTCCCCGAACTGGTGGCCTCCGACATGAACGTCCACAACCTGAGCCGACACCTGACCGCCATCCTGCCTGGAGGCAAGGGCCGAGAGGCCATGCTGGCCGGCTACGAGGAGATGGCCATGCGCCTTGGCGAACCGGGAGCACCCCACCATGCTGCCGACCAGATGCTGGCATGTCTGCGCGGGGAGTAGCGGACGGCCTACGCGACGAGCAACGGAGCTGTTATGCCACGAGCGACGCGTCAGCTGTAAAGAAAATTACCAATTTAAGGCCATTTTCGCTGCATTATTTGCGAGAGACGAGCAAGTGGCTTGTCTACACGCGAACGACTATCACACTGAGTATCAGTATAATAAAATTCAAACCAAGAAAAGAGGCGCAAGAAACTGGCCGAAAAAGGCCGGTGTAACGCTGCGTTACAACTTTTTTAACGCTGCATTGCACGGAAAAACACGCTGCGTCACTCGAAAAAACACGCTGCGTCGCTCGAAAAAGAGCGTAGCGGCATTTCCGAAACGCTCGTTTTTCACCCAAAAAGTCACGCAGCGCAGCTCCCATTTTTCTGGATAAGGAGAAAAACGACACAGCATTTTGTCAAGCATTCTTACCGATTATATAATATCCCACGACGGACGGAAAAAACTACGCCTTGCTGCCTGTGCACAACCCTCCCTCCCCTTGCAGCAGTGATTTTGCTAATGACAAGTAACTGTGCAAAACGATTTGTTTAATGCAGATGAAGCCAAGGACAAGAGACGCATCCACAAGCAAATCAACCAGCTCAACAAGAAGCATCAGAAGGTGCTCGACGAGATGCACCGCTCCATCATGAATTACAAGTAGAAATAAAGATAGTTTTGAGTTAGGATAAAGATCCTTACGTCAACCGCCCACCAGTCTGTGCAGATTGGTGGGCGGTCGTGTGCTGTTTCGCGAATAAGCGTTTACCTTGTAGCTGCAAATCTCAGGTTGGCAATATGTACCTCATTGTTATTGTGCCAGTAGAAAATGGTACATCGGGGATGGTTGGCAAGTGATCGGTATGTTCTTCCATTCTCTTCTTTTATGAAGCGACCTATCGTTGGCATACCGCAGATGAGGTTGACATTGTTCTCTATGTTTTGTGCAAACGAAACTACGAAATCATGTCCACGATTTGCCTCGTACCACACAACCTGTTCTCGGAACGCATGTTGCGCCCGCTTTGACCAAATGATCTTCATTGCTCAGCTAAACAGCAAAAATCTTCGCAACCTCCTCTTCTGAACAATCTCCGCTCTCTTCTGCTTCGCGGAACATCTTGTCAAGATCTTCAAACTCGTGCTCATTTGAGGGTTGTGGCGCACCAATCAAGAAGTCCCTTGCCTCCATCTCCCTGACAAATGGTTCATCGAAATGACTCTTGCAGTACGTTTCCATTCTTGCGTGCGCATCCTCCAGCACCTGAGTGTCATACATTGCTTGCATAAGCAGACTCTCTACCAGGTTGTTCAGGCTACGGTTGCAATGTGCGGCACGAATCTTAAGGTCTTCGAGCAATGTTTCGTTGAGACGAAAGGCTGTTTGCCTTCTTTGAACGGAGGTATTCATGGATGGTGTGTTATATGGATGTTATACAACGTGGTGCAAATTTATAACATTTCGGCTAATCCAGCAAATTGCAACGCACAAAAAGAGGATTATTTTCAAGAAGAATACAAGAATTGCGCGAAAAAGGTGCAAAAACGAGTACAAATGAATGCTTTCGCTGTTAAAAAGTGCCAGTGATTAAATCTTTTTCCTCATCTTTGCGTCTATATAAGTAGAAGGAACATAAAAAGTCCATCAGAACAACATCAATGAACAAGGAAACGGAACAGCAACTGGCAGAACTGGAGCAGATTGTCGCAGAGCGCCAAGACTGGTTGTTCCGTTTTGCCTATATGCGAATAGGTAACCGTGAGGACGCTGAGGATGTGGTGCAGGAGGTGCTACTGGGCGTGTTCAGGCGGCTACACGAAAGGACCAAGGTGGATAGTGTAGAACCGTATCTCATTCGTTCGATCAGCAACGCTTGCACCGACTACTTCCGACGAAAAACATTGAAGATTGTGTCGCTCGACAAGGCAGAGCATATTCAGACAGACGAAGGCGACAGACAGATTCACGAAGAGTATCTGAGGATAAACCGACTGCTCGACTCCCTACCCCAAGAACAAGCAGAGATAGTCCGGCTGAAGTGCTACGACGAACTGACATTCAAGCAGATTGCAGAACTGCTCAACATCCCAGAGCCAACGGCAAAGTCGCGATACCGATACGCCATACAGCACATCCAACAAATGACAAAGAAAGGAGACAAGAGATGAACAATGACAACTATAACTATAACGAAAACTATAACTATAACCATAACGAAGGTTTTGATGACATCGAACAGATGCTAAAGCCACAATGCGAGTTTAAGGTTTCGGACACGCTGAAGGAAGAAGTGCTTGAAAAGGCAAGGGAGGAAGTTGCACCACATCGCTCCGTCAAGATATGGCATTGGATGGCAGCAGCATGTGTGTTGGGTTTTGTGTTCCTGCATCTGATGCCGCCTAAAGAGGGGGAAGGCTACGCAGCAGAGAACATAGCTGCTAGTCGTCAGCTGATGGAAATGCAACGCAATGTGCGTGACTATGATGACCATGAGAGATATGGCGACTTCGAGTCAATAGAGAAGAAGATGCTTGCACGCAGCGCTCAGTTGATGGCAGGCATATACACCGAAGAAAATAATTATTAATAGACTAAATTATGAAAAAGAACATATTACTCTGCATATTTGCACTTCTTATATGTGCATGCAACAATGAAAAAGCACCAAAGCAAGGTGATTCGAACGAAGACAATCGACAGCCTGAGACTTTCGAGGAATTCATGAATAGCATTGACAAAGATAGGGCATACACCATAGGCAGCTCGCGCGACGGATACACCACATACCAGAATCACTATCTTAGCCGAGATCTCAAGCCACGATATGAGAATGACAAAGAATACATGGCAGAGTTCAAGAAAGAGCAGAAGCGTGACAGCTTGGTTGATATCAATGCCGAATACATTATCAATAAGTACAAAAAGACTGCTGCAAAAGCATATCAGTACGAGAATCATGTTGACGGAGATAGCGTGGAGTGCATCCTTGCCCTACGAATGGTAAAGGACAGCTTGAACAAAGAAAAACTCACAGGACACTTGAGCGATGATTTCTATTATTACCCTGACTGCTTTATTTACAGAAGGTATATTAGCGAATGGGATGGATATGGAGGAACAAAATTTGCAGATGTGCGTCACGATATCTTCTATAAGCATCTGACTGAAGTTCCAAACAAGCAAAAGACCGACAGCGAAGCAACAAAGCAACTCGTAAAGGACTATATCGGCAAGCAGAAAGGCGTAAAGAAACTGAATGTCAGCTATGTGTACGACGAAGGATTTGCCACGCCATACGACCAATGCAGAGTTGTGTCTTTCTCTCGCAACATAAACGCCCTTAGCCGTTCTTCAGTCAAGGGTACTCGCTATCTGATTTCTGCCAAAAGCAAGGAGGAGTATCTTAAGATTCTGAATGAGTTGTGGGCTCTGTTCTCCGATCATGTCAAGAACAATTATTCAGAAGTTGATGGTCATTGGGGCTTTGAATGCAAAAAGAGCATGGACTTAGACACACTAAGATACGATAATCGTAATGATGCCTTGCAAATGACAATTGTCAAAGACAAAGAGACAGGCGAGATGTTTCATGTTCAGGTAGGATATGACAATAATGGTGTACATCTTCTTTTGTTGAACATCGAGACAAAACGCTTCTACATTCCTGCCAACTGGATGCGAATCGTCAGCATCCATAACGACATTGAGGAATGGGAATCAGATGATTTCAAATATTCCAACAGCACCATTTGGGGACGCACTGGCTTTGCAAAGGTAAAGGTGGTAGGACGCAAGATGAAATAGTGAAATTTGACAACATAGAAAACGAGCGTGCAAGGAGATAATCTTTGCACGCTCGCTTTATATCATCGCTAAATGTTCCTATAATTTATGATACCATCATTATCTTGATTGTTTTCCTGCTCACCGTCATAAATTACTTGTGTGCGTATCACATTATCCGGGAGCAACGAACGTAGATAGTTTAACTGCGTGAAATAATCCTTGCGATAGGTCTGTCCTGATTTTATCTCATACGCATGAATATTACCATCTGCCATCTCTTCAATCAAATCCACCTCATGCTGTCGTTGATCTCGATAGAAGTACAATAGAGGTTGTTCTCCTTCATTGTATCTCTTCTTCATAAACTCATTGACGACAAGGTTTTCAAACAAGGCTCCTCTTAATGGATGCACATCAAGTTGCTCTACGGTGTTTATCCCTATAAGCCATGCAGCAAGTCCTACATCGTGAAAATATAATTTAGGACTTTTTGTGAGCCTTTTGTTGACATTGGCGTAATACGGCGGAAGCAGATGAATGATGTATGATGCCTCAAGGATGCTTAACCAGGACTTTATGGTAGGTACGCTTACACCAACCTCCACAGACAATGCAGAAGCGTTAAATTCAGAACCAATTCTGCCTGCACATAATCGGATAAATGTATGAAATGGACGTAAATCCTTTACATTAATCAGAAGTCGTAAATCTCGTTCTACATAAGTCGTATAATAGTTGGAAAGTATCATTTTCCTACCTTCGTCGCCTGCTGTCCATACCGCAGGGTAGCCGCCACGCAATATGTATTCTGATGTGGTAGCATCTGGATACTGTTCCTTGAGCTCATTTATAGATAAAGGCAACAAGGTTAGTACTGCAGTTCTGCCAGCCATGGATTGTGATGCCTTTTGCATCAAAGCAAAATTTGAACTGCCAGTCACAATAAATCTTCTATTTTTTGAACCAGCAATGCGATCCTCGTCTATCAAAACCTGTAGATATGAGAATATCTTATCAAAACGCTGTGCTTCGTCAATAATCATTCCATTTGGATATTTTGCCAAAAATCCTTTGGGGTCATACTCCATTTCAGCAAGAGTTGCAGCATCTTCCAAATTAGAATAGGGAAGTTCTCCGAATAAACATCTGCATAATGTTGTTTTGCCAGATTGACGCGGCCCAGTAAGCGTTACGACTGGCAAAAAGTTGAATATTTTAGATATGTACGGAGTTAAACCGCGATTAATCAAAGCATTACCGTTCATTTCGACATATTTAAAGTTCAAGTTTAATTTTGTCACAAAGATAGTTGTTTTACAGATACGACACAAATTATCCTTCCCATTTTTTGCACTTTATGCAATAAATGAATGACTTCGTTGAGAAAAGCACCAGTGATTAGTTCTTTTTTCCCATCCTTCCCTTACGAGTGGAAGAGCTTGAAGTCGATGGTGAATGGCAAGAAGGAATACTACAAGGAGGCGCTATAGCCCGGATTAAATCTCAAGCTAATTGACAATTGATAATTGATAATTTGAGATTACATATACCACCATACGATTTTCACTTGTTTTTCACCCAGTAGCTTAATTATCAATTGTCAATTATCAATTAATTCAAGGGTTGCGAGGTTCGCCTCCTCCACACGCCTCATGATTTCGGCTTCCTTGTCGGCATAGAGGTCGTAGAGGAGAGTGGCGTTGCGCCGGGTCATCTCCTTGGTGAAGGCGTTGTTGTAGAGGCGCATACCGCCTACGCTGAGTGACTCGAAATACAACTTGTACCAACCCACCTTGAGGCCGAGCGTCCAGGCACGCATGCAGAGCTCGTAGTCGTCGCTCTGGAAGGGAGCAAAGCGGTAGTCGATGTGGTGGAGGTGCTGCTGGTAGAGCTCGCGGTTGATCCACATCGGAGCGCGGTTGACGGACATGACAAAGCAGAAGTCGCCCTGGCTCATCTCCTCGCTGGTATAGGACTTCTCGTTGACTCGCTGTCCCGTCGTCTCATCGACTCGCTCTTTCAGGCAGAAGCGCACACGGCGGCCGTCGCAACCGCCAAGGATAGCCATGTCGGGGTGCTGGCGGAAGAGGCTGACGGCACGCTCAGCCCACTCGGTGCCGGGTATCTTGTCATCGTCTTGAAGCAGAGCCACATAGCGACCGTTGCAGAAACGCAGGCACTTGTCGTAGGTGATGTTCTCGTAGAGGTCGTTGGCACGCACGAGGAACTCGTTGGCGCCAGTCAGCGCCTCGGCCAGGCGTTGGGTGTGATCGAGGCTGGAACCGTCGTCGATGACGATAATCTCGCTGTCGGGGAAGGCGCGCAGCTGGGGCAGGAAGGAACATACCTGCAGACTCTTGTCGTGGCTCTGCACCACGAAGCTGACGAGCGGTTCCTTGATGTGCCCCTTGGCAGCCCAGGCGGCATAGCAGCGGCCACCCTTCTTCTGCGCCTTGCCGGTGCGCTTCTGGAGCGACAGCTTCAGTTTGTTGAAGAATAATCGTATATTCATGCTCTCTTATTTTATCGGACAGGTATTCTCCCCTCGGGAAATTACGAATTATGAATTATATAAAATAATGTGTGCAAAGGTACTACTTATTGACGACATGACCAAATCCACGGCATACAAACACTTTTTCGCGTTAAACATTTTGTCAACTGAAAAGTTTTTCTTACTTTTGCAGTCGGAAAATGGGAGTCGTAGGCCACTACGCTTCCAAGGTTGCAGGTTATAGGCCGCTACGCTTTTAAGGCGCAGAACCTAAAACCCAAAACCTAAAACCTAAAACCTAATTTAAAAAAACAGATGGACGACTATCACGCGGAGAATATGGTTGACTAAGCCGGGAAGCACGCATCAGGGCGTAGCTCCCCCTACGCCGTATCTTCATTATCAATCAATCAAGGAGACAGACCGATGCGAACATTCTGGAATATCAATCGTGGCCTGCGGACCATCGATAAGTGGGAACCCAACTGCTGGGTTCAGGTGACTTGCCCCTCACAGGAGGACTGTGATTTCTTGGAGAACGAACTCCACGTACCCGATTACTTCTTGCCCGACATTGCGGATACCGACGAGCGTGCCCGCTACGACATCGACGAGGGATGGATACTCATTATCTTGCGTATCCCATACGCCAAGGAGACCAACTCGCGCACGCCCTTCACCACCATTCCCCTCGGTATCATCCTCAAGGGCGACGTGTGCATCACCGTCTGCAACTTCGAGACGAGCATGATGATCGACTTCGTGAGCTACCAGCAGAAGCGTGGACTGGGCTTCACCGACTCGGTCGACCTCACCTTCCGCCTCTTCCTCTCCTCAGCCGTGTGGTACCTGAAGCGCCTCAAGCAGATCAGTGCCCTCATCGAGAAGGCCAAGCAGAACCTGGACCACAAGGTGTCGAACACCGACCTGATCAACTTCTCTCGCTTGCAGGACTCGCTGACTTACTTCACCACTTCCATCCGTGGCAACGAGACGCTGCTCTCCAAGCTGAAGTTCAAGCTGCCCGTCGACGAACTGGATGCCGACCTCATCGAGGACGTAAGCATCGAGATGTCGCAGGCCCGCGAGACGAGTCTCATCTACTCCAACATTCTCGACTCGACGATGGACACCTACGCCAACGTCATCAACAACAACATGTCGAACGTCATGAAGATGATGACTTCGTGGAGCATCATCCTCATGCTCCCCACCCTCGTCTCCAGCTACTTCGGCATGAACCTCATCAACGGCATGGAGACCTGGTGGGGCGGCTTCCCCCTGGCGCTGCTCATCTCCCTCGTCCTCATCGTCGGCTTCTGGTGGTACTTCAAGCGCAAGTCGCTGTTCTAACGGTCCCGTCTCGTTTAGACACAGATTACGCAGACTTTTGAGCAGAGAAAAAATTACGTCCCGAAATTTGCGCCTAATTTACGTCCACGGATTTGCGTCGGCGAAGCACATAAGAAACATATCTGGTGCTACCGCAACGCTAATTTCGAGACGATAATTATACGCAAATTTTTCGCACGAAGGCACGAAAGCACGAAGTCTAAAAAGCATGGGCCCAGAAGGGAAAAAGAAACATCTTCGTGCCTTCGTGTGAAAAAATCTGCGAAATCTGCGGAATCTGCGTCTAAAACCCCTTCGTGCTCTTCGCGCCTTCGTGCGAAAAATCTGAAATCTGCGCAATCTGCGTCAATAACCACCCCACTGGCGGAAAATTTGTGAAATTTGCGTTAATTTGTGTCTGAAAAACAGCCGAAACGCAGGCGTGCACCACATTTTTAGCAGAAAAAGCGCGAAAAATTAGGCGTTTTCAATATTATTTGCTTATTTTGCGTACCGTATAGTGCCTTGCACTACGTGTTTGTTATAACGAATCAATTACTAAATCAAAAGTAAAATGATGAACTCTGAAGAACTGGCCGCCCAGGAGGCAGGTCAAGTAGTAACCAACGAGACACCTGCTGCCGCAGAAAGTGCAGCAGAAACACCCGCAACAGTTGAAGACGCTGTCAACGAAAACGCAACAGCTGAAGACGCTGCAGAGCCCGCTAACGAAGAGGCCACCGCTGCCAACGAGGTACAGCTCCCCATCCTGCAGACCAAGGAGGAGGTGCTGGCACGCGCCCAGGAGATAGCCCAGAGCGAGGAGGGCAGCGACCGTCAGGAGCTGGACATGCTGAAGCAACTGTTCTACAAGTATCGCAAGGCCGAGCAGATGGCCGAGCGCCAGGCCTTCATCGAGGCAGGTGGCGAGGCTGAGCAGTTCATGCCCCAGCTGGATCCCTGCGAGGAGAACTTCAAGCTGGCCATGCAGACCATCCGTCAGCGCCGTGCCGAGCAGCAGGCTGAGCAGGAGCGCATCAAGCAGGAGAACCTGAAGCGCAAGCTGGCCATCATCGAACGTATCAAGGAGATGATGACGGCATCGCCCGAGGAGGCCAACAAGTCGTACGAGGAATTCCGCAGCCTGCAGGCTGAATGGAAAGAGATAAAGGCCGTGCCCGCCGAGAACGCCACCGAGCTGTGGAAGAACTATCAGCTCTACACCGAGCAGTTCTACGACCTGCTGAAGATGAACAGCGAGATGCGCGAGTACGACTTCAAGAAGAACCTGGAAGCCAAGACCCGCTTGTGCGAGAAGGCTGAGAAGCTGGCCGAGGAGGCCGACGTCATCAGCGCCTTCAACCAGCTGCAGGGACTGCATCAGGAATATAAGGAAATCGGCCCCGTGGCCAAGGAGCTGCGCGAAGAGATCTGGGCACGCTTCAAGGCGGCCAGCACCGTGGTGAACAAGCGTCATCAGGACCACTTCCTGGCCATCAAGGAGAAGGAGGAGGAGAACCTCGCCAAGAAGACAGCCCTCTGCGAGCAGATTGAGGCCATCGACATGGAGGCCCTCAAGAGCTTTGCCGACTGGAACGCCAAGACGGAACAGATCATTGCCTTGCAGGCTGAGTGGAAGACCATCGGCTACGCTCCACAGCGCATGAACAACCAGATCTTCGAGCGCTTCCGTGCTGCCTGCGACAAGTTCTTCCAGCAGAAGGCCGAGTACTTCAAGAACGTCAAGAGCGAACTCAACGACAACATGGCCAAGAAGACGGCACTCGTAGAGAAGGCCGAGGCACTGAAGGACAGCACCGACTGGCGCGCCACCAGCGACCAGCTCATCCAGTTCCAGAAGGAGTGGAAGGCCATCGGCGCCATTCCCCACAAGTATTCCGAGGAACTCTGGAAGCGTTTCATCGCTGCCTGCGACCACTTCTTCGAGGAGAAGCAGAAGGCAACCGCCGACCAGCGCAACGAGGAGAAGGAGAACATGGCACACAAGCTGGCCATCATCGAGCAGCTGCAGGCGCTCGCCGAGGACACCACACAGAATGATGCCGCACAGCGCGTCAAGGAGCTCCAGGCCGAGTGGAACAACGTGGGCCACGTACCCTTCCGCGAGAAGGACAACCTCTACAAGCAGTACCGCGCTGCCTGCGACGTACTCTACAAGCAGCTCAACCTCTCGGCTCAGTCGCGCCGTCTGAACAGCTTCAAGAACAATCTCAAGGCCAACGTCTCAGAAGGCACCACCAACCTCTCGCGTGAGCACAACCGCATGATGCGAGCCTACGAGGCACTGCGAAGCGAGATTCAGACCTACGAGAACAACATCGGCTTCCTCACGTCAAGTTCCAAGAAGGGCAACAGCCTCGTGGACGAGATGAAGCGCAAGGTGGAGAAGCAGAAGGAGGAACTCAACCTCCTGGCACAGAAGATCAAGGCCGTGGAGCAGGAGATGAAGAACGCTGAGTAAGCGTACGCCATCCCTACACATCGACATAGAACACAGGCACTCCGAATGGTAAGAAACAGCCATTCGGGGTGCCTTTTTTGTGCGGATTCCGGCACAACGGCGGGAAAGCGCAGTATAAACTTACATTTTGAAAGCAAAACAAGAGTAACACATTACATATTGCAAGCATAGTAAGCGTTATAACTTACATATTATAACCATTCGCTTTATTTAGTTAACATAATAACACCGATTTATTGCTTTTTACATCATAACGTCGTACCTTTGCAGCAGAAATTAGCAGTAAGCACATTAATACACAGTTATAATATGGTAAAAAAGAGGTGGATTATTCTGATGACCGCAATGGTCATCTTTGCCGTTTGGGGCACCTTTGCCCCCGAGCATTCTTTCAGTTGTGAGTTTGGAACCGGAGAGGGCCAGATCAACCCTGCCGACGTGGCGTGGCTGATTACAGCCACCATCTTCGTGTTGATGATGACGCCCGGACTGTCGTTCTTCTATGGCGGTATGGTGGGCGCCCGCAATGTCATCTCCACCATGCTGCAGTCGTTCATCGCCATGGGTCTGATTTCCGTGCTGTGGGTTGTCATCGGCTTCTCGCTCTGCTTCGGCGACGACGTGGGCGGACTGGGCATCATCGGTAACCCTCTGTCGTTCCCCATGTTGGAGAACGTGGGCGGAGCCACCTACATCACCGAGAATACCGGCAAGTTCGTGGGCGGTGCCAGCATCCCCCTGGCCTTGTTCGCGCTGTTCCAGATGAAGTTTGCCATCATCACCCCCTCGCTCATCACCGGTTCGTTTGCCGAACGCGTACGCTTCTCGGGCTACATGTGGTTCATGATGTTCTTCTTCTTTTTCATCTACTGCCCCCTGGCCCACATGACGTGGCATCCCGACGGTCTCTTCCTCAACTGGGGCGTCGTCGACTTTGCCGGTGGTATCGTAGTCCACGCTTCCAGTGGTGTGGCCGCCCTGGCCGGAGCCATGTTCCTGGGCCGACGCAAGACGGAGAACCGCAAGGCTGAGCCCGCCAACATCCCCTTCGTACTCTTGGGTGCTGCCATGCTGTGGCTCGGCTGGTTCGGCTTCAATGCCGGTTCGAGTCTCCATGCCGACGGAATCGCCGTCAAGGCCTTCCTGAACACCAACACCGCCTCTGCCGTGGCCATGATGACGTGGATCTTCTTCGACTGCCTGCGTGGCCGCAAACCTTCGGCCATGGGTGCTGCCGTGGGTTGCGTAGTGGGTCTGGTGGCCATCACGCCCAGTGCTGGCTACGTGTCGGTGGGCCAGTCCATCACCATCTCGTTCATCATCACACTGATATGCAACTGTGCCGTACATTGGCGCGAGAAGAGCAGCATCGACGATGCGCTCGACGTCTTCCCCACCCACGGCACGGGCGGTATCTTCGGTACCGTGCTGACGGGTATCTTCATCCAGGAAGGTCTCATTGCTGGCACTTGGGACGGCGTCGTGGTGTTCCTCTACCATCTGCTGGCCATCGTACTGGTCATCGCCTATACGTTCGTCATGAGCTACGTAGGCTACTGGCTGGTGGACAAGTTCATCCCCATGCGAGTCAGTGCCAAGTCGGAGAAGATCGGTCTCGACATCTCGCAGCACGACGAGCACTACGGCCTGGCCCACGTGGCAGAGCGCGAGATTGCAGAGTATGCCGAATACGAGCACGGGAAGAAAGTTAAGAGTTAAAAGTTAAGAGTTAAGAATTAAAATTGTACAGTTCATAGTCAGCATTTGATACTGATTTTGCAACAAACCAACAACTTTTCAACATTACCCCAACTTTTAACTACTAACTTTACAACTTAAGTAATTGTGCAGAATGATTTTTATAATGGTATATTAAAATTATATTAAAAAAATATTAAACTCCATTTTGTGACACTTTCAAGGTTTAATCTTATTTTAATATTAGTTTAATTTACCACAATAATTGTAAAAATAAATTTGTTCGC
>JAZLFZ010000013.1:0-19228 GCA_045616065.1 Bacteroidaceae bacterium | reverse complement strand
GAGACGCAAAGATTATTTCTTTTTTTGCCTCTAAATCCATTAAAAACTTTGCGTCTTTGCGTCTTTGCGTTCAACCAAATTACAGATTGTAAGCAAATCAGCAAAATGTGCATTTTTAATGTACTTTTTCTAGCGGAGTCAATATAATTAAATAACTAAAGACTACGGCAAGACCAGGTGATCAATACTTTGTGATTTAACAAGCATACAAGAAGAAACAACATTTAATAGCCCTCATGTTCTCCCAATCACAACAACATGAAACAACTACATTCTATAAAAGGCATTGAGAAAACATACAACACAGGGGAAGAACCTGTGCTTGTTGCCTGCAACGACCATAATTCGTACATTTGCAAGTACACCCGCTATTCGGGTAGTGCAAATAAACTTGTGTGCGAGTTGATAGGGGCAGTGTTTGCAAGGATGTGGATGTTGAACACACCTGAGGTGGCAATAGTCAGGGTGCAACAAGAGCATGTTCCATATAACATGAGTGGTTCATACTTCTCGAAACACTCGGAAGTTTGCTGCAACAGAATGTTATAGATGTTACACCTGCAACCATTCCTCTCATGAGTTCGAATGAGAAACTCTGTCAGCAATTAATGCAAATTGCACTTTTTGACCTATGGTTGTCGAATGAAGACAGGAATGCAAACAATGCAAACTTGATGTATGACATGGTAAATGACAACATTATGGCGATTGACTATGGTTGTTGTTTCAACACTGCAACATTTGATTATCCTCTACAGCATTACAACATGAGTAATACAACAAAATTCTGCATAATATACGCAGTTCTCTCGCAGGAAACATCTGAACGGTTAAACGTGGGATTGCTGGCTTTTGCTGACGGAAAGGTTTTCTATCAGTATTCAGAACGAAAGCTTTCTGCATTGGAAAAGCTGCTTCCTGCTGAAGCATACTCTTTCTATGCGAAGCTTCTGAAGACTATGGATGTCAGCACTCTTGATTCAAAACGCCTGGATTATCTAATGCGCTACTCCAACAACCTCTTCGCAATCTCTGAGATTAAGGATGTACAGATGCCATATTCCGAGGATACAACGCAGTGGCTATACCGCAATTATGTAGATCACGCTGCATAAGAGCAAGGATACACAAAGTCCAGCCAGGGCAAAGCGCATAGAAGAAGAGTAGTGTAGCGCATGTCCATTACGAAAAAGTGCCAGCCTCCGCAAGATGAAGGTTGGCACTTTTCTGTATTCTCGTGTACTTTCTGAGGACGAACTGCAAATCACGTAGCGGGGGGGCGGACTAAACCGATACCACACCCTTGATGGCGGGCCAGGGGTCGTAGCCTTCGAGCTGGAAGTCCTCGTACTTGAAGTCGAAGATGCTCTTCACCTCGGGATTGAGGATCATGCGGGGCAGGGGACGGGGCTCGCGACTGAGTTGCTCCTTGATCTGCTCCATGTGGTTGTTGTAGATGTGGGTATCGCCCGTGGTGTGGATGAAGTCGCCGGGTTCGAGGTCGCACACCTGTGCCATCATCATGCAGAGCAAGGCGTAGGAGGCAATGTTGAAGGGGACGCCCAGAAACGTGTCGGCACTGCGCTGGTAGAGCTGCAGCGACAGGCGACCCTTGCCGCCGGAAGTGGCAGGAGGAGCTACGTAGAACTGGAAGAAGGCGTGGCAGGGAGGCAGGTTCATGTTGTCCAGGTCGGCTACGTTCCATGCCGAGACGATGATGCGACGGCAGTTGGGATCCTTCTTGATGGTGTCCACGGCCTGCTGGATCTGGTCGATGAATCCGCCGTTGTAGTCGGGCCATGAGCGCCACTGGTAACCGTAGATGTGGCCGAGGTCGCCCGTCTCGGGGTCGGCCCACTCGTTCCAGATGCGCACGCCGCGTTCCTGCAGCCACTTGGCATTGGTGTTGCCGTCCAGGAACCACAAGAGTTCGTAGATGATGCTCTTCAGATGCACTTTCTTCGTTGTCAGCAGGGGGAAACCCTCCTGCAGGTTGAAGCGCATCTGGTGGCCGAAGATACTCTTGGTGCCGGTACCGGTGCGGTCTCCTTTTTCTACGCCTTCATCGAGGATCCTGTTCAGTAGGTCGAGGTATTGTTTCATTGTTCTTCTTGTTTGTCGTTCTTTTCATTTTGCTCCGTTGTCTCGTCTTTCTTGATGAGCGGCTTGGCCTCCTCGCCCTCGAAGGGGGATGCTTTTTCTTCGTCTTCATCGAACAATCCGTACGTAGTGCGTAGCACACGGAATTCTGTGCGGCGGTTGTAGGCGTTGCACTTCTCCTGGATGTCCTTGTCGTCGAAGCGCAGGATGAAGGCTTCGGTCAGCGTGTCGCCCACGTTGAGGAAGGCATTCTGCTCGGCCATCTTGCGGGTGACCACTTTCGGACGGCTCTCACCGTAGCCTACGGGTTGCAGGCGGTCCTTGGCAATGCCATGGGCGATGAGGTAGTTCACCACGCTCTCGGCACGTCGTTGCGAGAGGCGCTGGTTATAGGCATCGGCACCACGATAGTCGCAGTGGGCGGAAAGCTCGATGGTGATGTTGGGGTTCTCGTTGAGCAGGTCCACCAGCGAGTCGAGAGCCATGGTGGACGACTCGGTCAGGTTGGCGCTGTCAAATTCGTAGAAGACGTTGCGTACCAGGACGGGCGTGTTGATGCTGGCCAGGGGGAACTGCAACGTATATTCGCGGCTCTCGTGCACGGTGTCCACCTCCAGTTCTTCCTTGTGGTTGAGGTAGCCCTTGCAGGTGCCGAGCAGGATGTACTTGACGTGTGGTTTGATGATCTCCACGAACGAACCGTCGCCTCGCACGCTTACCTTCTTGTTCGTGCCGTCGTTGCCCACGAGGTAGACGAGGCCTTCGGGCAGTTCGTAGCCGTCTTTTTCGTATACCCATCCCTTGATGGTCTGCAATATCTCGGGACACTCGAACGAGTACAGGTGGTCCCAGCCGCGTCCGTCGCCTCGGTTCGAACTGAAGTAGCCTCGGTTGTGCACGCCCTCGAAGGTCATGCCGAAGTCGTCACCGGCTGAGTTCATCGGGTATTTCAGGTTTTCAACCTTCCAGCGTTCGTCTTTCTTGTTGGTGGTATCGCGCTGGGCGCAGAAGAGGTCCAGGCCGCCCATGCCGGGATGGCCGTCGGACGAGAAGTACAGGTCGCCGTTGGGGCGGAAGGTGGGAAACATCTCGTTGCCGGGCGTGTTGATGGGTTCGCCCAGGTTCTCCACGCCGCCCAGTCCGTTGCCGATGGCGATGCGCCAGATGTCCAGTCCGCCCAGTCCGCCGGGCATGTCGCTCACGAAGTAGAGCCAGTTGCCGTCGGGCGACACGGCGGGGTGGGCAAACGACGACAGCGTGTCGGCCGAGATGTCCAGTTTGACGGGCTTGCTCCACGAGGCATCGCTTCGTTGGCTGGTGAAGATCTCGGCATAGCGTGGATAGTCGGGGTCGTAGGTGCAACGGGTCAGGTACATCGTCTTGCCGTCGGGGCTGAAGCAGCAGGCACCCTCCTCGTACTGGCTGTTCACCTCGCCCTCGCAGGGTTCGGGCGCAGTCCATTTCTGTTTGTCGTCCAGCTTGGTGCGGAAGATGTCGGCACTCTTGGTGCCTGTGATGCCGCTTATCTCGTCGCCCGTGGCTTGGGGACGGGTGGAGGTGAAGTAGAGCTCGTCAAAGTTGTCGCCTGTCAGGGCGGGACAGAAGTCGGCGCGTCGGGCGTTCAGCTCGGTTTGCTTCTTGATGGAGTAAAGGGTGGGGCTGGCCTTCCAACGTGGAGCCAGGAGTACGCCGCGCAGTCCGTCCTTGGCCAACTGGCTGTCGGGCACGGAGTCCAGGAAGAGCCGGTAGTTCTTCTCGGCATTCTTGTAGTCACCCTGAGCGTGCTGCATCCTGGCCAGGTGCAGTGTGGCCATGCTGTCGGGGTAGTGGTATCGTATGGCATTCTGATAGGCCGCAGCCGCCTTGGCTGTGTAGTTGATCCTACGGTAGCTCTCTGCCATTTTCCAGGCGCGTTCACCGCGTTTGTCTTTCTCCTTGGCGGGGGTTCGAGTGTATGCTTTCTTGTATTCCGCAGCAGCGTCGAAGTATTCGCCGATGGCGTAGAAGGCATCGCCCTTCTTGACGTTCTGCTCGGCTCCGCACGCATTCAGCAACAACAGACATACGCACACAAGCGCAGCCCCGATGAGGCTGCGGATGCTTAGCTGTGGCGCAGAGTGCAGATTGAGTTTCATTGCTTTTATAACGCGCGTAATACCTCTTTTATTGTGTACCGTAGCTGTTTTATTTTTTCTTGCCCTTCTTCTTGGGGTCGTCCTCGGTGACGGTGACGCGTCGGTTGCTGCTGTCGGAGAGCACCTGCACGACGATGTCGCTGACCATCTGCTTCAGCTCGCCGATGAAGGTCGTCGCCTCGTATTCCTTGTGCTCGATCTGTCGCAGTTTCTTCTCCCAAAGTCCGGTCAACTCGGCACTTTTCAGCAATTCCTCGTGGATGATGCCGATTAGCTCTACGCCCGTGGGAGTAGCCCAGAGCGAGGTGCGCTCCTTGCGTATGTAGTGGCGGCGGAAGAGTGTCTCGATGATGGCGGCTCGCGTACTGGGGCGACCGATGCCGTTCTCCTTCATGGCGTCGCGCAGTTCCTCGTTCTCAACGGTCCGGCCAGCCGTCTCCATGGCGCGCAGTAGGGTGGCCTCGGTGTAGGGCTTGGGTGGCGTGGTCCACTTTTCGGTAAGGGTTGGTATGTGTGGTCCGCTCTCTCCCTTGGTGAATGCAGTACCCACAAAACCATCGGCAGCGTCCCCCTCTCCTGAGCCACTCACTCCTACGCCCCCCTCTCCCGTCTCCCCGAGGGGAGATGCCTCTTTAGTCACATTTGTGGTTTCGGCTTTCTTGTAGACCACTTTCCACCCCTCGTCTGTAATGCGCTTGAAGGTGGCGCGGAAAAGGATGCTGGACTCCTCGCCTTCATTTGTGACTAAAGGTCCCTCCCCCTCGGGTGAGGTTAGGAGAGGGGTCTTCTCTTCCTCGGGTGAGGTTAGGAGAGGGGTCTTGTCTACCTTCCCCATCACTGTTGTCGTCTCGAACTTGCAGTCATCATAAAAAGCTGCGATGAATGCGCGTGCAATGAGGTCGAACACCTTCTCCTCCATCTCCGTGAGTCCCTTGGGCTGGACGCCTGTGGGAATGATGGCGTGGTGGTCCGTCACCTTCGAGTTGTCAAACACCTTCTTCGTCTTCTTGAGTGGCTTGCCGCCCAGCGGTTTTACGAGGGGTGCATAGACCTGCTTGCCTGCAAACTGTGTCAGGAAGAGTCCGTTCATAATCTGCGGACACTTGGGGTATACGTCGTCGGGCAGGTAGGTGGTGTCGACACGGGGATAGGTGGCAAACTTCTTCTCGTAGAGACTCTGGATGAGCTGCAGGGTCATGTCGGCCGAGAAGCCGAACTTCTTGTTGCAATCCACCTGCAGGCTCGTCAGGTCGTAGAGGCGTGGCGAGAGCTCCGTTCCGCTCTTCTTGGTGACAGAAAGCACGGTGAATGCGTTGTTTTTTATAGCATCGATGATGCTTTTCCCTTCTGCTTCCGTAGCGTATTCCAGTTGCTTGTAGATGGGACCCTTCGGCTTCTGCTTCTTGCCTTGCTTCTCGGCCTCGGCCACCTGAGCGGCGTCTTCGGCCTCGGCGTCCTCGTCGCGAGCAATGGCCGTAAACTTGACATCCCGATAGAGCGTGGAGAGCACCCACGACTGGCGCGGCACGAAGTTCTCGATCTCGTGCTGGCGCCGCACGATGAGTGCCAGGGTGGGAGTCTGCACGCGTCCGATGCTCAGCACACCACCGGGACCACGTCCCTGGCCGTACTTCACGGTATAAAGGCGCGTGGCGTTGATTCCCAGCAGCCAGTCGCCCGTGGCGCGGGCATAGCCGGCCAGGTATAGGTCTTGGTACTCGCTCTGGTCCTTCAGTTTCTGGAAGCCCTCGCGGATGGCATCCTCGGTCATGGAGTTTATCCAAAGGCGCTTGACGGGACAGGTGACGCCCACCTTGGTCATCACCCATCGCTGGATGAGCTCTCCCTCCTGTCCGGCATCACCGCAGTTGATGATGTAGTCGGCCGCCTTCATCAGTCGGCTGATGGTGGCAAACTGCTTGGCCACGCCCTGGTCGTTCTTGAGACGAATGCCAAAACGGGGCGGAATCATCGGCAATTGTGCCAGGCTCCACGCCTTCCATTGGGGAAAGTACTCGTGCGGTTCCTTCAGTTCGCACAGGTGACCAAAGGTCCACGTCACCTGGTAGCCGTTCCCCTCCATGTATCCGTCGCGTGCTGTCGTGGCGCCAATTACCTTGGCGATGTCGCGGGCTACGGACGGTTTCTCTGCGATGCATACAATCATAGCAAATTGTTAAGTTGTCGTCAGTCTTTCGCTTCTTTCTCTACTCGGTTTGTCAGCTCGATGAAATCCTGTACGGAGAGCTGTTCGGGACGTTTGTTGAAGAGTTCGTCGGTCAGGAGCGTGGTGTAGTCGATGGTGGGGAGGCCCTGCTGCTCGCGCTGGCTGTTCATCTCGTTCAGCAGCGGTCGGATGTTGTTGCGCAGGGTCTTGCGACGCTGGTTGAAGGTGGTCTTGACGATGCGCTTGAAGAGCCGCTCGTCGCACCCCAGGTCGGTCACCTCGTTGCGTGTCATACGGATTACGGCCGACTTGACCTTGGGAGGCGGGTTGAAGACGTGCTCGTGGACGGTGAACAGATACTCCACCGAGTACCAAGCCTGGATGAGTACGCTGAGGATGCCGTAGGTCTTGTTGCCCGGCTTTGCCGTGATGCGCTCGGCCACCTCCTTCTGTATCATGCCGGTGCAGCAGGGTATGAGGTTCTTGTAGTCCAGCATCTTGAAGAATATCTGGCTGGAGATGTTGTAAGGATAGTTGCCGGTCAAGACGAACGGCTGTCCGTCGAATGTATGCTCGAGGTGCATCTTCAGAAAGTCGTCCTCGATGATGCCCTCCTCCAGTGCCGGATAGTTCTTGCGCAGATACTCCACCGACTCGAAGTCAATCTCCACCACCTTCAGCGGTCGCGGCTTCTGTATGAGAAACTGCGTCATGACACCCATGCCGGGTCCTACCTCCAGTACGGGCAGCTCGGGACAGGCGTCCACTGTGTCGGCAATGGCGTTGGCAATTGTTAAATCTGTCAAAAAATGTTGTCCAAGGAACTTTTTTGGCCTTACCTGCTTCATCGTTTCAGTTTTTTGTCGTAAATTTGCGCAAAGATACATAATTTAATTCATAATTCATAATTCGTAATTCATAATTCGGGCAAAAGGCGGGCACAATTTGTGTTATTCGTGGCTAAAGACTAGAAAAGCCGCGCTCATTTATGGATGCATGATACCAAAAAGGATAAAGTGAAGAAGAAGTTAGTCACCATACTGAAGATCGTCATCCCGCTGCTCATCGCAGCCGTCATACTGTGGTGGATGTACCGCGACATGGACTGGCAGGAGATCCTCGACGGCATGCGAGGCGACAAGATGAACTGGACCTGGATGCTGTTGTCGCTGCCTTTTGGCATCACGGCCCAGGTCTTTCGCGGTCTGCGCTGGAAGCTGGCACTCGAACCCTTGGGTGCCAAGGCACGCTACGGCACCTGTATCAACGCTATCTTCCTGAGCTATGGCAGCTCGCTCGTCGTGCCGCGGGTGGGCGAACTGTTACGTTGCGGTGTACTGAAGCGCTACGACAACATCTCCTTCTCGCACAGCGTGGGCACGGTGGTCACCGAGCGATGCATCGACATGCTCATCGTTATGGTGCTGAGTGTCACCACGGTGCTGTTGCAGATTCCCGTCTTCTCGCGCATTGCCAGCGAGACCGGCTTGTCTCTTGACGGCCTGCTTGGCACGTTCACGGCCACGGGTTATCTGGTCACCTTCTTCTGCCTGGTCCTCATTGCCTTCATGGCATGGTGGCTGTCGCAACGACTGAACATCTTCATGCGTGCCCGTTCCATGGTCAAGGAGCTGGCCGAGGGCATCTTCAGCATCCGCTTCATCCGTAGCAGATTCCTCTTTATCGTCTATTCGCTGGCCATCTGGGTCAGCTACTTCCTGCATTTCTACCTCACGTTCTACTGCTTCGCCTATTCCGAACATCTCGGAGCGGTGGTGGCGCTCGTAGCCTTTGTGGTGGGCACGTTTGCCGTGCTGGTGCCCACTCCCAATGGTGCCGGCCCCTGGCATTTTGCCGTGAAGACCGTGCTGGTGCTCTATGGCGTCAGCCAGAACGATGCCGTGGCATACGTGCTTATTGTACACACCATCCAGACGGCTCTGGTGGCCTTGCTGGGCATCTACTCATCGGTGGCTTTGTCCTTTACCAAACATAAACCAAGAGATTAACCTAAAAATAATAGTAACATGACAATCCAAGAACTTGATCCCCAGATTATCTGGAAGAACTTTTATTTGTTGACTCAGGTGCCCCGTCCCAGTGGCCACCTGGAGAAGGTGCAGCAGTTCCTGCTCGACTGGGCGAAGGAACACGGTGTGGAGGCCTTCAAGGACGACGCCGAGAACATCGTGATGCGCAAGCCCGCCACCCCCGGATACGAGAATCGTCAGACGGCCGTGCTGCAGGCCCACATGGACATGGTGCCTCAGAAGGTGGACGAGAGCAACCACAACTTCGAGACCGACCCCATCGAGACCTATATCGACGGCGAGTGGGTGAAGGCCAAGGGCACTACCCTCGGCTCGGACGACGGCATGGGCGTGGCTGCCATCATGGCTGTGATGGAAAGCAACGACCTGGAGCACGGTCCGCTGGAGGCCCTCATCACCGCCGACGAGGAGACCTGCATGTATGGTGTCAACAACCTGTCGGCCGATACCCTCAAGGGCGACATCCTCCTGAACATCGACAACGAGACGATGGGCGAGTTCGTTATCGGCAGCGCCGGTGGCGTCAACATCAGCGCCTCTATCGGTTACAAGGAGCAGGCTCCCGAGGCTGGCGACGTAGCCGTCAAGATTACGCTGAAGGACCTCAAGGGCGGTCACTCTGGCCTGGAGATTTGTGAGGGCCGTGCCAATGCCAACAAGCTCATGGCTCGTGTCGTACGTCAGGCCATCCAGGACGACGATGCTTGTCTGGCCAGCTGGAAGGGCGGCAACATGCGCAACGCCATCCCCCGTACCGCCGAGGTCGTGCTGACCATCCCCGCCGAGAACCTCGACGATCTGAAGGACCTCGTGGCCTACTGCAAGGAGACCTTCGAGAAGGAGTTCCGTGGTGTGGAGGACGCCATCACCCTTACCTGCGAACCCTGCGAACTGCCCACCGGCATCATGCCTCAGGAGATTCAGGATAACGTGGTCAATGCTATCACCGCCTGTCACGATGGTGTGTTGCGTTACATCCCCTCTATCCCCAGCGTGGTGGAGACCAGTTCTAACCTCGGCATCATCACCATCGGTGAGGGCAAGGCCGACGTCCTCATCCTGGCCCGTTCGAGCAACGAGACCATGATGGAGTACATCCAGGAGATGCAGGAGGCCTGCTTCTCGATGGCCGGCATGAAGGTGGAGTACGGCGGTCAGTACGGTGCTTGGCAGCCCAACTTCGACAGCCCCATCACCGCTACGATGGTCAAGGTGCACAAGGACATCTTTGGCGAGGACGCCAGCGTACAGGTGTGCCATGCCGGTCTGGAGTGCAGCATCATCGGTGGCAAGTACCCCAAGATGGACCTCGTAAGCTTCGGTCCCACGCTGCGCTCGCCCCACACGCCCAACGAGCGTTGCAACATCCCCAGCGTGGCCAAGTTCTGGACGTTCCTGAAGGCCTTGCTGAAGGAAGTGCCTAATAAGTGATGTGTTTAAAGGTTATTGGTTATTGGTTATAGGTTATAGATAATCTGGCCATATCTGTTAATTGAACGCACTTTTGGCGACGGCCTATAGTTGACGCAGAGACGTAAAGATGCTTTTATTCTGCCGATTATAAAATAATTTAAACTTTGCGTCTCTGCGTCTTTGCGTTCAAAAAACAATTTATAGAACACCCCCTATAACCAATAACCTTTAATCTTTAACCGATAACCTGTTATAAAAAGCAATACCATGCGCCGACTACTATCTATCATCGCCCTTTTCCTGCTCACCCTTTCGCTCAGCGCTGCCAACAAGGCTTCGCGCGAGCTGGCCAGCACCCTCGTGGCCATGGCCAAGGAGCAGAGCATCCACCCCGACAGTCTCTACCCCCACATCCACAGCCTCGAGGCGCGCAAGGATGCCTGTGCCGACCCCACTGAAAAGGCCGTGATGCAGGCTGCCCTGGGCTACCTGTACCACCAGCGTTCGTGGCGCGCCCAGACCGGCGAGTACCTCTCCGAGATGGACTCGACCGACATGAAGACGTGGAGCCGCGACGAGTGGGACCGCATGGCCGCTTTGCGCTATGCGGAAGCCCTGTCCGACCTGGACCTTCTGCATAGCGCCAAGCTGTCTCAGTGGGCGCCGCTGCTCACTCGTGGCAAGCATGACAAGATCTTCGACAACGACATGCTGATGCTCGTGTGGCGCTCGGCACAGGACATGGGCTTCAATCCTCGTCAGACGCTTCCCTCGCGCGCGAACATTATACAATATTATATGGCGAAGGGAAACCGCCGTGCCGTCTTGGTGCTCACGCTCGAGGGCATGGAAAGGTACATCGACAGCCGCGACGAACTGCTCCGCCTCAAGGACGAGTATGCCGACCTGCAGGAGTGCGGCGAGGTCTACTACCGCCTGGCTGCCTTTACCGAGAAGAAGGACTCTGCCAAGGTGGCCTGGTTGCAGGAGGGCATCAAGCGCTATCCCCGCTACGTTGGCATCAACGACCTCAAGGTCATGCTGCAGGACCTCCAGCGTCCGCGTTGCGAGTGGTCGATGAGTACCGACCGTCCCTATCCCGGCGAGACGTACGACTGGACGTTCCGCCAGAAGAACCTTACCCAGGTCGAATTGCAGATCTACCGTCTGGGACCCAACTTCGACGAAGACGCCTTGCGTAAAGCCAAGAACCCACTTAAGTCATTGAACAAGAGCCTTCGCAAGGGACTCGTCTCTGAGGTTGCCGACAGCTGGAGCGAAACCACGTTGCGTAGTAAGAGTGGGGGAGCGCTGCTCACGCAGATAGACAAGTACGCTCCATGGGAGGAGGTCAAGGACACTATCAGCTGGAAAGCTCCCGCTCCCGGTCGTTACGTGCTGGTCATGCAGCCTTCCACCAAGGCCAGGCTGGCCGGGAAGGTGCAGCCCTCGCTGCGTTTCTTCGACGTCACGCGCCTCATGGTCAACCAGCTCTCCCTGCCCGGCGACCGCCAGCGCGTCGTCGTCACCGATGCCATGACGGGCCGCCCCATCGAGGGGGCCAGCGTCGTCCTCTTCCGCGAACCCACCCGCTACGATACGCAGAATCAAATGGATACCCTCTTCCTGGCCCACTTGAAGACGGACTGTGAGGGGAAGGTAGACGTCGACTGCCCCAAGACCACGAATGGTGGACGCCGTATGGACGTCGGCATCCATGTGTCATGTCCGGGTGACCTTAACCATCCCGATGGCCACTTCGGCTACAATGCCAACTACTACGATCCCAAGGACGACAAGGAGCAGACCCTCAACCTCTACACCGACCGCTCCATCTATCGCCCCGGACAGACCGTGCATGTGGGTGGCGTAGTGTCGTATCGCAAGCAGTGGGACGAGCAGACCGTTGCCGGCGAGACGTTCACCCTCACGATTTATAACCCCAACAACAAGGCAGTGGGAGAGGCTGAGGTCACAACCGACTCGCTGGGCGTGTTCTCGGCTCAGTTCCAGTTGCCAGAGAGCGGACTGCCCGGCTCGTACCGTGTCAGCACGAGACATAAGTCGATAAGCATCCGTGTCGAGGAGTACAAGCGTCCTACCTTCGAGGTAAAGACCGAGGAGGCACCTGCCATCCAGATGCCCGTCGACAGCATCACGCTCACGGGTCTGGCCCTCAACTACAACGGTGCTCCCGTCCGCAGTGCCCAGGTGGTGGGCAAGTACCGTTTCTCTTCGGCCCGCTATTACTGGTGGGGTACAAGCCGCGAGAGTCGTTACGACCAGCAGACCGACACCGTGCAGACTGATTCGGAGGGTCGCTTCCGCGTCACCATCCCCGTCCGTAAGTCGCAGAACGACTTCTACTACGGCCAGCTCCTTTCAGTGCAGTATGTCGTCACCAGCCCCACAGGCGAGACCCACACCGCCGAGCAGAGCGTCTACATCTGTAGCCAGCCCCTGCGCCTTTACGACAGCGTGCCCAGTCAGAACGACAAGGACAAGCCCGCCAACTGGAGCCTCTTGCTTATCAGCTCCACGGGCAAGGAGCTCCAGGGCGACGTCCAGCTCACCTTCGAGCCCCTAAAGGAAAACGAATCTTCGAATCCTCGAAATATCGAATCTTCGAATCCTCGAATTCTCGACTCCTCGACTCCTCGAGCCGTCGAGTTATCATCCCTCTACTCCTGTTCCGTTCCGAGCGGTTCGGTCATCCGTCCCGACTTCCTCCAGAACGTTCCCTCGGGAGCCTACCGCGTCCGGATGCAGGCCGTCCTGAATGGCGACACCGCCATGTCCGAGGCGGACATCATCGTCTTCAGCCAGCACGATACGCGTCTGGTCAACAAGTCCAAGCTCTGGCTCTACACGCCCGAGGATCGCTTCTCGCCGGGCAAACCCGCCCGCATCATGGTGGGCAGCAGCGAGCAGGCCTACATCTACTATACCCTCAATAGCAACGACGAGCTGGTGGAGAGCCGTCTCATCCAGCTCACCGACAGCGTGCTCACCCTCGACATCCCCTACGAGACGCGCTATGGCGAGGGCTTGCAGCTCAACGTCATGACCGTCCTGGGCAACCAGGTCTACCGCGAGCGCCGAACCCTCCTGTTGCAGCAACCCGACAAGCAACTCCAGTACAAGTGGACCACCTTCCGCGACAAGCTGCAGCCCGGTCAGAAGGAGACCTGGCAGCTGCAACTCATGCGTCCCGACGGACAGCCAGCCTCGGCCAACCTCATGGCTTCGCTCTACGATGCTTCGCTCGATGCCATCCATGGTCATTCGTGGAGCATCTGGCACCATCTCAGCAACCATGTCTACTCGCCCGAGTTCAGCGGTTGGTTCATGGGTCGCAGGTCTTCTGTATCGTCTCTCTTCATGCTGAAGGAGTACACCACCAGCGGCTACAGCTTCTCGTCGTTCAACCATGACCTTTTCCACCAGTTGCAGTACGGCTATGTCGAGAAGTTGCCTCGCCGACTGACCCGTTCCAAGAACGCCATGTATAGCGAAGCCATGGCGGGTGCCGTCATGATGGAGAGTGCTCCGATGGTGTTGCGCGAGGCCAGGGTGAGCGCCAAGACATACGGTACCGTGGCAACCACCGATGAGGCTCTGCAGGGCCGCATCGGCGGATTGGACATCGTGGACAACAGCATCCAACTGAGCGAAGAGGCGATGCGTCTGCGTGGAACGGGAGCAGCCGAGGAGGACATGGACGACAGCGGCGACCCCGCAGTCACCCTACGCGAGAACTTCAACGAAACAGCCTTCTTCTATCCCGCCCTCCGCACCGATGCTCTGGGTAATGTCAACATCGAGTTCACCCTGCCCGAGAGTCTCACCACCTGGCGTCTGCTCGGTCTGGCTCACACCCAAGACATGCTCACCAGCCTCCTCGACGAGAGGGTAGTGGCACAGAAGGATCTCATGGCCCAGCTCTCCCTGCCCCGCTTCCTGCGTCAGGGCGACAAGGCCTCCCTCTCCGCCACCCTATTTAATATCAGCGAGCGTCCCCTCAAGGGACGTGCCGTCCTCACCGTCCTCGATGCCGCTACTGAGAAGGTGATGCTCAAGCAGCGCGTCAACTTCGACCTCCGTGCCAAGGCCGACAGCGTCTACCACGTGCCCTTCAACGTGCCCGACGACTGTGGCATGCTCATCGTCCGCTGGGCTGCCGAGACCACCGCTGCCTCCGTTCCCGGCGGTTCTCCGCTGAGCCTCTGCTCCGATGGCGAGCAGCGCTACCTCCCCGTTCTCAGCAGCAAGGAGTGGATCACCGACACCCGCGCCCTCACCTACACCAAGGCCGGCACCTACACCGAGGATATAGAGAAGCTCTTCCCCGTCCAGTCGGCCACCAACCGCCAGCTCACCGTCGAGTACGTCAGCCAGCCTGCCTGGTACGCCATCCAGGCACTGCCCTCGCTTGTCTGGCCGCAGAGCAAGGACGTCCTCTCCCTCACCACCGCCTACTACGCCGGTGTCCTCTCGGGTCACATCGCCGAGCAGAACCCCCTCATCGGGCAAGCCATCGACAAGTGGAAGCAGGAGGGTAAGATGCAGAAGTCGAATCTCTTGCAGAACGAGGAACTGAAGAACATCCTCCTCGACGAGACGCCCTGGATCGGCCTTGCCGAGCAGGAGACCGAGCGCATCCAGCGCCTCTCCACCCTTTTCGATGAGGCTACGCGCAACAGCCTGCAGAAGGAATACCTCGACAAGCTGCGCAAGTTGCAGAACAGTGACGGCTCCTTCTCGTGGTACCCCGGCATGAAGGGCAGCTATTACATGACGCGCGAGGTGGCCTACCTTCTCACCCGCCTCAAGGTGCTCACCGGCAAGGCTCCCGAGACCATCCTCAGCAAGGCCATCGAGTACATCCGTGAGGATCGTCCCACCTACCTCGGCACGTCGTCGCTTCGTTACCTTTACGTGCTCTACAACAGCGGCATCCAGCTGGACAAGAAGGACCGCCACAATGCCGACTCGCTCATGAAGGTCATGGTCAAGCACCCCGAGAATCTCGACCTCGAGCAGCGTGCCCTGGCTGCCATCGTGCTCCACAAGGCGGGCAAGAAGAAGGACGCCCTCCGTTACCTTGAGAGCGTCAAGCAGTTCCTCGTCACCAACGACGAGGGCCTCACCTACTTCGAGTTCCCCGAGGGCAGCTTCACCAGCATCAACCGCAAGCAGCACATCCACGTGCAGGCCATGGAAGCCCTCATGATGCTCGACCCCACCGCCACCTCCCATTCCGCTTCCGGCGTGGGCGGTCTGGCTGTCGACGGCATGCGTCGCTACTTGCTCCGTCATAAGCGCACCTCCGAGTGGGACACGCCCGTCAACTCGGCCAACGCCGTCTACGCCCTGCTCCTCAACAACGCCGGCTTCCTGCAGCAGGGCAGCGACGCCACCCTCACCCTCAGCGGCAAGGACGGCAAACACCCGTTGCCCGAGGAGGAGTCAAGCTTCGGCTTCATCCGTCAGCGCATGGACATAGGACAGGCTGCAAGCCCGCAGGCAAACAAGTCGGCGAGCCATCAGGCCCAGGGCGTTGCGAGTGCTTCTGTCTCTCTGTCAGCCGTTCCAAAGACTCTGACTGTCGAGAAGCGTGGCGACCACGAGTCGTGGGGAGGCATCTACGCCCAGTACCTCGCTCCCGTCAGCGATGTCCAGAGTTCGTCGAGCGGCCTCAACATCCGTCGCGACCTATCCCCATACACCAAAGCAGCCCAACATTTTGCTCGTCAGCAAAAGTCCCTACTGGGAGGGCAGGGGGAGAGTCTTTCTGTCGGCTCCCGCATCCACGTCCGCTACGTCATCGAGGCCGACCGTGACTACGAGTACGTCGCCGTCAACGTGCCCCGTGCCGCTACTCTGGAGCCTGCCAACCAACTCTCTGGCTACCAGTGGAGCCATGGCCTTGGCTACTACCGTGCCGTCCGTGACGCCTCCACCCAGTACTTCATCGACTACCTGCCCCGTGGCACCTACGTCATCGAGGAAGAACTCCTCGTGGAGCGTCCCGGTGAGTACAGCACCGGCATCGCCACCATCCAGTGTCTCTATGCTCCTGAGTTCAGTGCGCATACGGCTGATGCGAAGGTACGGGTGAAGTGATAGATAGAAAAAAAAAGTCAAATTGGTGTTCTTTCCAGTTTGACTTATTTTTTTTTCTGCATTTTCTTGTTTTTTTCCATTTCGGTGCAATGTTTTGCATCTTTTTCTCGTATATACAAACAGAAGAGAACGAAAATGACGGAACAAACCGAGATACAAATCATCGAGGGACTGAGGCAACGTAGTCCCAAAGCGCAGCAGCTTACGCTTGAGCAATACGGCAGTTACGTATGGGCTCAGGTGGTCCGTCTGGTGACGGGCGTGGAGGATGCTGAGGAGGTGTATCAGGATGTCTTCGTCAAGGTCTTCTGTAATATAAATAAGTATGACGAGACGAGGTCGTCGTTCCGGACGTGGCTTTCGCGCATTGCTTACAATGAGTCGATAAGCTTCCTGCGACATCGACGGCCGACGGTGGTCTATTTTGAAGAACGCGACGTCGAACTGGAAGCCATCACCGATGCCGAAGTGGAGGATACGCTGGGACGGCCGAACGCCGAGGTGGTACAACTCATACGGGCCGCCATACAGTACCTTCCGCCCGACGAACAGGCCATCATCACCATGTTCTACTACGAGGAGATGAGCCTCAAGGAGATAGCCTTCGTCACCGAATCCATACCCACCACCATCGCCTCCAAGCTGAGCCGAACGAGAAAGAAACTATGTAAAATCATTCAAACATTACGATCATGAAAGAGGACAACATTGACAACTTACGACAGATGGACGCAAACCTTAGGGAAGCCATCCGCCTTGAGGAGACCGAGCGTCCTCAGCTGCCCGACGACCTCAACGCACGCCTCCTGCAACGTGTGGCCGAAGAGGCAGACGAACCAAAGCGAAAGCGCATCCTGTGGCCTTGGGTAGCAGCTGCCTGTGTGGCAGCCGTGCTGGTCGTTTTCCTCACACCGCCAAAGAGCGGAGAGGATATGGTAGAAGACAGGCGGATAGCTGAGGCAGTGCAAGATACCACTCATGGTAAAGCCGCCGATCAACAGCAGTCCATCGTGGAGGAACTTCCCTCACAACCACTCCTTGCCGAAGACATTCAGCAGCCCGCTATCCAGAAGCCAAAGACAAAAAGGCAAGAGCGTGTGCATGAGGAACAAACAATGGAGACTGTGGACGAACAAACGGCAACACTCGCGATAGAGGAACAGACAAACGAAGTGCCCGCCACGTCACAGACGCTGGCAGCCGTGGAAGAACCTCAGCCCAAGGAAGAGCCTCGCATGCTGACCGAACGCGACATCCCCATCACGCGCCCCGAGAACCTGAGATACACCAAAGAGGAGATAGCCCTCATGAAACGGCAAGCCAACGAAGCTTACCTGAAATGGGTGGAACTGGAACTCGAGATCTCAAAATACAACTTGGAACAAACAGCAGCGAAGTAATAATTCATAATTCACAATTCATAATTCATAATTAGCTGCGCAGTCCTAAACGACTAAACGACTAATTTGCCAAACGACTAAAAACAATGAAAAAGATATTCGTTATGCTGCTCCTTGCATGCAGCGCCATCACAATAGCCAACGCTCAGTCAAGACTCAAAAGACCTAAGACCGACAACACGCCTACTCATGTTGTGCAGATTCTGAACACAGTCATCGACAATTATGGAGAAAAAAGCAATCAGCAGTACGCCGTTTTCAAGAATGCAACAACGGGTTTGATAGAGTCAAAGCAACGCATCGTGAACTTTTGCATACCAGAAACAACCATCGCTAATGAACTTCGTGATTTTGCCAATCGTATCACCAATGCGTTCATGCAGGACGAACCTGTCAGCTACCAGCTACTCCGTCTTGAACCAGGAAATGGAAGACTGTTTTCCATCAAAATACCAACCAGCGACCCTCTGAAGGTCAACGTGAGACCGTTGCGCACGGCCGAAGACCAGGATATGTGGTACATGGCAACCAAGAATCCAGAGAATCCTCAGCTTCGCGATGTATATGCCATTTCCTGGTCGGTTCGTGGTCATGCGAATGAGAACGGCAAGGTGTCCAAACAGAAGGCAGAAGGCAGCGTCTACATGATCACCTCGCTCCGTCCGGACCTCTTCGAAAGGGACATGGAGGGAGACAAAAGCAAGACATTCACGCTTGACGGACGTATGGGCGATGACATCTCCGATTCACTCTACGTCTTCTACATGGCCGATACGTACGAGGAGCTGAACTCACTCACCATGATGACTGACTCATACGCCGAACTGAAGGAGTATATGAAGACTCACAGCAACATCTTGCCAATGCCGGTTTCAAAGGATAAAAGATTCAACATTTCCGTTGATATCGACAAGCGTATGGGCGGCCGTATCCGTACCGTGATGCCAGACGGTTCGCTCTGCAAGCTGTGGACCAACATCGACATGGTGCCGGGAGAGACCTACCACATCACCACGCACAACGGTTACTATAATGAAGACGCGGATTATGAACGTCGCTTAGGGCGCTATACGACTCAGAGCATGTTCAACGGACACGACAACGATGACGTAGAACTGACGGGCGGCTATGAGGACGCTATAGAAGAAGATGACGCCTATGTCGAATCCAGCCTCAGACAAACTGGCAATAAACTGGGAAACATGTCCAAGGCACAAGTTACACAGGAACTGATAATGCAGTTCAAAGTTATAACTGCAAAAATAGAGCAGATAGTGGCACTTTACGAATCCATAAAGAAAAGCCTGAAGGAACCACTGCCGGTGTTCTCTGATGTGTCAGTACGCTGGACGAGAGTGGATCCTACCTTCAAGATGATTATGAAGCGCAATGCCGAGCTTGACAAACTATTCAACAACCACATAAAAACGGCGATAAAGCACGGCTTTCCCGAAGAATACGCTTCTGGAGCCTATAAGGAAGGTCTGCTCAAGCACTATGCAGAACAGACGCAGGCATTCACGGAACTCTACAAGAAGTGTGGCTCGCTCTCCAAGACGGCTCAGAAGTGCCAGAAGCAAGTCAACAAACTCCTTGAGAAGAACATGAAAGACATGATGAAGCTAACGAAGTTTGGTGCAAACTAACATCAGGCAGTGACGGTTTTGCATCCTGTCTCTATGGATATTTAACTCCTGACTCCGCTAGAAAAAGTACATTAAAAATGCACATTTTGCTGATTTGCTTACAATCTGTAATTTGGTTGAACGCAAAGACGCAAAGACGCAAAGTTTTTAATGGATTTAGAGGCAAAAAAGAAATAATCTTTGCGTCGAC
>JAZLFZ010000012.1:0-24954 GCA_045616065.1 Bacteroidaceae bacterium | reverse complement strand
TAAGTTAGTGAACAAATTTATTTTTATAATTATTGTGGTAAATTAAACTAATATTAAAATAAGATTAAACCTTGAAAGTGTCACAAAATGGAGTTTAATATTTTTTTAATATAATTTTAGTATACCATTATAAAAATCATTCTGCACAGTTACTTATAATTTTAATATACTATTAATAATTCATTCTTCTTCTGCGGCTTTGGTGTCATGTTCAACCAAACCATCCTTTAGGTGAATGGTGCGATCAGAGAGAGAGGCCAGGCTCTCATCGTGCGTGACGATGACGAAGGTCTGTCCCATCTTGTCGCGTAGCTCGAAGAAGAGGCGGTGGAGCTCCTCCTTGTTCCGGGAGTCGAGGCTGCCGCTGGGTTCGTCGGCCATGATGACGGCGGGGCGGTTCATGAGAGCACGGGCCACGGCTACGCGCTGCTTCTCGCCGCCCGACAGTTCGTTGGGCTTGTGAGAGGCACGTTCGGTCAGTCCCAGGAAAGCCAGCAACTCCTCAGCTCTCTTGCGCGCCTCTCCCTTCGACATGCCGGCTATGAAGGCCGGTATCATCACGTTCTCCAGGGCCGTGAACTCGGGCAGCAACTGGTGGAACTGGAAGATGAAGCCTATCTTCTGGTTGCGGAAACGGCTCAGCTCCTTTTGGCTGAGCTTGCTGACGTCAATGCCGTCAATCTCGATGGTACCACTGTCGGCCTTGTCCAGCGTTCCCATGATCTGCAGGAGCGTTGTCTTGCCCGCTCCGCTGGGACCCACGATGCTCACCACCTCGCCCTTTTCGATGTCGAGGTCGATGCCCTTGAGCACTTGCAGGTCGCCGAATGACTTGGTTATATTTCTTATCTTTATCATTTTGTTTTCTTTTTTCTTTTCTTAAGTCTGCCCAAGGGGGAGCCGGAGCTACGTGTCACCGCTACACCGTTTGGAGCAAAGATGGTCATGTTCTCGGATGGGTCGCCGTACTGGTCGGGATAGAGCAGCATGACGCTGATGCCCTTGAAGTGCTTGGCCAGCAGGCTTGGCAGTTCGTGCTGCGTGGAGTTGTGCGAGATGAATCCGTGGCGTGAACTTACGGCCACCAGCATGTCGCTCTTGCTGATCGGTGTTTGTTGCATTTCGTCCCAACTTGTCAGTATGTGACTCTCGGTGCGCACGTGCGGGTGCCTCAATACCATGTACTGGTTGATGTGCGAGAGCGTCTTGGCGTCTCCATAGTAGTTCAGATGGCAGTCCAGTTGCTCTCCGATGCGGCAGATGTGTTCAAGCCATTTGTAGAAACCTACCTCATACTCTGCCTTTTCGGGAACCACCACGACGAGGCGGCGGATGGTGCCGGGCGGAACGGTGATATGTACCACCATCACTTCTCGGTGTGAACCGGCCAGTACGCCGTCTACCACTGTGCCAAGTGACCCTGCCGGAGCACTTCCGTCGACGAGGTGCATACCCAGGATAACCTCACCCACGTCCTGTTCCTTCATGGTGTGCAGGATGCCCGAGGCTACGTTCGTGCTCACGCGGCTCAGTGTGACCATGTGTACGTCGGCAGCGGCAGCGATACGCTTGGCTTCGACAAGGTTCTGCTTGCTGCGTCGCAAGGCGCTGTTGCGGCCTTCTTCCATCGCGATGATGGAGTCCTCGCCCATCTCGTTCTCTTCGTCGAAGTTGACCGACAGGCCCATCAGACTGTCGTGGATGTAGGGATTGCGGATGAGGATGGCCAGCTGTGTCAGCACGTCCACCGTTTCCGGATGGTCGTAGGTTACCATGCATTTGCCATGGTACGAACCCTGGTTCTTGTCCGTGCTGCTCTCGTTCATCATCAGCTCACGGGCTCCCTTGTTCGTGGCGATGCTGCTGAAGATGCAGGAGAAGAGGATGAGGGCCACGGTGGCATTGAGTGCGCTCGTGTCCATCAGTCCTACCTCGGTGCCTATCATCACGATGGCCAGTGCACCGGCGGCATGGCCGGAGCTGAGACCGAACATCAGGGTCCTTGACTCTCTGGAGCCCTTCATGCGTTTGTTCATCAGCCAGGCGGCCAGCCATTTCGACAGCATGGCCACGGCCACAACCACTGCTACGACGAGCAGGGTGGAGGCGCTGCTCATCAGCACCTTGACGTCGATGATCATGCCCACGCCGATGAGGAAATAGGGAATGAAGAGTGCATTGCCCACAAACTCGAGGCGGGTCATGAGCGGTGAGGTGTGCGGAATGAGGCGGTTGATGACCAGTCCCGAAAGGAAGGCTCCAAGCAGTCCCTCCAGTCCGGCAACCTTGGCCAGTGCGGCACTGAGGAAAACGAGGGCCAGTACGAAGACGAACTGCGTCACGCTGTCGTTGTAGTGGCGCAGGAAACGCCTTGCCGCCCAGGGGAAGACGAGGATTACGATGAGGCCGTATGCGATACATTTCAGCGCAAAGATTGTCCAGTAGAGCCAGTCGGCATCTGGATTGAGGCTGCCCACCACGAAGGCCAGTGCCAGCAGCGAGAGGAAGGTTGTAATGGCTGTCGCTACGACCGAGATGACCACCGTTCCGTGCTTCCCCACACCGTAGCGGTTCACGATGGGATAGCTGACCAGGGTATGGGAGGAGAACAGTGATGCCATCATCAGCGAGGTGGCTATGTCGTAGTCCAGCAACCACCTGGTAGCTGCAAATCCCATGACGAAGGGCACGAGGAATGTGTATGCACCGAACTCCATGCCTCGCCTGCCGTAGTGGATGACACTGCCCATGTCGAGCTCAAGGCCTGCCAGGAACATGATGTAGTAGATGCCCACCTGACCGAACAGCTCGAACGAGCTGTCGCGTTCCAGCAGGTTGAAACCATATTGACCGACACAGATGCCGGCTACGATGAGGCCGATGATGGGAGGCACGCGCAGGCGTCGTAGCAGGATAGGAGCCACGAGGATGATGGAGAGCACGACGAAGAAGATCCAGGTAGGGTCGGTCACCAGTGCCTTATGTGCGTTGAGCAATATGGTCATTGTGCGCATGCGTGTACCTTGTATTTTACTATTTTCGCGACAAAGATACGAAATTTAATCCATAATTCATAATTCGCAAATCATAATTAGCATGTAACGCTTGCCAAATGTTAGTTTGTGTCACATTTTGTGCCTGAAGTGTCAATTTACAATCGTTTTTGCTCATAAAATATCAAATTATGAGGGGTGAATTATGAATTATGAATTAAAAGTAGTAACTTTGCAGCCGAATTCACAGAATTTAATCAATAAGGTAAGAAAGATGAAAGTTGCAATTGTAGGTGCAAGTGGTGCCGTAGGACAGGAGTTCCTGCGCGTACTCGACGAGAGAAATTTCCCCATTGACGAACTGCTGCTCTTCGGTAGCGAGCGCAGTGCTGGTCGCAAGTACACCTTCCGTGGTAAGGAAATCGAGGTGAAGCTGCTTCAGCACAACGATGACTTCAAGGGTGTGGATATTGCCTTCACCAGCGCTGGTGGCGGTACATCAAAGGATTTCGCCGAGACCATTACCAAGCATGGTGCCGTGATGATTGACAACAGCAGCGCCTTCCGTATGGATCAGGATGTGCCCCTCGTCGTGCCCGAGTGCAACGCTGAGGACGCACTGAACCGTCCTCGCAACATCATTGCCAATCCCAACTGTACCACCATCATGATGGTCGTTGCCCTGCAGGCACTGGAGAACATCAGCCACATCAAGCGCATCCACGTCAGCAGCTATCAGGCTGCCAGCGGTGCTGGTGCTGCCGCCATGGCCGAGCTCTACGAGCAGTATCGCCAGGTGTTGGCCGGCGAGAAGCCCACCGTCGACAAGTTTGCTTATCAGTTGGCATTCAACGTGATTCCCCAGATTGACGTATTCACCGACAACGGTTACACCAAGGAGGAGATGAAGATGTACAACGAGACCAAGAAGATCATGCACACCGACTGTGAGGTCAGCGCCATGTGCGTGCGCGTGCCTTCGCTCCGCTGCCACAGCGAGGCCATTTGGGCCGAGACCGAGCAGCCCGTCAGCGTAGAGCAGTTCAAGGAGGCCATCAAGAACGGCAACGGCCTGCAGCTGGAGGACGATACTCAGAACAAGGTCTATCCCATGCCTCTCTTCCACGAGGGTTGCGACGATGTCTTCGTAGGCCGTGTTCGCAAGGACCTCGCTAATCCCAACGGCCTCACCTTCTGGCTCGTCAGCGACCAGATTAAGAAGGGTGCCGCCCTCAATGCTGTACAGATTGCCGAGTACCTCATCAAGGTGGGCAATATCAAGTAAGCCTGTACCTTATATTGTATAAAGACAGTCATGCCAGTCCGGCTCTCACGCATGAGAGTCAGACTGGCATGATTTTTTTCTCTCCGCCTACGTGGGAATTTGTGGTGAGGGTATTCCTGTACTCGGCTGCAGAAAAAAAGGAAAGCGTCGCATCCCGTTATGGGAGACGACGCTTGCATTTCCTTTTTCTTTTTGTAAGGGTGATTAAGCCTCAGCCTTGGTGTTGACACGCTTCTCTGCGATGCGAGCCTTCTTACCGGTCAGGTTGCGCAGGTAGTACAGCTTAGCGCGACGTACCTTACCAATCTTGTTAACGGTAATGCTGTCAATGTTGGGGCTCTCGATGGGGAAGATACGCTCTACACCTACGGTGCCGCTCATCTTGCGAACGGTGAAGCGCTTCTTGTCGCCGTGTCCAGAAATCTTGATGCATACACCACGATAGAGCTGGATACGCTCCTTGTTACCCTCGATGATCTTGTAAGCTACGGTTACAGTGTCACCAGCCTTGAAGGCGGGGTGCTGCTTGCCGGTAGCAAATGCTTCCTCAGCAATTTTGATTAAATCTGCCATTTTTTTATTATGGTTTTAAAATTGTTATTCTTCTACCGAGGCATAACAGGGAACTCTTCATCCTGCCAGCGACCTGGGCGGAAAGCGGGTGCAAAGGTACAAAATAATTCATAATTCATAATTCATAATTCATGATTATTTTGCAAAAAGCATGATTTTTTGTGTTTTGAGGCTTGGTTTGTGCGTTTTTCGGCGCGCTAAACGGTCTCTTGTGCGGACTTTCTTGCGCTAAGCGAGTCCGTGCGGACTGGCTTTCGTGCTCCAATTTGCTTGTGCAAGGTAGAGCCGCCTTCTGTCTCTTTTCTCCCTACTCGAAGTAGAGCGTGAGGCTGATCATCTTGCTGCGTGCCTTATCCACCGATTTCGTCATCTTTATCAGACTCCCGTCGATAAGGTCGTCACGGTCCTTGTGCAGAATGTTGGCCAAGCCGAAGCTGAACTTGAGCTCTGGGATGAGTTTGAAGTAGGGCAGGTAAAGGTCGCATCCCATGCCCACCTCGATGTAGCAGTCGAACATGTCGAGGCGGAAGGCATTGTGCTTCTTGGTCGTAAGGTCGATGGCAGGTGCCACACTCGCCACGAAGTAAGGGCGGAAATTGTTGTATCGCGGAGCCGCCATCTTGATGCCGATGGGGAGGGAGATGAGGGTACTTTTAAGTACCTGTGTGGTGTCGCGTCCCGATGTCTGCTCGTGCATCCAGGCACGCTTTTGTCCGAAGTAGAGGGTGGGGGTGACGCGCAAGGCGAAGTGCTTGTGCAGTTTCATTTCGGCCAGCACACCCACGTTGAAGCCCGGGCTGTAGTTGTCGATATCGGCATACCAGCGTTCGCCCGTCTCGGGATCTACGTAGCCGTTGTTCGTCATCTCCAGGTCCTGCAGGTGTCCTCCCAGGAAAAAACCATAATGCAGGAATCGCTCGTCAAGGTACGGGCGATGCTGGACTACACGTGGCTGGGCGTTGGCCAGCACGACGCATAGACAGGCAATGAGGAACAGCCAAGCGCGTTTCATACTGCTTTAATAACGTGCAAATCGCATTTTTATTGCTCAAATCACAATTTTTAATGAGTAAAGCGTAAAAAACGCAGTAAAATGTGTGCTTCATTAATTAAAAATGATTACCTTTGCCTTCGGAATTCGACGCAACATCAGTTCGTCGCTCCATCAAATGTGAACTTTTAATTTTTAATTTTTAACTTTTAACTTATACGACTATGGCTTACGTAATTGGTAACGACTGTGTTGCTTGCGGTACCTGTATCGACGAGTGCCCCGTAGGAGCTATCTCTGAGGGCGACATCTATTCTATCAACCCCGACGAGTGCACCGAGTGTGGTACTTGCGCTGACGCATGTCCCAGCGGCGCTATCTCTAAGTAAGGATAGAAGCAGCACATCTGCGTGCAAAAAAAACATCCCCAGCCTCCTTTCGGTGGCTGGGGATTGTTGTTTTGTGTGATAATGGCCACCATTGCGGTGGCCATTATTCGTTTATTCAGCTTCTTTGCAGACTATGTTCTTGAACTCCCAGGTGGCAGCGTAGTTCTCGTTGGAAACATAGCGGAAGGCTACGACCACGTTGGTCTGGCCAGCGTATGCTGTGAGGTCGAGCGAGATGGGGAAGAAGTCCCAGGTGGAACCGTCCGAGCGCTCACCTTCGAGCTTGTCGGTGACGTTGGTCCAGTGGGCGGCTGCCTGTCCGGCTTCTGCCGCATAGTCGGTGCTGACCCAAACCTGCAGATAGTCGGCCAGGTTCTCGCCGGCGTACTTCTGAGCCTCCTCGAAAGTGAGGACGGGAGCCTTGGCCTTCTTGAAGTTCATAGAGGGGCTGATGGCCCAAGCGTCGGTGACGTAGCGTGTGCTGTTGGCATAGGCACTGGCCTTCATGCCGTAGCTGGTCGTGGCGCTCCATACGTAGGTCAGTTCGCCAATGCTGCCCACGTATTCGATGTTCCATCCGTAGGCCTCGTGGATGGCGTTGGCATCGGTGCTGGCAATGGTGGTGAGTGCCTGGTTCAGGTAGTCGCCTTTGGCGTTCCATCCGTCCTCGTCGAGCGTGTAGGTTACGCTGCCCTGCTCCTGGTTGGTGGTCTTCTGCCACTGGGTGCCATCGTAGGTGTATTCTGCGGCCACGTTGGCCTTACCATTGTTATAGACTATGGCAACAGCCTTGTCCTTCTCTGCGTAGGGGAATGTCTGGCAGAGGTAGATGGGCAGTGTGGAGTCGGGGTTGGTGAGGCTTGTCTTGCCCAGGCTGACGTACACGCTGGGGTCGATGGGCTCAACGGTTGCGCCCGATGTGGTGTACTCAACCCACTTGCTGCCGTTGAAGGTGCAGACGATCGACTTGTTGTAGCCCAACTTGCTGATGACCTTTCGCATGGCCTTCTTGGGAGCCTCCTTGCAGTACTTGTAGAGCTCGATGGAGAGGTAGCCCTCGGTGCCCTTCTTGTCAAGGTAGGCGCCGGCCGAGTTGTAGCTGGCTCCCCAGAGGAATACCTTGCCGTTCTCGGTGTTGACGATGTCGTACGTGCCGTCTTCGTTGGGCGTGATGCTGAATGCAGCAAAGTTATCCTCTGCCAGTTCCTCGAGCGAAGACGCATAGTTGAAGCTGTTGTAGGTGCCCTTCATGTAGAGGTAGTCGCCGTTACCATTGTTCAGTGCCCAGGCATCCTGGTACTTCTCTATGGTGAAGCAGGCATCCTCGCTGTTCTCGTCCACCTTGATGATACCCTCGCCACCGCGTACGATGTCCACGCCGTAGGGGTAGCCGTACGTTTTGCCGGGGTTGTACTGCACGGCCACGTCGAGGCCCTGGGGTACCAGCAGGTAGGCACCGGCTCCGGGGAATGCACCGGTCACCTTCACGTAGCAGGGGTATTCGATGCTCTCCTCCTCGGTGGCTACGGGCAGTTCCACCTCGCTGTACTGCAGGTTGACGAGTGCCACGTCGCCCTTCTGCGCGCCACCCATCTTGGCTGCGATGGCGTCGCTCAGCTTCTCCTTCAGCGTGGTGGGTGTGAAGGTTCCTTCCACGGTCACCGAGGGGATGTCCTGCAACTGCTCCAGATAGGCCGGCATGTCGCACTCCTGCTTGTAGCCGACGTTGATGACCGAACCGGCCGTCATGGTGTAGAACTGCGTGGTTCCTACGAGGCTTTTCAGCACGGGCTTGATGTAGTCGGCTGGTGTGAGGCCGGCGGTGAAGTACTTATTCGTGGGGAGTGCTTGCAACTCGTCCAGCACGCCGTCCTGTGTAGCCAGTGCGATGTTTTCCTCGTTGGCTGCGATGTCGGCGTAATTGGCGTCGGTGAGGGTGACGTTCTGCACGGTCACCTGACTGGGCTTGAACAGCTCGCTGTCCGTCCCGAAGTTGTGCTCGGTGTAGTCCTCGCAGGCCGTCAGGCTGATGGCTGCGAGCAGGCTGCCGAGATATACCTTATTTATATTATATAGGCTTTTCATTCTTTTTTAGTTGTTTAGTCGTTTAGGGAGACTCGTTGTTCAGTCGTTTGGGATATTAGTCGTTTGGTTGTTTAGGGAAGAATCCTTTTCAATCTTCAACTTTCAATCTTCAACTTTCAATTTTCGACTTTCAATTTTCAATTTTCAACTTTCAATCTACTAAAAGTTCACCTTCAACTTGAGGCTGTACGTACGGCCGAACTGGTAGAATACATACACGTTGTCGGCAGAGGCCGCCACGGTGCTGGTGCTGCTGTTGTAGGCCTTGTTGATGAAGTGGTTGTCCAGCAGGTTGTTCACCACGCCGCTCAGCACACCGTTCACGTCCTTGTAGATCTTGAACTTGTAGCTGGCGTGCAGGTCGGTCTGGAAGGCATCGGGAATCTGCCAGGGGGAGGCAGGTGTGGTGGTTGCCCACTCGCCGGTGCTGTTGTTCTTCTTGACGGTGATGTTGCTGCCGCTCAGGCTGTAGTAGCTGTAGTTGCGACCGTAGTAGGTGCAGTCGGCACCCACCTTGATGCTCTTGCCAATCTTGAAGTCCACGCCCAGGGCTGCGGTGGTCTGTGCCGAACCGCCTACGCGGGTGCCCTTCAGGTCTACACGACCCTGTGCATGGTCTGCGCTGAAGGCCTCTACGAGGTTGCCGTCAGCATCCACGGGCTGGCTCTTCTCGTTGTAGACGTAGCCCTCGCCGATACCGTCCCACTTCCAGTCGCCGAGCGAGAGCATGGCCTTGATGTCAACCCAGGGTGCGGGTGTGAACTTAGCCTCCAGCTCGACGCCCATGTGTCGTGCTCCCACACCGGTCATGTTCATGTAGCCTGTCTCCTGGTTGTTCAGCGTCAGGTATTTGGTCATGGTCTTGTCCATCCACTTGGTGAAGTAGCCGTTCAGCTTCACCTGCGCCCAACTGCAACGCCAGCCGTAGCCCAGCTCGAACGAGAGGATCTTCTCGTTGCGGGCATCCTCGTTCAGGTAGTTGCTCGTGGTGCTGTTCATGAAGGCGCCGTTGAACTTGGGCGCACGGCTGATGTAGCCCACGTTGGCAAATACGTTGTGATAGTCGTTGATGTTATAGTTGGCACCACCCTTGATGTTGCCGCCCAGGTAGTTGCCCGTCTTGCTCTTGCCGTGCTCCTTGTCATAGTAGAAGCGGTCCACCTTCCAGTACGTGGTGTTGTTCAGCGCACCGTTCAGGTAGGCACTGAGTCCGTTCTTGTTGTATTCGGCCTGACCAAACACGCCTTCCTGCACCACGTAGCCTGAGTAGTCGCGGTACACCTTGTCGCCCACCACCAGCTTCTGGTACTTCCAGGCGGGATCGGCCGCATCCGCATTGTTGGCGGGCGAAACGCTGCCACGGTCGGCATCGTCCATGAAGTACTGGCCGCCGAAGAGGTCGGTGATGACGGTGCTGTGGTCGCCCTTGTAGTAACGGAAGTCAAGACCTCCGTAGACGTCCCAGTTGTCGTTGATGCGGTTCTTGTAGGTAGAGAGCAAGCCGGTCCAGAGGTGGTTGTTGATGCTGCGGCACATGGCCAGGTAGGAACCCTCGGTGCTGGCCGCATTCTTGTTCCACAGGGCATCGTAGTCGAAGAACTGGCCGTCGGCCGTACGGTTCTCGCTGCGTACCTGTCCGTTGACGGCTCCGTACATGTCGCTGTACGAGCCGCCTCCGTGAGGCTCTGCCGTACCGCCGCTACCGCGACCGATGCTCATGTAGAGGGCGGTGCTCAGCGATGACTTCTCGTTGATGGTCCAGTCGTGGTTCAGCGAGAGCTGGGGCTTGTGATACTTGTTGCGAAGGTCGTTGAACTCCTGGCCGTGCAGGTAACCGAAAAGCGGGTTGAAGCGGTAGCCGTTGTCGCCGTACTGCTGCTTGACGCGCGCCCACTCGGCGATGGTCAGCGGACCGTAGTTGGCGCTGCTATTGCGCTGGCCATGATCCTGCATGGTGCCGAAGCCTGTAAAGCTCAGCGTATGCGCCTCGTTGAACTTCTTGGCCACGCTGGCAAACCACGTGTAGCCCGTGAAGTCGGTACCCTGTACGTAGCCGTCGCCCGACGTGCGGCTACCCATGATGGTGGCACCCCATCCGCTCTTCGTCATGCCGGTGGAGAGCGAGAGGCTCACCTTGCTCAGTCCGTCGCTTCCCATCTGGTAACTGATGTTGCCGCCCGTCTTCTGTTCGAGCGTCTTGGTGATGATGTTCATCGTACCGCCCACTGAGGGAGCGCTGACCTTCGAGGCACCGAGGCCGCGCTGTGTCTGCACCACGCGAGCCACATCGCCGATGCCGGCCCAGTTGCTCCAGTACACGGTACCGTTCTCCATGTCGTTCATGGGCACGCCATTCACCATGATGGCCACGTTCGTGTTGTCGAAACCGCGCATGTATATCTCTGAGTCGCCCCAGCCGCCACCTTGCTTGTTGGCGTGTACGCCGGGCGTGGTCTTGAGCACCTCTACGAACTCCTGTCCGCCCATCTTCTCCTCAATCTCCTCGGCCGTTACGTTCGTCACCGCCACGGGTGTCTTGCGGTCGAAGGCCATGGTGCCCGTCACGGTCACACCCTCGAGCGAGATGTCATCGGGCTCCATCGACAGCGTGCCCACCTTGCCGTCGCGACCGATGGTGTAGGTGAGTGGTTTGAAGCCCATGTAGGTGGCTTGCAGCTGGCGTCTCTTGTGTGGGTTCTGCAGCGTGAACTCACCGTTCATGTTGGTTACTACGGTTTGGTTCTCTCCCTGAATCTTGACGTGAGCGCCAATCAGTGGTTCGCCTGTTTCGGCATCAACCAGTGTACCTTTCACCACGGTCTGTGCCTGCGCTGTCATGCCGAGACACATTGCGCTGGCCAGGGTGAGGCACCTTAACTTTTGATCCATAATCTATTTGTTTTAGTTTGTTTTCTTATTTTCGCGGTTGGTAGTTTCTTTGGGCAGCAACACTTCAATTGCGTGGCAGTTCCATGACAAAGCGTGCACCGGGGCCTGCGTATTGCGTGTCAACAAATATGCGTCCGCCCAGTCCTTTTGCGATGACGTCGGCCAGGCTGAGTCCCAGTCCGGTGCCGGGCACGAATTCGTCGAGCTTGGTGAAACGCTCGAAGATGTATTCCTCCTTTCCTGCCGGTATGCCGGGGCCTGTGTCCTCCACGTAGAGTTTCACCACGTCTTCCCGTTCCGTCTCGATGCCCAACTTGATGTGTCCCTCCTTCGTGAACTTGACAGCGTTGTTGATTAGTGCGGCCAGCGCCTTCTGTGCCATGTCCATGTTCGTGCGTATGGTCAGGCCCGGATCTGCATCCTCTATTGCAGGTATCATCTCCACCTTCGAGGGGTCGCTCTGCGGACTGTTCATCATGGCCGTCAGTAGCAGCTCGACAATGCTGACGTCAGCCTTTTCCACGTCTGTCATGCCATCGTATTTGCCCAGTTGCAGGATGTCGTCGAGCAGGTGGGTGAGGTGGTTGGTGGAGTTGCTGATCTGTGTGGATGCCTCCTGCATCATCTCCTTCTCCCCGTGCATGTTGGGGTCGGCGATGATGGTGGAGAATCCCTTGATGTGGTTCAGCGGTGTGCGTATCTCGTGCATCATGTTCAGGATGAACTGCCCCTTCATCTCGTTGGCATGCTCGGCCACCTGTTGTGCCTTGACGGCAAGGGTGCGCTGCTCTTCGGCAATGGTACGCTGGTTCTCTGCCTCCGCTCTCTGTTCCTCCGCAATGCCTTTCTGGTGCTCCGCTTCGGCACGCTGCTCCTCCGCTTCGTCGCGCGCAATGCTCAGCTGTTCGTTTTTCTCCAGCAGTTGCTTGGCATGACGCCGATGACGGAAGAGTAGTGTGCTGATGCTGAGTACGATGACCAGCATGATTCCGCCCGTGGCCCATGCCTTGATCCTGAATTGCTGGTTCTCGAGCCTCAGCTTCTCCTCGCGCAGCTGCACGTTGCCCATCTTGGCATCGATGGATGCCAGGTCTTGTGCGTGCATGCTGTATTTTGTGGAGTCCAGGTAGTGGCGGCATATCTCATCCTCCTGTATGGCCTGCCTCATCATGTTGTGGTACTTGAAGTAGAGGTGACGGTAATAGTGCGTCTCGAAGTCGTCCAGCCCCGTCATCAGTTTCTGTATTTCCGCCTCCCGTCCTTCGCGCAGCAAGGTGTAGAATCTGAGCTGCAGCTTGTCGGGCGACATGATGTAGCTGCTGTAGGTTGGGTCGGCTTTCAGCAGGGCAATCTCCTTGTCGAACTCGTCGTATTGCCAGCGGTCGAAGTGTATGTTGGCGCGCATGGCGTATACCTCGCGCATTCTCCATTGGCGCACGTCATCCTTGAAGATGGTGGACGTCTGCAGGAAGTTCTCCATCTTGTCCGTCATCTCGAGCGCCTCGTCGTACATCTTCAGCTGGTACAGGTAGTCGGCCAGGGAGGAGTAGATGAGGTCGTAGAGCGCCGTGGCAATCTTCTCGTCCTCTTCCGTTGCCAGCTTCTCCTCGCCAATCCTGGCAGCCTTTCGCAGCACGTCGACGGCCATCATCATGTCGTCGCGGTAGTAGTAGATGAACGAAAGTGTATGGTATACGCGCATCATGCCGTAGTCAGAGTGCTTCTCGCTCACCTCTTGCTGCATCTTCTCCACTTGGTCGATACAGTCCATCGAGTTGATGGTAAGCTGGCTGATGACCTTGGCGTGGTAGAATTTCCAGTAGTGGCTTTCGCTGCCGTACGACTCGGCTTCCTGCATGCCTTTCTCGTAGTTCGCCACGACGTTCTTCACCTTCTCTTCCTCGCTGCCTTCCGCATAGTAGTAGTGGAGGGCCATGGCCTCGTAGTAGAGTAGCGAGACGGCGTAGTTGTCCGTCTTGCGTCCCACCTTGTGCAGCGAGTCTGCCAGCAGCAGGATGGCTTTCGGGTCGCATGTTCCCGTCACTTCGTCAAAGCGGATGGATGCCCGTTTGAACTGCTCCTTGTCGAAGGATTTCTCCTTTGCGGCCAGGGGCAGGACGCACATTAGCAGTAGCAGGAATATACGAACTCGCATCAGTTTATTATTTTATATCTTACTTCCTTTTTTTTCTCTCTCTCTTTCTTAGAGTGGTGCCACGTCCTCCTCCTCGATGTCCTCGAGATGCTGTGGCATGACGATCTCCTCCTTGGTGGGAACGAATTGTCCTTCCTTCTTGCCCAGGATGAGGTTGGCAATGTGCGCCACGTCCTCCGTGTTGACCACGGCATCGCCGTTGGCATCGGCCTCGACGGTCAGCTTGATGGCCCCGTTCAGCATGGCAATCAGGTTGGCCGCATCTGCCACGCTGAATCGCTCGTCCACGCTGACCGTGACGATGTCGCCGCGGTAGTAGCCTTCCTCGCCGTTGGGTCCCGTTGTCTTGCTGCGTGCAGCTGCTTTGGCCGCTTGGTTCATGCGTGCGTTCAGCGTCTCGGGGTTGAAGTACCAGCGGAATGCCCTCAGCGTGGTGTCGTCACGTTTGCTGCGCACCATGTTGTTGTTATGTCCCATGTAGACGATACCCTGTGTCTTGAGTCTGCTGATGGGTTCGTAGGTGCAGATGAAGTCGGAGGCGCGGTCCGTCTGTGTGCCGTTCTGAATCTGTTCCTCGTCCGTGGCCATGGTGCAGAAGGTATATTTGCCAGCCGTCTTGGGGCGCACCAGATAGGCTTTGTTGGGAGCGAGTGCCTTGTCGGCCTCCACCTTGTTGACCACAAGCTTGACCTGTGAGGGATTGTCCTGGCTGAAGGAAACCTCTGCGATGTCGCAGCTGATGAGCAGTTCTGCCGTGGGCATTACGGCAAAGGGTACGCTGAAGGGTTGCCATACGTTTGTCACCTCAAAGTTGCGGGTATACTGTGCGTCGATGGCCGCCTGTGGATTGCTTTGCAGGTATTGTGCAAAGGCATCCTCTTCGTCGGTGAGTACGATGCGTATGCTGGCTCCCTTCTGGCGGTCCACCTTGATCTGCTCGGCCTGTCCCGTGATGGTGGGCGAGGTGAGCGTACCGCTCTTGATGTCAATCACGGCACCCTCCTGCCTGATGCCTTCGGGCACGCTGAGGGTGTGTTCGTGTAGGTCGAAGGTGACATCCTTGCGAGTCAGGTTCATGTCGCCCTCCCATTCCGTGTCGCGGAAGAGGCCGATGGTGACGGGCTCCTGCTCCTGTTCGATGGAGCGTTGCCAGATTGCCTGTGCCTTGACGCGCATTCCCTGTACGTCCGTCGTCTCCTCGTCCAGTGCCTTGTAGGTCTCGAAGAGTTCTTCGTGCAGCGTCATGCTTGATTCGTTCTCATGAATCTCGATAGTGCGGCGGATGAAGGCCTCGCTCGACTCATGACAGTAGCGGCAGTGTCCGTCCTTGTCCCATGCATGCTTGCCTTTGACGGCAGGCAGCACTGCGTTGTAGCTGAAGGACTCCTGCTGCCCGTTGGCCGAGAGGGTCAGCGTGTAGGGTGCACGTCCTGTGTAGCAGGTGGCCTCCCGTATTGTCTCGCTTGCCGAGGTGTCCTCGCTGCTGCTGGCCGTGATGTGGGTTGGGTTGTGCAGGTTGCGGGTATTCTCGGTGTAGATGTTGAAGTCGAAGTCCACGCTCTTGCCACATGCTTCGCATTGCAACTGGGCCAGGCCGGCCTCGGGGAAGTTGGCATCGGGCTTGACGTCAACGATATGGTATGTGTGCGAAGTGGGTATACCCGATTCGAACAAGTCGGCCTTGTCCTGCGAGGCGGTGCCGCATTGCAGGCAGCTCTTGTAGTACAGGGTGCCGTGCTGGCAGTTGGCTTTCTCTGCCAACGCGTTGGCAGCCTTGGGATTCTCATCCATGAAGATGTGTCCGTACTTCTCTGTCACGGGAACCTGCGGCAGGTAGATTGGCACCATTATGGAGGCAACGTCGGGGTCGTGCACGAAGATGACGTTGCAGTCACGGCATCTGTAGTGGAATGCGTGTCCGTCCTCCGTGCAGGTGGCATCCTGCAGCTGACGGTCTGCGTTGTGCTCCATGAGGGGGCGCTGGTCCTCCTTCTGGCAGTTCATGCAGTAGCGGTTCTCCATGCCGTGGGGGTGAGCCGTGCTCTTTGACTCGTCGCCCATGCGGTTCCACGAACCGAAATTATGCTTGGCAGGCCCAGCCACGGTTCCGGGTACAGGCTCGGGGTACAGGTAGTCAACGTCACCGCATACGGCACACACTCCGCGCTTGGCCAGTTGCTGTCCCTCGGTCGTGATGCAGCCATGCGTGGTGCTGAAGTCGTTCTCGTAGACGTAGCTGTGCGCCTTCTTGGACGTGTGGATGTCTTGCTCCGTGTTCTTTCGTTTGCCGCAGACCAGACAGCCTTCGTATTCGATGTGACCTTCCTCGTAGCAGGTGGCCTCGTGGGCAGGTATGGTTCCGTAGACATGGGCGGGCGCAATGGGTTGCCCTTGTTCCGTCTCACCGCAGTTCTTGCAGATCAGTATCGTCATCCCCTCTTCATAGCAGGTGGCGTGGCGTGCGACATGCTCCTCCCAGCGATGCTGTCCGGTGAGGTAGTAGGGCATGCCGACCACCTGGATGAGGTTGGCGTTGAATGCATCCTTCGCACAGCTGGTGATGTTCAGTGCGCCTTCGTTGTTGATTATCACTTCGGTGTCCTTGACGAAGCGGGGAATGGTCAGTTCGGTTTCGGGAGGAATTCTTACCACACCGTTTGCCGTGTGCTGCACGCTCTTGTCGTCCATCTGCACGATTCGGCCCTCCAGCGGGATGTATCGGTTGGTGTCGTAGGAGTCGATGCTGTTGGGCAGGGCTTCCTCGAAGCTGAACTTGGCTCCCGTGATGATGGCCGTGGACTTGGTGATGTTCCCCACGACGTTCCCCTTCTCGTTCTGTCGGTCCCGGTTGCGGATGCCCTGCATCGTGTTGCCGGTGTAGGTGCCTCCGGTCATGATGAGGTTGAAGTGGCCAAAGAGATAGCCGGTGTCATTCTTGCCGGCCGTGATGGCACTCACGCCCATGTTGCTGATGTCGTGAATCTCGCCGCCGCTGATGGTGACGGTCACCACGCCCCTCACGCTGCCCGTGTTGGTGTCCTCCGTGTCGGTCATGCCGGCTGCGTAGATGCCATATACCTTGCCACCCGTCATGCTGATGTGGCAAGAGTCGACGTAGAGCGGTTCGGTGGGAGCTGCCTTGCCCTCCTCAGGTACGTAGTGGCTTCCGGCAAAGATGACAATCTTCGACCAGTCCACGTCGATGACGTTGCCCTCCGTGTCTACGATTTCCACGGGTTCCCACGTCTGTGTGCTCTTCACGTAAACCTCCACCCGGGTCCTTCCGTCTGGCGTTTCGCTGATGCGGCAGTCAGCACCGTCGAGGAAGAATCCCTGTATGATGTCGGGCTGGTTGTCCTTGGTGCCGGTCAGTGCCTTGCCCTTGCTCTGTGTGGGCACGGCGAGTGTCGTCTCGGTGGTGGTCAGCGAGTAGGTGGTGTGCGAGTTCACGCCGGCTCGTATGGGGTTGGTTTTTCCTCTCACGGCGCCGGTGGCTTGTTCCCACACGGCTGCGAGCACGGCGAGCGTCATGATGAATAATCGGATGTACTGCTTCAATGTGTTCATAAATCAGGAGTTTTTGTTATTGATGATAGTTGTGAAATTATCAATTTGGGAATTTTTTACTAAGCAATATTTACCTTATTAATTATATATAAATGCGCGACAAAGTTACGAAAAAAAGACGAACTATACAAAAAAATCAACAAAAACTCGCGTTGCGCTGCGTTTTGTGGCACGCGGGGATGTGTGTTTCGTGCGTCTGCGTTTCTTTTTTCGCTTTTCCGGTTGCATGTAGCATTTAGCGCACAATGATTGCTGTTTTTGACGGAAATGTGTGCTTTCTTTGTCGTTTTTTCAGAAAAAGGGTGTTTTTTGCTAACAAAATGATAATGGTTTCAAAAGAATTGTGTAACTTTGCACCGCAAAAGGACAATAATCACTATAAATAAACAAACATGGAAAAGATTCGCGTAGCCATCGTGGGTTATGGCAACATCGGTAAGTACGCTCTGCAGGCTCTGCAGGCTGCTCCCGACATGGAGATTGCAGGTGTGGTACGTCGCAACGGTGCTGAGAACAAGCCCGCTGAGCTGGCAGACTATGCTGTGGTAAAGGATATCAAGGAACTGGGCAAGGTGGACGTGGCCATTCTCGCTACTCCCACCCGTAGCGTCGAGGAGTATGCGCTGAAGTGCCTCGAGCAGGGTATCAACACCGTCGACAGCTTCGACATCCACGGACAGATTGTCGACCTGCGCCGTTCGCTCGATGCTGCTGCCAAGAAGGCAGGAGCCGTCAGCATCATCTCGGCAGGTTGGGATCCCGGTAGCGACAGCATCGTGCGCACCCTCATGGAGAGCCTCGCTCCCAAGGGTATCAGCTATACCAACTTCGGCCCCGGCCGTTCCATGGGTCACAGCGTCTGCGTACGTTCCAAGGCTGGCGTCAAGGACGCACTCAGTATGACCATCCCCGTGGGTGAGGGCATCCATCGCCGCATGGTATACGTAGAGTTGGAGGAGGGCGCCAAGCTCGACGAGGTGACCGCTGCCATCAAGGCCGACCCCTACTTCGCCAGCGACGAGACGCACGTCTTCCAGGTGGAGAGCGTTGACGCACTGAACGATGTAGGCCACGGTGTGAACCTCGTTCGCAAGGGCGTTAGCGGTCAGACTCACAACCAGCTCTTCGAGTTCAACATGAAGATCAACAACCCCGCGCTTACCGCTCAGGTGCTGGTCAACGTGGCTCGTGCCTCTATGAAGCAGCAGCCCGGTGCCTACACGATGATTGAGATTCCTGTCATCGACTACCTGCCCGGCGACCGCGAGAGCATCATCCGCCACTTGGTATAACAATCGGCAGAACTGTCCGAATAGTAAAGGAGAATCCCTACTTTCGTCTCGTATGCGAAGGTAGGGATTCTGCTTTTTTGAGGGTTGGCGAAGGGATGAAGGATGAAGGGTTGCGGCGCATTTCTTTTGGCGATGATATACTATTTGGCACGAACTGATAATCGAACGCAAAGACGCAGAGACGCAAAGATTATTACTTTATTTTGTCTCTTAACTTATTAAAAACTTTGCGCCTCTGCGTCGACTTTAGGCCGTCGCCAAAAGTGCGTTTCAAAAAAACATTCTGTGCCTAATCGTATATCGTTCCCTTTCTTTTGGGAACGAAAGCCATTTGCCCTCCTCCCAGCTATGTCATCCCGAATGTAATGAGGGATCTCTACTTTCGTCCCGTAGGCAAAAGTCCTTCGTCGGGATGACAATATTGCTCAATGCCAAATGAGGCATGGTATAATGCGGGCTATATTTCGCTCAACTCAATCTTCTTGCCTTCCTCGATGAACTGCTTGCGCAGCTCCTTGATGCGCTGCCATTCCTGCGTGCGTCCCTTGTCCATCTTGATGCCGGGCAGTTTGTCGCCCTCCTTGTCCAGCAGCTGGCACATGAGGCCGTAGGTCATGTCCTGCGTGTTCTTCTTGGGGTGCAGGCGGGTCTGCATCTCCTTCAATCCCCTCTTCTCGCTCTTGTCCTCGCCCAGCAGGTTGGCGGCGATGAGGGCGTCCACGGCCTCGTTGATGATCTGCTGCGGAATGCCCGTCAGCTGGTGCAGGTCGTGGGCGGTGTAGGGCGTCTTGCCGCTCTGCTTGAACTGCTGGCAGACGTGGTGCATCACCAGGGCGCACACGTCCATCTGCTTGTCGTGGCTCAGTCGGCTGTACTCCGTGTCGTGGTCGTAGTAGTGCAGGTTCTGGTTCTTGTGGCAAAGCAGGGCACCGAACATGCAGATGGCCCACGAGATCTGCAGCCAGAGCAGGAAGAGCGGCAGGGCGGCCAGCGAACCGTAGATGACGTTGTAGCTGGAGATCTGCAACTGGATGCGGATGTAGAAGTAGTTGAATATCAACATGGCCAGGCTGGCCAGCAGGGCGGGTACCAGTGCGCTGCGAATGCGTACGTACGTGTTGGGAATGCTCGTGTAGATGACCACGAAGAAGGCGTAGAGCGGCAGCAGGGCCACCAGGTGTGTCACGCCCGACGTCATGGCTCCGTTGCCGATGAGCGACTTGATGCCCGTGGTCAGGCGCAGAGCCCAGTAGCTCAGTCCGGCCGAGGCCAGAATCAGCGTCACGAGGAAGAGGAAGATGGCCGTATAGTCGGTGAAGATGCGGATGAAGGAGCGTTCCTCCACGTGCCATATCTTGTTGAAGGCACGTTCTATCTTCTTCATCAGCATCGTGATGGTGTAGATCATCATCACCAGTCCGACGCTGATGATGTAGCCTTGCTTCGTGTTGGCCAGGTAGTTGTGCACGAAGTCCACCACGTATTCCGCCACGAGAGGCTGCGCCGAGAACGTATTGTAGAGCCAGTTCTCGAAGGCCACTTCGTAGCCGAATCCGCGTGTCACCACGACAATCATCGCCACGAGCGGGATGAGGGCCATGAGGGTGGAGTAGGTAAGGGCGGCGATGTCCATGCTCCACATGTCCTCCACCACAAAATGCCGGATGGTCAGTGCTGCGGTCTTCAGCCACTGCATGCCGCTCACTCCGTTCCCCGCGGATGTGTCGAACCTCCATAGGTCCCTCTTCAGGAACTTCCAGATTCTTATCTTGTTGCGTTTGTCTGCAATCGTCATGGCTACTTGGTGTTCTTTGCTGTACAGAGCACTTATTTTGTCAAGTTTCTCACCGCCTCGATAATGGCGTATGAAGGGGCTTTCATCTCTTGTATTTCTTCTTCTCCCACGTCGTATGAGCAGTTGTTCTCTTCGTCCGTCATGGCTCTATGCTATTTTCAATGCGTCCTTCATTACATTCTCGTAAAAGGGTGTGTGGGCGTATGAATCCCATTCCTTTTTTGTATAGAGAACGGGGTTGACGTCTATGCCGAGTTCCCAACCTCTCATGACAATAGGGTAGGTAATGTTGGCATTTTCGGCCATGGGCACACGTTCTTTGTCAACGATGATAAGGATGTCCCAGTCGGAGTCCTCCCTTGCATCACCTCTGGCTTGCGAACCATAAAGCAATGCGTATGCGTTGGTAGGCAGCACGCTGTCTAATTCACGTTTTATCTCATCGAGTATGGATGCTTGTTTCTGGCTCATGTGATGGTGTGTTGTTTGTTCGCTATTTAAACTCCCAAATAATATCATAACGTCAGCTTCCCGCTCTTCAGCCCCTTGGCTGAGGCTTCCAGTGTCATGCTGCCCTTTGTGCCGTTCAACTGGACGATGGCGGTGCACTGTCCGGCAAACAGATGGTGCTGAGGCAGATGGAAGAGGTCGAGGCACGTGGCGTCACCGTTGCCGGCTGCACGGAACTTACCCGCTCCCTTCACCTTGAAGCTGACCATGTCGGTGGCCGTGGGGCAGGGGTTGCCGTCCTTGTCGGCCACGCTCACGGTGACGTAGACCAGGTCATCGGCAGCCGTGGGCTTGCCCTGCACCTGCAGCACCAGGTGGTCGGGTTTGCCGGCCGTCCTCACCGTCTTCTCGTCCCGCTTTGAGCCGTCGGCGTTGTAGGCCACCACCTTCAGTTCGCCCGGTTCGTACTTCACGTCGTGCCACATCAGACGGTAGCGACGCTGCAGCCAGAACTCGTCCTTTCCCTTCAGCGCCTCAGCCTCAGCCTTCGAGAGCTTGCGCTGACGGCCCATGCTCTTGCCGTTGACAAAGAGTTCGGCCTCGGGCGCATCGGTGTAGACAAAGACGGGCGTCACCTCCCCCTCGCGGCCGGGCCACGTCCAGTGGGGCAGCACGTGCAGGGTGTGGGCCTTCGTGTTCCATACGCTGCGGTACAGATAGTAGCGGTCCTTGGGCAGCGAGGCCAGGTCGATGATGCCGAAGACGCTCGAGTGGCTGGGCCATGCGTCGGTGTCGTAGGGCGAGGGCTCACCCAGGTAGTCGTAGCCCGTCCAGACGAACTGCCCGATCTCCCACACGTTGTCGTCGGCCAGGGCGAAGTCCTCGTCGGGCACGTTGCTCCACGAGCAGGCCTCCACGTCGTAGCCCGACGACTGGTTGTCGGGGTGCAGGACACCCTTGCCCAGCTTGACGGGGAAGTGGTATGTTCCGCGTGAGCTGACGGTGCTGGCCGTCTCGCTGCCCAGCAGGTAGCCTTGTGGCAGCTTCTCGTGTCCCTCCTCGTAGTATTGTGTGCGGTAGTTGAAGCCAGCCACGTCAAGTGTGGCGGCAAAGCCGTTGCGCAGCACCGTCCATACCTGGTCGAGGCCGCAGGTGACGGGACGCGTGGGATCCTCTCTGTGGCAGATGCCCTGCAGGAACTCCACCATCTTGTAGCCGTCCTTCTTGGCCTGCGTGGGCACCTCGTTGCCGATGCTCCACATCACCACGCTGGGATTGTTGCGGTAGTGGTGCAGCATGTTCACCATGTCCTTCTCGGCCCATTCGTTCCACCAGCGGTGGTAGCCGTTCTGGCACTTGGCCACGTCCCACTCGTCGAAGGGCTCGACCATCATCATCAGTCCCATCTCGTCGCACAGCTCCACCAGCTCGGGGGCCGGCATGTTGTGGCTGGTACGGATGGCGTTGCAGCCCATCTCCTTGAGCATTTCGAGCTGATGGCGGATGGCACTCTTGTTGATGGCCGCACCCAAGGCGCCCAGGTCGTGGTGCAGGCATACGCCTTTGAACTTGGTGTATTTGCCGTTCAGGAAGAATCCCTTCTCGGGTATCAGTTCGATGCTGCGTATGCCAAAGAACGTGCAGTACGTATCAGCTAACCCCTCATCCACATAGACACGGCTGATGGCTACGTATCGGTTGGGTGATTCGGGACTCCAAAGCATGGGCGCAGCCACTGTGAAATTCTGCTGGAACTGCTGCTCGCCCTGTTGCTGTCCCGAGGGGATGGGCGTCATGTTGGCGAGGTCGGTCGTCTGCTTAGCCACACTTTCTCCGATAGCCAGGTCGTCTCCCTGCCGAATCAGTTTGTTGAGGCTTGTCTCCACCTTCACCTTCTTGCCCTGGCTGTTGGCCACACGGCCTCGCAGCGTCACGGTGGCGTAGTCCTTCTCTACGTGGGGCGTGGTGATGTAGGTGCCCCAAATGGGGATGTGTACTTCCGACTTTGTGATAAGATGTACGTTGCGATAGAGGCCGGCTCCGGGATACCAGCGATGGCTCTGCTCGCGGTTCTCCAGGCGTACGGCCAGCACGTTGTCCTTGCCGTCCTTGTTCAGCAGGTCGGTGATTTCGGCATGGAACGTGTTGTAGCCGTAGGGCCAGAAGATGGCTTCCTTGCCGTTGACGTAGACGTGGGCTTCGCTCATGGCGCCGTCAAACTGCAGGAAGACTTTGTCCTCACTTTTGTTTTTTAGGTTTTTGTTATCTAATTTTAGACGGTACCAACCCACGCCGGCCCAGGGCAGTCCGCCCGAGCGTCCTGTCTTCCAGGTGGCTACGTTCTCACCGTTCTGCTTCACGGCCACTTTCTGCAGGTCATGCTTGCGGTCGAAGGGACCATAGATGGCCCAGTCGTGGGGTATGCATACTTGCTCCCACTTCGAGTCGTCGTAATCGGGAGCCTGTGCGCCCTCTGCTTCTCCCTGATGGAAGCGCCATCCGTCTGTGAGCGTAATGTCTTGCGCGTTGGCCAGAAGGCCGATTGCGAGGAATAGGATAGTCAGTAGTCTTTTCATTATCGTTGTAGTTTTTTTTGTTTCTTATTCGTTATTCGGGAGTGGTTGTCTGTCTCGCACTGATGCTCTCCACCGTCTCCTCCGTCTGTGGCAGCGACTTCTTGCGCTTGGGGTTCTCCTTTGCGCCCATCTTGACGAGCTGCCGGGCGGGGGTGATGATGCTCATGCCGCCATCGGCCGTGATGCTGTCCACCTTGTCGAAGGCTTCCTGCGTCTTCTGCAGCTGCTGGCGGGCAGCGTCGAAGCGCTCCGCGAACAGCTGCACGCGGTCGATGATGGTGTTGGCACACTCGATGATGCGTTGCTGGTTCTCCACCTGCTGCACCTGCTTCCACGTCATCTCCAAGACGCGCAGCATGACGTACAGGTTCTGGCTGCCCGTGATGATGACGCCTCGGTCGTAGGCCTCCTTCCAGAGCGTGGCGTCGTTCGACAGTGCCAGCTGCAGGGCCGACTCCGAGAAGACGTACATCAGCACGAAGTCGAGCCGTCCGCGCCCCTCCTTGATGTACTTCGAGTAGTTCTTGCGCGACAACTCGCTCACATGGCTGCGCATGCTGGCCAGATGCTGGTGCAGTGCCTGTTGCTTCTCTTCCTCGCTCCCGGCATTATGGTAACGCTCGAAGGCCGTGAACGACATCTTCGAGTCGATGATGAGGTCGCGCTCGTCGGGGAAGTGCAGGATGACGTCGGGGATGAGCCTCCGCCCTTCCTCCTCCTCGTAGATGACGCGTCCGTCCTTGTCGCGCAGCGTCTGCTGCTCCTCAAACTGCACGCCCTCCTCGAGCCCCATCTCCTCCAGCATCTGCTTCAGGCGCAGTTCGCCGAAGTTGCCCTGCGTCTTGTTCTCGCCCGTCAGGGCCTGTGCCAGCTTGTCGGCCCGTTCGCCCACCTCGCGGCTCTGCTCGATGCTCTGCTTGATGGTGGCGTCCAGTCGCTCCATCGTGGTGCTGCTGTCCCGTCCGGTCTTCTCCACCGCCTCGCGCATCTGTTGTATGTTCGTCTGCAAGGGGTTGAGGATGCTGGCCAGCTGTTCACGGTTGGTCGTGGAGAGTTGTTCGGCCCGTTCCTTGAGGATGCGTTCCGAGGCTGTGTTCATCTGCTCGCGGATGAGCGTCATCTGCTGCTCGAGCTGCGCTGCCTGCTGACTGCGCAGCTCGGCCAACTGCTCCTGGTGGCTGGCCTTCAGCTCCTCCACGTGGCGCTGGTGCCCGGCCCTTATGCCCTCCAACTGCTGCTGGTGCCCGGCCCTCATGCCCTCCAGTTGCCTGCCGAACTGTTCCTTCAGCTCGGCAATGCGCTTCTCGTCCGTCTGCGTCACGGTGTTCAGCGTCTGCGCGTGCTGCCGGTGTGCCACCAGCCAGGCCGCCACAGCGCCCACGATAAGTCCTATGAGTAGCAAGATGTATTCCATGCGTGCAAAGATACAAAAAAAGCGTGGACTTACCACACACTACGCCTGCAAAAGTGCATCAAACGTGCAGAATTGCCCCAAAACGTGCCCGAAACCCACGCGCCCTCCCTTTACATTATAGTAGGTGATGATAGTAATTGGAGATAATATACAATTAGGCACAGGGGGGTGTCATTCTGAGCGTAGTGACTTTTGCCAGCGGGCAAAATGTAAATCTCCGCCCAATAAGGACTCACTATAGCAGGATTGGACTTTGTGAGACGTCACAAAGTAGAGATCTACATTTTGAACAAGTCAAAAGTCCTAACGTCGGGATGACATTACCGCTCAATGCCTAATTGTATATCATTCCCTTTCTTTTTTTGGGTCTTCCGGTATTTGGAGTGATAATTACTAATGTCCACCCATATCAGTTTGGATTTTCCGAAATGATTTTCGGTTGGATTTTGAGGAGCGCAGCGACGACCTCACTCATAAAGCCCATCGTTCGGGGGCTATTG